>NZ_JCAXES010000002.1:0-726799 GCF_059758695.1 Stenotrophomonas sp. GQ19 | reverse complement strand
GAGCGCCTTGCTCGTTTGTGCAGTCCTGCACAAACGGCAAGACCGGGGTTGGGCGTCCTGCCCAACCCGTCCGGCGCATGCGCCGGACCCATGGCGCCCAACGGTCCCGCAAACTCCCACGCCCCCACCCTCGACACATTCCTGTTTCGCACAGAGAGAGCAACGGCACAGCGCGCCCTCAGGCCACGGAGGTGCTGCAAATTCGTCGCCTTGAACAAGAGGGACAATTCCGCAGTAAATAAATGGATGTCACAGCAATTCGCGCCCGCGTTGGCTGTTGCGTCTCCCAAGGCCACCAGCCCATTGTCGAGGATGGGGCGGTGTGGGTTCGCGGGACCGTTGGGCGCCATGGATGGCGCTCACGAGCCTCCAGGGATGGATTCACGGCGTGTCCCGTGAACCCACACCGCCCCGCCCAACCATGGACAAGCGGAATCTGCCTGGCTTCGGCTTCGGCTTCGGCCTTACGCCTTAAACCTCAAACCTCAAACCTCAAACCTCATCCTCAGTAGGCAACGCCGTCGGCGCCGCCCCCGGGGTGAACACACCCGGCTTCACGAACGCACTCAGAATCGCGTCCAGCGTCTGCGCGCCGTCGCGTTTGATCTCGAACAGCTCCGGCTCCAGCATCGCGCTGTACAGCACCCCGGTCAGACTCGTGCTCACGATACGGGCCACCGTGTCCACGTCCACCCCCTCGCGCAACTGCCCCAACTCGCGCGCGCGCTGGAACGCCGCCGCGAAAATGCCCAGCTCCTCGCGCGATGCCTCCAGCTGCAGCTCCTGCATCGCCTGGCTCTCCACCGACAGATCGTTGCGCAGCATGATCTCCATCATGTTGCGCAACCGCTCGTCATCGGCCAGCTCCTGGAACGACACCAGCAAGGCTGACCGCAGATCCAGCACCGGCGTCGTGCGCTTGGACGACGTCGTCCGCCGCAACCGCTCGATGAACGGAACGCGCTCACGGTCGATCATCGCCGTCAGCACCTCCGTCTTGTTCTTGAAGTGCCAGTACACCGCCCCCCGTGTATAGCCGGCGCGCGCACCGATCATCGCCAGGCTCGTCCCTGCCACCCCGAATTCATGGAAACAGGCCTGGGCCGCGTCGAGGATCCCCGCACGGGTGGCCTGCGCCTCTTCTTTGGTCTTTCTGGCCATTGCGCTTTGCAGTTGCTGGATGAAACCGACCTGAATTGTACCGCTTTACAAACAAACATGCATGTATGTATATTTCCGTCCCACTGATTCCCGGTGAGGACCGCGCGTAGCCGCGCCAAAGCCGAAACCGTCAGATTTGCCGTATTTGCCGCCCTGTTGGCTGTCATTCGTCGCTTTTAAAGGCGGGGTAGTGCTGCAGGCGACCCTTTTTCGTTTCCTGTGAGCCCCCACCATGTCCCGAACCCCGTACCGTCTTCTCGCGCTGTCCCTCGCGATCGCCTTGACCGTGTCCGCCTGTGGCGGCGGTGAGCAGGAGGGGCCGCAGGGCGGCCCGGGCCAGGTCACCGTTGCCACCCTCAAAGGCGAACAGGTCAGCCTCACCCGCGAACTGCCCGGCCGCACCAACGCCTTCCTGGTCGCCGAAGTGCGCCCCCAGGTCAGCGGCATCGTCGCCAAGCGCCTGTTCACCGAAGGCGGCCTGGTCACCGCCGGCCAGCCCCTGTACCAGGTGGATGACGCCAGCTACCGCGCCCAGGCCAACAGCGCCCGCGCCCAGCTTGCCCGCGCCGACGCCACCGCCAACGCCGCGCGCCTGAGCGCCAAGCGCATCACCGAACTGGCCAAGGTCGACGCGGTCAGCAAGCAGGACCTGGAAAACGCCGTGGCCGCACAGAAGCAGGCCGAGGCCGACGTGGGCGCCGCCAAGGCCTCCCTGGATGCCGCCAACGTCACCCTGGGCTACGCCCGCATCACCGCCCCGATCAGCGGCCGCATCGGCAAGTCCTCGGTCACCCAGGGCGCGCTGGTCAGCGCCGGCCAGGCCGACGCGCTTGCCACCGTGCAGCAGCTCGACCCGATCTATGTCGACCTGACCCAATCGGCCAGCGAACTGCTGCAGATGCGCCGTGAACTGGCCAGCGGCCGCCTGCAGGACAACCAGACCTTGCCGGTCACCATCCTGCTCGACGACGGCACCGAGTTCGCCCACAAGGGCACCCTGGAGTTCTCCGAAGTCAGCGTCGATCCCACCACCGGCAGCTACGCGCTGCGGGTCAAGGTCGACAACCCCGACCAGGTCCTGATGCCCGGCATGTACGTGCGCGCCCAGGTCGGCAGCGGCGTGCGCGAGAACGGCATCCTCGTGCCCATGCAGGGCATCGCCCGCGATCCCAAGGGCGACACCACCGCCATGGTGGTCGGCAAGGACAACAAGGTCGAAGTGCGCCCGGTCAAGGTCAGCCGCGCGGTCGGCAGCAAGTGGCTCGTCGAAGACGGCCTGAAGCCGGGCGACAAGGTCATCGTTGAAGGCCTGCAGAAGATCCAGCCGGGCATGCCCGTGCAGGCCACCGAGATGGGCGCCGCGCCGGCCAAGCCGGCCACGCCGGCGGCGCCGGCCGACAAGCAGTAAGCGGAGAATCCAATGGCTCGTTATTTTATTGATCGCCCCATCTTCGCGTGGGTGATTGCGATCATCATCATGCTCGCCGGTGCGCTGGCCGTGGTGAAGCTGCCCGTGTCGATGTACCCCGAAGTGGCACCGCCCGCCGTTGAAATCAGCGCCACCTACCCGGGTGCGTCGGCCAAGGTGGTGGAAGACTCGGTGACCCAGATCATCGAGCAGAACATGAAGGGCATCGATGGCCTGATCTACTTCTCCTCCAACAGCTCGGCCAACGGCCAGGCCACCATCACCCTTACCTTCGAGAGCGGGACCAACCCGGACATCGCGCAGGTGCAGGTGCAGAACAAGCTGCAGCTGGCCATGCCGCTGCTGCCGCAGGAAGTACAGCGGCAGGGCATCAACGTGGCCAAGTCGAGCAGCGGCTTCCTGCAGGTGATCGGCTTTGTGTCCAACGACGGCAGCATGGACGCCAACGACATCTCCGACTACGTCGGCTCCAATGTCGTTGACCCGCTCAGCCGCGTGCCGGGCGTGGGCAACATCCAGGTGTTCGGTGGCAAGTACGCCATGCGCATCTGGCTGGACCCCAACAAGCTGCACACCTACAAGCTGTCGGTGGACGAAGTGACCGCGGCGATCACCGCGCAGAACGCGCAGGTGGCCATCGGCCAGCTCGGCGGCGCGCCGTCGGTGAAGGGCCAGCAGCTCAACGCCACCATCAACGCGCAGGACCGCCTGCAGACCCCGGAACAGTTCCGCAACATCCTGGTCCGCGGCGGCACCGACGGCAGCGAGCTGCGCCTGGGCGACGTTGCCCGCGTGGAACTGGGCGCGGAAAGCTACGACTTCGTCACCCGCTACAACGGCAAGCCGTCCACCGGTATCGCCATCACCCTGGCCACCGGCGCCAACGCGCTGGACACCGCCAACGGCGTGCGCGCCGCGCTGGAGGACATGAAGTCCAACTTCCCGGCCGGGCTGGAATCGGTGGTGCCGTATGACACCACCCCGTTCGTGCAGGTCTCGATCAAGGGCGTCATCAAGACCCTGATCGAAGCGATCGTGCTCGTGTTCGTGGTGATGTACCTGTTCCTGCAGAACTTCCGCGCCACCCTGATCCCCACCATCGCGGTACCGGTGGTGTTGCTGGGCACGTTCGGCATCCTGGCCGCGCTCGGCTTCTCGATCAACATGCTGACCATGTTCGCCATGGTGCTGGCGATCGGCCTATTGGTCGATGACGCCATCGTGGTGGTGGAGAACGTCGAACGCATCATGTCCGAAGAAGGCCTGTCACCGCTGGAGGCCACCCGCAAGTCGATGGGCCAGATCACCGGCGCGCTGGTGGGTATCGGTCTGGTGCTGTCGGCGGTGTTCGTGCCGATGGCCTTCATGAGCGGTGCCACCGGCGTCATCTACCGGCAGTTCTCGGCCACCATCGTGTCGGCCATGGCGTTGTCGGTGCTGGTCGCCATCGTGCTCACCCCGGCGCTGTGCGCCACCATGCTCAAGCCGCTGAAGAAGGGCGAGCACCATGTGGCGCACAAGGGCTGGTCGGGCCGGTTCTTCGGCGGCTTCAACCGCGGCTTCGACCGCTCCAGCGAAACCTACCAGCGCGGCGTCAAGGGCATCCTGGCCCGGCCGTGGCGCTTCATGTCGATCTTCGCCGTGCTGGCACTGGTGATGGGCCTGCTGTTCATGCGCCTGCCCAGCTCGTTCCTGCCCAACGAAGACCAGGGCATCCTGATGGCACTGGTGCAGACCCCGGTCGGCGCGACCCAGGAACGCACCCTGGAAGCGATGTACCAGCTGGAAGAACACTTCCTGAAGAACGAAACCGACGCGGTCGAGTCGGTGTTCTCGGTGCAGGGCTTCAGCTTCGCCGGCATGGGCCAGAACGCGGGCATGTCCTTCATCAAGCTCAAGGACTGGAAGGAGCGCGACGCCGACCAGGGCGTGGGGCCGATCACCGGCCGCGCGATGGGCGCACTGGGCCAGATCAAGGACGCCTTCATCTTCGCCTTCCCGCCGCCGGCCATGCCGGAGCTGGGCATCGGCTCGGGCTACACCTTCTTCCTGAAGGACACCAGCGGGCAGGGCCACGAAGCACTGCTCAACGCACGCAACCAGCTTCTGGGCGGCGCAGGCGGCAGCAAGCTGCTGGCCAACGTGCGTCCCAACGGCCAGGAAGACACCCCGCAGCTGCGCATCGACGTGGACGTGGAGAAGGCCAATGCGCTGGGCCTGTCGGTGGCCTCGATCAACAACACCCTCGCCACCGCGTGGGGCAGCAGCTACATCGATGACTTCATCGACCGTGGCCGGGTCAAGCGCGTGTATGTGCAGTCCGATGCGGATTTCCGCATGAACCCGGACGACTTCAACGTGTGGTCGGTGAAGAACAGCCAGGGCGAGATGGTGCCGTTCAGTGCCTTCGCCTCCAAGCGCTGGGACTACGGTTCGCCGCGCCTGGAGCGCTACAACGGTGTGTCGGCCATGGAAATCCAGGGCGAGCCGGCCCCGGGCGTGGCCTCCGGCGATGCCATGGTGGAAATCGAGCGTATCGCCAAGGACCTGCCGCCGGGCTTCGAGATCGAATGGACCGCGTTGTCCTACCAGGAACGCCAGGCCGGTTCGCAGACGCCGCTGCTGTACACGCTGTCGCTGCTGATCGTGTTCCTGTGCCTGGCTGCGTTGTATGAAAGCTGGAGCGTGCCGACCTCGGTGCTGCTGGTGGCCCCGCTGGGCATCCTCGGCGCGGTGCTGGCCAACACCATGCGTGGCATGGAACGCGACATCTACTTCCAGGTGGCCATGCTCACCACGGTGGGTCTGACCAGCAAGAACGCGATCCTGATCGTGGAGTTCGCCAAGGAAAACCTGGAGAAGGGCGCTGGCCTGATCGAGGCCACCATGCATGCCGTGCGCGACCGTCTGCGCCCGATCATCATGACCTCGCTGGCCTTCGGCCTGGGCGTGCTGCCGCTGGCGATCGCCTCCGGTGCCGGTTCGGGCGCGCAGCGCGCGATCGGTACCGGCGTGCTCGGCGGCATGGTGGTGGGCACCGTGCTGGGCGTGTTCTTCATCCCGCTGTTCTTCGTGGTGGTGCAGCGCCTGTTCAACCGCAAGCTGCGCGCGGCCGAGGCGTCCCCGCAGGCCGGCACGCAACACAACGGCGATACGCCGGAAGGTGGCAATCATGAGTAAGGCATCCTCCCTGCTGGCCCTCGCCGTGGCCGCGGCGCTGTCCGGCTGCGCCACGCTGGTGCCGTCCAGCACCGAGGTCGCGCCGGCGATCCCGGCGCAGTGGCCGGCCACCACCAGCGGCACGTCCTCGGCCACCGTCGAGGTGGCCGACATCGGCTGGCGCGATTTCTTCGTCGACCCGCGCCTGCAGGCGGTGATCGCTCAGTCGCTGGACAACAACCGCGACCTGCGCGTGGCCGTGCTCAACGTCGAAAAGGCGCGGGCGCAGTACCGCATCCAGCGCGCCGACCGCGTGCCTGCGGTCGGCGTGCAGGGGCAGATGACCCGCACCGGCGGCGATGCCCCGGTCACCGAGCAGTTCAGCGCGAACCTCGGTGTGGTCGAGTTCGAGCTGGACCTGTTCGGCCGCGTGCGCAACCTGAGCCAGGCGGCGTTGCAGCAGTACTTCAGCGAGGCGGCCAACCGGCGCAGCGCGCAGCTCAGCCTGGTGGCCGAAGTGGCCAATGCCTGGCTGACCCTGGGCGCGGACAACGAACAGCTGCGCATCGCCCAGGCCACCCTGGCCAGCTACGAAGACTCGCTGCGGCTGGCCGAGGCGCGTCATCAGCTGGGCGGCGCGTCGTCGCTGGAACTCAGCCAGACGCGTACGCTGGTGGAGACCGCACGCACCGACGTGGCCCGCTTTGCCGGGCAGGTGGCGCAGGACCGCAACGCGTTGGTGCTGCTGGCCGGTGGGCCGGTCGATGACACCCTGTTGCCGGCAACCGAAGTGACCGAGATCGCGGCGGTGCGCCCGCTGCCGGCCGGCGTTCCCGGTGAGGTGCTGCTGCGCCGTCCCGACGTGATGGCCGCCGAGCACACGCTGCTGTCGGCCAATGCCAACATCGGTGCGGCCCGTGCGGCGTTCTTCCCGTCGATCAGCCTCACCGGCAGCATCGGCTCGGCGTCGTCGGAGCTGTCCAACCTGTTCGACAGCGGCACCCGTGCCTGGAGCTTTGTGCCGACGCTGAACCTGCCGATCTTCCAGGGCGGCAAGCTGCGCGCCAATCTGGGCGTGGCCACCGCCAACCGTGACATCGCACTGGCGCAGTATGAGAAGGCCATCCAGTCGGGCTTCCGCGAGGCGGCCGATGCATTGGCGCTCAACGACAGCCTGGATGCGCAGCTGGCCTCGCAGCAGGCCCTGATGGCGGCGGCCACGCAGGCACAGACGCTGTCGCAGGCACGCTACGACGCGGGGCTGGATAGCTTCGTGACCCTGCTGGATGCGCGGCGCACCGCGTACACCGCGCGCAAGTCGCTGGTCAGCACGCAGCTGGCGCAGCAGTCCAACCAGGTCGCGCTGTACAAGGTGCTGGGCGGCGGCTGGCACGAGCGCGGCTGAGCCGGTAGCGCTCGACGCACGCGGCGGGCATGGAGGCGTGCGCAATGCGGTAGAGCCGGCTGGTCGCTGACCGGTAGAGCCGACTGTTAGTCGGCTGCTTTCCGGTGGCAGGCAAGGGCAGCCGACTAACAGTCGGCTCTACCATTCGGCTCTACCGGTCGTGATTTCTTTTCGGTGGTCGGTAAGGGCAGCCGACTAACAGTCGGCTCTACCATTCGGCTCTACCGGTCGGCTCTACCGTCATGATCGGTCGTGACCTCGGTCATCCACCCGGTCATCATCCCGCCCATCGCCATGGCAGGCACGCGCGCGTTCCAGCGCGTCACCGGCTTCGCGTGCCATGCGCTCGTATTCGCGGCGGATCTCTTCCAGGCGCTCTTCGTCGAGCTCTTCCAGGTCCAGCAGTTCGTTGTTGGCCTCGGCGGTGGCCCGGATCAGCTCATCGAGCTTGATCTGCACCGCAGCCGCATCCGCGTTCTGGCTGTGCTGGATCAGGAACACCATCAGGAAGGTGATGATCGTGGTGCCGGTGTTGATCACCAGCTGCCACGTATCGTTGAATTTGAAGACGGGGCCGCTGAGTGCCCACAGCGCCACGATGGACACGGCGGCAAGGAACGTCCAGGGCGTTCCTGCTGCATAGGCCGCCTTCTTGGCGACCAGGTTGAACACACTTCGAAGGCTCATGCGGCACGGCAGGGTAGCAACGGGACCCCATCATTGGCGGCGCGCCGTGTACGCGCCGTGCAGCGTGTGCTCAGGCGCGTGCGGCACCCAGGCGCGGGCGCGTGGCCACGTCGTGGCGGCTGGCCAGGTACACATGTTCCCAGCAGGACTCGACGAATGCGCGGGCCTGCTCTTCAGTGAGGCGCGGCATGATCTGCAGTGCGTACTGGGTCTGGAACGTTTCATCGCGCTGCTCGTCGCTCGCGCGCGGCTGGGTGATCAGCGAATCGCAGGCGAACTTGATCCACGGCACGTAGTGGCCGAACGACCCCGAGCCCGTGCCAAGGTTGCCGTCGGCGTGGCGCTGGCGCCAGTACGCAACCTCTGCGTCTACGTCGATCACGGCAGGGATGGAAAGCTGAGCGGAAGACATGGTGGCATCGATATGCAAGGAGGGAGTTTTACAAGAGTGCGTAAAGCGCAGTGCATGCGATGTCATTGTGGTGTCGACTCCGCGTGGCGGTCCTGGCTGACATGTTCAGCGCAGCGTTCGCCCAGCAACTGCGCATGATCGACCACGCCCAGCTGTTCGGCCAACGTGGCCAGCTGGTTGCAGACATCGATGCGCCGCTCCGGATGGGCGTCGGTCAAAGCGTCCTGGATGGCCTGGTAGGCGGTCCAGAACGGAGCGGAGTTCTGGTAGGTGGCGTAATGCACCTGCAGCTGTTCCCAGGCAGTAACCAGCGCGGGGTCCATGGCGGCGGTGCGGCGTATTCGGGCATTCATGACGTCTCCTCGACGCTGCTGCCCCCTGTGCATCCACCATAGGCGGTCGCTGTGCAGGGTTTGTTAGTGCAGCGTCGTCGCGCGGTGCCGCAGGTGTGGACACTGCGGTGCGCGAGGACGGCCATACGCTGCTGGCACAGCGCGTTCACCCGGCTGACGGGAACTGAAGCGTTCAGAACCGGAGATGCTGCGATCGGGTGTCACAGCACCTCACAGGCGCAGCGGAACGGCTCACTCCACTGCGCGAAGCATCGCGATCACTCGCCGATGTCTTCGTTCCAGACCTCCGGGTGGGCCGAAATGAAGCCGCCCAGCAGGTCGATGCAGGCCTGGCTCTGCATGTCGATGACTTTGACCCCGTTTTCGCGCAGCCAGTCGATGCCGCCCTGGAAGGTGACCGACTCGCCTACCACCACGGTGCCGATGTTGAACTGGCGCACCAGCCCGCTGCAGTACCAGCACGGGGCCAGCGTGGTGACCATGATGGTGTCCTGGTAGCGGCGCTGGCGGCCGGCCTTGCGGAACGCATCGGTTTCCCCGTGCACCGACGGGTCGCCTTCCTGCACCCGGCGGTTGTGGCCGCAGCCCAGCAGGCGGCCGTCGTTGTGGTACAGGGCAGCGCCGATCGGGATGCCGCCTTCGGCCAGGCCCTGGCGGGCTTCGGCGATGGCGGTTTCAAGCAGGGCGGCGTAGTCGGGGGTGGTGATCATGGGCGGTCCGTAAGCATCTGGACCGCCATGATAGTGGCCGCCAGCGGCTTCGGCACCGGCCGGCACCGGCCGGCACCGGCCCCCTGCGGCGCCCGGTCGCAGGGGGCGGGTGCCGCAGCGCGCCGAGCGGTGCGATAATCCGTCCATGAGCGAATCCCCCTACAAGACTGGCACCACCCATTTCGGCTTCCGCGATGTCGCAGCCAAGGACAAGCAGAAGCTGGTGGGCGAAGTGTTCACCTCGGTCGCGCGCAGCTACGACCTGATGAACGACCTGATGAGCCTGGGCATCCACCGGGCCTGGAAGCGCTACTACGTGGCCACCGCGCAGGTGAAGCCGGGCGACCGCGTGCTCGACCTGGCCGGCGGCACCGGCGACATCGCCGCGCTGATCAAGGAGCGGGTGGGTGACGAGGGTGAAGTGGTGCTGGGCGACATCAACGCCGGCATGCTGTCGGTGGGCCGCGACCGGTTGATGAACCGCGGCCTGGTCAAGGGCCTGGAGTACGTGCAGTGCAATGCCGAGGCGCTGCCGTTCCCGGACGCCAGCTTCGACTTGGTGACCATCGCCTTCGGCCTGCGCAACGTGACCGACAAGGACGCCGGCCTGCGCGAGATGTACCGCGTGCTCAAGGTGGGCGGCCAGGCGCGCGTGCTGGAGTTCTCCGAAGTCACCGCGGACTGGTTCAAGCCGATCTACGACTTCCACTCGTTCAAGATCCTGCCCAAGCTGGGCCAGCTGTTCGCGCGTGACGGCGACAGCTACCAGTACCTGGCCGAGAGCATCCGCAAGCACCCGCCGCAGGAACAGCTCAAGACCATGATGGGCGAGGCGGGCTTCGCGCGCTGCCATTACAAGAACCTGACCGGCGGCATCGTCTCGATCCACTCCGGCTACAAGGTTTGAGACACCGGTCCAGTTCCCGCTGAGGGAGCTGGTCCACACTGCGGGCAGGCTGTCAGAGAGGGCCTGCCATGCGTCTGTACCGCGGCCTGGCCCGCGTGTTTCCCCGGTCGTTCAGCGCCAAGCTGATGACCGTGGTGTTCATCGGCGTGCACGTACCGCTGCTGGGGCTGCTGCTGTGGATGGCGGTCAGCGGCCACTACCAGCGCGACACGATGTGGACCGTGGTCGGCGTGGTGCTGGGCGCCACCCTGGTGGGCACCGCGATGGCGATGATGGCGCTGTACCGGCTGATGGCGCCGCTGCGCCAGGCCGCCGACGCGCTGGAGGCCTACTACGACGAACAGCGCCTGCCGCACCTGCCCGACCTGGGCCATGACGAGATCGGCCGGCTGTTGCGCAGCATCAACCGCAACCTGCACGGCGTCGACGCCGGCCTGCGCGACCTGCGTCGCAGCGTGCTGCTTGATCCGCTCACCCAGGCGCTGAACCGGCGTGGCTGCGAGCAGGCCCTGGCCGACTCGGCGCAGCTGGCGCAATCGCGGCGGCAGCCGTTGAGCCTGTTCGTGGTGGACCTGGACAACCTCAAGCCGATCAATGACGCGCACGGCCACCTGGCCGGCGACCAAGTGCTGGTGCGCCTGGTGGAATCGGCGCGGCAGTGGCTGCAGCCCGGCGACTGGATCGGGCGCTGGGGCGGGGATGAGTTCGTGTTGGGCGTGCACGCCAGCCACGCGGTGGCCTGCGTGCGGTTGCGCCACTGGTTGGCCGTGCTGGCCGCGGACAGCGGTGAGCAGACGCCGCTCAAGGCCAGTGCCGGTGGCGCGGCGTATCGACCGGGCGAAGACCTGCGCGAGGTCTACCGCCGCGCGGACGCGGCGATGTACCGCGCCAAATACGCCGGCGGCGCGCGGTTGCTGTGCGAACCCGACTGAATGCGCAGCCCGGGGCGCCGGCGCTGCGGGGCGGGGCGGACAGGGGGTAAACTGGTCGTTTCACCCTGATCGGTCCCGATGTCCATGCGATCTCCGTTCCTGCTCATTCCCCTTGCCGTGGCGCTGGCCGCCGGCTGTTCCAAAGAAGCGGCCGCCCCGGCTGCCGCGCCCACCGCCACCGCACCGGCGAGCACTGCCATGAAAGCCGACAGCCGCAGCCACGATGAAAGCTCCTACGCCGAGCCGGACAAGGTGGTGGTCAAGGACCTGGCGCTGGACCTGAAGCTGGACTTCGACGCCAAGCAGATCGGTGGCACCGCCACCTACACCCTGGAGTGGAAGGACAAGGCGGCCAAGCAGCTGGTGCTCGACACCCGCGAGCTGACCGTGTCGAAGGTCGAGGCGATCGACGCCGACGGCAAGGCATCGCCGCTGCAGTTCGTGCTGGCCCCGGCCGACAAGGTGTTCGGCAGCAAGCTGAGCATCGAGGCGCCTGCGCAGCCGGCCAAGGTGCAGATCACCTACCACACCGCCCCGACCGCCTCGGGCCTGCAGTGGCTGGAGCCGTCGATGACCGAGGGCAAGAAGCTGCCCTTCATGTTCAGCCAGTCCCAGGCCATCCACGCCCGTTCGTGGGTGCCGTTGCAGGACACGCCGAGCGTGCGCTTCACCTACAGCGCGCATGTCACCTCGCGCGCGGACGTGATGGTGCTGATGAGCGCCGACAACGATCCCAAGGCCGCGCGTGATGGTGATTACACCTTCAAGATGCCGCAGCCGATCCCGTCCTACCTGCTGGCCATCGCCGCCGGCGACCTGGTGTTCGAGCCGATCTCCGGCCGCTCCGGCGTGTGGGCTGAACCGACCATGGTCGGCAAGGCTGCCAAGGAATTCGAAGACACCGAGAAGATGATCGGCGCCGCCGAGAAGCTGTACGGCCAGTACCGCTGGGGCCGCTACGACATGCTGGTGCTGCCGCCGTCGTTCCCGTTCGGTGGCATGGAAAACCCGCGCCTGACCTTCGCCACGCCCACCGTGATCGTGGGCGACAAGTCGCTGGTGTCGCTGGTGGCCCACGAACTGGCGCACAGCTGGTCGGGCAACCTGGTGACCAACGCCAGCTGGAAGGACATCTGGCTCAACGAAGGGTTCACCACCTACGTGCAGGGTCGCATCACCGAAGCGCTGTATGGCCAGGAAATGGCCGAGATGGAGCGCGAGATCGACCAGAACGACCTGCTGGCCGAAGTGAAGGACATGAGCCCGGCCGACCAGGCGCTGGCGCTGCCGCCGCTGACCGAGCGTGATCCGGACGACGCGCTGAGCCAGGTCGCCTACGTCAAGGGCGCCTGGTTCCTGCAGTTCCTGGAGCAGCGTTTTGGTCGCGAGACCTTCGACCCGTTCCTGCGCGGCTGGTTCGATGACCACGCCTTCCAGAGCGCGAACACCGACCAGTTCGTTGCGTACCTGAAGAAGAACCTGCTGTCCAAGAAGCCGGGCGCCGTGACCGACGCCGAGCTGAAGGCATGGCTGGACGAGCCGGGCATTCCGTCGTTCGCGACCAAGGCCCGCTCGCGCAACTTCTCCATCGTCGATACCGCGCGCATCGCCTGGCAGGGCAGCAACACCCTGCCGAACGTGCAGATCACCGGCGAGTGGGGCACCCAGGAATGGGTGCACTTCATCGATGGCCTGGGCAAGACCCTGCCGTTGGACAAGCTGGCGGCGCTGGACAAGGCGTACCACTTCACCGGAACCGCCAATGGCGAAATCGCGATGCGCTGGTACCCGCTGGCCATCCGCAGTGGTTACGCCGAAGCCAACGAACCGGCCGCGGCCTTCATCGAGCGCGTGGGCCGTCGCAAGCTGATCCTGCCGATCTACGCAGAACTGGTGAAGACCCCCGAAGGCCTGGCATTCGCCAAGGCGGCCTTCGAGAAGGCCAAGCCGGGCTACCACCCGATCACCACCGCGTCGGTGCAGGACATGCTGGACAAGGCAAGCAAGTAGTGCCGGCCGCTGGCCGGCAACTCAGCCCAGCCAGCACCGCGCGACGCACTGCATGAAAACGGCGGGGAAACCCGCCGTTTTTTTGTGCGCGACGCCATGCGCAGCGGCGCCCCGTCAGATCGACACCGCGCTACCCCGGTAGGGTCGCATCCCGATCGACCGCTATTGCATCGCCCCCGTTCGATATCTGCATGAACATCAACGGAGAGAGCCTCGGCTCCGTCCCAATTCACGCCCCCACCGCACGCAGGCCCGCCGAGGGCGGTCGATAGGGATGCGACCCTACCGACACAGGGACCCGTCAGCTCGACGCCGAGCGTCCCCGTCACAGGGATCCGTCAGATCAACGCCGCGCTACCGAGGTAGGGTCGCATCCCAATCGACCGCCATTGCATTGCCCACGTTCGATACCGACATGGACATCAAACGAAAAGAGCCTTGGCTGCGTCCCAGGTCATGCCACCACCGCACGCGGACCCGCCGAGGGCGGTCGATAAGGATGCGACCCTACCAGCCGTCACAGGGCCCCGTCAGCTCGACGCCGAGCGTCCCCGTCACAGGGATCCGTCAGATCGACACCGCGCTACCGAGGTAGGGTCGCATCCCAATCGACCGTCATTGCATTGCCCCGTTCGATATCGGCATGAACATCAGCGGAGAGGGCCGCGGCCCCGCCCCAGGTCATGCCCCCACCGCACGCAGACCCGCCGAGGGCGGTCGATAGGGATGCGACCCTACCGACACAGGGCCCCGTCAGCTCGACGCCGAGCGTCCCCGTCACAGGGCTCCGTCAGATCGACACCGCGCTACCCCGGTAGGGTCGCATCCCAATCGATCGCCATTGCATTGCCCACGTTCGATACCGACATGGACATCAAACGAAAAGAGCCTTGGCTGCGTCCCAGGTCATGCCACCACCGCACGCGGACCCGTCGAGGGCGGTCGATAAGGATGCGACCCTACCAGCCGTCACAGGGCCCCGTCAGCTCGACGCCGAGCGTCCCCGTCACAGGGATCCGTCAGATCGACACCGCGCTACCCCGGTAGGGTCGCATCCCAATCGACCGCCATTGCATTGCCCCCGTTCGATATCGGCATGAACATCAGCGGAGAGGGCCGCGGCCCCGCCCCAGGTCATGCCACGACCGCACGCAGGCCCGCCGAGAGCGGTGGATGGGGATGCGACCCTGCCTGCTCCCCCGTTACAGTAGACCGGTGACGCCATTGGGCGCCTTGCCAATCACGGAGTACGCAATGAAACGACTGATCCTGGCCGCTGCCTGTGCCTTCGCGCTGGTTGCCTGCAGCAACCCCGAGGAAGAGCGCAAGGCGCAGGAAGCCGCCGCTGCTGCCGCCAAGGCGCAGCAGGAAGAAAAGGCCGAAGGCGTGGCCAAGCAGTACGAGATGGCGGTGGCCGCGCAGGACTGGGAGCGTGCGCGCATCCATGGCGGTGCCTTGCTGGACCAGTACAAGGACACCGACGTGGCCGCGCGGATCGAGCCGGGCTTCGCCGAGGTGCAGGCCAAGGGCGATGCCGCGCGCGACCTGCGCCGCATGCAGGGCCTGTGGCAGTACAACCAGATTCCCGTGGGCAGCAAGGGCATGCAGGTCTCGGCGCAGATCTACAGCAAGCAGCGCGTCGACGTGGACGGCAGCGGTGCCAAGCCGGTGCAGCTGGTGTTCCGCGACCACCCCGAATGGAAGCGGCATGCCTACCTGGTGCTGCAGGCCGGTGACTTCCGCTGCCCGCAGTGCAAGGTGCAGGTCAGCGTGGACGGTGGCAAGCCGATCGCGATGGCCGCCTGGCGGCCCAAGACCGACGAGGCGATCGCGATGTTCATCACCGACCAGAAGGCGCTGTGGAAGCTGGCGCGCAAGGCCAAGGTGATCAGCATCGAGTTCCCGGTCAAGGCCGGCGGCACCCGTACCGCGGTGTTCGAGACCGGCGGGGTGGACCCCAACCGCATGCCGAAGTGGTGGGAATGACGGCGGCGGGCGACCCGGCCGCGGCGTTGCCGCTGTCGGCGATCCGCCACTGGGTGTTCGACATGGACGGCACCCTGACCGTGGCGGTGCACGACTTCGAGCGGATCAAACGCGAACTGGCGATCCCGGTGCAGGACGACATCCTCACCCACCTGGCCGGGTTGCCCGCGGCGGAGGCCACGGCCAAGCACGCCTGGCTGCTGGCGCATGAGCGTGCGCTGGCGGCCGAGGCCCAGCCCGCGCCGGGCGCGGTGGCGCTGGTGCGCGCGCTGCAGGGGGCGGGCTGCCGGCTGGGCATCCTGACCCGCAACGTGCGCAGCCTGGCGCAGATCACCCTGCAGGCGATCGGGCTGGACGACGTGTTTGCCGAGCAGGACATCATCGGCCGCGACGAGGCCGAGCCGAAACCCTCCCCGGCCGGGCTGCAGTACTTCGTGCAGCGCTGGCAGGTGGACCCGGCGCAGGTGGTGATGGTGGGCGACTACCGCTTCGACCTGGAATGCGGCCGTGCGGCCGGCACCCGGACGCTGCTGGTCAAAGCCCCGGACAACCCGTGGCCGGGCATGGCCTGCTGGCACCTGGCCGATTGCCGCGCGGTGCTGGCGCACTGCCAGCGCTAGCGCAGGGCGGGCAGCCGGTGGAAACCGCCGCCCAACGCCGGCAAACGGGGGATCACGTTTCCGGTCGACGCAGGCGCTAATCCCTGTATTGTTCGGAACCGGCCGTGTGTCGGATGGATGACGGACGGGTCGGGCGTGGGGCGCGGTGCGGTTGGGGAACCGCCGCCGCTGACCGGTGCGGCCTGATCCAGGCGGTGGGCGTTGAACGCTGCCGGCGGCAGGTGCGCTGCGCTGGCGGGTGTGTCGGGTAACACGTGGTCGGGTGTGGCCCGCTGCCAGGGATGGGCGCGGCTGTTCGTAGTTCCCTTTCTGGATTCCTTTCATGCTCCGAGCTGTATGGGTGTCGCTGTACCGGCGTCTGTCTCCGATTGCCGCCTTCTTCCTGTTCGGCCTGGTGGCCCTGTCGGTGTCCCGGCTGGGGCTGGCGCTGTGGCATGCCGCGCGGGTCAGCGCGGCCGACGGCTGGGGCACGGTGTTCCTGCAGGGGATACGGGTGGATGTGGCCACCCTCTGCCTGCTTTATGGCATTCCTGCGGTGCTGGCGCTGCTGCTGCCGGTGGACGGGCGGCTGGGCCGCGCCTGGCGCCACCTGCTGCGCGGCTGGCTGATCGCGGCGAGCGTGCTGCTGGTGTTCATGGAGCTGGCCACGCCCAGCTTCATGGCCGAATACGGGCTGCGCCCGAACCGCCTGTTCCTGGAATACCTGATCTATCCCGAAGAAGTCGGGATGACCCTGCTGCGGGGCCACCTGCTGGCCGTGGTGATCGAGGTGACCGCGGTGATCGTGCTGTTCTGGGTGTTGCTGCGCGGCTCGCGCCGCTGGGTAGTGCCCACGCCGACGGTCCCCGTCGAGGCCGGCTGGCTGTGGCGGCTGCCGTTGGCGATGCTGGTGCTGCTGCTGGCCGCCATGGGCGTGCGCTCCAGCCTGGGGCATCGGCCCTTGAACCCGGCGCTGGTGGCGTTCTCCACCGACCCGACCATCAATGCGCTGCCGCTGAACTCGCTTTACACCGTCGGCTTTGCCGCGCGGCAGCTGGCAACCCGCAGCGAAACCTCGCGCGTGTATGGCGACCTGCCGCTGGCCGAGGTGGTCAGCGAACTGCGCGTCACCAGTGGCCTGCCGGCATCGGCGTACGTGTCCGATGACCTGCCGAGCCTGGCGCTGCGCCCGCCGATGCACACGGGCAAACCGCGCAACCTGGTGATCGTACTGGAAGAAAGCCTGGGCGCGCAGTTCATCGGCAGCCTGGGTGGGCGGCCGCTGTCGCCCAACTACGACCGCTTGAGCACGCAGGGCTGGGCGTTCGAGCGGCTGTATGCGACCGGCACGCGCTCGGTGCGCGGGATCGAGGCGGTGCTGACCGGCTTCCCGCCCACCCCGGCCGAATCGGTGGTCAAGCTGCCTGCCTCCCGCCAGCGTTTCTTCACCCTGGCCGATGTGCTGGGGCGGCATGGCTACGACACCGGCTTCTACTACGGCGGTGAAAGCCACTTCGACAACATGCGCGAGTTCTTCCTCGCCAACGGTTTCACCCGCATCGTGGACCGCAAGGACTACCGCAAGCCGGCGTTCGTCGGGTCGTGGGGGGCGTCGGATGAGGACCTGTTCGGCCGGGCCGACCAGCAGTTCCGCGAGTTGAATGCGCAGGGCAAGCCGTTCTTCGGGCTGGTGTTCACCTCCAGCAACCACGATCCGTTCGAATTCCCCGACGGCCGCATCGACCTGTACGAGCAGCCCAAGCAGACCCGCGACAACGCGGCCAAGTACGCCGATTACGCGCTGGGCGAATTCTTCCGCAAGGCGATGGCGTCACCGTACTGGGAAAACACCGTGTTCCTGGTCGTGGCCGACCATGATTCGCGGGTGTTCGGCAAGGACATGGTGCCCATCGCCAACTTCCACATCCCCGGGCTGATCCTGGGCGGTGGCATCGCGCCACGCCAGGACGCCCGCATCGTGAGCCAGATCGATCTGCCGCCGACGCTGTTGTCGCTGCTGGGCATTGCCGATCCCACGCCGCTGGTCGGGCAGGACCTGACCGACGCGCGACGGTTGCAGCCCGGGCGCGCGCTGATGCAGTACGACCGCAACCTGGCGTGGATGGAGGGCAACGAGGTGGCCATCCTGCAGCCGGACAAGCCCGCACAGGGCTACCGCTACGACCCGGCCAGCGACCAGCTGCAGCCGCAGCCGCTGAACCCGGCGCTGGCACGGCGCGCCCACGCCTATGCCATGTGGGGCACGCTGGCCTACGAAAAAGAGCTGTACCGGTTGCCGGAGGAGGCCAAGCCGACGCCCCGGCCCTGAGCCGGGCGGACGGGGCAAGGTTGGGCGTTGAAGCACCCGACAGCCGTGACCCCGACCCTGGTAGGGTCGGATCCCGATCGACTGCCGATGTCGCCCATCGGCGCGACGAACGCCGGATGCCTGCCGCAGCCGCGCGCCGCAATGCACAGCAGCGTTCCCGATCCAGGGCCATGCGTTACAGCAGTGGCCGGCAAGGTCGGCAGTCGATCAGGATCCGACCCTACCAGGCGGGTATTGCGCCCGACGCCGCATGAACCAACAGGTCGCGTCCCACCCTCTGGTGAAAAGCCCCCTTGATGTTCAAGGGGGCGCGCCGACAGGCGCGGGGTTTAGGTGGAATGCGCGGGCAATTTGGTTACGCGTTCAGCGCGTAACCAAATTGCTGCTTGAACTGCTCGTTGAACTCTTCAAACGTGAAGCGCTGGTTCTGCGTGCCCGGGTGTTCCACCTTCAGCGCGCCCATCAGGTTGCCCATGCGGCCGATGGTGAGCCAGTCGAAGCCCTTCTCGATGCCGTAGATCAGGCCGGCGCGGAACGCGTCGCCGCAGCCGGTCGGGTCGACCACGCGACGCTCGTGCGCCGGCGGGATGTCATAGGTCTTTTCCGGGGTGTGGATCACCGCGCCCTTCGGGCCACGGGTGGTGATGTAGGCCTTGACCCGGCTCACGATCGCCTTTTCGTCCCAGCCGGTGCGCTCCTGCAGCAGGTTGGACTCGTAGTCGTTGACCACCACGTAGTCGGCCTGCTCGATGAAGGTGCGCAGCTCCGGGCCGTTGAACAGCGGCATGGCCTGGCCCGGGTCGAAGATGAACGGCACGCCGGCCTCGAAGAACTCCTGGGAGTTCTGGATCATGCCCTCGCGCCCGTCCGGGCCGACCAGGCCCAGGGTCACGCCCGGCACGTCCTTCACGTGGTTCTCGTAGGACCGCATCATCGCGCCCGGGTGGAAGGCGGTGATCTGGTTGTTGTCGTGGTCGGTGGTGATGAACGCCTGGGGCGTGAACAGCTCATCGATCACCTTGACCCGCGCCAGGTCGATGCCCAGGCCCTGGAAGTACTCGCGGTACGGGCCGAAGTCCGAGCCCACGGTGCCCATCGGGATCGGGTCGCCGCCCAGCAGGTGCAGGTTGTAGGCGATGTTGCCTGCGCAACCGCCGAATTCACGTCGCATGCGCGGCACCAGGAACGACACGTTCAGGATGTGCACCTTGTCCGGCAGGATGTGATTCTTGAACTGGTCCGGGAACACCATGATGGTGTCGAAGGCAAGAGAACCACAGATCAAAGCGGACATCGATTAAGGCCTATGCGGAAGGGAGTTTGAGGCCCGCCAGGCGGGCAACGAAACGGCGCCTCGAGGCGCCCTGCGGCGCAAAGGTTAACGGGTGAGGCGGCTTTGGGCCAGAACCGGTGCTGTCCGAGCCGGGTCAAATTCGCCTGAATGGCCGTGAAGGCTGGCTTTGCACCAGATTTGTCCTTGCTCGCGCACAGGGGGATTGCTAGGCTTGTCGACCTCGAATTCTGCCCATTTTTTCGCCATCCCGCGTTGGGCGCGACACCCCTCAGGATCAACTCCCAGATGTTCAAGAAACTGCGCGGCATGTTCTCCAATGACCTGTCCATCGACCTGGGCACGGCCAACACCCTCATCTATGTGCGTGGGCAGGGAATCGTGCTGAACGAGCCGTCCGTGGTCGCCGTGCGCCAGGACCGTGCCATCGGTGGTACCCGTTCCGTGGCTGCCGTAGGCGCCGAAGCCAAGCAGATGCTGGGCCGTACCCCGGGCCACATCACCACCATCCGCCCGATGAAAGACGGCGTCATCGCCGATTTCACCTACACCGAGGCGATGCTCAAGCACTTCATCAAGAAGGTGCACAAGTCGCGCTTCCTGCGCCCGAGCCCGCGCGTGCTGGTCTGCGTGCCGGCCGGCTCGACCCAGGTCGAGCGCCGCGCCATCAAGGAGTCGGCCGAGGAGGCCGGTGCGCGTGACGTGTTCCTGATCGAAGAACCGATGGCCGCGGCGATCGGCGCCGGCATGCCGGTGACCGAAGCCCGTGGCTCGATGGTCATCGACATCGGCGGCGGCACCACCGAAGTGGCCGTGATCTCGCTGAACGGCATCGTCTATTCGGCCTCGGTGCGCATCGGCGGCGACCGCTTCGACGAGTCGATCACCAACTACGTGCGCCGCAACCACGGCATGCTGATCGGTGAAGCCACCGCCGAGCGGATCAAGGTGGAGCTGGGCTGCGCCTACCCGCAGGCGGAAGTGATCGAGATGGAAATCTCCGGCCGCAACCTCGCCGAGGGCGTGCCGAAGATGATCAAGATCAACTCCAACGAAGTGCTGGAAGCCCTGCACGAGCCGCTGTCGGGCATCGTCAGCGCGGTCAAGCTGGCGCTGGAACAGACCCCGCCGGAACTGTGTGCCGACGTCGCCGAGCGCGGCATCGTGCTCACCGGCGGTGGCGCACTGCTGCGCGACCTGGACCGCCTGATCTCCGAAGAAACCGGCCTGCACGTGCAGGTGGCCGATGACCCGCTGACCTGCGTGGCTCGCGGCGGTGGTCGTGCGCTGGAGCTGGTGGACATGCACGGCAACGAGTTCTTTGCGCCGGAGTAAGCCGAACCGGCTGCGCTCCCTGCACGCGCCCCTGCGGCGTGATGCCCACTGCGTGCCTGCCACGCCGGGTATCGCAACGCCGGGGCGTTGTCGCATCCTTCTTTCGTTTTCCTCCAGTCGAAGCCAGTCGTGCCGCCCTACGCCGGTCCCCCCGTAGCCTCCCGCCAGGGCGATGCCGCCAGTCCACTGCGGCTGCTCGCCTACCTGGCCCTGGCCATCACCCTGATCGTGCTCGATGACCAGGCCGGCTGGCTGGCGCGCCTGCGCGCGCAGGCCAACGTGCTGGTGCAGCCGGTATGGGCGCTGGCCGGGTTGCCCGGCAAGCTGGGCACCCAGGTCAAGGACAATGCCGCCAGCCATGGCCAGCTGGTGGAAGAGAACCGCGCGCTGCGCAACAAGCTGCTGATCGCCAACGCCCGCCTGACCCGCCTGCAGACCGCCGCGCTGGACAACGCGCAGCTGCGCGAGCTGCTCAACGTGGCCGAGCGCAGCGGGTTGGACGTGCAGCTGGCGCCGATCCTGGACATCGACCTGGACCCGGTCCGGCAGCGCCTGGTGCTGGCCGCCGGCAGCCGCGACGGCGTGCACCTGGGCCAGGCCGTGATCGATTCGGGTGGCCTGATGGGCCAGGTGATCGCCACCACCGGCAGCAATGCCACGGTGCTGCTGCTCACCGACCCGGACCACGCCGTGCCCGTAACCGTGGCCCGCAACGGCGTGCGCCTGATCGTGTACGGCCGGGGCGACACCCTGGAACTGCGCGACATTCCGCTCAGCGCAGGCGTGGAAGTGGGCGATGAGATCGTCACCTCCGGCCTGGGCGGGCGTTTCCCGGCCGGGTTCCCGGTGGGCAAGATCACCGCGCTGCGCCCCGATGACACCCACGCTTTCCTGGTGGGCGAACTGAAACCGGCCGCCCAGCTCGACCGTGGCCGCGATGTGCTGCTCCTTCGCCCCGGCGCGGCGATTCGGATTCCGCCCAACCTGAGCCTCTCCGGCGAAGCCGGCGGACCGTCGGCGGTACCGTTGCAGGAGGCAGCTGGTACGACGGCCCAGCCCCCGCAGCCAACCACCACCCCGGTAGTGCCGGCCGCTGGCCGGCAACCCTCGCCGGCCCAACCCGTAGCGCCGGACTCTGCCCGGCAACCCCAGCCGGTAGTGCCGGCCGCTGGCCGGCAAGCCCCGCCCGTGGAGAATCGCGAATGAGCCGCCTGCGCGATAAACCGTGGGTGCTGCCGGTCAGCGTGGTGCTGGCGCTGCTGCTGGGCCTGCTGCCGCTGCCGGCACTGCTGCAGCCGCTGCGGCCGTACTGGCTGGCGCTGGTGCTGGCCTACTGGGTGATCGAAGCGCCGGACCGGGTCGGGCTGGGCATCGCGTTTGCCAGCGGCGTGGTCGCCGACCTGCTGTACGGCGGGGTGCTGGGCGAACAGGCGCTGCGCCTGGTCATGCTTACCTTCATCCTGCAACGCTTCCGCGCGCGCATCCGCTTCTTCCCGATGTCCCAGCAGATGCTGGCCATTGGCGGTTTGCTGTTCAACGACCGCATCGTCAGTTCGGTGGTGCACATCGTGGTGGGCGAGCCGACCCTGCCGTGGTCGTACTGGTGGGCCCCGCTGCTGGGCATGGGCCTGTGGCCGCTGCTGTTCATCCTGCTCGACGCGGTCCGCTTCGGGCGTCGCGGGCGCTGACGTGTACGTGCGCCGCCAGGCCAAGAACCCCCACGCCGAGGGCGAACAGTTCCGGCGTCGCGCCGCGCTGGGCTTCCTGGGCGTGCTGGTCTGCCTGCTCGGGCTGGGCGGCTGGTACTTCAAGCTGCAGGTGCTGGACCACGACATCTACGCCACCCGCTCGGAAGCCAACCGGATCAAGCCACGGCCGGTAGTGCCCGGGCGCGGCATGATCTACGACCGCAACGGGCGCCTGCTCGCCGAGAACGTGCCTGCGTTCCGGCTGGACATCACCCCGGACAAGGTCAAGGACATGGACGCCACCCTGGCCGGGCTGGCGAAGATCCTCGCGCTGAGCCCCGAGGACATCGAAACCTTCAACAAGTCGCGCAAGGCGCGCCGCAAGTTCCTGCCGGTCACGCTCAAGCTGCGGGTCACCGATGAGGAAATGGCGCGCTTCGCGGTGGACCGCTGGCGCTACCCCGGCGTGGAGCTGGAGCCCTACCTGACCCGGCGTTACCCATACGGCGACCTGTTCGCCCACATCATCGGCTACGTGGGCCGGGTGGACGACAAGGACCTGGAGATCCTCGGCGAAGGCAATGCCGCGCTGACCCACATCGGCAAGTCCGGGCTGGAGCGTTACTACGAGTCGCAGCTGCGCGGGAAAGTGGGCTACGAGCAGGTCGAGACCAACGTGCAGGGCCGCGCCATCCGCACCATCGGCCGGGTGGCCGCGCAGTCCGGCAGCGACCTGCGACTGTCCATCGACGCCGACCTGCAACGGGCGATGGTGGCCGCGTTCGGCGAGTTCGAAGGCGCGGCCGTGGCGATGGACCCGCGCACCGGCGAAGTGCTGGCGATGGTCAGCCTGCCCTCGTATGACCCGAACCTGTTCGTCAACGGCATCTCGCATGCCGATTTCCAGGCGCTCAACAGCAACCCCTCGCGGCCGCAGTTCAACCGGCTGGTGCTGGGCGGCGTGGCCCCCGGTTCGACGATCAAGCCGCTGATCGGCCTGGCCGGTCTGGACAGCGGCACGCGCAAGCCGGAAGACAAGATCCTCTCCACCGGCATGTTCTACCTGCCGGGCACCTCGCGTGGCTGGGGCGATGCCAACCGCGGCGGCCACGGCTGGACCGACCTGCGCAAGTCGATCACCCAGTCAGTGAACACGTACTACTACAAGCTGGCGCTGGACATGGGCATCGAGCGCTTCGACCAGTACATGGGCTACTACGGGTTCGGCGCGCCCACCGGCATCGATCTCACCGGCGAGATCGGCGGCATCCTGCCGTCGCCGCAGCACAAGTACAAAACGCGCAAGGAACGCTGGTACCCCGGCGACACGGTCAACGTGAGCATCGGCCAGGGCGACTGGAAGGTGACCCCGCTGCAGCTGGTGCACGGGGTGAGCGGCATCGGCAACGGCCAGCTGCGCACCCCGCACCTGGTGATGCAGCAGCGCGCCGGGTTCGACGCCGACTGGACCGCGGTGCCGGCCGGCGACACCAAGCCGGTCAGCCCCAGCCCGGGCAACCTGCAGGCGGTGCGCGAAGGCATGATGGGCACGATGCGCCCGGGCGGAAGTGGCGCGCGCGCCGCGGCCGGCGCGCCGTACACCATTGCCGGCAAGACCGGTACGGCGCAGGTGATCAGCCGCCGCGGTACGGCCGCGGTGAATCCCAAGAGCCTGCCGATGCACCTGCGCCACCGTTCGTTGTTCGTGGGCTTCGCGCCGGCCGAGAACCCGGTGATCGCCGTGGCGATCGCGGTCGAGGGCGGCGGCTACGGTGGCTCGGCGGCGGCGCCGATCGCGCGCAAGCTGTTCGATGCGTGGCTGCTGGGCAAGATGCCCGACGGGCTGGAGCCGCTGGACAGCGAGCGCGGCACCACGGCGATCGGAATCACCGGGTTCGAGAGCAGCGACAACAACGCGCGCGCGGCCGGTGATGCGGCCGCGGCGGTGCTTGAATCGCTGCCGATCCAGGTGGGCCTGCCGGTTGCACCGGCCCCGGTGCCATCGCCGGTGCCAGGCGCCCCGGTGCCCGCCACCACCGCACCGCCCACTGCGCCGGAGCGCTCACGATGAAGGTGTTCCTGCGTTGGGCGACCGACATGGTCGTGCGCTTCAGCAGTTCGCTGGACTGGGTGCTGTGCCTGGCCCTGGGCATGCTGATGCTGATCGGGCTGGCGGTGCTGAAGAGCGCTGGCGGCGACGGGCTGGTGTTCGCGCAGGGCGCGCGCTTCGCCGTGGGCCTGGGCGCGATGTGGGCCATTTCGCGGATGTCGATCCTGCGCATCCGGTCGGCGACGCCGTTGATCTATGCGATCTCGATGATTCCGCTGCTGGCGGTGTTCGTGCTGGGCACGGGCAAGTACGGGCGGCAGTGGCTGGATCTGAAGCTGTTCTACCTGCAGCCGGCGGAGCTGTTGAAGGTGAGTCTGCCGATGATGGTGGCCTGGTACCTGCACAAAATGCCGTTGCCGCCGCGTTTTTCGACGGTGATGGTGAGTGCGGTGATCATCGGGGTGCCGACCGGGCTGGTGATGCTGCAGCCGGACTTCGGGACCGGGGTGCTGATCGCCGCGAGCGGTGCGTTCGTGCTGCTGCTGGCCGGCCTGCCGTGGTGGTGGGTGGGGGTGGCCGTGGGCGGTGTGGCGGCGGCGGCGCCGGTGGCGTGGATCTGGCTGCTGCGTCCCTACCAGAAGGACCGGATCATGATGTTCCTGGACCCGGAGATGGACGCGCTGGGCGCCGGCTGGAACATCATCCAGTCGAAGATCGCGATCGGGTCGGGCGGGTTCGACGGGAAGGGCTGGGGGCAGGGCTCGCAGTCGCACCTGAACTTCATTCCCGAGCAGACGACGGACTTTGCGTTCTCGGTGCTGAGTGAGGAATTTGGCTGGATCGGCGTGGCCACGGTGCTGGCGCTGTATCTGGTGGTGATCGGGCGCTGCCTGTGGATCGCGTCGCAGTCGCGGGATTCGTATTCGCGGTTGTTGGCCGGCGCAACGGGGTTGGCGTTCTTTGTGTATGTGCTGGTGAACGGCGGCATGATTTCCGGGCTGTTGCCCGTGGTGGGCGTGCCGATGCCGCTGATCAGCTACGGCGGCACGTCGGCGGTGTCGCTGCTGGCCGGGTTCGGGCTGGTGATGGCGGCACGCAGCCACCAGCCGGTGCACGGCGGCTACGGCTGACGCGTAGCGCCGGGCGCTGCCCGGCTGCTCTTCTGTATTAAAACGACAACATGACCCACCGCGCCCGTGCGCGGGTTGGGCCTGACTCAGCTTGCCCACCGAGCCACATGCTACGGTCGTCCGCTTGCGCCGGACCGCTCGGGTCCGCTTTTTGTTGCCGTGTCGCCGTTTGCTTTGCGTCGCGCATTTCCAGGAGTCGCCCGCATGGTCGAACACCTGCAGCGCGTACGCGCCGCGTTTCATTTCTTGCTGCATTCGCTGGACCTTCCGCTGTTGGTCGCGTTGTGCCTGCTGATGCTGGCCAGCCTGGCGGTGTTGCACAGCGTGGAAGGGCCGGTGCAGGCGCAGGCGATGCGCTATGCGGCGGGGCTGGCGGCGATGTGGGGGTTGTCGCGGCTGCCGGTGCTGCAGTTGCGGGCGTGGTCGCCCTGGATCTATGCGGTGTCGCTGCTGCCGTTGTTGGCGGTGTATGTGGTGGGCACGGGAAAATACGGGCAGCGCTGGTTGAACCTGGGCGTGTTCTACCTGCAGCCGTCGGAGCTGCTCAAGCTCAGCCTGCCCATGATGATGGCCTGGTACCTGCACCGGCAGCCGCTGCCGCCGCGGCCGAAGGTGGTGCTGGTGGCCGCGTTGTTGATCGGAGTACCGGCGGTGTTGATCCTGCTGCAGCCGAACCTGGGCACGGCCACGCTGGTGACGGCCAGCGGGATGTTCGCGCTGCTGTTGGCCGGCCTGCACTGGGGCTGGGTGGCGCTGGCGCTGGGCGGGGTGTCGGTGGCGGCACCGCTGGCGTGGTTCGGGCTGCTGCGGCAGTACCAGAAGGACCGCGTGCTGACCTTCCTGTATCCGGAGAATGATCCGCTGGGTACCGGCTGGAACATCATCCAGTCGCGCATCGCCATCGGGTCCGGTGGGATGCACGGGAAAGGCTGGGGGCAGGGCACCCAGGCCGCGCTGGATTTCCTGCCGGAGTACACCACCGATTTTGCGTTCTCGGTGCTGGCCGAGGAGTTCGGCTGGGTCGGAGTAGTGGCGGTGCTCGGGCTGTTCCTGTTCGTCATCGCGCGCTGTCTGTGGATCGCGGCGGGCACCCGCTGCGGCTACTCGCGATTACTGGCCGGTACGACCGGGCTGGTGTTCTTTGTCTATGTGCTGGTCAACGGCGGAATGATCTCCGGGCTGCTGCCGGTGGTGGGGGTGCCGATGCCGCTGATCAGTTATGGCGGCACGTCGGCGGTGTCGTTGCTGGCGGGGTTCGGGCTGGTGATGGCAGTGCAGGGCAGGCAGCCGGTCCACGGCCGCCAGCGCCACCGTCCGCTTCCAACCGCCGCGTAACCGGTAGTGCCGGCCGCTGGCCGGCTCCTCCAGATGCTCGACCCCCGACGCCCCCAGCAGCGCACCCGTTTCGCAAAATTGCGGAATTCGCGTCATCTGCTGTCGTGTTTGGTGCAGGTTTCGTCAAGAAAGTGGCGCAAAAGTGAGATGTGGCGCACACATATGACGTCACTTGATCCTGATCAATGGACTTGTCGTAAACGGCCTGCACAATGGCGGCCCGTCAGCAGGGTGCAGTGAGCCAAGCGCTGCATCTGGGGAGCTCGACGGGGAGTAGTTGACCTTACGGGTACAAGGAGCGAGGCGCGCGCTGGGGAGTTGCGCGCCGCGCTGGTACCGACCTGGTCGGTTTGGCCGGTTGCGTCCATGGGGATGGGGGCGCAGCCGGCACGACCTCAGTGGCCATGGGGCCCGCACGTTTTGAACCCGTAGCCCAGCTGCCGCTGATCAGTACGCGGCGCTTTATCTGAATGGGGATGTGATCCCCATCGAAATACACATCGCCTTAACGACTCGGCACTGACTGCCGCAATTCGTTGTGATTCATGGTGTTAGGGGTTTTAATTCATCCTTGACCTGCTAACCTGCCGCGATGATTCGACGCACTCTGGCCTGCATGCTCACGCTCGGTTTGGTCGCCTGCGCGACCCAACCGCCCTCTCCGTCACCGTCACCGCAGGCATCGGGTGCACCGAACAAGCCGGTGCCCGGGCAGAAAGGCCCGGCCGAAGCCGCGCCGGAAGCCGCTGCGGCCACCGCTGCGCCGGTCGACCTGACCCCGGTGCCGTTCGAGGTGGCCCGCGCCAACTTCGTGCGTGATACCGCCCAGCGCTACGGCATTCCGGCCGCGCAGATCGAGGCGACGCTGGCCCAGGCGCAGATCCGCGACCCGATCATCGCCGCGATGTCGCGCCCGGCCGAACGGGTCAAACCGTGGAACGAGTACCGGCCGATGTTCATCAGCCAGGCCCGGATCGACGGGGGCCGGAAATTCCTGGCCGAACACCGCGATGAACTCACCCGCGTGCAGCAGCGCACGGGCGTGCCGGCCGAAGTGATCGTGGCCATCATCGGCGTTGAAACCAGCTATGGCCGCAATACCGGCAGTTATCGCGTGCTCGACGCGCTGTATACGCTGGCCTTCAAGTACCCGCGCAGCGGCGACCCGGCCAAGCTGGAACGCGAGGTGCGCCGTGAACTGTATTTCCGCGATGAGCTGGCGCGCCTGTTCGCGCTGACCCGCGACGAGAAGCTGGACATCACCGCGATCAAGGGCAGCTACGCCGGTGCGATGGGCATGGGCCAGTTCATGCCGTCCAGCTACCAGGACTTCGCGGTGGACGGCAACGGCGATGGTCGCCGTGACCTGTTCAACAGCTACGACGACGTGTTCTCCTCGATCGCCAATTACTTCGTCAAGAAGGGCGGCTGGGTGCGCGGCGGCCCGGTTGCGGTACCGGCCACGCTGGCCGCGGGGCGCGAGGAGTTCAACCCCACCGAATGGGCGCCCACCTGGACCCTGTCCGCGTTGGCCCAGCGCGGTTACCAGCCCAGTGTCACCGTACCGGCCGGGCTGACCGCCACCCCGATCACGCTGGAAGGCAGCACCGGCAAGCAGTACTGGCTGGGCTTCCAGAACTACTACGCGATCACCCGTTACAACCTCTCCAAGATGTACGCGATGGCCGTGTTCCAGTTGTCCCAGGCCATCGCCGGACAGGAGTTGCCCCCGGCATGAACGCACGCGCACGCTGCAGATGGCTGGTCCCAAGTCTGCTGATCCTGGCGCTTGCCGCCTGCAGCAGCGCGCCCAAGAAGCCGGCCACCGCCGGTAGCGCCAAGCCCGGTGGCACCCTGGTGCAGGGCAAGGGCAAGGGCGGACGCCCGGCCCATTGCCCGGATGGCTCGCCGTACAAGGCGGCCACCGAAGATCCCAGCACCCGCGGCGACTATCGCGCCGGCGGGCTGTACAAGCCGGGCGTCAACGACAGCACGCCCACCTACATTCCGAACGTGGCCTGCATTCCCGAGCCGGACGTGGTCGCCCTGCCGCGCTCGCCGGTGGGCAACAAGTCGCCGTACGTCGTGCTGGGCAAGCAGTACCAGGTGCTGGACAAGACCAGCGGCTATGCCGAGAAGGGCACCGCCTCGTACTACGGCGCCAAGTTCCACGGCCGGCTGACCTCCAACCGCGAGGTGTACGACATGTACGCCTTCACCGCCGCGCACAAGACCCTGCCGCTGCCCAGCTTTGCCCGGGTGACCAACCTGGACAACGGCGAATCGGTGATCGTGCGGGTCAACGACCGCGGGCCGTTCCATGATGGCCGCGTGGTCGACCTGAGCTACGCCGCCGCCGTGCGCCTGGGCATTACCCAGCGCGGCACCGGCAACGTGGAAGTGCGTGCGCTCAGCCCGGGCGACGACAACCTGCTGGTCGACAAGCCCTCGCGCCGCGAGCGGCGTGCCGCGGCCGCCGCCAGCGTGGCCAGCGCCGCGCCGGCGCGCACGCCCAGCGACATGGACACGCTGGTGGGCCGGCTGCCGTCGCCGTCGACGGCGTCACCCAGCGCGGGCCGTCCGGCCGCTACCCAGGCCGCACAGATCGACAATGCCCCGGTCACGGTGAGCGCGCTGCCCGCCGCCCCGGTGGCCGTTGCCGCCGCCGCCCGCCCGGCACCGCGCCCGGCAGCGGCCGCCACGCCTGTCCCGGGCAGCACCCTGCAGCAGCAGGTGGGCAACGTGTTCCTGCAGGTGGCCAGCTTCGCCAGCCGCGACAACGCCACCCGCGCGCTGGGGCAGTTGTCCTCGGCCGGCATCGTCGGGGCCAGCATCAGCGACATCGTCAGCGGGGGCCGCACCCTGTGGCGCCTGCGGGTTCCGGCCGCCGACCACGCCAGTGCGTCGGAACTTGCCGGCCGCATCGTGGGTCTGGGCTTTGGATCGCCGCAGATCGTGAAGGATTGACCGGCACGGCGGCCCCGCCGGCCGCCACACGCCGCACCGTTGCATGGGCCTACAATGGCCCACCCCTCTTTCCACCTTGGCGCCCTCCAGGAGCTTGCTGTCCGATGAAATTCCGCTTTGCCGCTGCTGCCATGGCCACGACCCTGTTGGTGGGCGTGGTCTCTGCCCAGACCCCGCAGCCGGCCCCGCAGCCGACGCCTGCTCCTGCCGCCGCCCCGATCACCGTTGCCACCCCGCCGGCGCCCAAGCCCAGCGTGTCCAAGGCCTGGGTGCTGATGGACTACGCCACCGGCCAGGTGCTGGCTGGCGAGAACGAACATGAACAGCTGGCCCCGGCCAGCATCACCAAGGTGATGACCTCCTATGTGGTCGCCGCCGAGGTCAAGAACGGCAAGGTCCGTCCCGACGACCAGGTGATGATGAGCGAGCGCGCCTGGCGCGAAGGTGGCGCCGGTACCGACGGCAGCTACAGCGGCTTCCCGGTCAACCAGACCGCGCGCCTGGAAGACATGGAAAAGGGCATGGCGATCCAGTCCGGCAACGATGCCGCGATTGCCCTGGCCGAGCACGTGGCCGGCAGCGAAGAGGCCTTCGCCTCGCTGATGAACAGCTACGCCGCCAAGATCGGCATGAAGAACTCGCACTTCGTCAACGCGCACGGCCTGACCGCGCCGGGCCACCACAGCACCGCCTTCGACCTGGCGCTGCTGGGCCGGGCGATGGTGCGCGACTACCCGGAGACCTACGCCTACAACAAGGTGAAGGAATTCACCGTGGGCACCATCAAGCAGCCCAACCGCAACCTGCTGTTGTGGCGCGACGGCAGCGTGGACGGCATCAAGACCGGCCACACCTCCGAAGCCGGTTACTGCCTGATGAGCTCGGCGCAGCGCGGCGACCAGCGTCTGATCGCGGTGGTGCTGGGCGGCAGCTCGGAAAAGCAGCGTGCCGATGACAGCCTGGCGCTGCTCAACTGGGGCTTCCGCTTCTTCGAAACCCACCGCATGTACGAGCCGGGCAAGGCCGTGGCCGAACACAAGGTGTGGAAGGGCAAGACCGACACCGTGCAGCTGGGCGTGGCCCAGCCGCTGCTGGTGAGCGTGCCGCGTGGCCGTTACAACGACCTCAAGCCGACCATCGACGTGCCCAAGACCCTGGAAGCGCCGTTCACGGCCGGCCAGCAGATCGGCTCGCTGAAGGTGACGCTGGACGGCAAGGTGGTGGCCGAAGCGCCGCTGGTGGCCGTGGCCGCCGTGGAAGAAGCCGGCTTCTTCAAGCGCCTGTGGGACAGCTTCTGGATGTGGTGGGAATCGGAGTGATTCCTGCCCGACCGTAGTGAAAAAAGACCGGCGCACGCCGGTCTTTTTTTTGGTGCGATGCGCCGATTGATGGTGTGCCGACCAACGGTCGGCACCTACCGCGGGAAGCGGTGCGTGTACCGGGTGAACCGGTGCGAATCTGCGTGAACCGCTGCGAATCCCGGGTGAACCGGTGCGAATCCGGGACGAACGGTGCGATTCCGCGTGAACGGCTGCGAATCCCGGGCGAAACGGTGCGATTCCGGGACGAACGGTGCGATTCCGGATGAAACGGTGCAATTCCGGATGAAACGGTGCAATTCCGGGTAGTGCCGGCCGCTGGCCGGCTCCTCGCACACCCGGCTGGGGTCATGGGGCGCCGACCAACGGTCGGCACTACCGGTGTTTGGCTGGGGTCATGGGGCGCCGGCCAGCGGCCGGCACTACCGGTGTTTGGCTGGGGTCATGGGGCGCCGACCAACGGTCGGCACCTACCGGTGTTCGGATGGGGTCATGGGGAGCCGGCCAGCGGCCGGCACTACCGGTGTTCGGCGGGGGAGGCAAAAAAGACCGGCGGGTGCCGGTCTTTTTCTTTTCGGTGTGCCGACCAACGGTCGGCAGCTACCCGCTTCACCATCAGTCGCTCGCCTACAGCGAGCGGCTGATGGTGAAGCTGCCGAATACCGGCGACTGGCGCTGGCCGTCGAACTCGCGGGTGCTGTGGTAGCGGGCCACGGCGAACTTCCAGCGGCCGCGCATCACCGCCACGCCGTAGCCGGCCTGGCCCACCACGTGGCGCTTGTCCACGCTGTGGCTGTTGCGGAAGGTGTTGCCGTCCAGGGTGATGTCGCGGATCACCCAGGCCGCGTCGGTGGTGGCGAACAGATGCCAGGACCAGCCCGCCGGCTTGCCGCCGCGGGTGGGGGCGGTGTTCTCGCCAGCCGGGCGCAGCGGGGTGCTGCCGAAGTCGTCGGGCAGCTTCCAGCCGAAGCGCACTTCACCGCCCGCATTGACGTGGGTGGCCAGGTTGCCCACCGCGCCGCCGTAATGGCTGATCGCATCCCAGCCCCAGCCGGTCGCGTTGTCGGTGGCGTCGGCCGGCCAGCGGCGCATGCGCTCGTGGGTGAGCATGAACACCGGTTCGTTGTGCAACTGGTTGTCCCAGCCCTGGAACTTCTCGTCGCCCAGCAGCTCGTGCACTGCGTTCTGCACCTGCTCGCCCTGTGCCCACGGGCCGACCACGCCCACGGCCAGCTGGGTGGTCTGCAGGCTGTCGCCCCGGCGGGCGTTGTAGCCGAAGCTGCCGATCAGCACGCCGGCGTAGGGCCGGTCGTCCTCGATCAGGTCCTTCCGGGTGAAATCGGTGGGGGTGAAAATGCCCTGGGCCAGGCTGAAGATCATGTTCTGCTGCTCGAACTCGCCCGGGTGCAGCTTTTCCAGGTGCCGGTTGACCCAGCGCGCCAGGCGCGGCAGGCAGGGGTCGTCGGTGTAGTCCACCAGGTTGGGCGAGACCAGGGTGAGCTGGGCGCCGTTGGTGTAGCCCTGATCCTGATCGGCCCCGCCGAACAGGTCGTTGTCGACGCGGAAGTTCACCTGCGGGGGGTGCTCGCGCATCGCGTCGGGGCCGCACTGGTTGGCGGCCTGCACCGCGGGGGCGACGAACGCCAGGGCGCCGGCAAGTGCGGCCGACAACGCATAGGGCTTCAACGACATGGAATTCCCGCTCAGGATTTGTTTTGTTTTTAAGCGCATGCAGCGTAGTGAACGCGTGATGTACTGACCATACCCGCGCACGCACTGGAGCGTTTTGCTGGTGAAGGCCGATTTTCACGTAGCGTTGGGTGCAGCTATGGGCACGATCATGCAGCGCTTGGGTTCGGCCGCTGGCGTCCCCATAATCGCGGTCATGGAGATCAAGTCTGACAACCCCGACCACGGCTTCCAGTTCCCCGGCCAGTTCGAACTCAGCGCCATGGGCGCGGCCGGCCAGGAGCTTGAACGCGAATTGCCGCGCCTGCTTGAGCAGGCCGGCGTCGAAGTACTGACCGAGCGGGTCAGCTGGAAACACTCGTCCAACGGCAAGTATGTGTCGGTGCGACTGGTGTTCAAGGCCGACAACCGCGAGCAGTACGACGCCGCCCACGCCGCGCTGCGTGACCACCCGGAAGTGAAGTGGACGCTGTAGCCGCCTGCGACAGCGTTCCCAGCCCGGGCGCGCGCCCGCCGCAGCCGGCGCGCGTGCGCCAGCTTGGCCGGCAGCCTTATGCCCCGGTCTGGCATGCCATGCAGCGGTTCACCGACAACCGCGACGACACCACGGCCGATGAGCTGTGGGTGGTCGAGCACGACCCGGTGTTCACCCTGGGCCAGGCCGGCAAGGACGAGCACGTGCTGGCGCCGGGCGACATTCCGGTGCTGCACGTGGACCGCGGCGGCCAGGTGACCTACCACGGGCCCGGCCAGATCGTGGTCTACCCGCTGCTGCAGCTGCGCCGGCTGGGGATCGGGGTGCGCGATTACGTGTGCCGGATCGAGCAGGCGATCATCGACACGCTGGACGAATGGAATATCGGCGCTGAACGGCTGGACGGGGCGCCCGGGGTCTACGTGGGCGGCGCGAAGGTCGCCGCGCTGGGCATCCGGGTCCGCCGCGGCTGCACCTTCCACGGGTTGGCCTTCAACGTGGCCATGGACCTGGAGCCGTTCCACCGCATCAACCCCTGTGGCTACGAAGGGCTGCAGGTGACCTCGGTGGTAGACTTGGGGGGACCGTCCGGCATGGCGGCCGTGACGCCGGTGCTGCTGGGCCATCTGGCCCGCCAGTTCGGCCTGGACCTCCAGCCGACCACTGATTTGCCCGATCTGACAGAGGCGGCGTAACGCCGCCGACCAAGGCCATGACTGAAACCACCGCTCGCCTCATTCCCCTGCAGATCGTGCAGGGCGACACGCCGTCCGTTGCGCCGCTGCAGACGGGCGTCAAACAGCTGGGCGGGGACAAGATCGGCCGCTCGCCGGTGCAGTTCGCCGATGCGCCGGTGCTGCGCAAACCGTCGTGGATCCGGGTGCGGATTCCGTCGGGCAACGCGGTGCAGACGCTGAAGGCCAAGCTGCGCGAGAACCGTCTGGTGACGGTCTGCGAGGAAGCCAGCTGCCCGAACATCCACGAGTGCTTCAGCCATGGCACGGCGACGTTCATGATCCTGGGCGAGGTGTGCACGCGGCGCTGTTCGTTCTGCGACGTGGCACATGGCCGGCCGAAGCCGCCGGATGCCAACGAGCCGGCCAGCCTGTCCCAGACGGTGGCCGACATGGGCCTGAAGTACGTGGTGGTGACCAGCGTGGATCGTGATGACCTGCGCGATGGCGGTGCCCAGCACTTCGCCGACTGCATCGGGGCCATCCGCGAGAAGTCGCCGAACACGCGCATCGAGGTGCTGACCCCGGACTTCCGTGGCAAGGGCCGCATGGAGCGCGCGCTGGACATCCTGGCGACCAACCCGCCGGACGTGTTCAACCACAACATCGAGACGGTGCCGGACCTGTACCGCAATGTGCGGCCGGGTGCGGACTACCAGTGGTCGCTGACGCTGCTGAAGAACTTCAAGGCGCAGCATCCGTCGATTGCGACCAAGTCCGGCATCATGCTGGGCCTGGGCGAGGATCTGGACCAGGTGCGGGCGACGATGCGCGACCTGCGCGCGCACGACGTGGACATGATCACGATCGGTCAGTACCTGCAGCCGACGCCGCATCACCATCCGGTGTTGCGCTATTGGACGCCGGACGACTACAAGGCGCTGGAGGTCTACGGCTACGAGCTGGGCTTCAGCCACGTGGCCTCGGGCCCGATGGTGCGCTCGTCGTACCACGCCGACGTACAGGCAAAAGGCGCAGGCGTAGCCTGATTCCGCCTGGCGCTGCTCGGCAAACGCTTTGCACGTAGCGCCGGGCTCTGCCCGGCATCGCTTTACACGTAGTGCCGGGCTCTGCCCGGCATCCAGCAAAACAGCACACAGCAGCGCTTCAGTTCTCCACGTGCCCGGAGGGGGCAGGCCGCCTTCTCCAGGACACGCCAGATCCCCTCCATGGTGCTCGTCTGGCGCCATCCATGGCGCCAACGGTCCCGGAGAGGGCGTCCTGCCCCCTCCCCGACAATTTCCTGCGCTGGCGGTTGCCTACCGCGGTAGGTACCGACCGTTGGTCGGTACGGGCTCGCCCGCCCGGTGTGCGCCACCTCACGTTCAACCCCCACGTTCCGCCCGTTTCCACCGACCAACGGTCGGTGGCTACCCGGCGCGGTGGCGCTGCCTCCACATTCACAATTTGCTACAGACCCCGGTTTAGGCTGGAAATACGTGTTGCGCGGCGATGGATGACAAACCCGGCAACTTTCGGCACTGTCGTGTGGTCTGATCCGCACGCAGTCTCCCCCTTGGCAAGGTGCCATGAGCAAGTTGATGAAATTCAAAGCCCCCGCATTCCTGATGGCCCTGGCGCTCACCGCGCCGCTGGCACTGGCCGCCTATGCCGATTCGCCGGCGCTGCCGTCGGCGGCCACGGCCGACCAGGTGACAACCTCCAAGCTGGTGTACGGGCTGCTCTCGGACAGCCGCTATGCCTACCGTCCGCGCGCGCTTGACGCGGCCACCTCCAAGGACGTGTTCAAGCGGTACCTGGAGGCGCTGGACGGCAGCAAGCAGTTCTTCACCCAGGCCGACATCACCAAGTTCGCACCGTTCGAGGCGAACATCGCCACCGCCATCCGTGGCGGCGAGCTGGAGCCGGCGTTCCAGGTGTTCGCGGTCTACAAGCAGCGCGTGGGCGAGCGGGTCGGGTATGCCCGCAAGCTGCTCAAGCAGGACTTCGATTTCAGCAGCGACGAGAAGTTCGAGTACGACCGCAAGGACGTGCCGTGGGCGGCCAGCAATGCCGAACTCGATGACCTGTGGCGCAAGTCGGTCAAGAACGATTGGCTGCGCCTGAAGCTGGCCGGCAAGCAGCCGGCCGAGATCCGCAAGACGCTGGACAAGCGATACGCGACGCTGGAAAAGTCGGTCAATGAGCTGAAGGGCGAGGACGTGTTCCAGTTCTTCCTCAACTCCTACACCAGCGCGGTGGATCCGCACACCGACTACTTCACCCCGCGCACCGCCGAGAACTTCAACCAGGCCATGTCGTTGTCGCTGGAAGGCATCGGCGCACAGCTGCAGCGCCAGGACGACATGGTGGTGATCCGCGAGGTCATCGCCGGCGGTCCGGTGGCGGTCAATGGCACGCTCAAGGCGGGCGATCGCATCGTTGGCGTCGGCCAGGGCAAGTCCGGGCCGATCGAAGACGTGATCGGCTGGCGCATCGATGACGTGGTGGCCAAGATCCGCGGCAAGGCCGACACCCAGGTGCGGCTGGAATTCATCCCGGCCGAGGAAGGCGTGGACGGCAAGCACCACACGCTGGTGCTGACCCGGCAGAAGGTGCGCCTGGCCGAGCAGGCCGCCAAGGGCGAAACGTTGACCATTCCGGCCAAGGACGGGGAACCGGCGCGCAAGGTCGGCGTGATCAAGCTGCCCACCTTCTATCAGGACTTCGAAGGCCGCCGCCGCAACGCCACCGACTATGCGTCGGCGACGCGTGACGTGGCCAAGCTGCTGGCCGGCTTCAAAACCGACAAGCTCGACGGCGTGGTGCTGGACCTGCGCAACAACGGCGGTGGTTCGCTGGACGAGGCGATCGAACTGACCGGCCTGTTCATCGAGCAGGGCCCGGTGGTGCAGGTGCGCGAGTCTGGCGGCCGCGTGACCGTCAACAGCGACCGCAGCGAAGCGGTGGCGTGGGATGGCCCGCTGGCGGTGCTGATCAACCGCGGCTCGGCCTCGGCGTCGGAGATCTTCGCCGGTGCCATCCAGGACTACGGTCGTGGCCTGGTGATCGGTGAGACCACCTTCGGCAAGGGCACCGTGCAGAACATCGTGGACCTGGACCGTTGGCCCACTGGGGAAGCCCAGCGCTACGGGCAGGTCAAGCTGACCATCGCCCAGTTCTTCCGCGTCAGCGGCAGCAGCACCCAGCACAAGGGCGTGGTGCCCGACCTGGCCTTCCCGGCCAGCGTGGACGCCAGCGAGTACGGCGAAAGCACCTACGACAACGCGCTGCCGTGGACCCGCATCGCCGCCGTGCCGCACACCCAGTACGGCAACTTCGGCCCGCTGCTGCCCAAGCTGGAAACCCGCCATGCCTCGCGCATCGCCGCCGACAAGGAGTTCCAGTGGTGGAACGAGGATGTCGAGCAGTTCCGCGCCGAAAAGGCCAAGAAGTACATCTCGCTCAACGAGGCCGAGCGCCGCGCCGAGCGTGAGAAGCAGGACAAGCAGCGGGTGGATCGTCAGGTGATCCGCAAGCAGCTGGGCCTGGATCTGGACCCGCTGGCCGACGACAGCAACGACGATGGCCTGACCGGCAACGAGCGTGACATCGTCAAGGATGCCGCCCGCGAAAAGGCTGCCGAAAAGCGCCCGGACCCGCTGCTGCGCGAGTCGGCGGCGATCCTGGCCGACGCGGTGAACCTGCTGGAAACCGACCGTCCGCTGTCGGCGCAGGTGCTGCCGCAGTCCACCGGCGTAGGCCGCTGGGCGGATTGAGGGCGGTAGCCGGGCATGAACCGGAAACAACGAAGGGCCGGCCAATGTGCCGGCCCTTCGCCGTTTAGACCCGGCACATACGCCGGGGTGGCTATGCTGGGCGCAGTCTGTCCTTGCAGGAGCGCGCATGCGCCTGTCCCAAGCAATCCCGGCGGGCCTGCTGGCCGTGTCGCTCACCGCCTGCGGCGGCCGCGCCGCCGACAGCACCCTGATCCGCGAATCCTTCGATTCGGGCGACACCTATTCGCGCACCGTGCCCGGCGCCCCGGCGCAGGCCTGCGAGGCGGCGCGCCGCACCCTGCTCAGCCAGGGCTATGCCATCGCGCGGTCCGACACGGCGGCGGTGGAGGGCAACAAGAACTTCCAGCCCCGCGATGACGAGCACGAGCAGCTGGTGCTGCGTATTTCCTGCGCGCCGCGCGGCGACCAGGCGCTGGTGTTCGTCAGTGCGGTGCAGGACCGTTACGCGTTGAAGAAGAGCCCGACCTCGGCCAGTGTCGGCGTGGGCGCGCTGGGCTCGGTGTCGCTGCCGTTCGGCAGCAACGACGACTCGCTGGTGAAGGTGGCCAGCAGCACCGTGCAGGACGCGCAGTTCTACCGCCGTTTCTTTGACCGTCTGCAGCAGTACCTGCCGGTAGTGCCGGCAACGCCGCCGCCCGCCCCCGTGGACCCGGCCGCGCCGCCGACCGCCGCACCGGCCCCGGTGCCCGAGCCAGGCCCCGCGCCGGCGGCCGATACCCCGGTGCCCGCGCACTGACCAGGCGGGCAGGGTGCCATCACCAACCGTAACGCGTGGGTCGCGCCGGTGGCCGCAGCTGCTGGCGGCCATGCTGTGCGCGGTGACCATGGGCACCGTGACTGCCGCGCCGGGGCCGAGCTGCACGCAGGCGCTGCTGGAAGAGCTGGGCTGGCGCTTCGTCGACGCGCCGGTGGCCACGCCGGTCATCCACGGCGGCCCGGTCTGCACGCGCGCCACGTTGCCGCAGGCGCAGCAGGCGGGCGACCTGCGGGTGCAGGTGCCACAGGCGTGGACAGCCACCCAACGCGCCGCGTTGATGACCGGCTTGTTCGACACCTCGGCCACGCTGTGCGCCTATACGTTCAAGCTGGGCCAGGCCACGCGCCGGGCCACCACGCAGCTGCAGGACAATCCCGGTTACCGCTTCTCCGCCCTGCAGCTGGGCTGGATCGGTTTCGGTGCACGCGGTGCGCAGGCGCAGGGTTGGCAGCGCTTCCGCAGTTTCGGACGTGGCTACCAGCCGGCCGGCGCAAACAGCGCCGCGCTGCAGCACTTCTATGATGGCCGGGTGCGCTCCGAATGCGGGGTAGGGCGGCAGGTGGCGCAGCTGGCCACCCAGCGCGAGCTCTATGGCGATGCAGCGTTCGATACCGAGTTCAGCCCTGGCGAACTGTCGATCGGCACCTTCCTGACCCTGCATGACACCGACAGCATCCTGCTCGGCCGCCATGCCGGCGCGTTCCTCGCCGACGGCAAGGCGGTGAAAACCGCGCAGCTCGGCCGCCAGGCCTTCGTCGGCGCGCCCGGCTTCATCGAACACGTGTTCGACAAAAGCTACCTGGACGACATCAACAACCAGGCCGAGAACTTCGTGGTGGTCGATGTCAGCGACGCGGCCGCCGAGTCGCTGCGCGCGCACGGCGGGTTTGCCCACTACGATACGATCAACCGCCAGATCTGGGCGCTGGCCCAGCGCATGCGCGGGCCGGGACCGCGTCGCTTCGAGCGGCTGCTGATCGAACGTGACCCGGTGTGGCGCAAGGGCCTGCCGCCGGAGCAGAAACCGCTGCTGGCCGAACTGGACGCGCTGCTGGACGATCCGTTCTACCAGGGGTTCGTGATTTACGTGCATCCTCGCGGTATACGTCCTGTGCGGTATCACATCGCACGCCTGCTCGACCGCAACCCGCGTACGCCGTTTGCCTTCGAACTGGGCCTGCACAACCTGCATACCACGCTGTACCGACGCTGGATCGACGCACGCCTTCGCCAGTGCGATTCCCCCTCGGCAGCACCCCCACAACACCACTACTGACACGCTGGAAGGAGATACATGGACATTGCAATGATCGGCCTGGGAAAGATGGGCGCCAACATGGCCGAGCGCCTGCATCGCGGCGGCCATCGGGTGATCGGCGTCGATCCCGGTGAGGGCGCGCGGGACAGCGCGGCCAAGCGCGGTTTCGAGGTCAGTGCCTCGATCGCCGATACGCTGGCGCAGTTGCCGGTGCCGCGCGTGGTGTGGCTGATGGTGCCCGCTGGCGTGGTCGACCAGACCCTGGCCGCGCTGGCCCCGCACCTGTCCGAGGGCGATGTGGTGATCGATGGCGGCAACTCGTACTACAAGGACTCGATGCGCCGCGCCGAACAGCTCAAGGGCGAAGAGGTCAGCTACATCGACTGCGGCACCAGCGGCGGGGTGTGGGGCCTGCAGGAAGGCTACAGCCTGATGATCGGGGGCGAGACGGCGGCCGTGGCGCAGGTGGGCGCGATCTTCCGCACCCTGGCGCCGGGCGAAGACCGCGGCTGGGCGCACGTGGGTCCCAGTGGCGCCGGCCACTTCTGCAAGATGGTCCACAACGGCATCGAGTACGGCATGATGCAGGCCTACGCCGAAGGCTTCGCGCTGATGCAGCACAAGACCGACTTCAACCTGGACCTGGCCCAGGTGGCCAAGGCCTGGCAGCACGGCAGCGTGGTGCGGTCGTGGCTGCTGGACCTGAGCGCCGATGCGCTGGGCCGCAACCCGCAGTTGGACGGGATCGCGCCGTACGTGGAAGATTCCGGCGAAGGCCGTTGGACCGTGGCCGAAGCGATCGACCTGGACGTTCCCGCACCGGTCATCACCTTGTCCCTGCTCGAACGCCTGCGCTCGCGCGAGAAGAACTCCTTCAGCGACCGCCTGCTGGCGGCGATGCGCAACGAGTTCGGCGGCCACGCCATCAAAACCCGGTAGTGCCGGCCGCTGGCCGGCTCCCCGCCAACCCGCCAACCCACCACCCTGCGCCGACGCGCGCAGGGCGGTGGGACGCTAACCCAGATCCACCCGTCGCCCGCTGCGCGCACTCTCCGTGCCGGCCTCCAGCAGCCGCATCAGCTGCAGCGCTTCGGCCGCGCTCACCGTGGGCGCGCCGGTACCCTGCATCGCATCGCGGAACGCCGCATACAGGCGCCGATAGTCGCCCAGGGCGTTGTCCACGCTGGCCGGGTGTTCGTGGCCCGCAGCATCCACGGTGACATGCTGGCCATGCACCGGGTCCAGTCCCCAACCTGGCGCGCCCGGGGCGATGCCTTCGCGCAACTGGTCTTCCTGCACGTCGCGGCCCTGCTTGAGGTAACTGCCCCGGCTGCCGTGCACGGCAAAGCGCGGACGGGCGGCGGCCACCAGCGAGCCGGCATGCACGATGGCCCGGTGCCGCGGGTAATGCAGTACCGCATGGAAATAGTCGTCGCTGCGCGCACCGTCGCGTTGCGCCATCAGGTCGGCGCTGATCGCCTGCGGCCAGCCGAACAGCTGCAGCATCTGGTCAAGCAGGTGCGGGCCCAGGTCCATCCACAACCCGGCCCCGGGCGCATCGCTTTCGCGCCAGCGGTCGCGCACCTGCGGGCGGTAGCGGTCGAAGTGCGAATGGCACTCGGCCACCTCGCCCAGCACGCCATCGGCCAGCAGCTGCTGCAGGGTGAGGAAATCGGCATCGAAGCGGCGGTTCTGGAACACGGTGACCACGCGCTCGGCGACCTGCGCGGCACTCACCACGGCGTCGGCCTCGGCCAGGTCCAACGCGAACGGCTTGTCCACCAGCACGTGCTTGCCGGCCTGCAGCGCGGCGATTGCCAGTGGTGCGTGTTCGGCGTTGGGCGTGGCGATGACCACCGCGTCCAGCGCGGGATCGGCGAACAGCTCGGCGGGGTGGTCGCAGATGCGTACGTCGGTGAAGCTGCGCAGCAGGCGATCGCGCTGCGAACTGGCGATGCTGTGCAACGCCAGGCCCGGGGTGTGCTGGATCAGCGGCGCGTGGAAGACGCTGCCGGCCAGCCCGTAGCCGATCAATCCAACCTGCAGGGGCGTGGTCATGACGGGGACTCCAGGCATGCGGGCTGCACAGCGTAGCGCGGGTTGTTGCAGTGCGGAACCATGAACGGTTGTGCATCAACCTGAGCGGTTCACGGCGGCGTTATGTCTTGCCCACGTACTGCACACAGCCCGACACGGAGACTGGCCACACACCCAAGGAGACACCGAACATGACCAACACGACCCGTAATCTGCTTGCTGCTTCGCTGGCCCTCGGCATGGTGCTGGGCACGTCGTCGGCCATGGCCAAGGACCCGCCGAAGACCACCGATCATGCCGCCATGACCCATGCCGATACGCATGATTCGGCCGAGCCGGTGACCGACAGCTGGATCACCACCAAGGTCAAGACCGACCTGCTCACCAGCAAGAATGTGCCGGGGACCGAAGTCAAGGTGGAGACCGTCAACGGCGTCGTCACCCTGACCGGCACCGTGGCCAGCCAGGCCGAGCATGACAAGGCACTGCGCGTGACCAAGGGCATCAAGGGCGTCAAGAGCGTCGATGCCAGCGGTCTGAAGGTCGCGGCCGCCGCTGCCAAGCGCTGATTCCAGCAGCTGTTGCAAGCAACAGGGCGCGCCTTCGGGCGCGCCTTTTTTTCTCCCATCTGCGGGCAAACAGAAACGTGCTTGACGCTTTTCCGGCGCAGCCGTCGGTGGGTCGGGCGCTGGGCTCCCATGCCCTTTCCGGCGAATGTCCCCCGGCGTCGGCCTGCGGCCGCCACCTCCTCCTTTATTTCGCCTCCAAGGGCATGGGAGCCCAGCGCCCGACCCACCGACAGCGCCAGAAAAGCCTGGCTTCCCCTGCTTACCGCAAGCCGAGGCCCCGTAGCAGCCGGTAGGCTCCTGGGCAAAATAAAGGAGGAGGCCGCCCCGCGGCCGGGGGACATTTGCATCAGGGGCCTACCGGCTGCTACGGGGCCCTCACGCTCGCGACCGACCCGGATCGGAGAAGCCAGCCGATCTGACCACCCCCGGCCACCCGCATAGCGTCACGGCCGAAGAACCCTTTTTTATCGGCGGCTGCGCACGAACAGCGTTCGCTTAATTGTTCAGAAAAAAGGGCGCATCCTATTCACAATGCGCTGCGGTATATTGACGGCTTCGCCCGCGACGGCGTGCCAGGGAAGCCGAGGCGGCCGCGACAGGGCACCGCCGGCAACGGCATCGCACGGTGAAGAGGAACTATGGCGCTGGCTTTCAGTGATGAAATCTGGGATCGGTGGCGTTTGCCGGCGTTGGCATTGGCCGCGGCGGCGATCATCGTGGTGCCGTGGGTCACCCTGCGAAAACTGTCTGACGACAATGTCCAAGCCATGCGCTGGGTCACCCATACCCAGGACGTCGGTGTGGCGGTGTACCAGCTGCAGGCCGACGTGCGCGATGTGGAATCGGCCGCGCTGACGATGTCCAAAGGCATCGATGCCCCGGGCCTGCGTGAGCGCCTGGGCCAGTCCAAGGACATCCCGCTGCGCCTGCAGACGCTGGCCGAACTGACCCGCGACAATCCCGAACAGCTGGTGCGCATCGGCCGCATCCAGTCGATGGTCGAGCGGCGCATGGAGGTGGCCAAACAGTTGGCCAAGGCCTCGCCCAACTCCGACCAGCGCGAGCTGGTCCAGGACCTGACCACGCGCTACCCGATCCGCAACCTGATCGAAGAACTGCAGGCCAGCGAAGAGAAGCTGCTGGCGCAGCGCACTGCAACGTTCCAGAAGCAGCAGCGCCAAGGCGAGTTCGTCTCATGGACCGCCCTGGCCGTGCAGCTGGCCCTGCTCGCCCTGGTGCTGTGGCTGCTCTATCGCCAGGCCGGCCATCGTGCCGCCGCCGAGCGCGCCTCGCAGCGTTCGGCCGCGCGTGCGGCCTCGGTGCTGCACACCGTGCGCGAACCGATCGTGCTGCTGGACCGCGAACTGAAGGTGCAGCTGCACAACCCGGCCTTCGCCGAGCTCTACGGCCTGGAGGACGACAGCGGCGAAGTGCGGTCGCTGGACAGCATCGGCGACGGTGCCTGGAGCGATGCGGTCGTGCGCCAGCGCTTGACCGACGTGCTGCTGCGCGGCCGCGAACTGTGGGACTACGAACACGAACAGCGCACCGCCGACGACCAGGTGCGCACCATGTTGATCAACGCCCGCCGCATGCCCTTGCCCGACAAGGACGATGAAGTGGTGCTGATGACGGTCAGCGACGTCACCGTGCAGCGCGCCGTGCAGCAGCGCGTGGAAGAACTGAACCGGCAGCTGGAAGGCAAGGTCGAGCAGGTGTCCGAAGTGAACCGCGAGCTGGAAGCCTTCAGCTACTCGGTCTCGCACGACCTGCGCGCCCCGTTGCGTCACATCGGCGGCTTCTCGGACAAGCTTGCGCGCCACCTGGGCGACGAGGCCGACGAAAAGTCGCTGCACTACCTGGGCGTCATTTCCAATTCGGCGCGGCGCATGGCAGCGCTGATCGACGACCTGCTGGTCTACTCGCGGCTGGGCCGCGCGGCGATGCGCATGCAGGCGGTGGACATGCAGTCGCTGGTGGCCGACACCCGCGCGATGCTGGACGCCAACGTACAGAGCGAGGCCGAAGAGACCGGCGTGGCGCGCCACATCGAGTGGAAGATCGCGCCGCTGCCGATCCTGGTCTCCGACGAAAACATGATGCGCCAGGTGTGGTTGAACCTGCTTGGCAACGCCATCAAATACTCCTCCACCCGCGATCCGGCCCGGATCGAGGTGGAGTACCAGCAACAACCCGACGGCGGCCACCTGTTCACGGTGCGCGACAATGGCGCCGGTTTCGACATGGCCTACGCCGCCAAACTGTTCGGCGTGTTCCAGCGCCTGCACAAGGCCAGTGAATACCCCGGCACCGGCATTGGCCTGGCCAGTGTGCGCCGCGTGTTGACCCGCCACGGCGGCCGCATCTGGGCCGAGTCGGCCGTCGACCAGGGCGCCTCCTTCCACTTCCTGCTTCCTCCTGCGCTCGACGCAATCAACAAAGGCTCCGCCGCATGACCGCTCTCCGCACCATCCTCCTCGCCGAGGACAGCCCTGCCGACGCCGAGATGGCCGTCGACGCCCTGAAAGAGGCCCGCCTGGCCAACCCCATCGTGCATGTCGAAGACGGCGTGGAAGCGATGGACTACCTGTTGCGCCGTGGCGCCTATGCCAACCGCGAGGAAGGCCTGCCGGCCGTCCTGCTGCTGGACATCAAGATGCCGCGCATGGACGGCCTGGAGGTCCTCAAGGAAATCCGCAACACCGACGAGCTCAAGCGCCTGCCGGTGGTGATCCTGTCGTCCTCGCGCGAAGAAAGCGACCTGGCCCGCAGCTGGGACATGGGCGTGAACGCGTACGTGGTCAAGCCGGTGGACGTGGACCAGTTCTTCGGTGCCGTGCAGACCCTGGGCAAGTTCTGGGCCGTGATCAACCAGGCGCCGGAAGTCGAATAACCCATGCCGCTGACTGGCCCCTCCCTGGGTATGTTGCGCGTCCTGCTGGTGGAAGATTCCCCGGAGGACGCCGAACTGATGTGCGAGCAGATGCTCGATGCGGGGCTTGAAGCGAGCTTCGAGCGGGTGGAGAGCGCGCGCGAATTACGCGACGCGCTGACCCGCTTCTCGCCGGATATCGTGCTGTCGGACCTGAGCATGCCGGGCTTTTCCGGCAACCAGGCGCTGGAAATCGTGCGTGCGTGGCATCCCGATGTGCCGTTCATCTTCGTGTCCGGCACGATGGGCGAGGAAAACGCGGTGGCCGCGCTGCACCAGGGCGCCAACGATTACATCATCAAGCACCAGCCGGCGCGTCTGCCGTCGGCGGTGGCACGTGCGGTGCGCGAGTCGCGCAGCACGATGGACCGCCAGCGGGTGGAAGCCGAACTGATGCGCGCGCAGCGACTGGAAAGCCTGTCGCTGCTGGCGGCCGGGCTCAGCCACGACCTGCGCAACATCCTGCAGCCGCTGTTGATCATGCCGGACCTGCTCAAGGCGCGCAGCGACGACCCGCAGCTGCACCACCTGGCCGACATCATCGCCGAGTGCGGCCGGCGCGGGCACGAGATGGCCGAATCGATGCTGTCGTTCGTGCGCGGTTCGCGCAAGCCGAGCGAGCACATCTGCATCGCGCACCTGTTCGAGGCCGTGGAGCTGCTGTTGCGCAGCAACCTGCCCAACAAGGTCAGCCTGCACCTGGATGTGGCCGACGACGGCCTTGGCGTGGACGCCAACTACACCGAACTGCAGCAGGTGCTGTTGAACCTTGCGTTGAATGGGATCCAGGCGATGCCGAACGGCGGTCGCCTTACCCTGCGCGCGTCTGCCGATGCGGGCGGGCAGGGCGAGGAGTGGTTGCGCATTTCGGTGACCGACGAAGGCACCGGCATGGATGCCGAGACGTTGTCGCATCTGTTCAATCCGTTCTTCACCACCAAGGCCAACGGTACCGGCCTGGGCCTGATTTCGTGCAAGCGGATCGTGGAAGGTGCCAACGGCAGCATCCATGTGGACAGCACGCCCGGTGTGGGAACGCGCTTCGACCTGCTGCTGCCGATGCGTGAAGTGCCGGCCGAGGGCGAAGCGGTCGACGCGCCGATCGCCGCCGGTGCGGGCCAGACCATCCTGGTGGTGGATGGCGAAGCCACGCGTCTGTCGCTGCTGGGCAATGCACTGTCCAGCCAGGGCTACCACCTGCAGCTGGCATCGGACGGCGCCGCGGCGCTGCGCTGGATGCAGCAGGAGGCGATGCCGGCGCTGGTGATTGCCGACGCGGGCTCCAAACTGCTGTCGGCCAGCCATCTGCTGGGCGAGATGGCCGCGCTGGGCTACCGCGGTCCGGCGCTGGTGCTGGAAGAGGCCGACGTCACCGTGCCGCTGGCGGTGTTCCCGCCGATCATCAACGTGCACGTGCTGCGCAAGCCGTTGGAGATGCAGCAGGTGTTCCGCTCGGTCGCCGAGGCGTTGGAGACGGCGTAGCCGGGCGTGCGGTCATCGCCCTTCCCAGGGGAATCCCGGCAGGCTGGCCACGGCCTGTTCCAGTTTGTGCGACCAACTCCCGTGGATTTCGGCGTACAGCGGCGAATCGCCGGCCAGCCGCATGCGCTGGCTGATGCGCAGGTCGCCGGTGCGGATCAGCACCAGGTCCACCGGCAGGCCCACCGACAGATTGGAGCGGATGGTGGAATCCAGCGACACGATCGCGGTGCGCGCCGCGTCTTCCAGGCGCGTCTGCGGGCGGATGATGCGGTCCAGGATCGGCTTGCCGTACTTGGATTCGCCGATCTGCAGGAACGGGGTCTCCGGCGAGGCGGCGATGGCGTTGCCCAGCGGGTAGATCATGTACATGCCGGGCTGTTCGCCGCCCACCTGGCCCCCCAGGATCAGCGTGGCCTGCGTGTTGATGCCGTCGTGGCCGTGCTCGGGCGTGCTGGATTTGACCTGGCTGTCGACCAGGATGCGGCCCACGTACTCGGCCACCTCGAACAGGTGCCGGTAGGCGCACAGGTTCTGCTCGCGCTGTTCCTCCACGTCGCGCCGCAGCCGCGAGATCAGCAGCTGGGTGGTAGCCAGGTTGCCGGCGGCCATGATCACGAAGGCGGCCTGGCCCGGGAACTCGAACTCGTGCAGCTTGCGATGCACCCGCACGTCGTCCAGCGACGCGTTGGTACGGGTGTCGGCGGCGAAGACCAGGCCTTCGTCCACCTCGATGCCGACGCAATAGGTCATGTCGGTGTCCTATGATGTGCACCCCGATTCTATGCGCTGGCCCTGTTGGCCCGGTGTGGATTCGCCCCACGCATGCTGAATACCATGACCACTGTGCTCCTGAGCCTGGGCAGCAACCTGCAGCCGCAACAGCACCTTCACGCCGCGGTCGAGGCCCTGCGCGCGCGCTTCGGCGCCGTTGCGGTCTCTCCGGCCTACCGGACCGCCGCCGTCGGTTTTGACGGCCCGGATTTCCTCAACAACGCGGTGGCCATCGAGACCGACCTGCCGCTGGACGCGCTGGATGCCTGGCTGCATGCGCTGGAAGACGCACACGGCCGCGATCGCAGCGGCCCGCGCTTCTCCGACCGGACCCTGGACCTGGACGTGGTGTTCTACGGCGACCTGATCGTGGAAGGCCCCGGCCACCTGCGCATCCCGCGCCCCGAGCTCAAGCACGCCTTCGTGCTGAAGCCGCTGGCCGATATCGCGCCGACGTTCATCGACCCGGTCAGCGGGCTGGACCTGGCCACGCTGTGGCGCGCACACCGCCAGCACGGCGACGCGTTCGAGACGATGGACCTGTTGCCGGGGTAAGCGATGTAGCGCGGATGCCGGCCCCTGGCCGGCAACCCCGCGATGCCCACCGTACCCGGTAGTGCCGGCCGCTGGCCGGCAACCCCGCGATGCAGGTTCCATGCAGAGCCGGCCAGCGGCCGGCACTACCGTTGAGCGGGGCGCGAGGGTGCGACCAAGCCCTTACGACAACGTCCGCCCGCCATCCACGCGCAGCGTATGCCCTGTGATGAATGGCGCGTCGGTCACCAGCCAGTACACCGCCTCGGCGATCTCTTCCACGGTGCCGGTACGCGCCAGCGGCGTGCGCAGCAACAAGGCCTGCTGCGCGTAATCGTCCTTGCCCTGCTCGGGCCACAGGATCGCGCCGGGGGCCACCGCGTTCACCCGCACCTTGGGGGCCAGTTCCAGCGCCAGTGACCGGGTGACCATTTCCAGCGCCGCCTTGGCCGCGCTGTACACCGGGTGGTCGCGCATCGGCTGGGTCCCATGCAGGTCGGTCAGGTTGACGATGCAGCCCTGGTGCCGGCGCAGCTGCGGGGCGGCGGCCTGGGCCAGCAGCAGCGGCGCGCGGGCGTTGACCGCGAACAGGTCGTCCCAGTGGTCGGCGGTGATCTGACCCAGCAGGGTGGGGTAGAAGTTGGAGGCGTTGTTGACCAGCGCGTCCAACCGCCCGAACTGGGCCACGGTCTGTTCGACCAGATCGGGCAGGGTGTCGGCGTCGCGCAGGTCGGCCTGCAGGGCCAGCACGCTGCCCGGGCGCAGCATGTCCAGGTCGAAGGCCATCTGCTGCAGTTCGGCGGTGGATGTATGCGCGTGCAGCACCACCGACCAGCCGCAGGCGTGGAACTGGCGGGCGATCGCCGCGCCGATCCGGCGTGCGCTGCCAGTGATCAGCACGACGGGGGCGGTATCGGTCATCGGGGGTAACTCCGGGCTCGGCTATGCTGTGCATTGTCACCGCAATCGCCTGCACCATGCATTCCCCACTGCCGACCCCCGATACCGACGCCCTGGCCCACAGCGATCAGCTGGCCGCGGCACTGCGTGCTGAAATCCTGGCCAACGGCGGCGCCATGCCGTTCGCCCGGTTCATGGAGCTGAGCCTGTACACGCCGGGGCTGGGGTACTACAGCGCCGGTGCCAGCAAGTTCGGTCAATCCGGCGACTTCACCACCGCGCCCGAACTGGGCCCGTTGTTCGCCGCCACCCTGGCCAACGCGATCGCGCCGGTGATGCAGCAGCTGGGGCCGCAGGCGCGTTTCATGGAGTTGGGCGGCGGCAGCGGCGCGTTTGCCGAGGTGCTGCTTAAGCGCATGCTCGAGCTGGACGCGCTGCCCGACCGCTACGCGATCCTGGAACCCAGCGCGGACCTGCGCGAGCGTCAGCGCGAGCGTCTGGAAAAAACGCTGGTGCCGCCGCTGTTCGCACTGGTGGAATGGCTGGACGGCCCGTTCGATGACGACTGGGATGGCATGGTGTTCGCCAACGAAGTGATCGACGCGCTGCCCACCCCGCGCTTCCTGGCCCGCGATGGCATGGTCTTCGAGGAAACCGTCGAGCTGGATGCCGACGGCGCCTTCATGCGCGGCGCGCAGCCGGCCGACGCCATGCTGAGCGCGGCGGTGCGGCATATCGAGCATTACCGCGAAAAGCCGTTCGCTGATGGCTACCGGTCCGAGCTGCTGCCGCAGCTGCCGTACTGGATCCAGGCCGTGGCCGGTGGCATGCAGCGTGGCGCGATGCTGTTCGTCGACTACGGCTACCCGCGTGGCGAGTACTACCAGGACGAGCGCGACGACGGCACGGTGCGCGCGTTCTACCGCCACCAGGTGCACAACGACCTGTACCGCTGGCCGGGCCTGCAGGACCTGACCGCCTCGGTGGACTTCACCGCGTTGGCCGAAGCCGGTACCGGCGCCGGCTTCGAGCTGGCCGGGTACTGCACGCAGGCCAACTTCCTGCTGGGCAACGGCCTGGATGCGTTGTTGGCCAAGGCAGACGCGCGCACCGATGAATTCGGCAAGGTGCGCCTGCGCGACCAGGTCAAGAAACTCACCCTGCCCACCGCCATGGGCGAGCGCTTCCAGGTGATGGGCTTCCAGCGCGACGTCGATTTCGAGCCTGCCTTCACGCTGGGCGATCTGACTTGGCGCCTCTGACATGAGTGCCACGGGACTGTTGAAGCCGCTGCGGTTTGCGCGGTTCTGGCTGGCGCTGTGGTGGATGGCCATTGCCGCCACCATCGCCGTCTGCCTGGTCCGGCTGCCGCCGATGGCGCTGCCGGACAACAGCGACAAGGTGGAACATTTCCTGGCCTACTTCCTGCTGGCCGGCTCGGCGGTGCAGATCTACCGCACGCGCGCCGCGCTGGTGTGGGCGGGCGTGGGCCTGGTCGGTATGGGCATTGGCATCGAGTTCGCCCAGGGCGCCCTGACCGCCACCCGCATGGCCGACCCGATGGACGTGCTGGCCAACAGCATCGGTGTTGTTGCCGGCCTGTGCCTCACCTTCACCCCGTTGCGCGACCTGTTGGTGCGTTTGCGCGGGTGACAGGTAGTGACGACCAACGGTCGTCATCTACCGATAGTGCAGGTTCGGCGGGTGTCGGTGGCGCAACGGGTGCTGTCTTCGGCGCGAACGAACCGAGGGCCTCCAGAGCGCGCACCCGGTAGTGCCGGCCGCTGGCCGGCAACCCGACGCGGTGGGGTCATGAGGAGCCGGCCAGCGGCCGGCACTACCGAGGGACGCGGCGGGTGCCGGGTCCGCGCGGTGACGACCCACGGTCGTCACCTGCCGAATTACCGGTAGGTACCCACCGTTGGTGGGTACGCGCCGCAATCAACGCGGCTGCAACGTCACCTCATCCACCACCCACATGGTCGGGCGGGTGTCGCCGGTGAAGCGCACGCACAAATCCTGGGTGCCCTTCAACGACCGCGGCAGCGCCGCCTCCAGCGTGATGAAGCCATCGGCGCCCGGCGTGGCCGGCAGTGGCACGCTCACCAGCGGCGTGCCGTCGCAGGTGCCGTTGAGCACGTCCATTTCGCCATGCGCGCCACGCGCCGGGCTGAACTTCCGCGCCGGTTCGTCGTGGGCCAGCTGGAAGTAATACGGAATCTGCCCGGCCCGCACACGCAGCCTGGTGATGCCGTCCACGTCGGCGTCCTTCCACAACCAGCACGGGTTGAAAATGTTGACGTTGAAGATGGCGCGTTCGCCGTCGGCCGGGCCGTCGTCTTCCAGCCGCAGCAGCAGCTTGCCTTCGCCCGGGCACATCGCCAGCTGCTGATCGTTGCGGGTGAGCAACGACGTGGCCGTGATATCGAAGCGGCTGGCGGCATTGGCCAACGCCTTGCCGTTGAAGAACGTGGCGGCCTGCAGCGCGATCGGCAACGGCTGGGTCAGCGGCGCGGTGTAGCGCGGCGACTGCGCGGTGACCGGGCTGCCATCCACGCTGTAGTGGATCTCGTAGCCCAGCGGCGTGCTCAGCGCCAGCGTCGCGGTGCCGGCCTTGCGGTCGTCGCGGCTGTCCTGCTCCACCTGGAACGGGGTCTGTGCATACGCAATGCCCATTGCCTGCCAGCGCTGCAGCTGGTTGGGCAGGCGCGCCAGGAAGTCGGCGTAGTCGCGGCGTTCGCGCGGCGACCAGCCGGTCTCGGCCACCGCGGCCAGGCGCGGGAACAGGTTGTGCTGCAGGCGCGCGTAGGTGCGCGTATGTTCGGTGAACATGTTGGCCTGCAGCCCGAGGATGTGCTGCTGCTTGTCCTTGGGCAGCGCATCGGGCACCGGCTCGAAGCCATACACGCGCGCCAGCGAGGTGACCAGCGGGCGCCCCGGCGGTTCGTTGTCCGAGGTCGTCTGCAGGTAGTCCATGTACATGTCGGTGACCGGCGACATCACCACGTCGTGGCCTTCGCTGGCCGCCTTCAGGCCGCCTTCGGTGCCGCGCCACGACATCACCGTGGCTTCCGGCGGCAGGCCGCCTTCGAGGATCTCATCCCACCCGATCAGGCGGCGGTCATGCTGCTCCAGGAAGGTCTCCAGGCGCTTGATCAGGTGACTCTGCATTTCCATTTCATTGCCCGCGCCAACCTCGCGCATGCGGGCCTGTACGCGTGCCGAGGCTTCCCACTGGTCCTTGACCGCCTCGTCGCCGCCCACGTGCACGTACTTGGACGGGAACAGCGCGATGACTTCTTCCAGCACGTTTTCCAGGAAGGTGAAGGTGGTTTCTTCGGTGTTGAACAGGTTCGGGAACACGCCCCATTCGCTCAACGGCTTGAGCGGCGTATCCAGCGTGCCCAGTTCCGGATATGCGGCGATCGCCGCGGTGGCGTGGCCGGGGACGTCGATCTCGGGGATCACCTGGATATGGCGCGCGGCCGCATAGGCGATCACCTCGCGGATCTGGTCCTGGGTGTAGAAGCCGCAGTACGGACGCTCGGCGCCGGTGGCGGGGTCGCGGCCACCATCGCCGGCCGGGATGCGGCAGCTGCCGACCGCGGTCAGCTTCGGGTAGCGCTTGATCTCCATGCGCCAGCCCTGGTCATCGGTGAGATGCCAATGGAAAGTGTTGAGCTTCTGTTCGGCCATCGCGTCGAGCACGCGCTTGATCTCGTCCAGGCTCTGGAAGTGGCGGGCAGAATCGAGCATCAGGCCGCGCCAGCTGAAACGCGGGGCATCGTCGATGTGCAGTGCCGGCAGGGCACCGTCGGTGTTGCTGGTGAACAGTTGCGACAACGTCGCCGCCCCGTAGAACAGGCCGGCTTCGGTAGCCGCGGCAACGGTCACGCCATCGCCGTTGGAGCGCAGCTGGTAGCCTTCGGCGCCGGTCTTCAGCGCGGTGTTGAGCACGAAGTTGACGCCGTTCTTGCCGTTCCCGTTCTTGACCTGCAGGGTGGGGCCGCCGCTGTCGCGCAACAGCGTGCTGAACTGGCGTGCCACGCGCGTGGCCGCGTCGCCGCGCGCCCACACCGGGGTGCTGGCTTCCACCTTGAAGGGCGCGCCATCGAGGCGTTCCACGTGGGCCGGTGCGGGAATCAGCGACAGCGCGTCGGGGCGGGCCCGCGGGCCGTCGGGCGCCTGTGCATCGGTGGCGTGCGCGAGCGGTGCCAGGGACAGGGCCAGTGCGAAAGACAGCAGCGACAGCGAGGTACGACGGGTGCGGGTGTGCATCGGGTCATTCCTTTGTAGCGAATCGGGTTCCACCTGTAAAAACGGGCCCGGAGGTCCGGGCCCGTCGATCAGGCGTTCAGCATGGTAAGGCAGTGATCAGAACTTGAAGTGCACCGTGGCCATGTAGCGGCGGCCGCTCTTGTAGCGCGATGCCAGGTGGTCCTTGTCGCCCAGGTACTGGAAATACTCCTCGTTGAGCAGGTTCTGTGCGTCCAGGGTCAGCGACCAGTTCTCGTTGAAGGTGTACCCGAAGCTGGCACCCAGTTCGGCGTAGTCGTCCACGCTGGCCGGCGCCGAGCCTGCGACGTAACCACCGGCCAGGTAGCTGTCACGCCAGTTGTAGGTCAGGCGTGCGTTGATCGGGCCCTTCTCGTAGTACGGGCTGAACGCGACCGAGTTGCGCGACTGGTAGGGCAGCGGGTCACCGGAGTTGTTCTCGCCATTGGCGTAGGTGTAGTTGGCGGTCAGGCCGAACCCGCTTTCGCCGAAGGGCTGCTGGAAGCTGAGGTTGAAGCCCTTGACGTGGCCGCTGCCGGCATTGCGCGGACGCTGGATGCTGTAGTCGCAGTAGCCATCGGCGGTGCAGCCGTTGGTGCCCACGACATTGGCCCAGGTGGCCGGCGAGGTGTCGCGGATCGAGTTGTACTGGCGCTCGATGACCGCGCTGCTGTCGATGTAGTTGTCGATCTTCTTGTAGAACAGCGACCAGGCCACCACCGACTGCGGGGCGAAGTAGTACTCGGCCGACAGGTTGTAGTTCCACGATTCGTACGGGGACAGGTCGGCATTGCCGCCGCTGCCGTTGAGCGTGGTGTCGTTGAGGAAGGTGTTGTTCACCATCTGGTTGTACGGCGCCCAGGCGATGACCTTGCTGGCACCGAAGCGGAACACCCAGTCATTGGCGGTGTCGTAGACCAGATTGACCGACGGCAGCACGAAGTCTTCCTTCTTGGTCTGGGTCTGCCACTTGCTGTCCAGGTCGGTCAGGGTCGGGGTGCCGCCGTAGACGAAGCCGCTGCCGTCGGTCTTGGAATCGACATAACGCAGGCCGACGTTGCCGCGAACCGGGCCGTTGGAGAAGTTCAGCTGTGCATAGGCGGCGTTGTTGGTCTGTTCCAGCGCCCAGGTGTTGTTGAGGTAGCTGGCCGGATCGGGGTTGGCGAAATCCAGCGGGCTGCCCGTGACCCAGTTCAGCACGTTGTCACGGCCGGCCTGCACATGGCGGCCCTGGCCATCGCTGAAGCCCTGGATGTTGGTCAGGCCGATGGTGCCGACGTCGGCCAGGGTGCCCGGGCGGACGCCGCCATAGACGTTCAGGTCGAAGCTCTCTTCATGCTTGCCGTGGCGTACGCCGAACTGCAGCTGGTTGAAGATGCTGTCGAACTGCACGTTGAAGTCGAGCTGGGCGTAGGTGTCCTTGCTCTCGGTGGAGAAGATGCCGTTGTTCCCGAACCAGCCGCCGGCCGAACCCCAGTTGGCCGGGTTGCGCGCTGCATCGGGGTTGTCGAAGGTGATGCCCTTGTCCAGATTCCAGCTGAAGCCGCCGTTGTAGAACGGTTCGATGAAGTACTGGGCCAGGTCCTTGTTCTCGGACTTGCTCTGGCCGGCCTGGCCGCTGATGCCCCAGCTTTCGCCCTTCCAGGCACCACGCAGGTCCAGGCCCTTGGTGGTGACCTCGGATTTGCGTACGTTGTTGTCGTAGATCACCGTGCCGCTGTTGGCGGTGGCGCTGGCGTTGGAATGGCCGCTGTTGACCACGCCGTTGCGCACGTCGCCGAGCTGGTTGACCGCACCGACGGTGCCGGGGTTCCAGGTCAGGAAGGAGTACATCGACTGGTTGTAGTTGTCGAAGTTTTCCTTGATGTACAGGCCGCTCAGGTTGAACTCGAGTTCGTCGGTCGGCTTGAACTGCAGGTTGACCACGGCGCTGTCGCGCTTGCGGTCCTGCTGGAACCATGCGGCGTTGACCGAGTTGGGCACGTCGGCATTGGGATCCACGCCCGGTGCATTGGTGAAGGTGGAGGCCTTGGCGTAGCCGAATACCTCCATGCCCTGGCGGTCCACGCGCTCTTCATAGTGCTGCGCGGCCACGTTGATGCCGAAGGTCTCTTCGTCGTTCTTCCAGCTGTAGATCGCCGAGGCGTTCGGCTTGCCTTCGCTGGCCTGGTCGCTGTAGCTGTAGCCCACCGAGGCGGCCACTTCATTGGCGCGCATGTCCAGCGGTTGGCGGGTGTGCATCAGGATCGTGCCGCCCAGGCTGCCTTCGGTCAGGCGCGCTTCGGAGGACTTGATCACTTCCATGCGGCCCAGGATCAGCGGCGACAGCAGGGTGTAGTCGAAGCCACGGTTGGGCTGTTCGCCATACAGCCAGATCGCCTGCGCGACCGGGTGGCCGTCCAGGAAGGACAGGTTGAGGCTGGGGTCGGTGCCATCGATGCTGACCCGCTCACCCTGGCCGAAGCGACGGTCCAGCGAGATGCCCGGCAGCTGCGACAGCGCTTCGGCCACGTTGGTGCTGGGGAACTTGCCGATGTCTTCGGCGGTGATCGCCTCGGAGATGGTCACGTTGTTGCGCTTGGTGTCCAGCGACTTTTCCAGGCTGGCGCGGATGCCCACGACGCTGACCGTGTCCAGGTCGGTCGGGGTAGCGGTTTCCTGCGCCTGCGCGCCGAACACAAGACAGCTGAAAATGGCTGCCGAAAGCAGACTCTTGCGGTGGTTCATGATGTCTCTCCTCATCAATCCGATGGTTCGCCGGCGACGGCGTGTCTTCTTGCGTCTGGTACGACTTTGCCGCGCCCCCCGTTGCCGGGTGCGCCTGGGTGCCACGTACTGCTTTTTTGCTGCGTACCCGCTACGCCGTCAGACGCGCGGGTCGTCCCTATGGCCGAGGTACCAGCTGGCGGCGCCGATGACGCCCAGCTGCCCGTGCTCGACCACCTTCACGGGAATGCGTTCCAGCGCCTCGCGCATCGGCCCCTTGTTGAGGTACCGGCGCACGAAACTGCTGTTCAACAGGAATTCGCGGATCTGCGGCAGGATGCCGCCGGCCAGGTAGACCCCGCCGGTGATGCCGTACTGCAGGGCCATGTCGCCGATGGTGCTGCCGAGCAGGCCGCAGAAGACCTCCAGGCTTTCGCGCGCCAGCGGGTCCTGGTTGGCCATGGCCGCGGCGGTGATCGCATCGGGCGTGGCCAGCGTGGGGGCCACGCCGTTGAGGGCACACAGAGCGCGATACAGATTCATCAGGCCTGGGCCGGACAGGGCGTGTTCCACCGACACATGCGCATGCTCGCGCTGCATCTGGCGCACGATCGCCATTTCCAGTTCGGTGGTGGTGGCCAGGGTGGGCTGGCCGGCTTCGGTGGCCAGCACCACCGCACCGTGCGCGGTGGGAATCCACACGGCCGCGCCCAGTCCGGTCCCCGGGCCGACCACCAGGGTCGGGCCACGCGGGGCGGTGGTCGGGCCGGTCAGCTGCAACACACCGCTGGCGTCCACCTGCGCGGCGGCATAGGCCACCGCTTCAAAGTCGTTGACGATGTAGACCTGGTCCAGGCCCACGTCCTGTTCGATCCGGCGCGCCGACAACGGCCACGGCAGGTTGGCGCTGATCACGGTGCCGTCCAGCCGGGCAACGCCGGCGGTGGCCACCACGCAGTGCGCCGGGCGCTCGCCGGTACCGAGGAACTCGGCCAGGATCGCGCTCAGCCCGGGGTAATCGGCATTGCGGAACTTGCGGTATTCCAGCAGCTGCACCGGATGGTCCGGTTGGGCGCTGGCCTGCACCCGGGCCACCCGGACATGCGTGCCACCCACATCGGCGGCCAGGAACGGCGGCACCGCGGCGGGCAGGGCATGGGCCGGTACAGAGTGGGCGGCTGCGGTCACACGGGCTCCCTTGGATTGTGCAGGACCGGTCCGACCCGGCGATTGAGGCGGAGTCTGTAATCGTTCTGACAACGATGTCAACGATAACCTCAGACTTTCGATGTTGCGCCGCAGCGGGCGCTGTCATCAGAAAACGTTTTCATCCATTGCCCGCCATGTTTTTGCAACCTGCCTGAAATGGCGGGGCCGGGGACCGTCAAGCGTGGCGGGGCGTGCGATCTGCGCAGGTGCAGCACGGCGCGGATCCGCACCGTGATGAAAACCGCTTGTTGACAAACCCGGCAGCGGCGACGAATAAATGTGACAACGTTGTTCCCAGCCACTCTTCCGGTGCGCCATCGCGGCCCGCCGATGCAGGAGCTTTCTTGATGTCTGCCGTGCCTGCTGCCTCCGCGCGTTCGAGCGTGCTTACTTCGATCCTGATCATCGGCGTGCTGTTCTTCCTGATCGGCTTCTTCACCTGGCTCAACGGGCCGTTGATCACCTTCGTCAAACTGGCCTTCGAGCTGGACGAGGTCGGCGCCTTCCTGGTGCTGATGGTGTTCTACCTGTCCTACTTCTTCCTGGCGCTGCCGGCCTCGTGGATCCTCAAGCGCACCGGCATGAAGAAGGGCTTGAGCCTGAGCCTGCTGGTGATGGCCGCCGGCGCGGTGGTGTTTGCCCACTTCGCCCAGCAGCGCTGGTACCCGGGGGCGCTCAGCGGCCTGTTCATCATCGGTAGTGGGCTGGCCCTGCTGCAGACCGCAGTGAACCCGTACATCAGCATCCTGGGCCCGATCGAGACCGCGGCGCGGCGCATCGCGCTGATGGGCATCTGCAACAAGATCGCCGGCATGCTGGCCCCGGTGCTGATCGGCACGCTGGTGCTGCATGGCATCGGCGACCTGGACGCGCAGGTGAAAGTGGCCGATGCGGCCACCAAGACCGTGCTGCTGGATACCTTCGCCGCCAAGATCCAGATGCCCTACATGGCCATGGCCGGGCTGCTGGTGGTGCTGGCGGTGGGCGTGCTGTTCTCGCCGCTGCCCGAACTGAAAACCGCCGAAGCCAACGCCACCCCGGCGCGCGCGCCCGGCACCGCCGAACGCACCAGCATCTTCCAGTTCCCGCACCTGTGGCTGGGCGTGTTGTGCCTGTTCGTGTACGTGGGCGTGGAGGTGATGGCCGGCGATGCGATCGGCACCTACGGCCACGGCTTCGACCTGCCGCTGGACCAGACCAAGATGTTCACCTCGATCACCCTGGGCGCGATGCTGGTCGGCTACCTGGCCGGGCTGGCGTTGATCCCGCACGTGGTTTCGCAGTCGCGCTACCTGAGCGTCTCGGCAGTGCTGGGCGTGGTGTTCTGCATCGGCGCACTGCTCAGCCACGGCTACGTGTCGGTGGGCTTCGTGGCCGCGCTGGGCTTTGCCAACGCCATGATGTGGCCGGCGATCTTCCCGCTGGCCATCCGCGGCCTGGGGCGGTTCACCGAAACCGGCTCGGCGCTGCTGGTGATGGCCATTGCCGGCGGCGCGATCATTCCGCAGGCCTTTGCCGTGCTCAAGCAGCACTTCGACTTCCAGTGGGTGTTCGCCGGGCTGATGGTGCCGTGCTACCTGTACATCCTGTTTTATTCGGTGCGCGGCCATCGGGCCGGCCTGCCCCGCGACGGCCAGTGATCGGCGATCATGGACGTCCAACCGGACCGGCAGGAAAAGAGCATGCGCAGAGCGACCATCAAGGATGTGGCTGAGCGGGCCAAGGTGTCGCTGAAGACGGTATCGCGGGTCATCAACAACGAGCCGTCGGTGATGCAGGCCACCCGCGCGCGCGTCCTGCGCGCGATCGCCGAGCTGGATTACGAGCCCGATCCCGCCGCGCGCAACCTGCGCACCGGCACCACGCTGGTGGTCGGGCTGGTCTACGACAACCCCAACCCGTACCACATCATCGGCGTGCAGAACGGTGTGCTGGCGGCCTGCCGCGAGACCGGCTTCGGGTTGCAGATCCATCCCTGCGATTCCAGCTCGCCGATGCTGGCCGAAGAGCTGGCCGACTGGGTGCAGCGTTCGCGCCTGGCCGGGCTGGTACTGACCGCGCCGATGTCCGAACGCCGTGACCTGGTGGCGGCGTTGACGGCGCGCGGCATCAAGCTGGTGCGGATCATCGCCGCCACCGCCGATCCTGAAGACGGCGCGTGCGTGTTCGTCGATGACCGCGAAGCGGCCTATGAAATCACTGAGCATTTGATCCAGCTGGGCCACCAGCGCATCGGCTTCCTGTGGGGCGGCACCTCGCACCGGTCCAGCGGCGAACGCTATGCCGGCTACGAAGCGGCGCTGCGCGACTACGGCATGAGCATCGACAAGCACCTGGTGGTGCAGGGCGACTACACCTTCGACGACGGCTTCCGCGGCGCACGCCGGCTGCTGGCGCTGCGCGAACCGCCCACCGCGATCTTCGGCTCCAACGATGAAATCGCCGCCGGCGTGCTGGCCGCGGCCAAGTCGGCGGGCATGAACGTGCCTTACGACCTGTCCATTGCCGGCTTCGAGGACAGCCCGTTCTCGCGCCAGTCGTGGCCGCCGCTGACCACCGCCAAGCAGGCCACCGAAGACATCGCCCGGCATGCGGCGCGGTTGCTGATCGCCCAGCTGCGCAGCGATGCCTACGACGACGCACCGCTGCAGCTGCAGAACCAGGGCTTCGTGCCGCAGCTGGTGGTGCGTGGTTCCACCGCGCCGATGCGCCCGACCGGCGCACGCCCTCCTTCCCCTGAAACCACCTGAGTTCCCATGTCCCTGCCTGCTCCCCACGACACCCTGATGTACCGCGAAGCCGCCGAAGCCGCCGACGTGATTGCCGCGCAGTTCGCGCGCAACCAGGTGGCGGTGGAAACGCTGGCCGCCAGCCTGCGCGCGGCGCCGCCGCCGTTCGTGGTGACCTGCGCGCGGGGCAGCTCGGACCATGCCGCCACCTACGCCAAGTACCTGCTGGAAACCCGGCTGGGCCTGGTCACCGCGTCGGCCTCGCCGTCGGTGGGCTCGGTGTACGAAGCGCCGCTGAAACTGCGGGGCGCGCTGTACATCGTCATTTCGCAGTCGGGCAAGAGCCCGGACCTGCTGCGCAACGCCGAGGCCGCGAGTGCGGCCGGTGCGCGCGTGGTGGCACTGGTGAACGTGGAGGATTCGCCGCTGGCGCAGCTGGCCGAAACGGTGATCCCGCTCGGGGCCGGTGCCGAACGCAGCGTGGCGGCGACCAAGAGCTACCTGGCCTCGTTGTCGGCGATCCTGCAGCTGGTGGCCTACTGGAGCCAGGACGCGGCGCTGATCGCCGCGCTGCGGGCGCTGCCCGATGCGCTGCGCCAGGCCTGGAACAGCGACTGGTCGGCGCTGACCGACGGCCTGGTGCCGGCGCACAACCTGTTCGTGCTCGGCCGTGGCCTGGGCCTGGGCGCGGCCCAGGAAGCCGCGCTGAAGTTCAAGGAAACCTGCGGCCTGCATGCCGAAGCCTACAGCTCGGCCGAAGTGAAGCATGGCCCGATGGCGCTGGTGGGCCCGGGCTTCCCGGTGCTGGCGTTTGCCCAGCCCGATGAAACCGGCGCGGGCACCCGCGCGGTGCTGCAGGAGTTTGGCGCGCGCGACGCGCAGGTGTGGCTGGCCGACGTCGATGGCGACCTTGCACTGCCGGTCGCCCCGCACCCGGCCTGCGCACCGCTGCTTACCGTGCAGGCGTTTTATCGTGCGATCAACGCGCTGGCGCTGCGCCGCGGGCACAACCCGGACCTGCCGCCGCATCTGAACAAGGTGACGGAAACCGTCTGATGAAAACCGTCCTGCGCAATGCCCGGATCCTGGCCGGCGATGAGTTCCGCGACGACTTGGCGGTCGTCATCGAAGACGGTCGCATCACTGCGCTGGTGTCCGACGCGGCCCCGCAACTGGGCAGCGCCGACGAACAGGTGGACCTGGGCGGCGGCTGGCTGCTGCCGGGCTTCATCGACGCGCAGGTCAACGGTGGCGGCGGCGTGCTGTTCAACAACACGCCCGACGTGGACAGCCTGCGCACGCTGGCTGCCGCGCACCGCCGCTTCGGCACCACCGGGCTGCTGCCCACGCTGATCAGCGACGACGTGCAGGTGATGCGCCGCGCGGTCGACGCCACCCGCGCGGCCATCGCGCAGGGCGTGCCCGGCGTGCTCGGCATCCACCTGGAAGGCCCGTACATCGCGCCGGCGCGCAAGGGCACGCACGACGCCAACAAATTCCGCGTGCCCGACGCCGACGAGATCGCGATGGCGGCCTCGCTCGACAACGGCGTGACGCTGTTGACGCTGGCCCCCGAACGGGTGCCGCTGGAGAGCATCCGCGCGCTGGTCGAACGCGGCGTGATCGTGGCCGCCGGGCATACCGCGGCCAGTTACGAAGAAGCACGCGCCGGGCTGGATGCGGGCATCCGCGGTTTCACCCATCTGTACAACGCGATGTCGCCGTTGACCGGGCGCGAGCCGGGTGCGGTGGGCGCGGCGCTGGAAGACCGCGACAGCTGGATCGGCATCATCGCCGACGGCGTGCACGTGCACCCGGCCAGCCTGCGCGTGGCGCTGGCGGCCAAGCCGCGCGGCAAGGTGATGCTGGTCACCGACGCGATGCCGCCGGTGGGTGCCGACAGCCCCAGCTATGAACTGTATGGCGAAGTGATCACGGCCGTGGACGGCGTGGTGCGCAATGCCGCCGGTTCGCTGGCGGGCTCGGCGCTGGACATGGCCACGGCGGTGCGCAACGCGGTGCACCTGCTTGGCCTGCCGCTGGACGAGGCCGCACGCATGGCCTCGCGCTACCCGGCGCAGTTCCTCAATCTGGACGACCGCCTGGGCGAGATCGCCGAGGGCTACCAGGCCGACCTGGTGCTGCTCGACGACGCGCTGCAGGTGCGCGCCACCTGGATTGCCGGCGAGCGCGAGGACGCATGACCGCCTCCCCATCGCCACGCATGGGCTCGATCGATGCCCTGCGCGGGCTGACCGTGGCGGCGATGCTGCTGGTCAACAACCCCGGCGACTGGGGCCACGTGTATGCACCGCTGCTGCATGCGGACTGGCACGGCTTCACGCCCACCGACCTCATCTTCCCGCTGTTCCTGTTCATTGCCGGCGTGTCGATGGCCTTCAGCCTGTCGCCGCGTGCGGGTGAGCCGGCGTTGCGCCCGGCCCTGCGCAGTGGCCTGCTGCAGCGTGCGCTGCGCATCGCGGTGGCAGGCGCGTTGCTGCACCTGCTGGCGTGGTGGCTGATGGACCTGCCGGCCTACCGGCTGTGGGGCGTGCTGCAGCGGATCGCATTGTGCGTGGCGGTGGTCGGGCTGCTGGCGATCCAGACGCGCGCGCGCACGCAATGGGCGGTGCTGGTCGGGCTGCTCCTTGCGTACGCGGCGATCCTGCTGGGGGCCGATTCGCTGGCACCGTGGGTCAACCCGGCCAGCCGCCTGGATACCGCGTTGTTCGCGCCGCTGCTCTACAAGTACGACCCGCTGACCGGGCTCGGCCACGACCCCGAAGGGCTGCTGAGCAGCCTGGGCGCGCTCGCCAGCACGCTGCTGGGGCTGCGTGCGGGCGCGTGGCTGCGGGCGGGGCAGGTGGGCGGACTGGCGGCGCTGGCCACGGCATGCCTGCTCCTGGGCGGCGTGGCCGCGTTGTGGCTGCCCCTCAACAAGCAGCTGTGGACCCCCAGTTTCGTGCTGTGGACGGGCGGGATGTCGGTGGCGGCCTTGCTGCTGGCCCACCTGCTGGTGGATCGCTGGGGTGCGCCGGCGCTGGGCCGACGCTTCGGCGTCAACGCCATTGCCGCCTACCTCGGCTCGTCGGCGATGGCCCTGCTGCTGATGGCCAGCGGCGCGTGGGGATGGCTGTACCAGACGCTGTCGGCGCTGCTGCCGACGGCCCCCGCACTGGCCTCGCTGCTGTGTGCGCTGGGCTTCGTGGTGGTGTGGTGGGGCGTGGTGTGGGCGCTGGACGCCCGGCGCATCTACCTCAAAATCTAGGATGGGCGTGCCGTACGTTTACCCCCCCATCACGGCGCGGCGGTAAAAGTACTGACGCCGGTCTGCGTAGAAGCACTGGGCCGTTGCCGTACCCCCTCTTGTTGAACAGGAAAGGCGTATGCGCTCGATGCCCGTTTCGCCGGCACGCACGGTGCTGGCAGACCGTATTTCACATTGGCTGCGTCGGGGCTGCGGGGGCGCGCTGGGTACGGTCCTGCTGGCCGGTACCGCGCCGGCCTGGGCCGGCTGTGACAACCCCGCGCCCGGTCAGGGCCAGACAGTGACCTGCTCGACCGCAGCGCCCAATCCGGATCCGGTGCCGATCGTCACCGCCGGCGGCGCCTCCAACACCACCGTCAACGTGCTGGCCAACGCGCAGCTCGGTGTCGCCAGCGGCAATGCCATCACCGTGCAGGCCGGCACCGGGCATGTCATCAACAACAGTGGCAGCATCATCGCCAACGCCGGCCGCGCGCTGCAGCTCAACGGGGCCACCTACCTGGTCAACCGCGGCACCATTGCCGGCAGCACGGGCGGGGTCGTGTCCGGTGCCGGCAACGACCGCATCGACATGCTCGGCGGCAGCATCCAGGGCGGCGTGCTGCAGGGCGCAGGCAACGACGCGCTGGTGATCCGCGACGGCGTGATCGACAGCGTCGACCAGGGCGATGGCGAGGACAGCCTGGAGATCAGCGGCGGCAGCGTGACCGGCACGGTGCAGCAGGGCTCGGGCATCGACACCTTCCTGATGACCGGCGGCAGCATCGGTGCCCTGCTGCAGGGCGATGCGCTGGACCGCTTCCGCATGACCGGCGGCCGCATCGTCGGCGCGTTCGACGATGGCGACTACGCCGAAATGACCGGTGGCCGCATCGGCCGGGTCAACATGAAGCTGGACGACAACACCTTCCTGATGTCCGGCGGCACCATCGACGGCAACCTGGTGACCGGTTTCGGTCGCGACACCATCGTGCTGTCCGACGGCTACATCGGCGGCAACATCAGCGTCAGTGGCGGCGACGACGCGGTGACCATCACCGGCGGCACCGTGCGCGGCGAGATCCGGCTGAGCTTCGGCAACGACAGCCTGACCTGGAACGGCGGCGGCGTGGTGCACGGCGCCATCGATTTCGGCGAAGGCGATGACCTCGCGCAGCTCACCAACCTCAATACAGCCCACCTGGGCGCACTGCCGGTGTTCGACGCTGGGCTGGGCAACGACGTGCTCGGCTTCGACAACGTCAAGACCGGCGGCGTGGCGCGCTTTGCCAACTGGGAACAGGTGGCGCTGCGCGACGACACCCAGCTGGCCTTCGACGGCACCCTGGTGTTGGGCGACAGCGCCAGCGGCACCGGCCGCCTGGACATCGATGCCACCAGCGCGGTGTTCGGCGGTGGCAGCAACGGCGGCGTCGCCCCGTTCACGGCCGGGCAGCTGGCCACGCTCACCAACGCCGGCCGCATCGATCTGAGCAACGGCGGCGGCGTGGGCGACACCTTCACCGTGGTCGGCAATTACGTTGGCAATGGCGGCGCGCTGTATCTCAACACGGTGCTGGGCGACGACAGTTCGGCGTCGGACAAGCTGGTGATCTCCACCGGCAGCGCCAGCGGCACCACCGGCGTCGGCATCCTCAACGCCGGCGGCGCCGGTGCGTCCACCGTGGCCGACGGCATCCTGGTGGTGCAGGCGATCAACGGCGCCACCACCGCGCCCACCGCGTTCGCGCTGTACAACCCGGTCGCCGCCGGTGCGTACGAGTATTTCCTGTTCAAGGGCGGGGTCAGCGGCGGCACGGCCGAGAACTGGTACCTGCGCTCGACCCTGGTGGCCAGCGTCACCCCCGCACCCGCGCCGCCCCCGGGCGGGGGCACTACGTTGCCACCGCCGCCGCCGGACAGTACCGGCACGCCGCCGGTCGACCTGCCGCCTGCACCGCCGCCGCCGCCGGACGTCAATCCGCCGGATGATCCCAACCCGGCCGCACCCGAGCCGGCCCCGCCGCCGGAGCCGGCCGATCCCGCCGACGTCGCGCCGCCCAGCATCGATACCCCGCCGCCCGTGCCCACCGACGTGGCCGGGGTGCCCGGGCCGCTGGCGGTGCCGCCCACGCCCGGTGCGCGCCCCGCGCAGGGCGACATCATTCCGCTGTACCGCGTCGAGACCGGCCTGTACTCGGTGGTGCCGCCGCTGCTGCGCGAAACCAGCCTGGCCAGCCTGGGCACCTTCCACGAACGCCAGGGCGAGCAGCGTCTGCTGGCCGGGCAGGGCGGCGTGCGTGCGGCCTGGGCGCGGCTGGTGGGGCAGAGCCACGAACAGCAGTGGGACGGCGACGCGCAGCCCGGCTTCGATGGCGATATCCAGGGCATCCAGGCCGGCCTGGACCTGTACGCCAACGCGGGCGATAGACACCGCGACCAGTTCGGCGTATTCGTCGGGCGCACCCGCGCGCAGGGCAACGTGACCGGTTTTGCGATCGGCTGGGAGAACGTCGCGGTGGGCCGCACGCGGCTGGATGACAAACACGTGGGCGTGTACTGGACCCGCGCCGGCAGTGCCGGTGGCTACCTGGACGCGGTGGTGATGCAGAGCCGCTACGACGGCGACGCAACGTCCTCGCGCGGGCTGGGCATCGACGTGCGCGGCGATGGCACCACCGCCTCGCTGGAAGTGGGCAAGCCGCTGCTGCGGTTCGGGCAGAGTGCGTGGTGGCTGGAACCCCAGCTGCAGGTGATCTGGCAGCGCACGTCGGTGGACGATGCCGGCGACGCGGTGTCCGCGCTGCGCTTTGACAACGACAACGCCTGGACCGGACGCGTGGGCCTGCGCCTGGCTGCCGACTACGACATTGCCGGCAACGGCTGGCAGCCGTACATCAAGCTCAATTACTGGCAGACCCTGGACGGCGAGGACCGCATCGATTTCGACAGCAACCGCATCGTCAACCAGCAGGATGCGCGTGCGCTGGAAGTGGGCGTGGGCGTGGTGGCGCGTTTCAACAGCAACGTCAGTGCGTTTGCGGTAGCCGATTACACACGTGACCTCGAAAGCAGCGCACGCAGGGAACGCAAGGTGATCGAAGGCAATATCGGGCTGCGGCTGGACTGGTAGGGCGACGGCCGGTAGCGATCCGCGGCGGCACGCTGGACGGAACCGGCGATGCCGGCTGCGTTGGGGTGGCATGCGTCGCTGGTTATGCGAACGGCGCACTGTACCAATGCCCGCGTGCAGCGCTAAGCTGCGGCCTCTTCACTACACGGATGTAGCACGATGATCGCAGGACGTGGTTGGCTGTTGATGGTGGCGCTAGCAACGGCAAGTGGCGCTGCACACGCGCAGGACGTACCCAGTGCCGAGGCACAGGCGCGGATCCTGGATCTGCTGCAGCAGCAGTCGCTGTATCGCGACCGCGTGGACTGGTCCAAGGCCCGCGCGGAGTTGGCGGCTGCGGGCGACCCGGCGCAGACGCGGCGGTTGCTGGACGATGTGATCCAGCGCAGCAGTGGCGGGCACGGGCGATGGATATCGCCCAGCCAGTTGCGCACGGAGTCGAAACGCGCACCGGCCACGCAGGCAGCGATGGGCGCTGCGCCCCTTCAGACAGAGGACGCCAGCACCGGACCGACAGCGCGGCTGGGGTGGATCAAGGTGGGCGCCTACATGGACGACCAGACCCAGCCCCAGGAAGTGCAGTACCAGGCCCGCAAGCAGGCGGCCATTGCGCTGCAGGCGCGCATCCAGGAACAGGACGATGGCAACCGCTGTGGCTGGGTGGTCGACCTGCGCGGCAACAGTGGCGGCAACATGTGGCCGATGCTGCTTGGCCTGGGCCCGTTGCTGGGCGATGCCAAGGGAAGTGATCCGGTCGGCATGTCCCTTCGCGCGGACAAACAGCAGCCGTGGACGTATCGCGATGGCGCGATCTGGTCGGACGGGAACGGGATGTTGGGATCGAGCAACACGCGGTACACGCTGCGCCGCCCGGGCGCCCCGGTGGCCGTCCTGTTCGGGCCGCGCACTGCCAGTTCCGGCGAGGCATCGGTACTGGCCTTCCGCGGCCGGGCAGCGTCGCGCAGCTTCGGCCAGCCCAGTGCCGGCTATTCCACCTCCAATACCCCGCAGCGTCTGCCCGATGGCAGCATGCTGCTGTTGACCGGCAGCGTGATGGCCGACCGCAACGGCGTAGGCGATGGCAACCGCCTGCAGCCTGACGTCACGGTGGCCCCAGGGCAGGACGCGGCCGCGGTGGCGCGCGAATGGCTGCTTGCGCAGCCGGCCTGCAAACAGGCCGCTGCCGTGGTGGATGCACGCTGAAACCGGATGCGCCGCGCTGGCCCGTTGATGCACGGGCCGCAGGGGCGCAGACGTTCAACGCACCGCCGCAATCGCCCGCGTACGCGCTTTGGCCAGCGCTTCCCCCACCGCCGGTCCCTTCAGGTGGGTGAGGTCCAGGTCGCGCGCCTGGATCGCCAGCGCCGCCTGGTGCAGGCGCGTGAGCGTTGCGCCCTGCAGATAATCGCTGTCTTCAAACCCCAGCCGGCCCCGCTTGTCGGCCTCGCAGCACAGCGCGATCTGCGCGATGCGCTCCGGGCGGCGGAAGCCGTCGCAGCGGCCCAAAAGTTCCAGGACGGTGGCATCGCGCAGTTCATCGATGCGGTGCACGTTGAGGTGGTCGCGGCACACCGCTTCGGCCAGCTGGCGGTGGTCCAGCGGCACCTTCAGGCGGTCGCACAGGGCATGCAGCGGGGCGACGCCGCGCTGCTCGTGCATGATGTGGCGCGGCCATTCCGACGGTGGCGTCAGGCCTTTGCCCAGGTCGTGGGTGAGCGCGGCGAAGCCGATCAGGTCGTCGCCCGGCGCCAACCGCGCGGCCATGTCGCTGACCATTTCCTGGTGCACGCCGGTATCCACTTCGGGATGGAATTCGGCCCGTTGCGGCACGCCATACAGCGCTTCCAGCTCGGGCAGGATCGCGCGCAAGGCGCCGGTCTCGTGCAACGTGCGCAGGAAGGCCGACGGCTGGGCGCTGCGCAGCACGCGGCGCAGTTCCTGCCAGACGCGCTCGGGCACCAGCGCGTCCAGTTCGCCGCTGTCGGCGATCTGGCGCATCAGGTCCAGGGTTTCCGGGGCCACGGTGAAACCGAGCGGCGCAAAGCGGGCCATGAAGCGCGCCGCGCGCAGTACCCGCAGCGGGTCTTCCACGAATGCGGGGCCCACGTGGCGCAGGATGCGCTGCTGGATGTCGCGCGCACCGCCATACGGGTCCACCAGCGTACCGGTGGCCTCGTCGCAGGCGATTGCGTTGATGGTGAAGTCGCGGCGCAGCAGGTCGTCTTCCAGCGTCACTGACGGGTCGGCATCGACCACGAAGCCGCGGTAGCCGCGCCCGGATTTGCGCTCGGTGCGCGCCAGGGCGTATTCCTCGCCGGTGTGGGGGTGCAGGAACACGGGGAAGTCGCGGCCCACGGCCTTGTAGCCCTGCGCTTCCATGTCCGCTTGGGTGGCGCCCACCACCACCCAGTCGCGGTCACCGGGGGTCTGCTGCAACAGGCGGTCGCGTACGGCGCCGCCAACAAGATAGATCTTCATGCGCCCATGATGCCGCAGTGGGCCAACGCGACGCCAACCGGTAGTGCCGGCCGCTGGCCGGCTCGCCAAGAATCCTGACAATAACGTAGTGCCGGCCGCTGGCCGGCTCCTGGGAATCTTCGGGCAATGCGAGGAGCCGGCCAGCGGCCGGCACTACCGGGGTGTTCGGGCAATGCGAGGAGCCGGCCAGCGGCCGGCACTACCGGGGTGTTCGGGCAATGCGAGGAGCCGGCCAGCGGCCGGCACTACCGGGGTGTTCGGGCGGTGCGGGGAGCCGGCCAGCGGCCGGCACTACCGGGGTGTTCGGGCGGTGCGGGGAGCCGGCCAGCGGCCGGCCTACCGGGGTGTTCGGGCAATGCGAGGAGCCGGCCAGCGGCCGGCACTACCGGGGTGTTCGGGCGGTGCGAGGAGCCGGCCAGCGGCCGGCATTTCCAGGGTGTTCGGGCGGTGCGGGGAGCCGGCCAGCGGCCGGCACTACCGGGGTGTTCGGGCGGTGCGGGGAGCCGGCCAGCGGCCGGCCGTGCCGGGGTGTTCGGGCGGTCCGCATAGCCGGCCAGCGGCCGGCACTACCGGGATCGTCGCCGAGCCCGCCAGCGGCCGGCATACCGGGGCGGGTCAGTCGCCGCCCTTGTCTGCGTTGGCGGCGCACGCGAAGTTCTTGCGCTTGGCCTGCAGGCGGCCGTTCATGCGGTCGGTCACCGGCAGGGCGTTGCCGTTCAAGCGCCAGTCGTAGATCACGCTGAAGGCCAGGATGCGGGCCACGTACTCGCGGGTTTCCTTGTAGCTGATGGTTTCGATCCAGATGTCCGGGTCGAAGCCCGGGCGCTGGGTCTGCCAGCGCGCGGTTGGCGTGGGGCCGGCGTTGTAGGCGGCGATGGTGATGTAGGGCAGGCCCTCGTACTTGTTCATCAGCTGGCGCAGGTAGGCCGTGCCCAGGGCGATGTTGGTGTCCGGGTCGTACAGGCTGGCGGCGCCGCCATAGTTGGTCAGGCCGATCGACTTGGCCACGCTGGCACCGGTGGCCGGCAGCACCTGCATCAGGCCCATGGCATTGGCCGGCGAGCGTGCCTTCGGGTTGAAGATGCTCTCGGCGCGGATCTCGGCGGCCACCCAGGCCGGGTCGATCGCGTTGCGGGCCGATTCGCGGCGGATGGCGTCGTCGTGGTGCAGCGGGAAGCGCAGCGAATACAGGCGCTGCTCGTCCGGGGTCTTGCCAAGCGAGAACACCGCACGGTCGAACCAGCCGTTGTCGCGCGCCACTTCCACCGCGATGCGGCGCTGGGTGGTGTCGTAGCGGCTCAGGGCGTCGTTCCACTCGGCCACGGCCCAGCCGGCGCGTTCGATTTTGAACAGCTCCATGGCCCGCACGATGGCCGGGTCGCGGGCGACCGCCGCCTGCGCCTGCGCGCTGTCGTTGGGTTCCCACGGGCACAGCGTGTAGGTGGACTGGCCGAGCTGGTCGGCGGCGAGGAAGCCATGGAAGGTGGCCGCACGTGCCGCCTCGCGGTACAGCGGCTGGGCCTCGCTGCGCTTGCCGGTTTTCTCCAGCATGCGGGCCTCGAAGTAGCGCCAGCGCGAGTCGCTGCGCTGGGTCGGGCCCATCTTGCGGATCGCGGCCAGCGCCTGCGGCCAGTCGCCGCGCGACATCGCCTCGCGCGCGCGCCATTCGTGCAGGCGCTCGTCGTAGGCCGAATCGGGCACCGCGTTGAGACGGCGCGCCGATTCGGGGCCGTACGAGGCCACCGTCCACAGCGCCACCTGGTACAGCACCTGCGCCTGCTGGGCCGCGCTCAGCTGCAGCGCGTTGGCGTACTGCGGCAGCTGCTGCTCGGTGGCGGCCGGGTCGGCCTTGGCCAGCTTGGCCAGGCCATCGGTGGCGATGCGCCGGCTGCGCTCGTTGCGCGGCCAGTTCAACGCGCTGGCATTGGGTTTGTCGACGAAGGCGGCATAGGTGTTGGCCAGTGCCAGGTCGGCGGCGGGCAGGCCGCGCGCTGCGCTGCGCATCACCGCCGGCTGCTGTTCGTCGGCGGCCGCATCGATACGGGCCCAACGCAGGTCGGCGCTCAGGCCGCCCTTGGCATCGAGCACGGCGAACACCGCGTCGCACGCATCGGGCAGCGACTTGCCGGTGCTGCGCCAGATCGCCTGGGCCTCGCTGGTCCACTGTGCGTCGGCCTTGCCGGTGGCCTGGCGTGCATTGAGCTGGGCACAGCGCAACCCGACGTTGTCGGTAGGCACCCAGTTGGCCAGCAGCGTGGGCCAGTCCTGGCGGCGTGCCAGGGCCGGCAGCCAGACGCTGCGGAAACTGCTGGCCACGGCCTGGCCGTTGTAACGCTTGAGGAAGTCCTGCGCCTGCGTGGCGCTGACGGTGTCGATGTTCCGGCGCAGGTTGGCGTATTCCAGCCAGCCGTACAGCGGGTGCCTGGCCAGCGCTGCGGCCTGGGCCGGGTCGTACTGGCCGCGCTCGGCGTTGTCGATGGCTGCCTTGAGCTGCGCGCGCTGCGCATCCAGGTTCTGCGCATCGGCCACCGGGCTGACCCCGGTGCAGGCCAGCAGGACGGAGGCGCTGAGGAAATACAGGGGAAGTCGAGTCATGGCCGAAAGCATAACGGCGCGCGGTGAAGGGCGGTGAGGGCAAGCCGACTCGATCATGAACGAGCGCCGCACAACGCCGTGAAGACCCGCCGCGCCGGGCGTAGTGTCGGCCATGGGGCAGCCCGCTCCAGGGAGAGACAGAGCATGGCATTCCGCGCAGCCGCGACGTCTGGACCACTGGCCGAAATCAACGTCACCCCGTTGGTCGATGTGATGCTGGTGTTGTTGATCATCTTCATTGTGACCGCCCCGATGGTGTCCATGCCCATCCCGGTCAACCTGCCGCAACGCACCACCACCGTGGTGCCGCCCACCCAGCCACCGCCGCCGATCGAGCTGCGCGTGGATGCGTCCAACCAAATCACCTGGAACGGGCAGGTGGTGCCGGTCGCCTCCCTGCAGGCACGCATGCAGGAGCAGGCCCAGGCGCACGCCGGCAACCTGCCGGAGCTGCGCATCGCCAGCGACCCCGACGCCGCGTACGCGGTGATGGCCAAGGTGCTGGCGGCCGCCAGCAACGCGCACCTGGAGCGCATCGCCTTCGTGCAGTAGCGCGGGTACGCACTGCAGCGCACCAAACAACGCCCTTGCCTGCAGGGGCGTTTTGCGTTGCGGCGCCTACATGTTGCCTGTTCGGATTTGTCGTAGCGACGTGAAAAGGTGCCTTCCGTCACGACCGGCGTTTTACCGTTTGTTTACAAAGGAGACGTTGCCGCCATGCAGGGGGAGTGCGGCAGCCCAGCCCAACATTCCTTTGTGGAGAGAGCGAATGAACGACCTGCACTACCGCCCCTTGGCGGTCGCCGTATCGCTGTGTCTGTTGTTGGCAGTGCCCGCGCTGGCCGGCGCGCAGGAAACGCCCCGTACGACCACCGAGCTGGACCGCGTCGAGGTGACCGGCAGCCGCATCAAGCGCGCCGAAGTAGAAGGCCAGGTCCCGATCCAGACCCTCACCCGCGCCGAGATCGAACGCACCGGCATGAATTCCATTGGCGAAGTGCTGCAGCAGCTGACCGGGTCCGGGTCGGCGCTGAACGCCAAATTCAACTCCTCCGGCAACTTCGGCTTCCCGCCTGACGGCAGCGGCGTGGGCGCCGGTTCGGCCCAGGTCGATCTGCGCCACCTGGGGGCCAAGCGCGTGCTGGTGCTGGTGGACGGCATCCGCTGGGTCAACGAATCCTCGGCCTCCGGCGTGGGCGCGGCGACCGATCTCAATACCATTCCGCTGGCGATCGTCGAGCGCATCGAAGTGCTCGAAGATGGCGCGTCGTCGCTGTACGGCTCCGACGCCATCGCCGGCGTGGTCAACATCATCACCCGGCGCGAGTTCGACGGTGGCCAGGTCACGCTGAACTACGGCGAATACAGCAAGGGCGACGGCACCCAGAAGGGCGTGGACCTGGCCTGGGGCACCAGCGGCGACCGCTACACCCTGTTCCTGGGCGCCAGCTGGACCAAGCAGGACCCGGTGTATGCGCGGGACCGCGAGCAGTCGCGCTTCCCGATCCCCGGCACCGGGCTGGCGTTCGGCAGCGGTGGCATTCCGCAGGGCCGCTTCGCCTTCGTCGACCCCAACACCGGGGCCGAGCAGGACATCGTGCCCAACACCGGGGTGAGCAACCCGCGCTACGACGGCAGCGCCGGTTGCAGCCGTACCGACGACTACCACTGCTTCACCTCGGCCGACCGCTTCAACTTCGCCGAATACAACATGGTGCTGACGCCGTCGGAACGTAAGGGCATCTTCGGCCAGTTCCGTTTCGACATCACCGACAACGTCCAGTGGTACATCAAGGCGCTGGGCAACCGCCGCGAATCGACCAACCAGGCCGGCCCGGAGCCGCTGTTCTTCGGCCCCGATGGCGCCACCGGCAACCCGCTGGCCGACAACATCGTGGTGTCCGCGCTCAACCCGTACAACCCGTTCGGGTTCGACCTGGTGTCCTCGGGCAACATGAGCCTGATCGGCCGGCGCCCGGTGGAAGGCGGCGCGCGCATCTTCGAGCAGGAGGTCAACACCCAGTACTTCGCCACCGGCCTGGTGGGCCAGTTCGAGGCCGGCAGCCGCAGCTGGTTCTGGGACGTCAACGGCATGTACAGCAAGAACAAGGCCGAACAGACCAACTACGGCAGCTATGACATCTTCAAGGTGAACATGGCCCTGGGCGACCCGGCCGTTTGCGCGGCCACGCCCGGCTGCGTGCCGCTTAACATCTTCGGGGGCGCGGGGTCGATCACCCCGGCGATGCTGGACTGGATCCAGCCGGTGGTGCGCGACCGCAGCCAGAACGAGTTGAGCCTGTTCACCGCCAACCTGAGCAGTGACCTGTTCAACCTGCCGGCGGGCCCGGTGTCGTTCGCCACCGGCTACGAGTACCGCAAGTACGAGGGCCGCTACGATCCCGATCCGCTCACCGTGATCGGTCATTACAACGGCGTGCCGTCGCTGCCCACCTCCGGTTCCTACGACGTCAATGAAGCGTACCTGGAGCTGAGCGTGCCGATCTTCGCCAAGAGCGCGATCGGCGAGAAGCTCGACCTGAGCCTGGCCGGGCGCTACTCGGACTACTCCACCTTCGGCGGCGAGTTCACCCCCAAGTACGGCCTGCGCTGGCAGGTGACCAACGACTTCGTGCTGCGTACCAGCTACGCCGAAGGCTTCCGCGCACCGTCCATCGGTGAGCTGTATGGCTCGGCGGCGCGTGCCGACCTGCAGCTGTTCGACCCGTGCTCGATCGGCCTGGGCGGTACCGCGCCGCGCGGCAACCCGGCCAACTGCGCCGCGCTCGGCGTACCCAGCGGCTTCCAGCAGGCCAACTCGCAGATCTCGGTCACCACCGGCGGCAACGCCGAACTGGATCCGGAGCGCTCGCGCAGCTTCAGCGCCGGGTTCGTGTGGAGCCCGTGGTTCGGCAACGATGCGGCGTGGTCGGAGCGCTTCGACGTGGAAGTGACCTTCTACCGTCACACCATCGAAGGCGCCATCCAGGCCATCAACGCGCAGACCCAGCTGGACCTGTGCGTGGACACCCTGGACCCGGTCTACTGCGAGGGCATCAGCCGCGCCTCCACCGGTGCGGTGAGCAGCTTCAACAACCGGCTCACGAACCTGGGCTCGATCAAGACCGACGGCTGGGACGTGGACCTGTTCTGGACGTTCCCGCAGAGCGACATCGGCCAGTTCAAGCTGGGCTGGCAGAACACCTTCGTGGGGCGCTATGAAGCGCTGGGCGCGGCGGGCCAGCGGCAGCCGCAGAAGCCGGGCGTGGAAGTGGCCGACAGTTCGATCCCGGAGTGGACCAGCAACGCGACGCTGAGCTGGGCCCTGGCCAACTGGAGCGCGTCCTGGACCGTGCGGCACATCTCCGAGCTGACCGAGGACTGCGGCGACGCGGTGGCGTTCCCGGTGTGCAGCAACCAGCAGGAGGGCACCAATACGCTGGATGCCACCACCTTCCATGACCTGCAGGTGGGCTACAAGGTGGACTGGATGAAGGGCCTGCAGCTCAGCGCCGGCTTGAACAACGTGTTCGACAAGGATCCGCCGATCTGCCTGTCGTGCTCGCTCAACGGCTACGACGCGTCCACCTATGACATCCCGCGTGGCCGCTACTGGTACCTGCGCGCGGACCTGCGGTTCTGATCCGGCGCTGACCCACCGGCCACGGTCCGCCACCCGGGCCGTGGCCGGTGGCACCGCGTAGCGCCGGGTTCTGCCCGGCTGTCCATGCCGATCGCAGCCACGTAGAGCCGGGCTCTGCCCGGCTGTCGCTGTCGATCGCGTGGCCGATGCAAGCCGGGCAGAGCCCGGCTCTACGTGGGGTTGGCCGTCCCATTGCAGCTGGGCAGAGCCCGGCTCTACGTGATTGGTCGATCGCAGCCGGGCAGAGCCCGGCTCTACGGCGGCGGCCGCGTCAGGCATCATGTACAGCCGGGCAGCGCCCGGCTCTATTCCCTTCAGAACGTTGTTGCCATGAACCTGCATACCTGGTGGATCTTCGCCGTCACCGTGTTCGTCCTGTGCGGCACCCCGGGGCCCAACATGCTGCACGTGATGACCCGCAGCGTGCGGGTCGGCTTCCGTCGCAGCGTGGCGGCCATGGCCGGCTGCCTCACGGCGCTGGTGCTGGCCCTGTCGATCTCCGCGGCCGGGCTGGGTGCGGTGCTGAAAGCCTCACCGATGGTGTTCGACGTGCTGCGCTATGCGGGCGTGGCCTACCTGGTCTACCTGGGCATCAAGGCCTGGCGTGGCGGCGACGCGCCACTGGACGTGGGCAGCGCGGCAACGATCGCGCCCAGCTCGCGGCGCATCCTGTTCCGCGATGGCTTCATCATCGGCATCAGCAACCCCAAGCTGCTGTTGTTCGCGTCGGCGTTCCTGCCGCAGTTCGTCGACCTCGGCCAGCCGCAGCTGCCGCAGTTCGTGGTGCTGGTGGGAACCTTCGCGCTGATGGAAATGTTCTGGTACGCGGTGTACGCCGCCGGTGGGCGCGGCCTGGCCAGTTATCTGGCGCGCCCGGGCCTGCGCAAGGTGTTCGATCGCGTGGTGGGCACCATCTTCATCGGCTTCGGGCTGGCGCTGCTGCGCGCCCGACCGTAGTGCCGGCCGCTGGCCGGCAACCAGGCAAGACCGTCATCGTTCATGAGGTTGCCGGCCAGCGGCCGGCACTACCGGCGCCCGGCCAGGCGTGGCCGCGCGACGCATCGCGCCGCGGCCGGTAGAGCCACGCCATGCGTGGGTGCGCATCCCCCGCGCGTCGTGCAGAACGCAGAACGCCGGGCAATGCCCGGCGCTCTGGTGTCCGCTTGCGGTCAATGACCGGTCAGAACGACCAGTTGAACGTGATCGAGCCGTTGCGGCCGTCGCCGTAGGCACCGTAGCCGTTGATCTGCGAGAAGTACTTCTTGTCCAGCAGGTTGTTGAGGTTGGCCTGCACGCTGAACTCGGGCGAGATGCGGTAGCGCACGAAGGCGCTGACCAGTGCATACCCTTCCTGCTCGATGCGTCCGTACGCGGGCACCGGGTAATAGATGCGGTTCTGCCAGTTGGCACCGCCGCCCACGGTCAGCGCCGTCAGCGACTGCGGGGTGTAGCTGGTGAACAGCTTGATCGTCGTCTGCGGCAGGTTGGTGTTGATGTCCGCGTCGTTGATGTCCTTGGCCACGTAGCGCGAGGCACCGAAGGTGGCATTCCAGCCCGGGGCCAGTTCGCCGTTCACTTCAAACTCGACGCCACGGCTGACCGTGCCGCGCGCGGCGATGTAGGCGGTTTCGCCGCCCGTTCCGCCCACCACCGGTTCGCCGGTGGACTGGCCCACGTTGTCCTGCTCGATACGGAACACGGCAAGCGAGGCATTCAAGCGGTCGTCGAACCATGCGCCCTTGACGCCCACTTCGTAGCTCTTGCCGTCCACCGGGTCCAGGTAGCTGCCGGTGCGGTTCTTCAGCATCTGCGGCTGGAAGATCTCGGTGTAGGACGCATAGGTGGAGTAGGTGTCATTGATGTCAAACACCAGGCCGGCATACGGCGTGGTCACCTTGTGCGAGCGGTCGGCGTCTTCGCCTTCGCTCTTCCAGTCGGTGTAGCGCGCGCCGATGATCAGCTTCAGCGGGTCAGCCAGCGACAGGCGGGTGGCGGCGTAGCCGGCCTTCTGGGTGATGGTGCCTTTGCTCGCGAGCGTCAGTGGGTTCCAGTTCGGCTCCGGGAAGTTGCCCGTCCATCCAAGGTAGCTGTCCAGTGGCTGCCAACCAGGATTGTCCGCTGTGCCCTGATAGTCACCGTAGTTGGCGAAATCGCGCTTGTTGTAGCTCAGCCCGGCCATGAACTGATGCTCCCGCCCGAACAGCTGGAACGGACCTTCCACGTAGCCGTCCACGGCATCGACCTTGCGCTCGGTATTGTAGAAGCCTGCCGAGCCCACCACGCCTGCGCCAGTATCCTTGTCCAGGTTGGAAGCACCGGTCACCCAGTCGTTGTAGGCCGGGTAGAACAGCTTGTCATCGGCGTTGGTCTTGTCGTGCGAGGCTCCAATCCTGACCTTCCAGTCATTGGCGAACGCATGTTCCAACGTGGCGAACAGGCGCTTGCTGGTGGTGTCCCAGTAGGTCCAGTTCGGGCTGGCGTTGAACGATGCGTCGTAGCCGGTGGAGGTGCCGTCGGAGTACAGCATCGGGAAGCCACCCCAGGTGGCGCCGTTGGCCCGCTTCTGCTGGTAGTCGTAGCCCACGCTCAACTGCGTGTCCGGGGTCAGGTCAGCATCGATCACCGCATAGCCCAGCGTCTTGTGCTGGTTGTAGCGGTCCATCTGTGCGTCGGTGTCCAGGTAGCTGCCGATCACGCGCGCGCGCACCGAGCCGCTGGCATTCAGCGGGGTAGTCACGTCCACGGTGCTGCGGGTGCGGCCCCAGCTGCCCACGTTGACCGACACGGTGCCCGTCAGCTCAGCGCTGTCGGCGTGCTTGCGGATCAGGTTGACCGAGGCGGAGGGATTGCCCGCGCCGCTGAGCAGGCCGGTGGCGCCACGCACCACTTCCACGCGGTCATACAGGGCCAGGTCCAGGCCGGAATCGCCGTAGCTCCAGTTCTGCACCATCTGGGTAGGCAGGCCATCGAACTGGTAGCTGTCGATGTAGAAGCCACGCGCGTAGAACTCGGTGCGTTCGGTATCGGACTGGGTGCTGCTCACGCCGGTGGTGTTGGCCAGCACGTCGATGATGTCATCGAGGTTCTGGTCCTCGATGCGCTGGTGGCTGATGATGCTCAGCGACTGCGGGATCTCGCGTGGGGCCAGGTCGAAACGCGTGCCGGCCGAGGTCTTGCGCACGGAGTAGCCTTCGGCACGCTCACCCTTGACCACCACCTTGTCCAGGGTGGTGGCATCGGCAGGGGCGTCCTGCGCGAACGCAGGGGCGGCGGCCAGCGCGCACAACGCAGCGAGCAGGGCCTGGGTCAGGCGGGCCTGTGGCAACAGGCGGGGCAGCACAACGGAAGAACGGGTCATCGGCGGTTCCAGGGCGGCAGCACGCACATGGCCGACATCCTCGGTGGCCGGGCGCGCTGCAGTGGGTGGGGGTCAGTACGCGGCTGGCGGAGGCCTTGCAGGACAAGGCGCGGGCGCAGGCACTGATCGCCGCAGCGCCTCCCTGGCGCGGACGGGATAACGCCATGTTAATGCGAATCAGTCGTATCAGCAATTCAGGCTGGTCCATCGGGCCGCATCCGGACACCCCCGACGCCTTGCGCTGCCTGGGTCTGGGCCTGCTGGGCAGCGGCTTAACACCGTCGGTCGTAGGCTGGCCCCACTCGATCGCTGCAGGAGACCGCCATGGTGGCCAGGAACACGATCTGCCTCTGGTACGACGGCACCGCGCTGGACGCGGCCACGTTCTACGCCCAGACCTTCCCCGACAGTGCGGTCAATGCCGTGCACCACGCGCCAAGTGACTTTCCGTCCGGCAAGCAGGGGGACGTGCTGACCGTGGACTTCACCGTGGCCGGCATCCCGTGCATCGGTCTCAATGGCGGGCCGGCGTTCAAGCACAGCGAGGCGTTTTCCTTCCAGATCGCCACCGACGACCAGGCCGAGACCGACCGGCTGTGGAATGCCATCGTCGGCAACGGCGGCCAGGAAAGCGCCTGCGGCTGGTGCCGCGACAAATGGGGCCTGTCCTGGCAGATCAGCCCGCGCGTGTTGACCGAGGCGGTCACCAGCAAGGATCCGGCAGTGGCCAGGCGCGCGTTCGAGGCGATGATGACCATGCGCAAGATCGACGTGGCGGCGATTGAAGCAGCCGTCCGGGGCTGATCTCGCCACCGTTGCCCCGTGCACGGTTCACGTCGTGCACTCACCCAGGAAGGAGCTTCCATGAAGAGGATGTTCGCCGTCTGCCTGACCACGGCCGTACTGCAGGCCGCGCCGCTGATGCTGTTTGCCGCCACGCCAGCCGCGTCCCCCCTGGCCGGACGCTGGGCGATCGATGTCGCCACGCTGCCGATGCCGACGGCCGACCGGCCCAAGAGTGTGCTGCTGGAGTTCAAGGATGCCGGCGCGGGTCGCTGGACCACCCGCGCCGAGATCGTCGATCCGAAAGGCGGAAAGATGACCGCCGACAGTACCCTGCCGCTGGATGGCACGCCCGGCCCGATCGTGGGCAACTACGGCGCCGACGTGGCCTCGCTCAGCATGCCCGCGCCGAATGTCCTGGTGATGCAGCTGGTGGACCACGGCACGCCGGCCTCCACGCGCATCTATACCGTGGCCGGCGATGGCAACCGGATGACCGAGTCCAAGGCGTTCTTCAGCAAGGACGGCAAGCCGATCCTGATGACGATCCACTTCACGCGCATGCCCTGAGGGCGCGGGTGGCCGGTGCACCCCCCGCGGGCGCGCCGGCCGTCCTACAGCGGCACGTCCAGCCCCCGCTTCAATGTACTCAGCGCCACCGCCGTGCGGTAGCGCTCGATGTTGTCGTCGTTGCCGAACAGGCGTTCGCTGATGGCCTCGTACTCTTCCATGGACGCGGCGGTGAGGATCAGCAGGAAGTCGGCGTCGCCGGTGATCGCATAGCACTGCTGCACGGCCGGGTCGTCCTGCACGCGGCGGCGGAACGGGGCCACGCGATGCGGCTGTTCGCTGCTCACGCGCACCTCGACCATGATGGTCAGCGGGCGGCCGAGCCGGCTCTGGTCGAGCACGGCCACGTTGGCGCGGATGAAGCCGGCTTCCTGCAGGCGCTTGATCCGGCGCTGCACGGCGGGCGCGGACAGGTGCACGGTCTCGGCGATCTCACGCTGGGCGGTGGTGTTGTCGCGCTGCAGGATGGCCAGGATGGCGCGGTCGAATTCGTCGGGGGCGTACGCGGCGGTCATGGGTGAGTGAAACATGCAGGAAGGCCCCTGCAATTGAGCATCTCCTTCGGCCGCTACGCAATATGCTGGCCGGATGTCGACCTCCCGCCATGCTTCGCTCATTCCCGTCCTGGCCGTGCTCGGCTCGGTCACCGCCCTGTCCGTGGGCACCTCCTACGCCAAGCAATTGTTCCCGCTGATCGGCGCGCAGGGCACCAGCGCGTTGCGCGTGGGGTTCTCGGCGCTGGTGCTGCTGGCAGTGTTCCGGCCGTGGCGCTGGACCACCACGCGCGCCGACGCCGGGGCGATCCTGCGCTACGGGATCACACTGGGGGTGATGAACCTGCTGTTCTACATGGCGCTGCGCACGATTCCATTCGGCATCGCGGTGGCCATCGAGTTCTGCGGGCCGCTGGCGGTGGCGATGTGGTCCTCGCGCCGGCCGATCGATTTTGTCTGGGTGGGCTGCGCGCTGGTCGGGCTGCTGCTGTTGTTGCCGCTGGGCCATGGCGCGCCGCTGGATCCGGTGGGGGTGATGTTCGCGCTGGGCGCGGCGGCCTGTTGGGCGATGTACATCATCTTTGGCAAGCGGGCAGGGCATCTGCACGCCGGGCACACGGTATCGCTGGGGTTGTGCGCGGCGGCGCTGGTAGTGGTGCCGGTGGGCATCGCGCACGCCGGCATGGCCTTGCTGGACCCGAAGATCCTGCTGTTCGGGCTGGGCGTGGCGATCGTCTCCAGCGCGATTCCGATGTCGCTGGAGATGATGGCGCTGAAGCGGCTGCCGAAGGAGACGTTCGGCATCCTGATCAGCATGGAACCGGCGGTGGCCGCGTTGCTGGCGATGGGGCTGCTGGCCGAGCACCTTACTCCGCTGCAGTGGGCGGCCATTGGCTGCACGGTGGTGGCGTCGGTGGGAAGCACGGTGACGGCACGGCGGGTGGCGCCGGCCGTACCGGTCACATGACCCGGTAGTGCCGGCCGCTGGCCGGCTGCTCAGGATCCAACGGTATCGGGAGCCGGCCAGCGGCCGGCACTACCTCAGGATCCAACGGTATTGGGAGCCGGCCAGCGGCCGGCACTACCTCAGGATCCAACGGTATCGGGAGCCGGCCAGCGGCCGGCACTACCTCAGGATCCAACGGTATCGGGAGCCGGCCAGCGGCCGGCACTACCTCACGATCCAACGGTATCGGGAGCCGGCCAACGGCCGGCACTACCTCAGGATCCAACGGTATCGGGAGCCGGCCAGCGGCCGGCACTACCTCACGATCCAACGGTATCGGGAGCCGGCCAGCGGCCGGCACTACCTTGGCGCGCGCCCACCAACGGTGGGCGCCTGCCGTTTTCGCCGCGGTTTCAGCGCCTTACCGGCGCGTCCCCGGCCACGTAGTAGTCCGCCGTGCTGCGGGGCAGCGGGGCGCGGCCGCGGATGCGGTCGGCGATCTTCTCGGCAATCATGATGGTGGTGGCGTTGAGGTTGCCGGTGATGATGCGCGGCATGATCGAGGCGTCCACCACGCGCAGGCTTTCCATGCCGTGCACGCGGCCCTGGCCGTCCACCACGCTCATCGCATCGGTGCCCATCGCGCAGGAACACGACGGGTGGTAGGCGGTCTCGGCCCGCGCCCGCACGAATGCATCCAGCTCCGCATCGGTCTTGCAGTCCGCACTCGGGCTGATCTCGCGGCCCCGGTATTCGTCCAGCGCGGGCTGGGCGATGATCTCGCGGGTGATCCGGATGGCATCGCGGAACTCCTGCCAGTCCTGGTCGGTGGACTGGTAGTTGAACAGGATCGACGGATGCTCACGCGGGTCCACCGATTTGGCATGCACGCGGCCGCGACTGGGCGTGCGCATCGAGCCCACATGCGCCTGGAACCCATGCTCCTTGACCGCATTGGTGCCGTTGTAATTGATCGCCACCGGCAGGAAGTGGTACTGGATGTTGGGCCATTCGAATTCGTCGCGGGTGCGGATGAACCCGCCGGCCTCGAACTGGTTGCTGGCGCCGATGCCGGTGCCGGCGAACAGCCACTCCGCGCCGATGGCCGGCTGGTTCCACCACTGCAGCGCCGGGTACAGCGACACCGGCTTCTTGCAGGCGTACTGCATGTACACCTCCAGGTGGTCCTGCAGGTTCTCGCCCACGCCGGGCAGGTCGTGCACCAGCGGCACGCCAAGCGCGGCCAGCAGCGCCGGCGCGCCCACGCCGGAGCGCTGCAGGATCTGCGGCGAGGCGATGGCACCGGCGCACAGCAGTACTTCGCGGCGCGCGGTGGCATCGATCGGCTCGGCGCTGTTGCCGGCCAGGTAGCGGACGCCCACCGCGCGCTTGCCGGCGAACAGGATGCGGTCGGTGGTGGCGTGCACCACGATCTCCAGCCCGGCGCGGTCCTTGGCCATGTCCAGGTAGCCGCGTGCGGTGCTGGAGCGGCGCCCGCGCGGGGTCACGGTGCGGTCCATCGGACCGAAGCCCTCCTGCTGGTAGCCGTTGAGGTCGTCGGTGCGCGGGTAGCCGGCCTGCACGCCGGCCTCCACCATCGCGTGGAACAGCACGTTGTTGCCGTTCTTCGGGGTGGCCACGCTGACCGGGCCCTCGCCGCCGTGGTAATCGTTGGGGCCGATGTCGCGCGTTTCGGCCTTGCGGAAATACGGCAGCACGTCGAGGTAGCTCCAGTCGTCCAGGCCGTCGAAGCGGGCCCAGTTGTCGAAGTCCAGCGCGTTGCCGCGGATGTAGCACATGCCGTTGATCAGCGACGAGCCGCCCAGGCCCTTGCCGCGCCCGCACTCCATGCGCCGGTTGTCCATGTGCGGCTCCGGCTCGGTTTCATAGGCCCAGTTGTAGCGTCGGCCCTGCAGCGGGTAGGCCAGCGCGGCGGGCATCTGGGTGCGGAAGTCCAGCCGGTAGTCCGGGCCGCCGGCTTCCAGCAGCAGCACGCTCACGCCGTCGTCCTCGGTGAGGCGCGCCGCAAGCGTGTTGCCGGCCGAGCCGGCGCCGATGATGATGTAGTCGTACTCGCGCTTCATCGCGGTGTTCTCCTGTCAGGCCGGTTCAGAACACCGACGCGTAGCGGTCCAGTTCGATCTGGATGGACTTGGTGCGGGTGTAGGCGCGCAGCGTGGCCAGGCCGTTCTCGCGGCCCACGCCGGACTGCTTGTAGCCGCCCACCGGCATCTGTGCCGGTGATTCGCCCCAGCAGTTCACCCAGCAGATGCCGGCCTCCAGCTGGTGGATCAGGCGGTGCGCGCGGCTCAGGTCACTGCTGACCACGCCTGCGGCCAGGCCGTACTCGGTGGCGTTGGCGCGGCGCACGGCTTCCTCTTCGGTCTGGTAGGCCAGCAGGCTCAGGACCGGCCCGAAGATCTCCTCGCGCACGATGCGCATGTCATCGCGGCAGTCGCTGAACAGCGTGGGGGCCACATAACAGCCCTTGCCGAACGCACCGTCGGTGAGCCGCTCGCCACCGCAGACCAGGCGCGCGCCTTCGGCCTTGCCGCTGGCAATGTGGTCCAGCACGCGCTGCATGTGCGCGGCGCTGACCAGCGGGCCGAAGTTGGTGTCCTCGTTCAATGGATCGCCAATGCGGATGCGTGCGATGCGCTCGCTCAACGCCTGCTCGAAGTCGGTGAGCAGCGCCTGCGGTACGAACACCCGGGTACCATTGGTGCAGACCTGGCCGGCGCTGTAGTAGTTGGCCATCATCGCCACGTCGGCGGCCAGCTCGATGTCGGCGTCGGCGCAGATGATCAGCGGCGACTTGCCGCCCAGCTCCATGGTCACTTCTTTGAGGGTGGAGCTGGAGGCGCTGGCCATCACCTTGCGCCCGGTGCTGGTGCCACCGGTGAAGGAGATCTTCTCGATGCCGGGGTGCTCGGTCAGCGCCGTACCCACGCCGGCACCATCGCCGGGCAGTACGTTGAACACGCCATCGGGCAGGCCGGCTTCGGTGAAGATCTCGGCCAGCTTCAGCGCGGTCAACGGCGTCACTTCGCTGGGCTTGAAGATCATGGCGTTGCCGGCGGCCAGCGCCGGGGCGGCCTTCCACAGCGCGATCTGGATCGGGTAGTTCCATGCGCCGATGGCGCCGACCACGCCCAGCGGCTCCTGCCGGGTGTAGAAGAAGCTGCCTTCGCGCAGCGGCACCTGGCTGCCTTCCAGTCCGTGCATCACCCCGGCGTAGTACTCCAGCACGTCGGCACCGGTGACGATGTCCACGCTGCGCGTTTCGCTGAGCGGCTTGCCGGTGTTGAGCGTTTCCAGCTCGGCCAGCGCGTCGTTGCGCTCGCGCAGCAGGGCAACGGCGCGCAGCAGGATGCGCGAGCGCTCCACCGTGGTCAGCGCGGCCCACACCTTCTGGCCGGCCTGTGCGCTTTCCACGGCCGCATCCAGGTCGTCGCTGTTGGCGCTGTGCACCTTGGCCACCACCGCCCCGGTGGCCGGGTTGATCACCTCGAAGGTGCGTCCGCCCTGCGAGGGAACGTAGCGGCCGCCGATGTAGAGCTGTTGGTCGGGGAATGTAGGCATGTCGATGACTCCTTTGCAGCGGGAGACCAGCGGTTCAACGGGTCAGATGCAGGAACTGCAGGTGGCGCTCGTACTGGTCGATGATGTCGTTGATGATCTGCTGCCGGCTGTAGCCGAACAGCTCGTAGTCCTGTCCACCTTCATAGAGGTGTACTTCGGCGCGGTAGTAGCGCAGGTTGCGGAAGCGCTGCGCGGCGAACGACGGGGTGAGGTAGCCGCGCATGATCACCTGGTAGGTGAACACCTGCTGCTCGCCATGGTCCACGGTCAGTTCCATCTGGCCGGGTTCGAATTTGGTCTGCACGTCCAGGCCTTGTTCGCCCAGTTGCGCGGCCACCGCTTCGATCGCCGGCTTCACGTCGGTGTCCATGAACCGGTACACCTCGTCGCGCACCGGGAAATGCACGGCCTGGGTGATGCGCTGGCGCCAGCCACGCTGGTGCCGTGACTGCCCGATCAGCGGAATCGGCGAGTACTGCGAGGCCTTCTTGCGCTGCGATTCCTCGCCCAGGGCGCGGGTCAGTCCCCAGATCATGAGCAGCAACACCACCGAGAACGGCAACGAGGCCAGCACCACCGCCGACTTGAGCGCGTCCATGCTGCCGGCCAGCAGCAACCCGGCGGTGACCAGCCCGGTCATCACGCCCCAGAACACGCGCAGCCAGCGCGGGCCGTCGTCTTCCGGTGCGCCGCCATGCGAGGACAGCGTGGACAGCACCACCGTGCCCGAGTCGGCCGAGGTGACGAAGAACACGAAGCTGACGATCACCGTGACCGCGATGACCGCGCGGCTCCACGGGTAGCTTTCCAGCAGCGCGTACAGCACGGTGGGCGGGTTATCCACCGCCATCTGCGCCAGGTGCACCTGGTCGTGGTGCAGGATCTGGTCCAGCGCGCTGTTGCCGAAGATCGACAGCCACGCCAGGGTGAAGCCCAGCGGGATCAGCAGCACGCCGAGCACGAATTCGCGGATGGTGCGGCCGCGCGAGATGCGCGCGATGAACAGCCCCACGAAGGGCGCCCAGCCGATCCACCAGGCCCAGTAGAACACCGTCCAGTTGCCCAGCCAGTCCGGGCGCCCGCCGTAGGCATACACGTCGAAACTCTTGCCGACCACGTTGCCCAGGTAGTCGCCCATGTTCTGCATGAGCGCGTTGAGCAGGTACTGGGTGGGGCCGGCGAACAGCATGAACAGCAGCAGGCCGATCGCCAGCAGCATGTTGATGTTGGACATCCAGCGCACGCCTTTTTCCACGCCGGAGACGGCCACGGTGATCGCCGCGCCCATCATCAGCACGATCAGCCCCACCTGCACCCAGGCCGCATGCGGCACCGGGAACAGGGTGTTGAGCCCGGCGTTGAGGTGCAGCACACCAAAGCCCATGTCCGCGCCCAGCCCGAACACGGTGGCCACGATGCCCAGCGCGTCCACGGTGTAGCCGATCGGCCCGTTGATGCGCTTGCCGATCAGCGGGTACAGCGCCGAGCGCAGCGCCAGCGGCAGGTTGTGGCGGTAGGCGAAGTAGGCCAGCGCCATGGCAGCCAACGCGAACACGCCCCAGCCGTGCAGGCCCCAATGCAGGAACAGCAGCTGCATTGCCTGGCGCGCGCTGGCTTCGCCTTCGCCCACGCCGCCCTGCGGGGGCAACAGGTAATGGGTGAGGGGTTCGGACACGCAGAAGAAGAACAGCGTGATGCTGATACCGGCGGCAAACAGCATGCCGGCCCAGGACAGATAGCTGAACTCCGGTTCGTCGTGGTCCGCGCCCAGCTTGACGTTGCCGTAGCCGGACAAGGCCACGCCGACCACGAAGACCAGGTACACGGTCATGGCCAGCAGGTAGTACCAGCCGACATTGCGCGACGCCCAGGTCTGCGCGTCCAGCAGCAGGCTGCCGGACTGGATGGGAAACACGGCGACCAGAATGGCAAATGCCGCCACGATCGTGGCGGCAAGCAGGAAGACCGGTCGAAGCGTGCGTACCTCGTAGGGAGGCGACTCCACAGCGCTCATGGGGAGCAATACTCTCGGTGCCGAACACGGCAGACCCGGAGCATTAGCGCATAGCGGCTGTGGACGGGCTGTTTACGCGACCGCCAAGCCCGTAGAGCCGGGCTCTGCCCGGCTGTCGGGGTGCATGCGAAATGCAGCGGGGCAGAGCCCCGCTCTACGAATTCTGGTGCAGCGGGGCAGAGCCCCGCTCTACGAATTCTGGTGCAGCGGGGCAGAGCCCCGCTCTACGGGGACGTGTCAGCGCAGTGCGTGGCTGGGGACGTCGATTTCCATGGCCAGCGCCAGGTGGTCCGAAAAGGCGGCCGGGACTGCTTCGGCGCTGCGTTGCTGCAGGCCGGTGCTGAGCAGGATGTGGTCGATGGCCCGGTCCGGGCGCCAGCTCGGGAACGTCGGCACCGCGCAACCCGGCGGTTGCAGGTTGGTCTTCTGGTACAGCGCCTGCATTTCCGGGCGGTCGGCCAGGCAGTTGAAATCGCCCATCAGCACCGCGTTGGGATGGTCGGTGAGCAGGTCGGCGATGAAGGCCAACTGCGACATCCGCGAGTTGGTCCCCAGCGACAGGTGCGCCACGGCAACCGCCAGGCCTTCGCTGCCTTCGCCGAACTTGGCCAGCAGCACGCCGCGCCCGCCGATGCGGCCGGGTAGGGCGTGGTCCTGTACTTCCACCGGTTCCAGTTTGCTCAGCAGGCCGTTGGCGCTGGACGCCACCCCGCCCATGCGGCGGTTGGGCTGGTGGCTCCAGTAATTGAAGCCGGCGCGCTCGGCCAGGTAGTGGGTCTGGTTGGTGAAGCCCGAGCGCAGGCTGCCCGGATCGGCCTCCTGCAGGCCAACGATGTCATGACCGCGCGCCAGCTGGGCAATGGCGTCCAGGCTGGTGCGCTTGCGCCCCGCCGGCAGCGCATGCGACCAGCTGCGGGTCACATAGTCGCTGTAGCGGCGGGTGCTGCTACCGGCCTGGATGTTGGCCGTCAGCAGGCGCAGGGTCCGCGTGGTGGGGGAATTCACGACGGTTGCAGGCTCGGTAGGAATCAGTTGCCCTTGGCGGCGCGTTCGCGGGCGATCAGGTGATCGGCGATGCGCAGCATGTCGGGGAAGCTCTTGCCCTTGACCAGGTACTTGCCGTTGACGATCACCGACGGCGTGCCGGTGATCTGGCTGCGCTGGGCGAACTGCTTGGCGGCGTTGGTCTTGGCATTCACCGCGAAGCTGCTCATGGTGCTGGCGAACTGCTTGGCGTCGGCACCGTGCTTGCCGTAGAAGGCGGCGATGTCTTCGACCGAATCACGGCCGCGCTCGCCCTTCAGGGTCTGCTCGGCGTGGATGGCCGAATACAGCGCTTCATGGGTCTTTTCCTGCAGGCCCATGCTCTGTGCCGCATAGAAGGCACGCGCGTAGTTGTCCCAGGTGCCGCCGAACATGGCCGGCACGTAGACGAAGTTGACATCGCTCGGCAGGCCCGCCTTCCACGGCCCGATCAGCGGCTGGAACGCGGCGCAGGCCGGGCACACGTAACCGAAGATCTCCGCCACTTCGATCTTGCCGGCGGCCGGCTGGAACGGCTGGCCGTTTTCAATCAGCACGTAATCGGTGCCTGCCACCGGCTCCGGGCCGGTCGGGCGCGAGGACGCCGCGGCCGGGGCCGGGGTGGTCGCGGCGGCAGCGGCGGTTTCGGCGGCGGCGGTGTCACCGCTAGCAGCCGGTGCCTCGGTGGCGGGCGCTGCCGGTTCGGCGGCCGGGGTGCTGCTCGGGGTGGCCGGTTCGGTCGGAGCGGTGGTGTTGGCGGTGCCGTCCTGGGCCTTGCAGGCCGCCAGAATCGGCAGCAGGGCCAGCAGCGAAATCGCGAAACGGGTCTTCATCTAGGCATCTCCAGCGGATGAACATGGTGGGGCCGGCACCCGGGGTGCCGGCCAGAGGGGAATGATGGCATGCGCCAACGCGCGTCCGGCGTGGACGGTGTGTGACGGTTCAGCGAGCCTGCACTCAGCGCGTGCGTTCGCTGCGGGCCTTGGCGATGAGGGCATCGGCGTTGCGCAGCAGCGCTTCGAACGAGTCGCCCTTGACCAGGTAACGGCCATTGACCACCAGTGCCGGGGTGCCCGGCACCTTGGTGCGCTGGGCGAAGGCGCGGGCGGCCTTCAGCTTCTGCTCGACCGCATCGCCCTTGATGGTCGCCAGGAAGCGCTCTGGTGCCACACCGTAGTCTTTGTAGAAGACGGCCAGTTCGTCCGGCGAGACGTTCTGCATGGGCAGGCTGTTCTTCTCATGCAGCGCCTCGAACATGGCCCGATGGCTGCGCTTGGCCACGCCCAGCTGGTCGGCGCTGAAGTAGGCGCGTGCGAACGAATCCCAGACACCGCCGAACGCGGCCGGCACGGGGGTGAAACGCACATCCTTGGGCAGCTTGGCGGCCCAGGCTTCCAGCTGCGGCTCGAAGCGCGCGCAATGCGGGCAGGTGTAGCCGAACATTTCCACCACTTCGATCTTGCCGGCCAGCGGCGCATACGGGCCGGGCTGTTCGATCAGTTCGTAGTCGGTGCCTTCGACCAGGGCGACCGGCGCGGCCGCCAGCGTGGACAGGGGGCTCAGGGCCAGCAGCAACAACATCAGGCGGGGCATCAACGTCATCTACATCCATCTCCATCGGAAAAAACAACGCCGGCCCAGTGCCGGCGTGGCGGTGAACATAACCCGCCACGGGGGCGGGGGCGGCCATTGCGCCGCCGAGCGGTCTTTACGGGGCCTTCGCCGGTTGCGCGGGCGTGGCCGAGGCCACATCGTCGGCACGGTTGTGCAGGCCCTGCAGGTAGCTGCCCAGGGCCTGGATCTCCTGCTCGGTCAGCTGCTTTGCAATGGTGGCCATGATCTGGAAGTGTGCCTTGTCGGTTTCCTGGGTGGTGCCGGCCTGGTACTCCTGCAGCCGGCGCGCCACGTAGGCCGCATGCTGCCCGCCGATATGCGGGTAGGCCGGGCCCGGGTTGCCGGCACCGGTGGGACCGTGGCAGGCCATGCACGCCGGGATGCCGCGTTCGGCATCACCCCCGCGATACAGCTGCTGCCCGATCTCGTAGAACTTCTTGCCGGCGTACGGACCTTCGCCCACCAGACCGTCGTCGGCAAGCCCGGCGCTGGCCTTCTGCGTTGCGAAATACGCACCGATGTCGCGCATGTCCTGCGGGGTGAGGTCCTGCACGAACGGCACCATCGCCGCCGAGGCCCCGGAGGTGCGCTGGCCGTTGGCGATCAACGCCATCTGCTGGGCGGTATAGCGTTCGCTCTGCCCGGCGATGCTCGGATACATCTCCACGGTGGAGTTGCCGTCGGCCGAGTGGCAGGCCGCGCAGGCGGCTGCCTTGGTCTGGCCGGCCTTCGCATCCCCCCAGGTGGTCTTGCTGAAATCGACCTCCAGCGACGCGGTCTTGATCGGCCCGTTGTCAGGCAGGGGCGTGATCGAGGTCTGGGCGACCGCAACAGCGGCCAGCAGCGATACAGCAACAGCGGAAACGGCAAGAACGCGAGCGTGGCGCATGCGGAAGCTCCGTGTGGACCGGCCTGGCAGGTACAGGGTGCACCCGCGGGGATCGCCCGATTATCCATGCGCTTTCACGCCACGGTCAACGCAGGGTGCAGCAAAACCGGCCGCGGCAGCGCGGATCTGGCCCGGACATGCGATCCTATGCCCATGTCATTGCTCCTCGAACGTGCCCATTACCTGCTTTCGGCCCACAACACCCGGCAATTGCCGGAGGATGTCGGGGCCGAAGTTGCCTTTGCCGGGCGCTCCAACGCCGGCAAATCCAGCGCCCTCAACGCCCTGACCCGCCAGAACAGCCTGGCCCGGGTCTCCAAGACCCCCGGCCGCACCCAGCAGCTGGTGTTCTTCGAAGTCACCCCGGAGGCCAAGCTGGTCGACCTGCCCGGGTACGGCTACGCCAAGGTGCCGCTGGACCTGCAGGCCCACTGGCAGGCCTTCATCGACCAGTACTTCCGTACCCGCGAGGCGCTGCGTGGCCTGGTGGTGGTGATGGACATCCGTCACCCGCTGAAGGACTACGACCGCCAGATGCTGGCCTATGCGGTGCAGCGCGGCCTGCCCGCGCACGCGCTGCTGACCAAGGCCGACAAGCTGGGCCGTGGCCAGCAGGGCATTGCCCTGCAGAAGGTGCGCAAGGAACTGCAGTCCTCGTTCGGCGACACCGTCAGCGTGCAGACCTTCTCCGGTCCCGCCCGCCAGGGCGTGGACGAAGCCCGCGGCATCATCGGCGGCTGGCTGGGCCTGAACAAGCCGGCCCCCGAAACCGCGTAACACCGCGCGGCCCCGTAACCGTGGGCCGCACCCCGGTAACGGGGCGCGCATCCCGGTAGTGCCGGCCGCTGGCCGGCTCCCGATACATCCGGCCGAAAGAGGAGCCGGCCAGCGGCCGGCACTACCCGGTCAGCTTGCGGCCCGCCAACGAACGCCGGTCAGCCGCGCGCCCACCCACGAATGCCGCGCAGCCCGCATCCCCGTACTACCGCACGCGGCCCCGTAACCGTGGGCCGCCCCCCGGTAACGGGGCGCGCATCCCGGTAGTGCCGGCCGCTGGCCGGCTCCCGATACATCCGGCCGAAAGAGGAGCCGGCCAGCGGCCGGCACTACCCGGTCAGCTTGCGGGCCCGCCAACGAACGCCGGTCAGCCGCGCGCCCACCCACGAATGCCGCGCAGCCCGCATCCCCGTAATACCGCGCGCGGCCCCGTAACCGTGGGCCGGACCCGGTAACAGTGCGCGCATCCCGGTAGTGCCGGCCGCTGGCCGGCTCCCGATACATCCGGCCGAAAGAGGAGCCGGCCAGCGGCCGGCACTACCCGGTCAGCTCGCGGCCCGCCAACGAACGCCGGTCAGCCGCGCGCCCACCCACGAACGCCGCGCAGCCTGCATCCCCGTAACACCGCGCGCGGCCCCGTAACCGTGGGCCGGACCCGGTAACAGTGCGCGCATCCCGGTAGTGCCGGCCGCTGGCCGGCTCCCGATACATCCGGCCGAAAAGAGGAGCCGGCCAGCGGCCGGCATTACCCGGTCAGCTCGCGGCCCGCCAACGAACGCCGGTCAGCCGCGCGCTCACCCACGAACGCCGCGCAGCCCGCATCCCCGTAATACCGCGCGCGGCCCCGTAACCGTGGGCCGGACCCGGTAACAGTGCGCGCATCCCGGTAGTGCCGGCCGCTGGCCGGCTCCCGATACATCCGGCCGAAAGAGGAGCCGGCCAGCGGCCGGCACTACCCGGTCAGCTCGCGGCCCACCAACGAACGCCGGTCAGCCGCGCGCTCACCCACGAACGCCGCGCAGCCCGCATCCCCGGGTTAATGCCCCGGCAACGGCGCGAACTCGCCCGGCACCCACGCAAACGCCTCACCCTCGCGCCGCACGTGGCCCAACCCCGGGAACGGCAGGTGCGCACCGGCCACCCACCAGCCCCCATCCGCCGCCTGCGCCATCATCGCGCGACGGCTGGCGACGGCGGCCGTGCGGTCGCTGTCGGCCTCGTAGGCCGCCTGGGGCTGGGCGAACTGCACCGCGTGGAAATGCACGATGTCGCCCCACACCAGCACCGCCTGGCCCTTGCCGGCGTCCAGCTTCCAGGACACATGGCCCGGCGTATGCCCATGGCTGTCCAGCGCCGCCACCCCAACCGGCAAGGTTTGCCCGGGGCTGAAACGACGCAGCTTGCCCGCCGCCTCGTAGGGGGCCACCGCCTTGCGCGCCAGCGCAAAGGCAAAGCGCACGCCCTGCGGTGCGGTGGCTTCGCTGGCCGGGTCCAGCCAATAGGCCGCGTCGGCGGCCGACAACCACACCGTGGCATTGGGGTAGGCCATCGTGTCCTGCGCATCCAGCAGCCCGCACAGGTGGTCCGGGTGGGCATGGGTGAGCAGCACGTCGTCCACCTCCGCCGGGTCGTAACCGGCCGCGCGCAGGTTGCCCAGCACTTGGCCCAGGCCGGGCCCGAAGCAGGCGGCCGTGCCGGTATCCACCAGCGTCAGGTGATTGCCCCGCTGCACCAGATACGCGTTGACCGCGGTCTGCAGGCCTTTGCCGTCTTCGGGCACGTAACGGTGATCGAGCAGGCGGGTCACCGCGCCGGCATCGATCCCGGTCAGTTCCTGGCGGCCCAGTGCCACGGTGCCGTCGAACAGCGCGGTGACCTGCAGCGTGCCGATCTGCTGGTGATAGACGCCGGGCACCTGCGCCGAGGGCGTGTGCGCGGTGGTGGCCAGCGCCGGGCCGGTGGCGACGGCCAGCAACAGGGCAGCAGCATGTAAGCGGATGCGGGGAAGGGACATGGCAGAGGCTCTACACAAGGCGGCGGTGCCGCGGTGCCCCCATGCTGCACGCGGGCGATGCCGCGTACCGCTCAGAATGCGCCGTGATCCGCTCGCCGTTTCAGCTGTTGCCGATTGCTGCCGGTTCCAGCCCGTAGCGCGCGGCGAAGCGCTTGTTGAAGCTGCCCAGCGAGCGGTAGCCCACGCGCGCGGCCACGGTCTTCAGTGGCAGCCGGGTGGTGTACAGCAGGTTCATCGCGTGCGCCAGGCGTGCATCGGCGATCAGCTCGCGCACGCTGGCCTGCTCGCTGGCCAACCGCCGACGCAGCGTCGCACCGCTCAGGCACAACTGCGCTTCGAAGTCGCGCGATTGCCAGTCGCGTTCGGGCTGGGCGGCGATCAGGTCGCGGATGCGTTCGCCCAGGCTGGGCTCGGGCGGCACCAGCAGGCTGCCGTGGCCGCGCCGGCAGAATGCCAGCACCAGCGCGGCCAGCGCGAGGCGGGCCTCGGTGTAGCGCGCGTGTTCCAGCGCATGGCGCCATTGCCGCAGCGTGTCGCCGTGGTCGTCCAGCGACAACCGCGCCAGCGCGTCACCGGCCTCGGGCAGGGGTTCGTTCCAGAGCACGCGCGCGGCGGCCAGCGCTTCGCTGCACAGGGGCACGATCGCGCTGAGGTACACGCCGCTGTGCGGATCGGGAATGTTGACCACGTCGATGCGGCAGCGGCGGGTGATCAGGAACAGGTCGCCGGGCACGAACGTGAGCGACTGCGTACCGCAGGCCACTTGCTTGCGCCCCTGCAGCAGGATCGCGAACTGCGGCTGCGGGATGTCCACCGAGGAGGCGCCGTGCTCGCGACGCGCGGTGACGCAGGCATAGCCGTCGGCGCGCGCGCAGGTGGCCAGGCTGGCCATGTCGTCCAGTAGCGAGGCGGGGTGCAGGAGGGCGTTCATTACCGCGCAGTATCGAACAACTGGCCGATCAGTGCCGCTGCCGCCATCGCCAGCGCGCCCCAGAACATCACCCGCACCGCGCCGCGCAGGGGCGGTGCGCCACCGGCACGCGCGGCCATCGCGCCGGTCAGGCCCAGCCCGACCAGGGTGGCGGCGGTGGTGACCTGTGCAACGTAGGCATGCGGGGCCAGCAGTGCGGTCAGCACCGGCAGCGCCGCGCCGCAGATGAAGGCACCGGCCGAGGCCATCGCGGCCTGCAGCGGGCGGGCGCGCAGTTCGTCGGTGATGCCCAGCTCGTCGCGGGCATGTGCGGCCAGGGCATCGTGGGCGGTCAACTGCACCGCCACCTGCTGGGCCAGTTCAGGGGTCAGGCCGCGATGCCGGTAGATGGCCGCCAGTTCTTCCAGCTCGCTGTGCGGGTCTTCGCGCAGCTCGCGCTTCTCCACTGCCAGGTCGGCATGCTCGGTATCGACCTGCGACTGCACCGACACGTACTCGCCAGCTGCCATCGACATGGCCCCGGCCACGGTGCCGGCGATGCCGGTGGCCAGGATCGTGGTGGCACTGGCCCCGCTGGCCGCAATGCCGACCAGCAGCCCGGCCACCGAGACGATGCCGTCATTGGCGCCCAGCACGGCGGCCCGCAGCCAGCCCACGCGGTCGGAGCGATGTACTTCCGGATGTCTGGATCGGCTCATGGGGCAGTGTAGGGCGCGCCCGCCGCGCGGGGCGAAATGCGTCGCAACGGCGCTGCGGCCCGGTCAAGCCCTTTTTTATAGGATGCTGAAAACCGTCACGGTGACACGACGGTGGGGGACGCCACGATATAGTGCGCCCTTGCGATGCGGGGGCTGCAACCCCACATCCCCGCCCTGACCAGAATACTGCGAGCCTCCCCTTGTCGAGCCCCAGCCACGTCGCCGAGACGCCGATCACCGACCGAAATGAACTGGTCGCCACGTTGGCCTCCGGCGAAAAGCCCCAGGCGCAGTGGCGCATCGGCACCGAGCACGAGAAGTTCGGCTTCCGCCTGGACGACCTGCGCCCGCCCACCTTCGACGGCGACCGCGGCATCGAAGCCCTGCTCAACGGCCTGACCCGCTTCGGCTGGGATCCGGTGCAGGAAGAGGGCCGCACCATCGCGCTGCTGCGCGACAACGCCTCGGTGACGCTGGAACCGGCCGGCCAGCTGGAACTGTCCGGCGCGGCGGTGGAGACCATCCACCAGACCTGCGTGGAAACCGGCACCCACCTCAATGAAGTGGCGCAGGTGGCCGGCGAACTGCAGCTGGGCTTCCTGGGCATGGGCTTCCAGCCCAAGTGGACCCGCGACGCGATGCCGTGGATGCCCAAGGGGCGCTACAAGATCATGCGCGAGTACATGCCCAAGGTCGGCACGCTGGGCCTGGACATGATGACCCGCACCTGCACGGTGCAGGTCAACCTGGACTACGCCACCGAAGCGGACATGGTCAAGAAGTTCCGCGTGTCGCTGGCGCTGCAGCCGATCGCCACCGCGCTGTTCGCCGATTCGCCCTTCACCGAAGGCGCGCCGAACGGCTACCAGAGCTACCGCTCGCACATCTGGACCGACACCGACAACGACCGCACCGGCATGCTCGACTTCGTGTTCGAGGACGGCTTCGGCTACGAGCGGTACGTCGACTACCTGCTCGACGTGCCGATGTACTTCTCTTACCGCGATGGCAAGTACCACGATGCCAGCGGCCAGAGCTTCCGCGATTTCATGGTCGGCAAGCTGCCGGTGTTGCCGGGCCAGTTGCCCACGCTGCGCGACTGGTCGGACCACATGACCACCGCCTTCCCCGAAGTGCGCTTGAAGAAGTACCTGGAAATGCGCGGTGCCGATGCCGGCCCGTGGAGCCGCCTATGTGCGTTGCCGGCGTTCTGGGTGGGGCTGCTGTACGACGATGCCGCATTGGATGCGGCCTGGGACCTGGTGCGTGATTTCAGCCTGGTCGAGCGCAATGTCCTGCGCGATGGCGTGCCGCGGCATGGGCTGAAGCTGCCGTTCCGCAACGGCACCGTTCTGGACCTCTCGCGCGAAGCCCTGAAGATCGCCGTGGCCGGCCTCAAGCGCCGCGCGGCGCGCAACGCCGATGGCCAGGACGAAAGCAAGTTCCTGGAGGTGCTGCAGGAGATCGTCGATTCCGGACTGACCCCGGCCGATCGCAAGCTGGCGCTGTTCCATGGCGAGTGGGGCGGCAACATCGATCCGGTGTTCAAGGAGTTCGCGTACTGAGTGGAAAAAGCACCCTGGAAGAACGGCGCTCTCCCGGTCCGGGTAAGCGCCGTTTTCCCAAGTGACAGCTTACGACCAAGCCCGAGGATTCTCGACGCATCTGGTGCCGGGAGTGGGAATGGAACCAACCACCTGAACATGACGAGCTCAGGGAAGGGCAGAGTCCGGCCAATGCCTTATGGAAGGACGGCACACCCTGCGCTTGGCGCCATGACAGGAAGCGTGTCGGTTCCAGATCATGATGCTGCCGTCAGGCCGATCAGTTGCGTGGCGCCTGGGCCGGTATATCCGTCGCCGTAGGGTCAAGGTGGAGATATCAGTCGGGGCATTCTTCAGAGATCTCAGAACCATGTAGTCAGGCAGGCCTTACCGCCGACAAGACAGCTTCAATTCCGACGTCTGTACAGATCTGAAGCGCGAGCTCCCGCGCTTCAGAGGCCGTCAGTCGCCCTGCCGTCTTCAATGCTTCGGCTGAAAACTCCGGATCAAACGAGATCTTGTTCACAACTTCCTCCTGAATCCGGCGATGCAACTCGATAGCCGGACCTAGCCGAACCCTATCTTCCGCATGTATTGCACTTGAAACCTCGTGGCCGTCCAACGCCTCGTAGTAGTAAAAATTAGAGTACTTGTCGATGAAGCTCTGGGCGTTGACAGCGCCGAGTGCAAAATCTTTAACAAGCCTCGTCATCTGGATTAGTCCTGCCTCGTTATCCATTTTTCACGGACTCCTCACTCATTGTTTTACGGGAAGCCAAGGGGTCCCGTCGGCATTGGTTACACCTGGCACATGGCCATGCGGCTGCTGCGCTCGGGGATCGGGATGGGTTGATGGTTTATGTCCTCCATCAATACGCACCCCAGTAGGCTGACCGTCGGGCCCTTTCGCCTGAACGAAGCGGCCATCTGGGGATCCTTCAATTCTTCCGCCTGGCGGTGTCGGGATAGCGTTTCCCTTGGAATCGACATAGATGGTTCCAGAAACCTTCTGCTCGCTGGCGACCTTCCGTCCCAGTTGCGCGGCTTCGTCACCGTGCTTCAACACTGCCTTTCCGGCATCACCGGCAAATGGGATCAGACCCATTGCGGCCCCGGCAATATTCGCAGGTGTTGGAGCGTGGACTGCCTCAACGATACCTTTGACGTCCCCCAGGACCGGCGTGAAGTCGGCAACTACAGGGAGAATCTGCTGGGCTTGCTCAGCTGTTACAGGATGGTAGAAATCCCTGGGTGCTCCCAACGCTTGACGACCATCTGGGTCAATAAAGCGATATGGGTTGCCGTTCGCATATCGGTATCGATTGAACTGCCCCACCGGCTGGTCATACGCCGTCACCGGGTCCACCGACAGGAATGCGCCCAATTGCGGATCCATATACCGCTGCTGCATGTAGCTCAGCCCTGTGGCCGCATCGCTCACATGCCCCGTGTACCCCGGTCCATCCGTGACCTGGCCGCCTACCACAGCACCGTAGGGCTCGTAGTCATAGCGTTTGGTCACGTTTCCATTGGCATCAGATTCGGCCACTACCGAACCGACAGCATCAGTGTGGATGTAGGTGACGGTCTGAGCGCTCGCGATCGGCATCAGTGACAGGCCGACCAACAGCATGGAGCAGAGCCATGCGCCCACGACACTCAGCTTTCGAAAGAAGCTCTCCAATTTCCTGCGGCGAGTAAACGCGCTGCCAGCACCTCCACCGAATCTGCCCATCCTTCCAATCCCTGAAAGAGCCTTGAAGCAAGGCGTGTCATTGATAGCACAGCAATGAGAGGCCCGGGGCTGAACTGCTTCAGCGCGGCCAAAGGTGCCATGTCGGATTGGATTGCGCGAGAAGCGCCAAGCGGCAGGGAAGCCGGACCAGATAGAAGTAGCGATGCCAATCGCGGCGCGTCAGCGGAAGATGACAACGGCAAGATCGCATCTCGGCAACCGGCAGATAGGTGTCACAGCTCTGATCGGAGAGGGGGCCGATCCTGGGTCACCGTCCTCGGCCAACTACGCCGAGGACGGTGAAGATCTCCAAGCCGCCCTATCCGTTCGATGGCAAGACTGCTCCTCTCAGGCGAACAGCAATGCGGTATCTCCGGGATTTTTCATTTGAACCTGCGGAAGGATCAGGCCGCTTTTTCCAGCGTGGCCATGTCGATCACGAAGCGGTAGCGCACGTCATTCTTCGCCATGCGTTCCCAGGCTTCGTTGACGGTCTTGATGTCGATCACTTCCACATCGCTGACGATGTTGTGCTCGGCACAGAAGTCCATCATCTCCTGCGTTTCGGCCATGCCGCCAATCGCCGAACCGGTGATGTGCTTGCGGCCGAAGATCACGCTGACGCCGGTCGGCGGCGGATCCAGCTCGGTCAGCACGCCGACCAGGCACATGGTGGCATCACGCTTGAGCAACGCCATGTACGGGTTGGTGTCGTGACCCACCGGGATTGTGTTGAGCAGGAAATCGAAGCTGCCGGCATGCGCCTTCATCTGCGCCGGATCACGCGAGACCAGCACTTCATCGGCGCCCAGGCGCTTGGCATCGGCGCCCTTTTCGGGAGTGGTGGTGATCATCACCACCGTGGCGCCCATCGCCTTGGCGAACTTCACGCCCATGTGGCCCAGGCCACCCAGACCGATCACGCCGACCTTCTGGCCGGGGCCGACCTTCCAATGGCGCAGCGGCGAATAGGTGGTGATGCCGGCGCACAGCAGCGGCGCAGCGGCCTTCAGGTCCAGCTTCTCGGACACCTTCACCACGAAGCGCTGCTCGACCACGATGTGGTCGGAGTAACCGCCGAAGGTCGGCTGGCCGCCATCACGCTCGGTGCTGTTGTAGGTGTAGGTGGCACCCTTCTCGCAGTACTGCTCCAGATCTTCATCGCAGGCCGCGCAGTGGCGGCACGAATCGACCATGCAGCCGACGCCGGCGAAGTCGCCAACCTTGAAGCGGGTGACATTGGCACCGACCTCGGTTACGCGGCCGATGATCTCGTGGCCGGGCACCATCGGGAACATCGCGCCGCCCCAGTCGTCGCGGGCCTGGTGCAGATCGGAGTGGCAGATGCCGCTGAAGAGAATCTCGATGCGGACGTCATCGGGACCGGCCGGGCGACGTTCGAAGGAGAACGGCACCAGCGGGGCGGTCTGGTCGTGCACCGCATAACCATGGGCGAGGGACATGGGGAATCCTTGGCAGGTTTGTAGAAAGGCGCTTTACAATACGCCCCGATCCCGTGCACAAACAGTCAGGATATCGGCATGATTCATCAAGTGAAACGGGATAATCATGGCCACTGACAATCTGACCCATCTGGCCGCCTTCGCCGCCGTGGCCCGCCACCGCAGCTTCCGTAAGGCGGGCGCCGAGTTGGCCCTGTCCACCTCGGCGGTGAGCTATGCGATCCGCGCGCTGGAAGAACGGCTGGGGGTGGGCCTGTTCCATCGCACCACCCGCAGCGTGGCCCTCACCGAGGCCGGCCAGCGCCTGCTCGAACGGCTGCAGCCGGCCCTGGATCAGGTGCATGACGCGCTGGAGGAAATGAATCACTTCCGCGCCGCCCCGGCCGGCCTGCTGCGTATCAACGCCACCCGCGCCGCCGTGCAGACCCAGCTCGGCCCGCGCCTGGCGCGGTTCCTGCAGGCCCACCCCGACGTGCGCATCGAACTGGCGCAGGACGATGGCCTGGTGGATATCGTCGCCAAGGGATTCGATGCCGGCGTGCGCCTGCATGAATCAGTGCCCGAAGACATGGTGGCGGTGCCGCTGGGCCCGCCGTTGCGCGGCCTGATCGTGGGCGCGCCGTCCTACCTGCAGCGCCGCGGCATTCCAGCGCATCCGCACGAACTGGCGCAGCATGAGTGCGTGCGCTTCCGTTTCGCCAGCGGCCATCTGTACAAGTGGCAGTTCGAACGCGACGGCCAGGAACTGGAGGTGGACGTTCCCGGCCGGCTCACCCTGGGCGACCAGCACACCATCCTGCAGGCCGTGCTCGACGGCCTTGGCCTGGCCTACGTGCTGGAAGACTCCGCGCGCCCGTACCTGGACGATGGCCGCCTGGTGGCAGTGCTGGAAGACTGGAGTGAACCGTTCCCCGGCTTCGTGCTGTATTACCCGCGGCAACGGCAGATGTCGTCGGCGCTGCGCGCATTCGTGGACATGGTGCGCGACACCACCGCCTAGCCGCGCAGGCGCGTGCATTGAGCCACGCCTGCACGCCATGCTGGCGTCGCGGCGGGCAGGCCATGCGCGCGTCGAGCATGTCGGTGTGATGCGCGATGGCAGCTATGCGCTGCCGGTGGTCGCCGTGTCCGGGCAGTCGATTGCACGCCCTTCTTCGTCCAGCGTGGTCTATCGTTACACCACGCGCTGAGCGCGCCTCTCTTCGGCTTCTTGGATCCTGCATGCACACGCTTTCCGATATCGAACAGGCCACCGGCCAAGCCTTCCCGCCGCTCTACCGGCAGCTGGACGCCGAGGATCGGCTGGGCTTTGGTGGCCCGCACCCGGAGTGGGTCAAGGTCGTGTTTCCGGCGCTGCAGGCCGCACCGCCGGTGCTGCTGTATGCCTACGACTACGAGCCGATCGCGCGCGAGCGGCTGCACGAGGCGTGGTCGGACCTGACTGCCGCCGACCACTACAACCCGCTGCGGGCGGACATGCAGCTGCTGCCGTTCGCCGAAACCGGTGCCGGCGATGTGTACTGCTTCTGGACCAACGCACCGGGCTTTGCCGAACCGCCGGTGCTGCTGGTCTGGCACGACGACGACCGCGCCGACCTGCTGGCCGCGAACTACCAGGACTTCCTGTTCCGCAAGATGGTGGAGTCGGTGCTGGACCTGGAGGATTCGCTGCTGGACGACGGCGCGTTGGCCGACAACCTGCAGCGTTGGCTGGGCACGCACCGCGCGTGGCTGCGTGCCGACCAGGTGCAGGCACTGGAAACGTGGTTCGGGCAAACCGACGCCATCGCCGATGGCGCACTGCACGAAGACCAGGCCGATGCACTGATCCGCCAGGTGATCGGCTTCGCGCGCCTCAACGAGCGCATTCCCTACGTGCAGGCATGACGGCGGCCATGCCTGGGCCTGCTGCACTCAGCGACGCGGACTTCCGCCAGCTCGCCGACCATCTGCTGGCGTTGGACGCCGGACGGATGCCGGCGCCGTTGCCGCCGCACCTGCGTGCGCACCCGGTGGCCACCTTGGCCGCCACCGGGCAACTCGATGCAGCGGTGGTGGCCCTCATGGGCGACGTACCCAACCCATGGCGGGGCCTGATGTTGCGATGACCCCGCGCGGGCGGACGGTAGAGCCACCCCATGGGTGGCTGCACGCAGCGCCGACGTCGAAAACCCAGCCACGCATGGCGTGGCTCTACCGCCGGCGGGGCACAGGTAGAGCTACCCCACGGGTGGCTGCACGCACGCACGGAATCACCACGCCCGCGCCGGCCCGATGATCAGCCGGCAACCGGATAGTCGGTATATCCCTCCGCCCCACCGCCGTAATACGTGCCCCGATCCGGCACCGCCAGTGCCACGTCGCGCTCCAGCCGCGCCACCAGATCCGGGTTGGCGATGAACGGCTGGCCGAACGCCGCCAGATCGATGATGCCGTCGTCCACCAGCTGCAGCGCCCGCGCGCGGGTGAGGCTGCCGGCCAGGATCAGGGTGCCGCCGTAGCTCTGCTTGAACGTGCGCAGGAATGCCTCGCTCAGGACCGACACGCCCCGTGCATGGTTGTCGTTGAGGTGCACGTAGGCCAGGTCGCGCTTGCCCAGTTCCTGCGCCAGGTACAGATACGCCGCTTCGTTGCCGACGTACTCGGGCATGTCGAACTGCAGGTTGTTCGGTGCCAGCCGCACGCCCACGCGGTGCGATCCGATCCGCGCAGCCATCGCATCGATGGTGTCCAGGATCAGACGTGCGCGGTTCTGCAGCGTGCCGCCGTAGCCGTCGGTGCGGTCATTGGTGACCGGGTTGAGGAACTGTTCGAACAGATAGCCGTTGGCCGCATGCAGTTCGATGCCGTCGAAACCGGCGGCGATCGCGTTGTCGGCCGCGCTAGCGAAATCGTCGACGATGCCGGGCAGCTCGTCGGTGCGCAGGGCACGCGGCGGGGTCGGATCGGCCTGCCCACGGCTGCCGTCTTCGCGGTAAACGAACGCGCTGCTCTTCGGGTCGCTGGCCACCGGGCGGGTGCCCGCGCTGACCGGCTGTCCGCCGTCGGGCTGCAGCGAGGCGTGCGACATGCGGCCCACGTGCCAGAGCTGGGCGAAGATGACGCCCCCTTCGGCATGCACGGCAGCGGTGACCGGCTTCCAGCCGTCCACCTGTTCGGCCGACCACATGCCCGGCACGTCGATGTAGCCCTGGCCCTGCGGCGACACCGGGGTGCCTTCGCTGATGATCAGCCCGGCACTGGCGCGCTGCCGGTAGTACTGCGCGGTGAGGGCGTTGGCCACGGTGCCGGGGTTGCGTGCGCGGGTCATCGGCGCCATCGCGATGCGGTTGCGCAGGGGGGTGCCGGCGAGGTCGTAGGGCTGGAAGAGCAGGGCGGTCATAAGGCGGAACTCGTGGGGAAGGGGGCGCCAGCGGCGCGACCCCTTCAAGATAGGGTTGACCTGGAGGTGCATAAAGGACTTCAATTTCCCAGTAAGTGGGACATTGTGTCCCCAATGGAGCGCGGTGATGCTGCCAGTGGAATCGTTGAACGGGCTGGTCACCTTCGTCACCACGGCGCGCTCGGCCACGTTCACCGAAGCGGCCGAGACCCTGGGCATCTCGCGCTCGGCGGTGGGCAAGGCGATCGCGCGGCTGGAGGAGCGCCTGGGCGTGCGGCTGTTCCATCGCACCACGCGGCGCATTTCGCTCACCGCCGATGGCCAGGCCTACTTCGCCTCCTGCGCCACCGCGCTGGAAGAGATCGCTTCGGCCGAGGCATGCCTGGGCTCGGCCTCGCACCTGCCGGCAGGCCGCCTGCGCATCGACATGCCGTCCTCGTTCGGGCGGCTGATGATCCTGCCGGTGCTGCTGCGCATCTGTGCCGAACACCCCGAACTGCAGCTCACCATGACCTTCACCGACCACTTCGTGGACCCGGTCGAAGAAGGCATCGACCTGTTGATCCGCTTCGGTGGGCTGGACCAGGCCCAGCACCTGGTCGCGCGACGGCTGGGCACCCAGCAGCTGATCACCTGCGCGTCACCGGCCTACCTGGACAGGCACGGCACGCCCGCCACCGTGGACGACCTGCATGCGCATCGCAGCATCGTCGGCTATCGGTACGGCCAGCCGGTGGCGTGGCGGATCGGAGAAGACGCGGGGCAAGCGCGCTTCATTCCCAGCGGCACCCACCAGCTCAACGATGGCGATGCCGTGATCGAGGCGGCCATCGCCGGCCTGGGCATCTGCCAGATGCCGCACTTCCTGGTGAAACAGCACCTGCAGACGGGCGCGTTGCAGCAGGTGCTGGGCCACTGCATGCAGCACCATGTGGAGATCCACGCGCTATGGCCGCAGACCCGGCACCTGCGCCCGAAGGTGCGTTACGTGGTGGATGCGCTGGCGACATTGGCCGATGCCGGTGCGTTCGACTGAGCCGGGCCGGTAGGCATCGGTTGTCAGTGCCGTGCCAAGCAGGCCATCATCAATGCCACCAACCACGGACGGGAGTGGAGATGCGCGGCGCACACGCAGTGATGAGCACGATCCGGTGCGGGCTGCCGATACTGCTGCTGGCAAGCCCGGCGGCGCAGGCCAGCCAGGCCGCAAGTACCGAGGCCATCTACATCGAATTTCTGTGGGCCAGGACACCGGTGGGGGCGTTGGCACGGCAACAGACGCGGCAGTTCGTTCTGGAAGGTGGTCCGGTGCACCAGGTGTGCGTCGCGGCGAATGCGCACGATACCGATGTGCAGGGCCTGACCCTGGCGATCCGCGACGGGGCTGGCATGGAGGTGTCCCGCAGCACCCATGCCGACTATCGCGGCCGCAAGCAGTGTTTCCCCGCAGAGCTGGGCCACGACGGCGCGCCCGGGCAGTGGACGGTGGACACGTGGCTGGGCGATGGACGCCATGCCAGCGCTACCGTGCGGGTGGATCGCACGCTGGATGATTCACCGTACATGCGCGACCCCGCCATCGCCTATGTGTACGGCCGCCCCAACTACGACGCGGACATTTCGCCCGCGGATTGGGTGGGACGGGTGGAATGGCAGATGGACGTGGACCCGCAGGGGCGCGTCACCCATGTGGCCATCGTCGCGGCCGAGGGCGTGGGCACGCGCCTGCGTGACCGGGCGATCGCTGCCGGTTACATCAGCCTGTTTCCGCCCGACGCCGCGCGCACGCAAACGCCGCTCCGTGCGCGGCGCGCGCTGACGTTCGCAGCGGAATGACACCGCCAATGGATGCACCATGATCAACGCGATTCATCGTGTCACCTGGGCAATTGTCGGCGTGCTGTGCCTGGGCGCGGCAAGCGCGTCGCCGCTGCATGAGCAGCTGAGCGTACCCCGCGTGGACGGAACCCTTCTGGATGTACAGGTGCACCGGCCTGCGTCGGCGGGAAAGGTGCCGTTGCTGGTCTTCATCGATGGCTCGCTGTGCATTCCGTCCACGCTCAACGACAGCGTGGCGTGGCTTCAGCAGCAGGTGGACGGCCCGCATCCTTTCGCCTTGGCCGTGATCGAAAAGCCCGGCACCGTCGTCCCGCCGCGCACTGCCGACGGTGGCATCGACATCGGCCCGGAGTTCCACTGCAGCGACGCGTTCCGCCAGCACTACACCCTGGATCAACGCGTTATTGATCACCTGCGTGCGTTGCAGTATCTGCACCGCCACGCACCGTGGTGGAACGGCGCGCTGTGGATCTGGGGATTCTCCGATGGGGGGCGCATCGGCGCGCAGCTGGCCGCGTACGCGCCGCAGACTACGGCGGTGGCGCTGATCGGCTTCGGCGGCGGGACACCGATGGCCGAATCGATGCAGGACATGGTGTGTGCAGCCAACGGCACGCCAACCACCTGCCGCCAGGAACTGCGCGCCAGGATGGACACCATTCGCGCTGAGCCAGTGCCCGGCAAGGACTGGATGGGCGAGGCCAACACCTTCGCGGTCTGGGCCGGTCGCCTGGATGCGGTGGAGGCCAACGTGCTGCGGGATCTGCGTGCCCCGTTGCTGGTGGTGCACGGTGAGCGCGACGGCTCGGTGCCGGTGGCGTCGGCACGGAAGTTGGCCACGGCGATGCAGGGGGCGGGCGTTACCTTCCGCTACGTGGAGGTGCCCGGCATGCGGCACAGCCTGTGGAGTACGCCCACTGAGGCACAGGCGCTTGAGTTGCACCGGGACGTGCTGGACTGGTTGCATGGCACGCCCGCTGTCGAGGACGGCGGCGAAGGGTAGGAGGTTTCTGGCTCAGCCGAACCGCGCCGCCAACCGCGGCACCAGCGCCTCCACGTCGCCATCAACGTCGTCCCACGGCGCATCGATATCGGCGGCGTAGTGGATCGTGGCCATGAGCGCGGCGTGGTCGGCTGCACTCGGCGCGTGCGCGCGCATTGCCTCGCCCAGCGCGACATGGTCCGGCTCCATGCCCTGGTGCTGAAACCAGGCCGCGCCTCCCACCGCAAGCATGCCTTCGCCCTCCGACGGCGTAGCGCCCAGCGGATGGGCGGCCAGGGAATCGGGGTCGCGCAGGGCGGCCAGGAAGCACGCCTGACCCTGCCCGATCAGCCAGCCGCGGAAGTAATCGAAGCCATCGTCGCTGCAGCCGTCGGTGATGATGTAGGCCGCCGCCCACAACCGGCTCTTGTATGACAGGGCATGGTAAATCTGGAAATACCCGCACCAGCGCAGGAGGGCATCGGCGTCCTGTGCGGCCAGGCGCTGGGTCAGCAGCGCGGGCAGGGCGTCCGGCGACGGGGCGTCCTGCCGGGCCTGCTCGATGAGGGTCCAGAATGCGTGGCGGTCCATGCGGGCGGTTCACGAGGGGGAGCACCGTTCTAGCCCATGGCCTGCGCCGAAGCAACCGCGCAGTGACCCGCGCGAGCGGTTGTGTATACTATCCCCCAGTATAGTTCTCTGGTCATTTGCCCGTGCCGCACTCCCCGGAAGAAAAGAAGAAGGTCCTGGCCCGCGTGCGCCGCATCCGCGGCCAGTGCGATGCGCTGGACCGGGCGCTGGACGCCGGGGCCGAGTGCGGGCCGGTGCTGCAGCAGATCGCGGCGATCCGCGGTGCGGTCAACGGGCTGATGTCCGAAGTGATGGAAGCCCACCTGCGTGAAGAATTCGGCCAGCCGGCGCAGTCCGATGCGCAGCGCGCCGAGCGTGTGCGCGACATGAGCGCGCTGATCCGTTCCTACCTGAAATAAGCGCGCGGCTACCCGCGCGCGCACCTGTCTTGTTCCTTGCCTTGGAGAGTTCCCGATGAAATCCCGTGCCGCTGTAGCGTTTGGTCCCGGCCAGCCGTTGAAGATCGTCGAGATCGACGTCGCCCCGCCGAAGAAGGGCGAAGTGCTGGTCAAGATCACCCATACCGGTGTCTGCCATACCGATGCGTTCACCCTGTCCGGCGATGATCCGGAAGGCCTGTTCCCGGCCGTGCTGGGCCATGAAGGTGCCGGCATCGTGGTGGAAGTGGGCGAGGGCGTCACCAGCGTCGCGCCGGGCGACCACGTCATTCCGCTGTATACCGCCGAATGCGGTGAGTGCCTGTTCTGTACCTCGGGCAAGACCAACCTGTGCGTGGCCGTACGCGCCACGCAGGGCAAGGGCGTGATGCCCGATGGCACCACCCGCTTCAGCTACAACGGCGAGCCGATCTACCACTACATGGGCTGCTCGACCTTCAGCGAGTACACCGTGGTGGCCGAGGTCTCGCTGGCCAGGATCAACCCCGAGGCGAACCCGGAACACGTGTGCCTGCTGGGCTGCGGCGTCACCACCGGCATCGGCGCGGTGCACAACACCGCCAAGGTGCAGGAAGGCGATTCGGTGGCCGTGTTCGGGCTGGGCGGCATCGGCCTGGCGGTGATCCAGGGCGCGCGCCAGGCCAAGGCCGGCCGCATCTTCGCCATCGACACCAACCCGTCCAAGTTCGACCTGGCCAAGCAGTTCGGTGCCACTGACTGCGTCAACCCGAAGGACTTCGACAAGCCGATCCAGCAGGTGATCGTGGAGATGACCACCTGGGGCGTGGACCACACCTTCGAGTGCATCGGCAACGTCAACGTGATGCGTGCGGCACTGGAATGCGCGCACCGTGGCTGGGGCCAGTCGGTGATCATCGGCGTGGCCGGCTCGGGTCAGGAAATCTCGACCCGTCCGTTCCAGCTGGTCACCGGCCGCTCGTGGAAGGGCACCGCCTTCGGCGGCGTGAAGGGCCGCAGCCAGCTGCCGGGCATGGTCGAAGACGCCATGAAGGGCGACATCGAACTGGCGCCGTTCGTCACCCACACCATGGACCTGGAGCAGATCAACGAGGCCTTCGAGCTGATGCACGAAGGCAAGTCGATCCGCTCGGTGGTGCATTACTGAGCGGCCCATGGGACTGACCGACTTCTGGAAGCGTCCGGCCGTGCCGCTGCGTGATGCGCTGGTCGACCAGATCGAGCAGGCGTTGCGCGCGCTCGGCTGGTTGCAGGGGCCGGTCGGCGCGCCGCGTCACGTCGATTCACCGTTCGGCATCGACGAGATGCCCTTCGAACAGTGGCTGGTGCAGGTGTTCCTGCCGCGCCTGCACGAAGCACGCCGCGACGGGCAATGGCCGCCGCAGAGCCAGGTTGCGGTGGCGGCGCGGCGCAACCTGGATGGTCAGGACGAATGCGAGCCCTTGCTGCAGCTGCTTGCGCAGCTCGACCATGACATCAACACCGGCGGCGCGCCTGCGCGCGACCGCCCCTGAAGGAACTTCCATGGAACGCATCGAACATCGCGCCGCCTTCGGCGGTTGGCAGGACGTGTACCAGCACCGCTCGGCGGTGCTGGGTTGCGAGATGAAGGTGGCGGTGTACCTGCCGCCGCAGGCGGCCACGCAGACACTGCCGGTGCTGTACTGGCTGAGCGGGCTGACCTGCACCGAGCAGAACTTCATCACCAAGGCGGGCGCGCAGCGCTATGCGGCCGAGCATGGGGTCATCCTGGTGGCCCCGGACACCAGCCCGCGCGGTGACGACGTGGCCGACGCCGAGGGCTACGACCTGGGCAAGGGTGCGGGCTTCTACCTCAATGCCACCGAGCAGCCGTGGGCGGCGCACTACCGCATGTACGACTACATCGTGGACGAACTGCCGGCGCTGGTGGAAGCGCATCTGCCGGCAAGCGGTGCGCGCAGCATCAGCGGGCATTCGATGGGCGGCCACGGTGCGTTGGTGATCGCGCTGAAGAACCCCGGCCGCTACCGCAGCGTGTCGGCGTTCTCGCCGATCGTGGCACCCACCCGCGTGCCGTGGGGCCAGAAGGCGTTCACCGCGTACCTGGGCGAAGACCGCAGCGGCTGGGCGGCGTGGGACGCCAGCGAACTGGTGGCCACCGCCGAAGAAAAGCTGCCGCTGCTGGTAGACCAGGGCGGTGGCGATGAGTTCCTGGACACCCAGCTGCAGCCGCAGTGGCTGCAGGCCGCCTGCACCGCCGCAGGCCACCCGCTGCAGCTGCGCCTGCAGCCGGGGTACGACCACAGCTACTACTTCATCAGCACGTTCATCGGCGACCACATCGCGCACCACGCCAAGGCGCTGCACGCCTGATCGGCGCACCACGCCAACGCGCTGCACGCCTGATCGTAGAGCCGACCGTTGGTCGGCTGCACGCAGCACCAGAGGGGTAGAGCCGACCGTTGGTCGGCTGCACGCGATAACGGAAGGGTAGAGCCGACCGTTGGTCGGCTGCACGCGATAACGGAAGGGTAGAGCCGACCGTTGGTCGGCTGCGCGCGATACCGGAACAAGGAACAGCCACCCATGGGGTGGCTCTACCGCCGCCTCAATCCTCGTCTTCTTCCGCGGCCTCGCGACCCTGCTGGCGGATCAGCGCTTCTTCGCGCGCATCGTTGATGGCGTGGCGCACGCTGTCCAGGTCGATGGTGGTTTCGTCGTGCACGAAGGTGCCGGTGAGCGGGCTGTCGGGCAGCAGGTCGCCGGCCTCGAACAACGCCCACATTTCCTCGCCATACCAGCTGTCCAGCAGCTCCGGCGCAAAACGCCCCAGGTAGGCAGTGAGGTTGTTGACGTCACGCAGCAGCATGCTGCGCGCGGCATTGTTGCCGCCGGCGCTGACCACCTGCGGGAAGTCGATCACCACCGGGCCATCCGGCCCCACCAGCACGTTGTACGGCGACAGATCGCCATGGATCAGCCCGCAGCACAGCATGCGCACCACCTGGCGGACCAGGGTCTGGTGGAAGTCGCGGGCCTGGTCGGCCTCCAGCTCCACTTCGCCCAGGCGCGCGGCGGAAAAGCCGTCGGCGTCGGTCACCAGCTCCATCACCAGCACGCCATGGTAGTAGCCATGCGGTTCGGGCACGCGCACACCGGCGTCGCGCAGCTGGTACAGCGCGTCCACCTCGGTGTTCTTCCAGGCCGTTTCCTGCTGCTTGCGACCGTACTTGCTGGCCTTGCCTACCGCACGCGCTTCACGGCTACCGCGCACCTTGCGGCCTTCCTGGTACTGCACGCGCTGCTGGAAGCTGCGTTGGGCCATGTCCTTGTAGACCTTGGCACAGCGCACGTCGTCACCGCTGCGGACCACGTACACGGCCGCTTCCTTGCCGCTCTTGAGCGGGCGCAACACTTCATCGATCACGCCGTCGTCGATCAGCGCCTGCAAGCCTTGGGGGGTCTTCACGGAATCTCGGGTATGCGGCCGGCGCCAATGTGCCAGCCTGAAAGGGGGAGGGATTTTCGCATCTTCCGGGCGGGCCGGCCATCGGCGGCTGTTCAAGCGGGCCGCCGCACCCCCGGGCGGGCTCAGGGCAGCCGCTGCTCGCCGCGCAGCACCGGGTAGGGATTCAGCGAGGCGCCCTCCCACCAGTGCTTTTCCGGGCCCAGGGTATGGATCTCGAAGTGCAGGTGCGGGGCCTCGGGACTGGCATTGCCGGTGCTGCCGACGTAGCCGATGACCTGGCCGCGGGTGACGGTCTGCTTCTCGACCAGGCCGTCGGCATAGCGCTCAAGATGGGCGTAGTAGTAGCAATACCGCCCGCCGGGCTCGAACTGGTACACCGTCAGCCCGCCGCGATCGCTGTTGAACAGCTTCTCGATGGTGCCATCGGCCACCGCCAGCACGGGGGTGCCGGCCGGCGCCAGAATGTCGATGGCATCGTGCACGCGGCCTTCGCTGCGGGCGTCGGTGAAGGTGTCCTGCAGCTGGGCGGCGGTGATGCCCTGCACCGGCAGCACCAGCGCGCTGCCGTCTGCCGGGCGGGCCGGTGCCGCAGCCGGAGCAAGCGTCAGCGGCGCTACCGGGGCCGCACTGCTGGCCATGGCCGCTGGCGCCGCCCGGGTCGGGGCGGCCAGCGCCGCCGGATCAGCCGGGGGCGGCACCGGGACCGCAGCCGTGGCGTCCGCATCCGCGCGCGGGCCGTTCACCACCGGGCCCAGCCACCACCAGCCGGCAATCCCGACCACCAGTCCCAGTGCCAGCAGCTTGGTCAGTTTCATCCGGTTACTCCTGCATCACCACCGGCACCGACGCATCCACCGCGTCGGCCACCTGCAGCGCGTCCCAGTTGGTCATGCGCACGCAGCCGTGCGATTCGGTCTTGCCCACGTGGCCCGGCTCGGGCGTCCCGTGCAGGCCGTAGTGCGGCTTGGAAATATCGATCCAGACCCGGCCCACCGGGTTGTTCGGGCCCGGCGGCAACAGCGCCTTGCTTTCCTTCTTGCTGGCGTCCCAGAACAGCTTGGGGTTGTAGTGGAACGTCGGGTCGCGCGAGATGCCCAGGATCTTCCACTTACCGATCGGCAGCGGGTCGTGCTTGCTGCCCGAGGACACCGGGAACTGTGCGTACACCTTGCCCTGCGCGTCGTACAGGCGCAGCGTGGAATCGGACTTGTCGATCACCAGCTTGGCCGCCTTGGGCAACGCCGCCGGTGCGATGTTGGGCACCTGGATCTCGCTGCCGGCCTTGGCCAGGTCCACGCCGGGGTTGAGCGCGCGCAGCAGTTCGGGCGCGGCGTGGAAGCGTTCGCCCAGCGCCTCGTCCACCGATGCGTAGCCAAGCGCCTTCAGTTTGGCCTGCTCGGCCGGTTTCTTCGGAATGGGCGCGAACGGACCGGCCACATCCTCGGCAGTGAGCGTGTAGCGCGCCAGCACCGGGGTTGCGTCCGGCTGCAGCGCCTGCCAGGTGGCGTCATCCAGCTCGCCGGTCACTTTTAGTCCACGTGCGGCCTGGAAGCCGGCCACCGCGCGCTTCTGGTTGGAGCCGGTCAGCCCATCGATCTGGCCGGGCGAGAAATGCGCGCGATCCAGCAGCACCTGCGCGTGCAGGTCCGAACGCGGGCCGGTGGCGGGTGTGCTGCTTTCGGCAACCGGTGCGGGCAGGGCAGCCGGCTGCTGGGCAAATGCGGGCGTAGCGCTGGCAAGGGCCAGCGCCAGCAGCGAAACGGTGGCAGTGGGACGCAACGGCATTGACTACTCCAGGGCGGGCTCACCTGCACCATGCCGCAGCGGTGTGCACGGCTGTTGTGAAAACGCTGACGCGCAGCTGAGCGCAGCGGCGAGCGCGTGCAGGCGCTGTGAAGTGACACGCGCGGCTGCACCGGGTGCACGGCAAAGGCGGTATCGTGGGTCCACATCGCATCCGGGCGGGGATGGCATGGCAGCTGTGTTGGCGGCGTTGTACATCGTGTGCCACGGATTGGCCCTGGTGCTGTTGCCGGGCCATGCGCAGGCGGTGTCGTTCTCGTTCCTGATCGGTGCGCCGGTGTTGGCCGCCCTGGCTTGTCTGTGGCGGATGCTGCACAGCGAGGCGCGGGTGGGTTGGCTGGCCTTGAGCGCCGGCATGCTGCTGTGGGCCGGTGGCATGGCGTTGAACATGTACCAGGAAATCGGCCTGGGCACGCCCGATGCAACCCCCGGGGTGAGCATGCTGTTGTACGTGCTGTACGGGGTGCCGTTGACGTTTGCGATGGCCCATCCGCGTTACGAGCCGTGGTACCTGGTGGTCATCGACGGCGCGCTGGCCCTGCTGCTGGGCTATCTGTTCTTCGTGCACACCTTCTCGTTCGCCACGATGAGCGATGCCCCCGAGCAGGGCATCAACAGCCTGCGCCTGATGTTCGACATCGAAAACCTGTTCATCGCCGCCTTCGCGCTGGTGCGCTATCTGGCCAGCGAGGACGCATCGCGGCGCATCTTCTTCCGCGCCCTGACCGCCTTCGCCTGGGTGTACATGGGCGTGGCGGCCTACATCAACCATGTCGCCACCGAGGCCAGCTACGGCGGCCTGGCCGATCTGATCATCGACATTCCGTTCCTGCTGCTGGCCTGCCTGGCGCTGCGCCGTGGCGACGCGGTGGCCATGGACGCGCGGCGCCGCCTGGCCCTGGCGGTGCGTGCCGGCAGCCCGTTGATCCTGCCGGCGGCCTTGCTGGTGGTGTCGGCCTTGATGGTGGAGGCACACCCGCACCTGGCCGTGGTTGGCTTCGCGTTGGCCACGCTGGGATCGGGCCTGCGCGGGGTGGTGATGCAGGTGCGCGCGATGGAACGCCAGGATCAGTTGGACGTGCTGGCGCGGGTGGATGCACTGACCGGTGTGGCCAACCGCCGCCAGTTCGATCAGGTGCTGCAGGCGGAGTGGAGCCGCGCGCGACGCAGCGGCCAGGGCATGGCGTTGCTGATGGTGGACATCGATCATTTCAAGGAATTCAACGACCGCTTCGGCCACCCGCTGGGCGACGCCTGCCTGCGTGCCGTGGCCACCGCGCTGTCCGGATGCGCTACCCGTGGCACCGACGTGGTGGCCCGCTACGGCGGCGAGGAGTTTGCGGTGGTGGTGTCAGGTACCACCCGCGACGGCGCGCTGGCCCTGGCCGAGACCATGCGCCTGGCGGTGGAGCGGTTGCGGCTGGCCACCGCCGATCCGATCGGCAGCGTGGGTGTCACCATCAGCATCGGGGTGGCGCACGTGGCGCAGGTAACCTCGGCCGACCCCATCGCGTTGCTGGCCGCTACCGATGCCGCGTTGTACGAGGCCAAGCGCGCCGGCCGCAATCGCGTGGTGGAAGGTCGGCTGCCCGAGGCGCACGCTCAACCGTAGATCCGTATCCCGCACGACAGTCAGCTGCGTACCCAGGCAGCCGGATCGAGCAGGCGCAGGCCCACCGGTGACAGCGTGGTCAGGCGCAGGCCAAGGTCGGCCTGGCGTGCGGCGTGGGCACACTGCGCCAGCTGGTCGCGTAGCGCCACCATGGCATCGCCGTCGTGGTGTGCACGCGGGCGCGGATGGCGCCATTGCGACAGCCGGCGCACGCAGGCCAACAGGTCCAGTTCGGTGGCGCCAATGAACGGCGAGCCGGGTTGCAGCAGTTCGATCGGCGCGTGGCCGGTGCGCAGCAGTGGCACCAACGCAGTGAAGGCGCCGACGCCGTCGGCATCCAGGCCAAGGCCGCCCAGCAGGGCGACGGCGTCATCGCGGGTCGCGGGGTCGGCCACCCGGCGCAGCGCGCACAGCAGGCGCTGCTCGACGGCATTGCATCGCCTGCCGATCGACTGGTAGCTGACGCGGGTGGGGGACATGGGGGTGCGATAGGGCATGGGCGGCCTGCGAGGGGGTCAGGGACCGGCGTCGCGGACCTCGACCAGCACCGGGCACGGGGCGTGGTCGATGGTCCATTGGCCGACGGAGCGTTCAAACAAGCGCTCCATCCGGGAAAGATGCCGGTGGCCGATGACAATCAGGTCGCAGTCGTGCTGGCGGGCGTAATCGCACAGGACCTGCGCCGGTTCCCCGGCCGGGTGGCTGGCCACGCCATCGATGCCGCGCTCGCGCAGCTGGTCCAGCGCGGTGGTCAGCAGGTGCACGGCCTGCTGGCGCTGGGCGTCGGCGGCCGCGTACTCGGTGCGATCGGCGCGCGGGGCATCGTCGGCCAGCGCAAAGGCCGGGTCCAGTACGCACAGCAGGTGCAGGCGGGTGTGCGGGGTGGCCAGCGACCCGGCCAGTGCCAGCACCTGGGCGTGCTGGGGGCCGCCGTCGATGGCGACCAGGATGGAGGTGAACATGCGGCATCTCGCAAGGGGGACGGGGATGGTCGCGCAAAGCACCGCGCGCACCCATGCCGTGCGCCGCAGGCATGGATTGCGTCAAACGCATGAATCGTCGAATTGGCATGCCGTAAAGTGACTGCCATCCTCCCTGTGTGCCACCGCCATGCCTGACCTGAACCTGCTGCTTGCCCTGGACGTGTTGATCGAGGAGGGCAGCGTGGTCGGCGCTGCGCGGCGGATGAACCTGAGCGCGCCGGCGATGAGCCGCACCCTGGGGCGCATCCGCGAGGCGGTCGGCGACCCGGTGCTGGTGCGCTCGGGCCGGGGGCTGGCGCCCACCCCGCGCGCGCTGCAACTGCGCGAGCAGGTGCGGGAGGTGATCGAACAGGCGCACCTGGTGTTCAACGCCGGCCGCGAGGTCGACATGCTGACCCTGGAGCGCACCTTCAGCATCCGCGCCAACGATGTCTTCGTGGGCACCTACGGCGGGCGCATGCGCGAGTTGTTCCAGTCCCAGGCACCGCGCGCAGTGCTGCGCTTCGTGCCCGAAGGCGACGGCGATGACGATGCCATGCAGCAGGGCCGCATCGACCTGCACATCAGCACCGCCGGCAAGCACGGCGCCGATACCAAGGTGCAGAACCTGTTCAGTACCTCCTTCTTCGGGGCCGCGCGCGAGGACCACCCGCTGTTCGCCGACGAGATCACCGTGCAGCGGTTCGTCGCCTACGACCACATCGCGGTGTCGCGGCGCGGGCGCGCGCATGGGCCGATCGACGATTACCTGACCACGCAGGGCCTGCAGCGCCGGGTGGCGCAGATCATGCCCACCTTCCATTCGGCGATCTTCGCCGCGGCCGATTCGGACCTGATCCTGCCGCAGATGCCCAGCGTGATGCTGGGCCGGCTGGAACGGCTGGGCGTGCCGCTGCGGCTGTTCGAGCTGCCGATTCCGGTCAGCACCGCCGTTGTGGTGCAGGCATGGCACCCACGCCTGGACAGCGATCTGGCGCATCGTTGGCTGCGCCGCAGCATCAAAGCCCTGTGCGATGCACAGTCAGGCCTGGCCTGAGTTGGGGACGCGGGCGGGGCGTGCAGGGTGACCCTCGAGACGTGCGCGTGACGCATTCCAGGATTGGCCGGCACAGCATTTTTCGCAGCATGCGCACTGCCTAGACTGCCGCTCCCCGTCGTGGAGTGGTTGCCATGTTCCTGCTGTATGCCGTGCACTGTGCCGTTAGCGGCGGTGCGCGATGAATGCGCTGAGCGCACCCGTGCCGGCCGCCGCTGCACCTGCCGCACCTGCCGCCCCGGCGTCGCCGCCGCAGGCCGTGCTGAGCCCGCGCCTGGCGGTCGGCCTGTGCGGCGTGCTGCTGGCGGTGCTGATCTCGGGCATCAACGAAAACGTCACCAAGGTCGCGCTGGCCGACATTCGCGGTGCGATGGGTTTCAGCGTCGATGCGGGCAGCTGGATCGTGGCGGTGTACACGGCGATGTCGGTCAGCGCGATGGCGTTCGCGCCGTGGTGTGCGGTGACGTTCTCGCTGCGTCGCTTTGCGATGTGCATGATCGGTGCGTTCATGCTGCTGGGCGTGCTCTGCCCGCTGGCCCCGGACCTGCCGTCTTTCCTGATCCTGCGCGCGCTGCAGGGCCTGGCCGGTGGCGCGTTGCCGCCGCTGCTGATGAGCGTGGCGCTGCGCTTCCTGCCGCCGGGCATCAAGTTGTACGGGCTGGCCGGTTATGCACTGACCGCCACCTTCGGGCCCAGCCTGGGTACGCCGATGGCGGCGCTGTGGGTGGAATACGTGGGCTGGCACTGGGCCTTCTGGCAGATCGTGCCGTGGTGCATCGCGGCCATCGCCATGGTCGGCTGGGGCCTGCCGCAGGATCCGCTGCGGCTGGAGCGCTTTGCACAGTTCAACGGGTTGGGCCTGGCGTTGGGCCTGCCGGCGCTGGTGATGCTGGTGCTGGGCCTGGTGCAGGGGCCACGGCTGGACTGGTTCGCCTCGCCGTTGATCTGCACGCTGCTCGGCGGCGGCAGTGGCCTGCTCGTGCTGTTTTTCTACAACGAATGGTCGCACCCGCTGCCGTTCTTCAAGCTGCAACTGCTGGCCAACCGCAACCTCAGCTACGCGCTGATCACCCTGGGCGGGGTGCTGTTCGTGCTGCTGGCGGTGATCCTGATTCCGTCCAGCTTCCTGGCCCAGGTGCAGGGCTACCGGCCGCTGCAGACGGCGCCGCTGATGCTGTGGGTGGCCATTCCACAGCTGCTGGCACTGCCGTTGGTGGCCACGCTGCTCAATCAGCGCCGGGTGGACTGCCGCTGGGTGCAGGCGACCGGGCTGGCGTTGCTGGCGCTGGCCTGTTGGCTGGGCAGCCACCTGGGCACCGACTGGAACCGCGACAACTTCGTGCTGCTGCAACTGGTGCAGATTCTTGCCCAGCCGATGGCGGTGCTGCCGTTGTTGCTGCTGGCCACCGGCAGCCTGGCGCCGGCCGACGGCCCGTTCGCCTCGGCCTGGTTCAACACGGTCAAAGGCTTTGCCGCGGTGCTGGCCGGGGGCGTGCTTGAGGCGGTGACCACCGCGCGCAACCACCTGCATTCCACCGTGCTGGTGGAGCGCCTGGGCAACGCGCCGTGGCTGGACGCTGCCGCCTCGCCGTCGCTGGGCGCGCGCCTGCATGCGCAGGTGGTCGCACTCACCGCCGCCGATCTCTACCTGCTGGTTGCCGTGGTCGCCGTCGCGTTGATCGCGCTGATTCCATGGCTGCCCACCCGCATCTTCCCGCCACGCGCCGTGGCTTGAATTCCAGGATATTTCCCATGAGCGACACCCGAAAACACGTTCCCTTCGTCATCGCCGCAGGCGTTCTGGTGCTTGCCGTCGGCGGCTGGCTGCTGCTGCGCGACGGCCGCCACCAGCGCACCAACAATGCCTACGTCACCGCTGATTTCACCGTGGTGGCGCCCAAGGTGGCCGGCTTCGTCAGCGAAGTGCGCGTGGCCGACAACCAACCGGTGAAGGCCGGCGACGTGCTGGCCCGCATCGATGACCGCGACTACCAGGTGGCCCTGACTGCCGCGCGTGCCGACCTGGCCAATGCGCGTGCGCAGCTGGCCAATGCGCAGGCCGCGCTGGCCCAGCAGGATTCGCTGATCGACCAGGCGCGCGCCACGCTGGATGTGACCCAGTCCGAACTGACCCTGGCCCAGGCCGACCAGCAGCGCTACGGTGCGCTGGCCCGCGACGGCGCCGGCACCGTGCAGAACGCGCAGCAGGCCCAGTCGCGCCAGGCCGTGGCCAGCGCGCACCTGCACCAGGGCCGGGCGGCGCTGCTTACCGCACGCCAGCGCACCGGCATTCTCAGCGCCGGCGTGCAGGCAGCGCAGGCGGCGGTGCAACGCGCCGAAGCGGCGCAGGCGCGGGCCGAACTGGACCTGTCGCACACCGAACTGCGCGCGCCGATCGACGGTGTGGTCGGCCGTCGCGCGATCCGCGTGGGCGCCTATCTCACCCCGGGCACGGCGGTGCTGGCGGTGGTGCCGCTGCAGCAGGCGTTCGTGGTGGCCAACTTCCAGGAAACCCAGCTCACCCGCATGCGCGCGGGGCAGGCGGTGGACCTGCAGGTGGATATGTTCCCCGGCCAGCCGCTGCATGGCCACATCGACAGCATCGCGCCGGCCACGGGCGTGACCTTCGCGGCGGTGGCCCCTGAAAACGCCACCGGCAACTTCACCAAGGTGGTGCAGCGGGTGCCGGTCAAGATCGTGCTCGACAAGGACCAGCCGTTGCTCGGCCAGCTGCGTGCGGGCATGTCGGTAGAGGCCAGCGTCGACCTGGACAGCGGGCATCGCGGCCTTGAAGGAGCGGGCGCATGACCGGCAAAGTAACCTGGCGCGCGCTTCCGCTGGGCGTGCTGTGTGCGGCGTTGACGGCCTGCACCCTGGGCCCCGACTTTGTGCGCCCGACCGCGCAGCTGCCCGCCCAGTGGCAGGGCGCTGCGGTCAGCGCTGACACCTTGGCCAGCGATGCACAGTGGTGGGCCGCGTTCGAGGATCCCACCCTGGCCGCGTTGGCCGCGCAGGCACTGCAGGCCAACCTGGACATCCAGCTGGCGGCCAACCGCGTGCAGCAGAGCCGTGCCGCGCGCGGCTTCGTCGCGGCCGAGCGCGTGCCCAGCGTGGGTGCCATCGCCAGCGGCGTGCGCGCACGCAACAGCGAAGTGGGTCTCAACGATCCGTCCGGCAATGGCGGACGTGAGGATTACGGCCTGTTCCAGGCCGGTATCGGTGTGAGCTGGGAGCTGGACCTGTGGGGCCGCGTGCGGCGCCAGGTGGAGGCCGCCGACGCGCGCATCGAGATCGCCGCTGAGGACGCCCATGCGATGCAGACCGCGGTGCTGGCCGAAACCGCGCGCGACTACCTGCAGCTGCGCGCGACCCGCCAGCTGCTGGCCATCACCGAGGACAACCTGCGCATTGCACACGACATCGCGCGATTGACCCGCGTGCGCCAAACGCAGGGCGTGGCCAGCACCCTGCAGGTGGCCAGTGCGGCGGCCCAGGTGGCGGCGCTGGAGGCCCGCCTGGTGCCGTTGCGGCATCGCGATGCGCAGTTGCGCAACGCACTGGCAATGCTGCTCGGTCACCCCCCGAAAACGCTGGATGCAGACCTTGCCGACATCCGCCGCGACTGGCCGGCATTGCCCACCATGGCCACCGGACTGCCCAGCGAACTCGCCGAGCGCCGCCCGGACATCCGGCGCGCCGAAGCGGCCCTGCATGCGGCCACTGCCTCGATCGGCGTGGCCAAGGCCAGCTTCCTGCCGCGCATCACCCTCAACGGCGACATCGGCTACCAGGCGCAGCAGCTGGACGATCTGGACGGCTGGAACGCGCATCGCTTCAGCATCGGGCCATCGATCAGCCTGCCGATCTTCCAGGGCGGCCGACTCAAGGCCAACCTCGCCGTGAGCCGGCTGCAGCAGCAACAGGCGGCGCTGCAGTTCCAGCGCACCGTGCTGCAGGCCTGGCATGAAGTGGATGATGCGATCGACGGCTACGCCGCCGAGCAGCAACGCGGTACCGCGCTGCAGGTGGCGGTGGACCAGAGCGAACGCGCGCTGGACGCGGCGCGGCGCCAGTACCAGGCGGGCGTGGTCGACATGCTGGACGTGCTCACCACCCAGCGCATCGCGCTGGACAACCAGGCGGCGCTGGCCAACAGCCAGGCCACCGCGGCCATGGCGCGGGTGGATCTGTACCGCGCGCTGGGCGGCGGCTGGCACGACACCCGGTAGTGCCGGCCGCTGGCCGGCAACCCGCAATGTCACAACACCCGGTAGTGCCGGCCGCTGGCCGGCACCCAACCTCAACGCACGTCGCGCAGTTCCCAGTGGTGCCCGGCCAGCATGCGCAGGCGCTGCTTGAACACATCGCTGTCGATGCGGGTGGTCACCACCAGGTTGATGCGCAGGTCATCCTGCGCGCCGATCACGGTGGCATCGGGGTCGGTGGCACCCCACTGCGACTCGACCGCATCCGGGTCGGGCTGCTTGGCGCGCCACTTCTCGAACAGGGCGGTGCTGCGCAGGGCGTCCTGCAGTTCCTCGGCGAAGCCGGCCGCGCTCTGCGAGTGGAAGGACAGGTCTGGATCGTTGCCGCGGGCCTTGGAGGGGTCCGGCAGGCTGATGTGGTACTGCGACATGGTCATCTCCGTTGAAGGCTGCAAGGCTGGCAGAAACGCGGTGGATTTGGCGTGCAGATCGCGGCGGTTGTTGCCGGGCAGAGCCCGGCATTACGCGCTGAAGACCGGCACTACGCGCTGAAGGTATGCGGCCCGTCGGCAAACCCCACCGTGAGTGCGCCCTTGCCCACGTTGACCATGCCGGTCAGGCTCATCACCGCTTCGAACATCTGCACGCCGTGCGCCTCGCAGGTCTGGCGCAGGCTGGCATAGCCGGGCAGCGCCTGCAGGTCGGCCAGCTCGCCGCCATAACTGACGCACACGGTGGGGGTCATCAGCCCGGCCTTGACCCGCTGGCCGACGAAGTCGAACAGCTTCTGTACCGCGTTGTCGAAGCCCTTGATCTTGGCCACCGGGCCGGTCTCACCGCGGTACCCGTGCAGCACCGGCTTGATGTCCAGTGCACTGCCCAGCGCCGCGCTGAGCAGGCCCACGCTGCGGTCCCCCTTGTGGCGTGCGCGGGCGCGCATGTAGTACAGGTCGCGGGTGACCATGTAGCCGTGCACGTTCTGCGCCAGCATTTCCAGCCGCTCGCGGATCTGCTGCACGCTGGCCCCGCTCTCGCGCAGGCGCACCGCTTCCACCGCGGTCACGCCCTGGGCGGCGAACAGGTTCTGGGTATCCAGCACCCGCAGCGCGAAGGGCGAGTTGAAGCCTGCCGCCTGGCGCACCGGCTTGTAGTCGTTGAGGATCGCGAAGCTCGCCTGCATCGCGTTGTCGTGGATGGGGCTGCGGGTCTTGGTGATCGTCATGCAGAACACATGGTCGTAATCGATCACCAGCTTGCCCAGGAACAGGTCGCGGATCTGGGTGACGCTGAACGGAATGGTCTCCGCTTCGGCGCCGTGTTCGGCTACATGGGCGTGCAGGAAACTGAGCGTGGCCTGCTCGTCGCGGTGGTCGGCAAGCACGGCTTCGCCGATGCGCACCGTGATCGGCAGCAGCACGATGTTGTGTTGTTCAATGAAGTCCTGCGGCAGATCGCAGGCAGAGTCGACGACGATTCCGATGCGCATCCTGAGCCCCCCTCCGGGCAGGTTGTAGGTTCGGAACTGTGAAAGCTATCCCAAAACTGCCGCCGCTGCCTGACCGGGGACCTGGCGTCGGGTCAACGGCTGCGCTGGACCGCCACCGGCAGGGTATCCACCCGGTCCCACTCGCCGCCCTGGACCGTGTCGGGATCGGCCAGCACGGCCTGCATCAGCGCGTGGGCGTCGTTGCCCCAGTACAGCTCGCCGTCGATGGACAGGGTGGGTACCCCGAACACCCCGGCGGCGATGGCCGCATCGGTATTGCGCCGCAGCTGCTCTTTGACGTCGGGCGCGCTGATCGCCTCGGCCACATGGGCCACGTCCAGCATGGCGCCCGGCAGGGCCAGGGCCGCGGCACTGTCGGCGGTGTGGCCGTCGCGCCAGATCCAGTTGAACAGGATGTCCACCGACGCCGGGGTGGCACCGGCGGCCAGGCACAGCCGCAGTGCGGCCAGCGGGTTGAACGGGTGCCCGGGCGGGAAGCGCAGCGGCACACCCTGCTGCTGCGCCTGCCACAGCACCTGGCGGTAGGTGAAGCGGCGTTTGGCCGGAATCTCGGCCGGGCCCAGGTTGCCCAGGTGGTGCAGCACCGCGCCGAAGGCGATCGGCACCGGGGTGATCCGCTCGAACTGCGGCAGGGTCTTGAGCTGCTGCCAGTGCAGGTAGGCGAAGGGCGAGACGAAATCGAAATACCAGCGCAGCGCCATGGGCACTCCCGGGGGGACGGTGCGGCGGGCGTCATGCCCGCCGCAGGATGGGGCTCAGCGTGAGTATGCGCGCGGTTCGGCCGACGCTGGCGTCATGTAGCGGTCGCGCAGCTCGGTCTGCCGCGAGCGCATCGGCATGGCGCGGCCGCCCAGCCAGACCTGCTCGGCATAGTGGCCCACATCGAGGGGGTCGCCTTCCCACAGCACCAGGTCGGCCAGCTTGCCCACCTCGATGCTGCCGATGCGATCGCCCACGCCCAGCACCTGCGCCGGCACCCGGGTCAGCCCGGCCAGACCGTCCTGCCAGGGCAGGCCGTTGGCCACGGCATTGCCGGCCAGCTGGCGCATCTTGCGTGCGTTGTGCGAGGCATCGTCGCGCTGGGCGAAGCTGACCTGCACCCCGGCGGCACGCAGCCGCGCGGCGTTTTCCAGCGTGGCACCGAGCTGGTCGAAACTGCTGGGCAGGTTGCCCAGTGCATCCACGAACACCGGCACGTTGGCCTGCGCCAGCTGCGGGGCCAGGCGCCAGGCCTCGGTACCGCCGGCAATGGCGATCTTCACGTTCTCGCGGCCGGCCCAGCGCAGCAGCTGGCGGATGTCAGCGGCGCGGTCCACCTGCACCACCAGCCGGCCTTGCCCGGCCAGGTAACGTGCCAGCGTGGCGCGCCCGGCGGGGGTGAGCAGGGCATGCGGGGAATCGGCGGGCACGCGCCCGCGCGCTTCGCTGACCATCTGTTCCAGCAGCATCCACTGCGCCGCGCGCGAGTTGCCGGTCAGTTCCGCCCCCGCCGCGCCCAGCCGGATATACAACGCCAGCGGCCCGATCGGGTCGGCGCTGCCGTCCAGCCGCATCACCCCGCCCTGGCCGGCGATGAAGCCGCCGCCGCTGTTGGCGCCCAAGGCGGTGAAGCCGATGCCATCCAGCCGTGCCACCGGAATCAACACCGACGTCGGGTTGAAGGCCAGGCTGACGTCGAATTCGGGGCGCAGCGGCTGGTCGTCCAGCTTCAACGTGCTGTCCACCGTGGCCGACTCGCCGGAGATCTCTTCGATGCCGATGTCGGTGATGCCACCGAACAGGGCCGGGGTCAGCGGCTTGCCCGCCGCCTCGACCACGCTGACGCCGGCCGGTGCGACCAGGCCGGCACCGACCGCGCGGATGATGCCGCCCTGGACCAGCACGTCGGCGTGTTCCAGGCTGCCGCGCGCGCTGGCGGTATGCACCGTGGCGTTGCGCACCAGCAGGTCCTGGGCCTGCACGGGCAGCGCGGCCAGCATCAATAGCGCGGTCGTGCCGAGCCACGCCCGGCGACGCGCGGAAAGGCGCAGACCCCGGCTCATGGACGTGCCTCCTGGCCCAGCATGAAGTCCGACAGCGGCTGCCGCCGCGCATCACGTCGGTCGTACACCTGGTGGCCGTCGATGAACACCTGTTCGGCCTGCGCGTAGGAACTGAAGGGGCTGCCGTTCCACACCACCACATCGCCCATCTTGCCCGCCTCCAGGCTGCCGGTCTGTTTCTCCACGCCGAGTGAGCGCGCCGCGTTGTAGCTCAGCCACATCATCGCGCGCTCCGGGGCGATCTCGATCCCGGCCCGGCGCGCGTTGGCGATCACCTTGGCCGCTTCCTGGTTGAGCCGCTGGATGCCCTCGGGGGAATCGGAGTGCACGATCGCGCAGCTGTTGGCCGGTCGGTCGACCAGCGCGATGTTGTCCTGGATGCCGTCGAACGCTTCCATCTTGAAGCCCCACCAGTCGGCCCACAGCGCGCCGCACACGCCTTCGGCGGCGAGCCGGTCGGACAGCTTGTAGGCCTCCACCGCGTGGTGGAAGGCGGCGATCTTGAAGCCGAATTCCTTGGACAGGTCGAGCATGGTGGCCATTTCATCGGCGCGGTAGCAGTGGATGTGCACGCGGATGTCGCCCTGGATCGCACCGGCCAGCGTATCCAGCTTGAGGTCGCGCTTGCCGCCGGTATCGCCGGCGCTGTCGCCCTTGTCGCTGCCGCTGAACCAGCGCTTCTTCTGTTGTTTCTTCGGCGCGTTCTTGGCGATGTACTCGCTGGCATCGATGAAGGCCGCGCGGTACCCGGCCACGTTGCCCATGCGGGTGCCCGGGGCCACGCCCTTGCCGCCGCCGTACACGCGCTTGGGGTTCTCGCCGCAGGCCATTTTCAGGCCCCACGGCGCGCCCGGGAATTTCATGGCCTGGTAGGTGGTGGCCGGCACATTTTTCAGCGTCACCCCGCGCCCGCCCACCAGGTTGGCCGACCCGGGCAGCACCTGCATCGCGGTCACGCCCCCGGCCAGCGCGGCGGCAAAGCCCGGGTCCTGCGGCCACACCGAATGCTCGGCCCACACGTTGGCGGTGACCGGCGCGGTCATCTCGTTGCCGTCGCTGTGCGCGCTTACCCCAGGACTGGGGTAGACGCCCAGGTGCGAATGCACGTCGATGATGCCGGGGGTGACCCACTTCCCGGCCGCATCGATCCGGACCGCGTTGGCCGGTGCCGCCAGCGCGCTGCCCACCGCGCGGATGCGGCCGTCCTGCAGCAGCACGTCGGCGTTGTCCAGGCGCGTGCCGGTGCCAGTCAGCACGGTGGCGTTGTGGATCAGCACCGGTGCCGAGGCGATCGGCGCATAGGTGCTGGGGTAGGGGTCCTGCACGAAGCGCGAGGCGGCGGGCGCAGGCGAGAGGCCGATCGAAAACAACGCCAGGCCGACGCCGACGCTCAACAACTTGTGCATGGATTCCCCGGGGTTACATGGACGCAGCCGCCGACGCTAGCCGGGCAGGGGGGCGTTTGCCAAGTGACGAACTGCAGGGGTGTTGGCTATCGCGAAATGTTTCGTAATCATTAAACGGTTGTGAACAAATGGTGAATATGAGGTACGCTCGGGGTGGGGCTCACCCCGCTCAGTTCCGTGAAATTGATCACGTATTTGCTCTGAAAGCGCATCACTCAAGGAAGGTAAACAGATGAACCAGCGTTCTTCCGCAGTCTCCCGTCGCCCGTCGCCCAGCCTGTTGGCGACCACCATTGGCGGCATCCTGCTCAGCGCACTGGTGCTGCCCAGCGTGGCCAGCGCCGCCGACGACACCCTGACCAGTTACCAGCAGCAGCGCCTCGTGCAGCGTGCCGCCTACCAGCTGACCCCGAACGTGGTGGACGTAGCCCCGCGCACGAGCGCGGCGATCGTTCCGACCGCACCGGGTCCCACCCAGCCGACCATGGGCGTTGCCGGCGATGCAGCCAGCTGGCGCACCGACGAATTCAAGGCCGATTGGGGCCTGCAGGCCGTCAATGCCGAGTACGCCTATGCGCGCGGACTGACCGGCAAGGGCATCCGCCTGGGCGTGTTCGACAGCGGCACCGGGCTGGATCACGATGAGTTTGCCGGCAAGGACCATCGCAGCATCCACCTGGCCGACGTGATGCCGGATGGCACCCTGTGCACCAACACCGCCGCAGTGGACGGCCCGGACGCGTGCTTCGCCACGGATGGCGACCAGGTCGCCATCGAGTTCAACATCTTCGATCCCTCCTTCGACCAGCGCATCGTCGACCTGCTCAACAGCTGGGGGTACTTCGAAGGGGGCAGCTACGGCATCCACGGTACGCACGTCAGCGGCACGATCGCGGCCAACCGCGATGGCAGCGGCACCCATGGCGTTGCCTTCGGTGCCGACCTGAGCGTGGCGCGCCTGTTCTCCAACAGCGTCTCCTATTACACCGCCACGCCCGATGGCTACCTCGACGTGCAGAACGTGGCGTCCATCGGGGCGTCCAATTCGATCTTCCCGCAGTTGTACAACCAGCTCAACGAGCAGGGCGTGCGTGCGGTGAACCACAGCTGGGGCCTGGCAAGCGAGCCGAACTCGGAAGAGGATCTGGACTTCTACCTGTCCCACCCAGTGTTCGAAGAGCGGTTGCAGGCCATCGCCGACGGTTCGCGTGCCAAGGGCATGATCCAGGTGTGGGCCGCCGGCAACAGCGGCGTCAACCCGAGCCCGGAAGAAAGCCCGATCGCCGGCATGTACGCCTCGCTGCCGCGTGCGATGCCCGATATCGAGAAGTACTGGCTTGCCGTGGTCAACGTCGACCAGGACCTGGTGCTGAGCAACCAGTCGATGCGCTGCGGTTTTGCGGCCAACTGGTGCCTGGCCGCGCCCGGTACGGATATCAACTCCACGGTGTATGGCGGTGATTCGCAGGTCAACTCGGATCTGTACGCCGACGACAACGGCAACCTGATTCTGGACGTCCTGGAGCGCCTGCCGACCTACTCCTACGGGCTGCTGAGCGGCACGTCGATGGCGACGCCGCATGTGACCGGTGCGCTGGGTCTGTTGTTCGAGCGTTACCCGTACCTGGACAACGCGCAGGTACGCGACGTGCTGCTCACCACCGCCCGTGACCTCGGTGCAGCCGGCGTCGACGATGTCTACGGCTGGGGCCTGATGGACCTGCGCAAGGCTATCGAAGGCTACGGCCTGCTGCGCGTGGACACCGACGTGGTGATGAACCAGCGAGCCGGTGGCCTGAAGGTGTGGGAAGGCGATGCATGGGACGACTGGACCAACGACATCGGCGGCCCGGGCAAGCTGACCAAGTCCGGTATCGGCTGGCTGCGCCTGAGCGGTGACAACACCTTCAACGGCGCCGTCGTGCGCGAGGGCGTACTCGAGCTGGACGGCACCAATGCGCTCACCGCGTCGGTGGATGTGCAGGCGGGCCGGTTCGTGCTCAACGGCAGCCTGGTGGCCACCACCTTGAACAACCTCGGCGGCACCAGCGTCATCAGCGCCAAGGGCGTGCTCGACGGCTCGGCACTGAACGTCAGCGGCGGTACGGTGACCCTGGACGGCGTGCAGTCAGGCGCGGTGACGGAGGTCGGCACGGCCGGCACCTTCGTGCTCAACGGCAGCCTTGAGGCCGGTACGCTGCGCTCGTCGGGCACCACCCGGGTCAACGCCGACGCACTGCTGGAGAATGTGGACCTGTTCGTCAACGGCGGTACCGTGTCGTTCAACGGTCTGCAGCAGGGCGGCTCCACCGTGGTGGGGAGCAAGGGCGCGTTGAAGGGTATCGGCCATCTCGGCGACACCCGCGTGGAAGGCATCATCGCGCCGGGCAACTCGATCGGCACGCTGACCATCGACGGCGACTACGTGCAGACCGCCAGCGGCATCTACCTGGCCGAACTGGCCCCGGGCAGCCGCAGCGACATGCTGCACGTGACCGGCACCGCCACCCTGGACGGCACCCTGAAGGCGCTGCCGGAAGTGGGCACCTATTACCTGGGCGAGCAGTTCAACTTCCTGCAGGCCGACGGCGGCGTCAACGGTCGCTTTGCGACGCTGGACTTCTCCTCGTTCTCGCCGTTCCTGAAGTTCAACCTGGGCTACGGCGCCAACGGCGTGCAGATCAACGTGGCCCGCGGCAACGCACTGGCCAGCGCGGCGGTAACCGCCAACCAGCGCGGCGTGGCCACCAGCGCCGACAGCCTGGGTATCAACCAGGGCCTGCCCAAGCCGCTGACCCAGTTGTTCCCGGCCCAGGTGGGCGCGGCACTGGATGCCTTGAGCGGTGAACTGCATGCCGCCACGCCGATGGCGTTGGTGGAAAGCAGCCGTTACCTGCGCGATGCCGCGCTCAGTCGCAGTGTCGGCGCGCGTGCGCCGGGTGCGGGCGATGCGGCCGCCACCGGCGCCTGGGTGCAGGCCATCGGCGGCAGCGGCAAGCTCGACGGCGATGCCAATGCGGCGCGCACGCAAAGCAACACCAGCGGGCTGCTGGTCGGTGCCGACCACCGCTTCGCGGGGGGCTGGCAGGTGGGTGGCCTGATCGGTACCGGGCGTACCGACAGCAAGCAGGCCCAGGGCCGTCGCGCCCGTGCGGAAATCGACAACACCCACCTGGGTGCCTACGTGGGCAACCAGTGGGGTGGGTTCGGCCTGCGCGCCGGTCTGGGCTACACCCGTCACGAAGTGGACAGCCGCCGCGAACTGGCCTTTGCCGGGTTCCAGGACGCACTGACCGCGCGTTACGACGCCAAGACCCGCCAGCTGTTCGTGGAAGGTGCCTACCGCATCGGCGGCGCCGAAGCGGGCCTGGAGCCGTACCTGCAGTTGGCGCGCGTGGAAGTGGACGTGGACGGCGTCAACGAGCAGGGTGGCGCGGCTGCGCTGCACGGCAACGTGGCCGATACCCGCACCACCATCGGCACCGCCGGTGTGCGCTTCGACCGCGGCCTGAAGACCGCGTGGCAGCAGGAAAGCTGGCTGCACGTGCGTGGCGGGGTGGGTTACCGCCGTGCCTCGGGCGACCGCAACCAGGTGGCCAACCTGGCCCTGGCCGGTGGCAGCGGCTACACCGTCAGTGGCGCGGCCATCGCCGACCATACGGTGGTGGCCGAGCTGGGCCTGTCGGCCTGGTTGAGCCCGCGCAACCAGCTGGAACTGGGCTACAACGGCCAGTTCGGCAGCGAGTCGCGTGACCACGGTGCCACCGCGCGCTGGTCCGTGCAGTTCTGATCCAGCGGTAACGGCAACACGGAAAAAGGCGGCCATTGGCCGCCTTTTTCTTGCTTGTTGGGTGCGCACCCGCAGAATAGGCACACTGGAACCACTTGCCGGACCGCACGCGCACTATGAAGAACAAACAAGAAATCGTCGAAAACTGGCTGCCACGCTACACCGGCGTGCCGCTGGACCAGTTCGGCCAGCACATCCTGCTGACCAACTTCGCAGGCTACCTGCACACTTTTTCTCACCTCACCGGCGCGCCGGTGCAGGGCATGGACCGGCCGATGGCCAGCGTCACCAGCGATGACATCACGCTGATCAACTTCGGGATGGGCAGCCCCAACGCGGCCATCGTGATGGACCTGCTGTCGGCGGTGATGCCCAAGGCGGTGCTGTTCCTGGGAAAATGTGGCGGTCTGAAGCGCAAGAACCAGCTGGGCGACATGATCCTGCCGATCGCGGCGATCCGTGGCGAGGGCACCTCGGGCGACTATCTGCCGCCGGAAGTGCCGGCGCTGCCGGCGTTTGCGCTGCAGCGGGCGGTGTCCACCACCATCCGCGATCTGGGCCATGATTACTGGACGGGCACGGTCTATACGACCAACCGCCGGGTTTGGGAGCACGATGAGGCGTTCAAGGAGAAGCTGCGGCTGATGCGCTGCATGGCCATCGACATGGAGACGGCCACGCTGTTCGCGGCGGGCTTTGCCAACCACATCCCGATCGGGGCGCTGCTGCTGGTGTCCGACCAGCCGATGATCCCGGACGGGGTGAAAACCGAGGCGTCCGACGCCAAGGTCAGCTCGCAGTTCGTCGAAAACCATATCCAGATCGGTATCGAGGCGCTTAAGCTTATACGGCGCAACGGCAAGTCGGTCCGCCACCTGCGTTTTGACGAGTGATGGCAATGGAACCGGCGGGCGTCCTGGCGACGTTCCGCCCTCAGGGGTAGTGAATGGACGTGGCGGTACAAGTGGTGGAGTTCTGGCGCGATGCCGGCCCACAACAATGGTTCACGCGCGATGACGCGTTCGATGCGCGGTTCCGCGAGGCGTTCCTGGAGGAACACTTCGCGGCGGCGCGGCGTGGGCGCGAACATTGGCTGGGCAGCGCGGACGGTGCGCTGGCGCTGATGATTCTGCTCGACCAGTTCCCGCGTAACTGTTTCCGCGACACGGCCCATTCCTACGCGACCGACGGTCTGGCCCGGCACTACGCGATGCGCGCGGTGGAGGAGGGCTTGGATCTGCAGCTGGTGCCCAAGCTGCGTGCGTTCATCTATCTGCCGTTCGAGCATTCGGAAGATCCGCAGGACCAGGAGCGGTCGGTGGCGATGTTCGATGTGCTGGGCGACAAGGAATACCTGCAGTTCGCCGAGCTGCACCGCGACATCATCCGGCGTTTCGGCCGTTTCCCGCACCGCAACGCGGTGTTGGGCCGGATGCCGACGCCGGAGGAGCTGGATTACCTGGCCGAGGGTGGGTTTGCGGGTTGAGGTTGGAAGAGCGTGAGCAACTTCAACTTCAACTTCAACTTCAACTTCAACAGCTAACTGCCAAGCCACAGCGGCGGGTGCGCGCCTGCGCTGGCTTGGCGGGTACGGGTGGGTTGGCGGGACACGCCGTGAATCCATCCCTGGAGGCTCGTGGGCGCCATCCATGGCGCCCAACGGTCCCGCCAACCCACCCGTACCCACCCATTGACAGTGTTCGGGTGCTCAACGGAAAAGCGGTGGAGCACTACCTCTAATACCTCGAATTACTCGGACCACTCGAATCACTCGAACCAGTGGGTGCTGCTTGTGCTGTGTGTTTTTTGCCATGGCTGCCAGCCAACTGTCAGGGGTGGGGGTGTGGGGGGTCGCGGGACCGTTGGGCGCCATGGATGGCGCCCACGAGCCTCCAGGGACGGATTTACGGCGTGTCCCGTGAACCCCCACACCCCCGCCCAGCCCGAGACTTCACAGCCAAGCTGCTTTGGCTTCAGAACAGAAAACGAAAAACGCCGGCATTGCCGGCGTTTTTCTTTGAGCGCTGAACTGACGTCGATCAGTACTTCGGCACGCTGTTGTCCACGTCGTTCGACCAGGCCTCGATGCCGCCGGTGATGTTGTGCACGTTGGTGAAACCCAGGGCGCGGAACTGCTCGGCGGCCTGTGCGCTGCGGCCGCCGTGGTGGCACAGGAAGCCCAGCGCGGTGTCCTTCGGCAGGGCCTCCAGACGGGCGCGGTTGTCACCGTCGAACGTCTCGAACGACGCGTTGATCGATGCGATCGCGCGCTCGTCGGCCGGGCGCACGTCCACCACCATCAGGCGGCCGGCGCGCAGCTGGTCGTCGGCATCGCGTACCGCCAATTCCTTCACCGCACGCGGTGCGTTCGGGTTGTCGATCGCCAGACCCTTGCCGCGGATATCGTCCACCCAATCGATGGTGATGCCCTCGGCGCGACGCGCGCTGGCCAGATCGAACTGCACGCGCAGCCCGTTGGACTCGGCCGCGATCGCGTTGTCGTCGTGCGGGGCCAGCTGGAAGTTTGGCTGGAAGTTTGCATCGATGCCCAGCTGCAGCGACGCACCCGGTGCATCGGCCAGCGCGCCGCGCAGCATCTCAACCGCTGCCGGCGTCACCGTGATCGAGGGCGCCGTGCGGTCCGGTGCGGCCAGACCCAGCACGCTGCTCAGCTCACCGCTGCCGGCCATCTGCAGGATGATGTCGCTGCCGCCCACCAGCTCGCTGTCGATGTACAGCTGCGGGATGGTCGGCCAGTCGCCGTAGGCCTTGATGCCTTCGCGGATCTCCGCGTCGGCCAGCACGTTGACGTGGGCGAACTCCACGCCCAGGTCCTGCAGCGCGCCCACGGCCTTGGCCGAAAAACCGCACTGCGGCATGCTCGGCTGACCCTTCATGAACAGCACGACGCGGTTGGCGGTGAGGATGGATTCGATGCGCGAGCGCAGGGCGGGATCAAGGGACATGACGGTCGGGTCCGGCGTTTGGAACCGGTCATTCTACGCCGCATGGCATCATGGGGCATGACCGTACCGGAAACATTGCATCGCGTTCCCCTGCGCCCCTGGCGCTGGCTGCCCTGGCTGCTGGTCTCACAGCTGCTGGTGGTGCTGGCGTGGGTGGGCCTGGGCTGGCCCGTCGGGCTGGCGCTGATGGTGGCCTCGCACGCGCTGTTCATGGTGCCCGTGTTCCTGCCCAACAGCCGCTTCTACGCCCCCGTGCTCAGCCGCCTGCCGGGCAGCGCGCCCCGGGTGTGGCTGACCATCGACGACGGCCCCTCGCCCGAAACCCCGGCGGTGCTGGACCTGCTGGACCGCTACCAGGCCAAGGCCACCTTCTTCCTGGTCGGCGAACGGGCCCTGGCCCAGCCCGAACTGGTGCGGCAGATGCTGGCCCGCGGCCACACCCTGGGCAACCACAGCCACCGCCACCCGCAGGCCCGCTTCTGGCGGCTCGGGCGGGCGGCGATGGCCGACGAGATCGCGCAGTGCCAGCAGGCGCTGACCGCCCTCGCCGGGCAGCCGCCGCGCTGGTACCGCTCGGTGGTGGGCATGACCAACCCGTTCGTGGCCCCGGCATTGGCGCAGTGGCAGCTCACCCGCGTGGGCTGGAGCGCGCGCGGGTTTGACGGGGTCGATTGCCAGCCGGCGGCCGTGGTGGAGCGCATCGTGGCCGACCTGGGGCCGGGCGCCATCGTGCTGCTGCATGAGGGGGCCGCCCACGGGCACAACCTGGCGATCATCGAAGCGGTGCTGCAGGCCCTGCAGGATCGTGGCCTGAGCGCGGTCCTGCCCGACGCGGCCTAGGCGGCACGGGCCGCCGCGTTACGGCTGCGCGCTGCCCGCCACCGGGTGCGCGTGTTGCCATTGCTGGCGCATCCAGCTGACCAGTGACACCTGGGCCAGCAGCAGGGTGACCGCCAGCCCCAGCGCCAGCACCCCGGTGACCCGCCGGCGGCGGTGCTGCAGCAGGCTGCCGATGCCCATCACCGTGGCCAGCACGGCCAGGCCGATGCTGATGCACACCACCACCAGCAGCACCACCGGCAGCGTCTGCATCTGCGCATGGGCCGGGGTATGCGCGTAGTGCGCGCTGATCGCAAACATCACCAGCCCGCACAGGCTGATCACCAGCGCGGCGATGCCCAGGGCGGAATGTCGGGGCGACGGCGGGGTCATGCGGGCTCCATGCCGGTATCGGGGCGCGAGTATGCGCGTGCGCCGCGCCGCGCGCGACCCTCAGGCAAGCGCGGGCCGCTCGGCACTGACCAGCCAGTTGTTGAACGGGGTGTTGCCATACAGCGGGCGCATCTGCAGGTGCAGGCCCGCCGCTTCCAGGGGCGCGCGCACGCTGGCGGCGTCCGGATAGTGGCGCGGGCGCGTGCCCATCCAGCCCACCAGGTGCGCCAGCATGTCGGTGATGCGGGTGGTGCGGTCGCGGCCGCTGTTGTCGGCCAGGGTGGTGCGGATCACCAGCCGCCCGCCCGGTGCCACGCGGGCCGCCGCCGCCTGCAGCAGCCCCGTCTGGGCGTGCGCGGGCAGGTACTGCAGCACATCCAGCAGCGCCACGCTGCCGTGGTGGGCGGGCAGGGTGGCACTGGCATCCAGGCAGTCGAACCGCGCATCGGCCAGTGCTGCGCGCGTCCCGGCGCGTCGCGCGCGGGCAATCTTGTCCGCATCGATGTCCACGCCCAGGTACGGCTGCCGGTGCCCGGCCTGGCGCAGCACGTGCGCCAGCAGGCCCAGGCCGCAGCCGATGTCGAGCAGGGCGCCGTGCGCGGGCGCCAGCGCGGTCAGCACGCCCGGGTACAGCGGATCGCTGCCGAGCTTGCCGCGGCTGTAGTAGTAATCGCGTCGGTTGCCGAAGCGCTGGGCCGGCATGAAGGCGTCAGCGATGCGGCGGGCCTGTTCCTTGGCCAGTGGCAGGGCGTCCGTGCTCAGCGCGGCACCTCGTCGGCCAGCTGCACGCGCGCCACCTGGAACGCGCGTTCGGTCCACAGCGCGTACATCGCCGCCGACGGATGCAGGCCATCGTCGACCAGCATCACCGCTTCGCCGCCGGGTACCCGGCTGAGGTCGGTGATGTCGATGAACGACACGCCGTGTTCGGCGCAGATCGCGGCGGCGGCCGCGTTGTAGGCGTCCAGTTCCTGCCCGACCTGCACGCGGTCGCGGTTGTTGTCGCGCGCATACGGGGTTACGCCCCAATCGGGAATGGACAGCACCAGCACGCGCTGCGCACGGTCGCCGGCAAAGCCGAGTGCGCGCTGCAGCAGCGCGGTGAAGCGCGGGCGGTAGTCGTCCACGCTGCGGCCGCGGTACTGGTCGTTCACCCCGATCAGCAGGCTGACCAGGCCGAACGGCCCCTGCGGCGCGGCGGCATCGATGCCGGCCTCCAGCTCGTCGGTGGTCCAGCCGGTGGTGGCGATGATCTGCGGGTCGTCCACCGCCACGCCGATGTCGCGCAGGCCGGCCACCAGCTGCAGTGGCCAACGCGCGGCCGGTTCAACCCCTTCGCCGATGGTGTAGGAGTCGCCCAGGGCCAGGTAGGACAGCGCCACTCAGGCCACCGCGCTGCGCGGCTTCAGCGGCACCACTTTGGTATTCGCTTCGGCACGCCGGGCCAATGCGCGGTCGATACGGGCGAAGACATCGCGCATCACCTCTGCTTCGGGCAGCAGGGTGACCCGGAAGTGGTGGCGGTAGGGCACGTTGAAGCTCGAGCCCGGGACCACCAGTACGCCTTCCTCGTTCATCAGTTCCAGCGCGAAATCGTGGTCGTCGAAGCTGCGGGCCGCCGGCCCAACCACCGCCGGGAAGGCGTACAGCGCGCCGGCCGGCGCCACCAGCGACAGGTGCTCGCTGGCGTTGCAGGCCTCGATCACCGCGCGGCGGGTTTCATACAGGCGGCCGCCGGGCGCGCACAGCGCCGAGACGGTGTCCGGGCCGTTGACGGCCGCATCGATGGCGTACTGGCCGGGCACGTTGGCGCACAGGCGCAGCGCGCTGAGCAGGTCCATCGCCGCGCGGAACTCGCCCAGCCGTTCGGCTGCACCGGACAGCATCGCCCAGCCCACCCGCCAGCCACAGGCGCGGTGCACCTTGCTCAGCCCGCTGAAGGTGATGCACGGATGCTCGCCGGCCAGCGGGGCCACCGGGTGGAACTGCGCGTCGTCGTACAGGATCTGGTCGTAGATCTCATCGACCATCAGCAGCAGGTTGTGCTTGGCGGCGATGGCGACGATGCGCTCCAGCAGGTCGCGCGAGTAGCTGGCGCCGCTGGGGTTGTTCGGGTTGATCAGCACGATGGCGCGGGTGCGCGAGGACACCAGCGTCTCGATTTCCACCGGGTCCGGCTGGAAGCCGTTCTCCGGGGCGCAGCGGTAGTACACCGGGCGGCCGTCGTTGAGGATGGTGGCCGCCGACCACAGCGGGTAGTCGGGCGAGGGCACCAGCACTTCATCGCCGGGGTTGAGCAGGGCGCGCAGCGACAGGTCGATCAGCTCGCTGACACCATTGCCGACGAACACCCGGTCCGGATGCGCATCGGGCGCGCCACGGCGGGCGTAGGCGGCGGCGATGGCCTCGCGGGCCTCCGGCAGGCCCTGCTGGTGGGTATACGGGTCGGTGCGGCCCATGTCGTCGGCGATCGCGCGCTGCAGGTGTTCCGGTGCGCGGAAGCCGAAGTTGCCCGGGTTGCCGATGTTCAGCTTGATCAGCTTGCGCCCCTGGGCCTCCAGCTCACGCGCTCGCCGCGCCAGTTCGCCCCGGATCTCGTAGCGGACTTCGGACAGGCGCTCGCGGGTGGCAAGCGGCTTGATCGGGGGCGTGGACATGACTGGGCCGTTGGAGGGCATGGAATCTGCATGGTAGCGGAATTGGTGCGTTGCGGGGCAAGCCCCCGCCGGGGCCAAAACCCCATTGTTGGCGGGCAGTTGCCGGGCCCGGCCGGAGCGGCGGGGGAGGGTAGAATGGGGCGATGAGCGAACCGATCGATTTCCGCGCCCTGCAGACCATAGGCTGGCCCTGGGCAGGCGCCCCCGAGCTGCCCAGCTGGCAGGCCTTGTTCGATGCACACCCGCAGGCCCGTCCGGGCCGGGTGATCGAGCAGCACCGCACCGGCTACATCGTGGCCGACATGCCGGACGCGGCGATCAAGACCGAATCCCCGCCGGAGTGGCAGCGGCCGCGGTTCCCCAGCCATGAACGCGCGGCAGTGGGCGACTGGGTGCTGCTGGACGGCATCAAGATCATCGCGCTGCTGCCGCGGCGCACCGCGATCAAGCGCGGGGCGGCCGGCGAGCATTACCACCAGCAGGTGATCGCGGCCAACATCGATACCGTGTTCATCGTGTGCGGGCTGGATGCGGACTTCAACCCGCGCCGGATCGAGCGCTACCTGCTGCTGGTGGGCGGTGGCGGCGCGCAGCCGGTGGTGGTGCTGACCAAGGCCGACCAGACCGAGTACAGCCAGGATGCCCTGGACGTGCTGGAAGAGCTGGCCGCGCAGGACATTCCGCTGCTGGCCATCAACGGCCGCGACCCGGCCAGCGCGTCGGCGCTGCTGCCGTGGCTGGGCGCGGGGCGCACCGTGGTGCTGGTGGGGTCGTCGGGGGCGGGCAAGTCCACGCTGACCAACACCCTGCTTGGCGAGGAGCGCATGAAAACCGCCGATGTGCGTGTGAACGACTCGCGCGGCCGCCACACCACCACCCACCGCGCCTTGATCCCGCTGCCGGCCGGTGCCTGCCTGATCGATACACCCGGCATGCGCGAGCTCAAGCCGACCGGTGAAGAGGCCTTGAGCGAAGGCGGTTTCTCCGACGTGGAAGCCCTGTCGGCGCAATGCCGTTTCCGCGATTGCGCGCACCAGCGTGAGCCGGGCTGCGCGATCCGGGCGGCCATCGAAGATGGCTCGCTGGATGAAGAACGCCTGTTGAACTACTTCAAGCTGAAGGAAGAAGTGGCGGCCGCGGCGGCCAAGCTGGCGGTGCGCCAGGCGCAGCAGGCCATCGAGCGCAAGCACGTGGGCAAGGGCGCGCAGTGGCGACCGGGCGGAAAGGGCGGCCGGCGATAACCCACGTGCCGCCACCGGTGGGTCGACCACGATCGGGCGGTGTGCGGCGGCCGTGGTGGGGCCGCGGGTAGAGCCACCCCATGGGTGGCTGCTATTGTCCGCCCATGGACACACCGATGACCGTGGATCGTGAGGTGGCCCACCACACCGCGCTCGATGCGCAGCTGGTGGAGGCGGTGGGCGGCATCAAGCTGCTCGGCCTGACCAGTTGGCCGGCCGCGCTGCAGGCGCCGTTCCTGGCCAGCGTCGCGCGCGGCAACCCGGTGCTGCCCCAGGTGTCCTATCCCCGGCTGGACTTCAGCGATACGCGCCGCGCCCTGGCCGCGATCAGCGCCCAATGCGATCCCACCCATCCCATCGGCCTGTATGTGCAGCGCTCGGCGCACAGCTGGGACCTGGCCGCCGGCCTGCTGGAATCGCTGGGCACCGCCGCGGTGGACCACTACTCGGTGGAGCTGTTCGGCGCGCCCGAGCACCCGCTGCCCGGCAACGGCCCCAGTACCCGCGAGGCAGCGCGCCACTTCATCCAGATCGCGCAGGAACTGGACCACGAACTGCTTGCCCCCGAAGAACAGGTGCCGGTCTCGGCCACCGCGCTGCAGCTGCAGCTGCAAAGCGACCTGGACGCTTTCTTCGAATCGCGCATCATCAGCGTGCAGCTCGACCCGGAGCTGATTTCCAAGGCCGCCGCCGGTCCCACCCGGATCCGCCTGCGCACCAGTGCACGCTTCAGCGCCTACGACCGTGCGCAGCTGTTCCACCACGAAGCGCTGGTGCATTCGTTGACCGCCCTCAACGGACGCGAGCAGCCGCACCTGCCCAGCCTGGCGTTGTCCTCGCCGCGGGTCACCGCCACCCAGGAAGGGCTGGCCACGTTCGCCGAACAGATCACCGGCAGCATCGACATCGAACGGCTCAAGCGCATCAGCCTGCGCACCGAAGCCATCGCGATGGCGCGCGAAGGCGCCGATTTCATCCAGGTGTTCCGCTACTTCTGCGAGGCCGGGCAGAACAACGAAGAGAGTTTCGCCTCGGCCCAGCGCGTGTTCCGCGGCGTGCCGCCGACCGGCGGCGCGGCCTTCACCAAGGACACCGTGTACCTGCGCGGGCTGGTGTCGGTGCATACCTTCTTCCGCCATATGCTGGCCGAAGACCGCCTGCAGGTCTGCCGCTGGCTGTTTGCCGGCAAGATGTCGCTGCACGATGCCATCGCCTTCGCGCCGCTGTTTGAAGAGGGCATCCTGCGCCCGCCGCGCTGGTTGCCGCATTGGGTCAGCCGCGCCAATGGCCTGGCCGGCATGCTGGCGTTTTCGCTGTTCGCCAACCGCATCCGCATGGACCAGCTGGCCGCCGAGTAGGTCACCACCAACGGTGGTGATCTACCCGACGCGTCACCACCAACGGTGGTGACCTACTGCGGGTTCGCTTCTTCCCAGGCGATATGCACGTCAGCCAGCGCGTACAGTTGCTCGACCAGCGCCATCGGCAGGCCGTCGTCGTAGTCCTCGTCGTAGGCTTCATCGAACGGATCGATCTGATGCTCGCCATCCACGGCCTGCAGCATCTGCGCCGGCACGCGCTGCAGTTCGGCGGCCGAATGCTCGTTCGGACCGGCGCCGTCCCACCGGGTTGGATCGAAGCCGATACCGTGGTCGGCATAGAAACCGTCCAGGAAGCGTTGCTGCACCAAACCGATGAACTGGTGGGTGTCGCGATCGTAGTCGGGCACGTCGTCCAGCGTTTCGTACTGCGCATGCGCGCCCGCACCCACGCTCCAGAACAGCATCAGCGCCGTGGCGCGGTCCAGGTCGGGCTGGTCGGCCAGCCAGGCCAGGGCGCGCTGGTTGTCACCGTAGTTGGAGCGCGCCACATAGAGGTGCCGCTGTTCCGGCGTGGCCTGCACCAGATGCGCGTGCAGCAGCGCCCACTTGGTGGCCTCGTACTCTTGTTCGTTCATTGCCTGCTGTCCCTGCCGTTGCGGTAAGGCGGGCATTGTACGTTCGGTGCATGCGGGGAGCATGCGCGCACGGTTTCGCGCGTCGGGTCGCATTTCATACGCCGCACCCCGTGGCGTAAGAATCCTTTCATGTTGCGCTCGCATGATGGTCACGCACCTGCAGTGCGCAGGTCATCACCCCCCATGCAACGGACTACCATGCTTACCCGACCCCTGACGATCGCCGTGGCGATTGCGCTGTGCGCCGCCAATGCCCACGCTGCCGACGTAGCCGCCAACGCAGGCCCCGATGCCACCGTTGCGCTCAGCGCGCAGACCCTGGACACCGTGTCGGTGATCGGCCAGGGCGAAACCCGCCAGGTGCAGCGCATCGGCACGGTGGACAAGCAGGTGCTGCCGCCGGGCACCAGCGGCCAGAAGATCCTCGACCGCCTGCCGGGCGTGTCGGTGCAGTCCAACGATGCCTTCGGCGCCAACGAAGAATCGCAGAGCATCACCCTGCGCGGCTTCGACAAGAGCCGCCTGGGCTACACGCTGGACGGCATTCCGCTGGGCGACAACAGCTACGGCAACTACAACGGCCTGAGCATCGCGCGTGCCCTTATCGCCGAGAACCTGGCCGGGGCGGAACTGTCGCAGGGCATCGGCTCGCTGGGCGTGGCGTCCACCAGCAACCTGGGTGGCACCATCCAGTACTTCTCGCAGGACCCGTCCACCGAATTCGGCGGCCGTGCCAGCGTGACCGTGGGCGACGACAACCAGCGCCGTGGCTACCTGCGCGTGGACACCGGCGACCTCAACGGCTTCTCGGCCTACGTGTCCGGCGTGCACCAGGATTCGGACATGTGGGCCGCGCCGAACCAGAACCAGACCACGCGCCAGTTCAATGCCAAGGCCGTGTGGAACGTGGGCGACCACCGCTTTGGTGCGTTCGCCGCCACCTCGCGGGTGAGCCAGGCCAACTACGCCTACCTGTCCAAGGACATGCTGCGGCGTGGCCTGGGCTATGACTGGAACATCTACGCGCCGGACTGGGACCGCGCCGTGGCCGCCGCGTACTGCGCGCCGGGCACCTACAACGCGCAAAAGTGCGCCTTCAGCGGGGGCGTCAACAGCATCGACGATGCCTACTACCAGAGCCGTGCGCTGCGCGACGACAACCTGTACGCGCTGGATGCCGACCTCGCGCTGGGCGACACCGCGCGGCTGAAGCTGCTCGGCTACCACCATGAAAACCGTGGCCAGGGCCACTGGTGGGCACCGGGCCAGCCGTCCTACCCGGGCACCGCGCAGGCGCTGCCGATCTCCATCCGCAGCACCAACTACACCATCAACCGCCAGGGCATCACCGCCGCGCTGAGCTGGCAGTGGGGCATCCACGAGCTGGAAGCGGGCCTGTGGTACGAGCGCAACGACCACAACGTGGAGCGCAACTTCTACTACATCACCGGTCCGTTCCTGGACGACGCCTACCTGAACTACCCGAACCGCCGCCTGTTCGACCAGGACTTCGACATCCGCACGCGCCAGTTCTACGTGCAGGACCGCATGCGTTTCCTGGATGACCGCCTGACCGTCGATGTGGGCATCAAAAGCCCCAACACCCGCATGACCGCCAACGCCAAGCCGGGCACCGAGGCCAGCTACGCGTCGGGCACGCTGACCGCCAAGGAATCGGTGCTGCCGCAGGCCGGCATCGGCTTCAAGCTGAGCCCCAACCAGGAGCTGTTCGCCTCGTACTCGGAGAACATCGCCGCATTCGTCGGCGGTGGCAGCGGCGGCCCGCTGCAGGTGTCGCCGGAATCGTTCGCGGCCAGCGCCGGGCTGGAGCCGGAGAAGTCCAAAACGCTGGAAGCGGGCTTCCGCACCTTCGGCGAAAAGTACCAGGCCTCGATCGCGGCGTACCACGTCATGTTCGACAACCGCCTGCTCTCGCTCAACCCGTGCACCAGCATCGAGGTGGGCACGCGCCCGGAGTGCATCACCCGCTTCATCAACGTGGGCTCGGTGAAGAGCCGCGGTGCCGAGCTGACCTTCATCCTTAAGCCGGTGGATGGCCTGCAGTGGTACAACGCGCTGTCGTGGAACAAGACCACCTACGAGGACAACTACACCTCCGGCGGGGCGATCGTGCCGGTGGCCGGCAAGATCACCGTGGACACCCCGCAGCGCATGGCGTCCAGTGAAATCAGCTGGAACCGCGATGGCTACTTCGCCAGCCTGCGCGCCAAGTACACCGGCAAGCGCTATTACACCTACACCAACGACCAGTCGGTGGCGGGCGTGACCACCTTCGATGCCGGCGTGGGCTATTCGTTCGGCCCCGGCCTGGGCCTGCGCGACGTCAAGGTGTCGCTCAACGCGACCAACCTCACCAACAAGCGCTACGCCGGCCAGCTCAGCTCGTTTGCCCCGACCGACCCCACCGGCACCCGCTACGCCATCCACGCCAGCGCGCCGCGCCAGGTGTTCATGACGTTGGCAGCGGAGTTCTGACCAACGCGGGCACCGCCGAACGCCACCCCCGCGGTTGGGGTGCGCGGGTGTGCCGACCAACGGTCGGCACCTACCGGATACGAACGTGCGTAGCATGCCCGGCGATGCCGTGGCAGCCACAGGCCAGGCGGTGGCCATCCACGACCACCGCCTGGCCTTCCACCCGCACCCGTTCGCTGCCCTCCACAAACGCATGACGCCCGGGATGCAGCAGACACGTGGCCAGATCGCCAACCACGGCGATCGCGCGGCCGCCAATGTGGCGACGGCCATCCATCTGACATGAGACGACCTCGCCCCCGCCACTGGTGGGATCGCCCAGGCATACCGGGTGTTTCATGCCGGCCTCCGGGTCGTCGCGCGGTTCACCAATGCCCCTTCGGTGGCGTGCGATAGATCAGGGTTGCGGTGACCGTGTCGCCGTCCAGTACGTGGAGCAACGCGTCATCACTGGCCATCCGGTAGCCGGTCGCCGTGCTGAGCGCGGCGGCAAAGCGGTCGCCGATGTCGTCCATGCTGTCCTTGTGGCAGCGCGAGCCGGTGCGGACCAGGCCTTCCACGTTCAGCGTCGTGCCCTGTTGCCGGTACAGTGCGGTCATCGGCTGGCAGCCGGCGTAGCCGGTAAGGTGCTGGCCATCGGCTTCCAGGATGATGAAGCCCACGTGCGATTCCGGCGACACCGTCACTGCGGTGTGCGCGCCATTGCCGGGCAGGTCGTGCAGCTTCCACACCGTCCCCAGCAGCGGCTGCGGTGCTTCGGGTGTTTCAGGCCAGGTGTTCCAGATCTCCGGCAATGGGATAGGTTGCGGCTCGCAGGCGCTCATTGCGGTAACGGCGGCCAACAGAAGGGGCAGGGCGATGCAGGATTTCATGGCGCTCCAGAGAGGACTTGGCAATCGGAAGTGGGCAGGGGGCTGGCAGATGCCTGCGACGGCGTTGCGGTGATCACCGGTTGCAGCAGTAGACCGCCGTTGCCGTCGGCAATGACCACGACATGCCGTCCTGGGCAGGCCGCTGCCAGTGCCAATGCGGCGCCGCCGGCGCCACTGCCCAGCGGACCCAGTCGGGTGGCCAGATCCACGGCACGTGCAGGGTCGTCGAGGTCCACCGGCGGCAACAGCCCGCGCAGGGCCAGCCGCAGCGCGACGGTGAGGGCTGCATCGGCGCGGCTGTCGTGCCAGACGCGCCACGGCGCTTGATCGTCCGGCAGGCGAGCGCACAGCGCCTGCCAGCCGGCGGCGATCGCATGCTCGCATTCGAGGGCAGGCAATCGGTTGCCGTGCGCGTCGTGCAGCGGCAGGTGCAGGGGGGGCGGCAGGCGGGCCAGCACGGCCGCAGCGTCGTAGGCCTCCACCTGCTGGGTGCTCCAGGGCACCGGGTGCCAGGTGTCGTCGCCCAGCATGCGGGCAGCTCGGGCATGGTCAGCCAGCTCGGGATCGTCGGACGCCCTGTATGCCTTGAGCAACGCATCTACCGTCGCCGTCGGCAGCACCCGCGTCTGTGCTTCGTCCGGGGACAACGCGTGGACGCTGTCCATTTCCCTGCTCCACCACGCCATCGCCTGCCGGGCGCGTTTCCCATCGGTGCTATTGGCATCCACCGCCTGCTGGCGCAGGGCGACGGGCAGGCCGTCGCGGGTAATCCACAACACCACCACGCTGTCGTGCACGGGCGGGAGACGCGGTGTGTCCGGGTCTCGCCGTTGGCTGGAGTAGTGGCCGCGGATCAACTCACCGTCCACGCTCAACAGTACGGCGTTGCACAGCATTGGCGATGCCGAGAACTGCGCGTGCAGCGCTTGCAGCACGGGCGCCAGCGACGGGCCGTTCTGCTCCACGGCCCGCAGCAGCGGCGGGCGCACCGTGGCCTGGGCCGCCATCAGTCCGGGCCAGTCGGCGGCGGCGTAGCGGCTGTCAGGGGTAAGGGTAGGGGCGAGCGTAAAGACCGGCACCGGGCCGGCGCTGGGCACGTGGCTCACCAGCATGTCCATCGCCTGGGCCAGGCGTACCTGCAGTGCCATGCCGCGCTCGGCCAGTGAGGCGCCGGGGTCGGGCAGGTCGTTGGCGAGCAGGGGGGCGTGCGACGTGGACTGGGTCAGTTGGGTGGCCAGGCACTCGGGTGGATGCTGCTCCAGACGTGCGAAGCAGGCGCGTAGTTGCAGCGTGGGTTCGGTGGACGCCGCCGACGCCGCGCCGGCGGCGGCCGGGATAGGACTGGCGTCGCGATGGGATGGGCGAGCGGACCACGCCTGCACACCCCCATGCAGGCCGCGGCCCAGCAGGGCAAACGCGGCTGCGGCAACACTGCCCACCGCCCAGGGGCCCAGCGCGTCCAGGCGCTCGCCTGGTGGCAGGTCCAGCGCGTACCAGCCCATCAACAACGACCACGGTGCACAGAGAGCGTAGAAGACTCGCCGCCAGAGAGCTGCCGGGGTCATGACAGGCCGTCCTCGTGTGTGAGGCGTTTGGCGGCGTGACTTTGCGTGGTTCCTTGCGGCACGGCATGTATCGTGGTTGTAGGCCGAAATATCTGCCGCCTTCGCAGATAGCTCCAACGCGGCTCGCGTCGCGACACCCGCGCGATGTCATCCAGAATGTCCTGCTTCCCATCCATGCTCGACGCAGGCTTGGCATCGGTAAAAATCGGCTTGTCACCCCGGCGATAGATCTCCAGTGCCCTGCGCTCATCAGCGCTCATCGGATCCTCCGGCGGGGGATGGTCGAGCAGAGGCAATGGACGGGGAGGCCGGGTATGCCCCCACCCTGTGGGGACGAAGTTCTCATGCGCGTCGACGGCCCGCTGATACTTGTCCAACTGGGCTTTCCTCTCCTGCGCATGTGTGCGCAGGCGCTTGCGATAATCGTCGTCCTTCTTTTCCAGATGTTTGGCCATGTTCTCGTAGTCACGCTCGCATTGGGGATCGGTCAACACGAAGCCCGCGCGCGAGTCGTGCACGTACTGCGCCATGAAGGTGCTGACCGCCGTAGTGGGCACGGGTGCACCCGCCCAGTAACGGTCGTACATCCGCAGGCACTGGTGCTCACGTGTAATGGCGTTGACAGGGCCTGACTGCAGAAATTTCACCCTCAGCCGGTCCGTGGTCTGGCTGAAGGGCTGGATATAGACGCCCAGCTCTGCATTGGCCTGGTCCAGGTTGATGTGGTCCTGCACCTGGGTGCCCTTGCAGTGGGTCATGAAGGGATGTGCGATAAACCGGGCACGCGGCAACACGTCTCTTCGCCACCCGATGTAGGTGAGGTAGTGGCTGTGCATGAGGCGCATCAGCGGCGCGCCGCCGCGATGTTGCTGCAGCGTGGCTTGGTGAGCGTTGAAGCTGCGTTGTAGTTCGGGGGAGATGGCGAAGGCGTCGGTGAGCTGGGCATCCCCCAACGCAGCCCTCGGGATTAATGGTACTGCTGCTGCGCAGGCGCGTTCATACATATCGTTGAGTGGAATCTGCGACAGCATGTCGTACTGATCCTGTCGAACCTGATGCTGGCCAAGAAGGCTTCCTTTGCCTTGTGCCACGGGGCCATAGCCACCGCCAACGTCCGCATGTACGCCCGGATACACAATCTCCAGCCGCGCGGGCGCCTGCTCACGTGAAGCACCGATGGTGGTGAGCGGGAAGGAGTTGCGGGCCTCATGCCCTGCCACCATGTGCACACACTGCTCGACGAATGTGGGAATGAGCATGTGCTCGGGCTTGGCCCACGCCATGTGGCCATCGAAGGGCAGGGGAACGGAGTCGGCTTGCTCAACCGACGCAACCGTGTCGAACAGTCCCATGAAGCGCACCCGCAGTGGAATGCCGCAGACGCGCGGCTGGCCGCCGCCGGCCCATTCAGTCAGGTGATTCAGGAACGCGCGGGCCGCGGCGGCTCCGCGGGAGAAGCCGAACAGGTCCAGTGTGATCATCGGGATCGTTGGTGCCCCGGGCTTCGGGTTCGCCAGGATCTGTTCCAGCTTTCGTCGCCACACCTTGACCTGCGCGTCATCCTCCACAGCGCGGCTGATGTCGGAGATCGTTTCGGGCACGATGACGGCGCCTGATGCAAGTCTGGCCAGTTCGTTCGCGATGAACAGGAATGCGTATCGCAGGCGTCTGTCGCCGTAGGTTCCCTTCTGGGCGCCCGTTGGGTGTGGCTCAGCCTCGTAGATTTCGGGGAAGGGGGTGCCTACGCCCTGCACATACAGGCGGAATTGCCCAGTCAGAGGTTTGTGCTTGCAGCTGTCAAAAAGACGCGCGATATTGCTGTGCGAACCGGATGCCTTGTCTTCGTCCTTGTGGTTGCGCGTACCATCGAAGAACACCGAGAACTGCACGTTCATCCAGCATGGAACATTTTCCATGCCGGCACTGGACATGACCGGGTGGAAGAGCTGGGTTGCGGGCGCGTCTTCTGGCAGCCATGCGGATTCACTCATCACTGCCAATTCCTTGTCGTTCGTCGAAGTCTTTGTTTGGGAATTCAGCGCCGGGATAGTCGGGATGATTGGGTCCCAGCATGGCCGGAATCACCAGTACCTGATCGTCGGAAAAGATGTGTAACCAGGTTCGACCCACATACGAATAGGGATGCACTGGTACGTCCTTCTCCAGCCAGCGGCAGCCCTCGTTCTGAGGTTTGCCGGGGATGTAGAACGTTCCCCGTGTGCAACGCCGCCATTTGACATGCACGGTCAAGCCCGGGTGCCAGCGCTGCGGCAGGCTGATGGCACTGAGTACGGTGCTGCCGCCCGTGCCCGCGCTGTCGCCACCGCGGCCGTTGACATAAACAGGGCGCACGAAGGTGTCGGTCGGCTCATAGTCCATCGACGTCAAGCTGCCGCCGACGCGCGCGTTGGGGTCCGAACTTCGCTCAGGTGGCTTACAGCTCGTCAAGGTGAGCACGACGGCGGCGAGCGCGGCTATGTGCATTGCACTGCGTCTAAGGTGGCTAGGGGACTTCATCAACGTGCATGCGGAGGAGTCTGCTGGCTCGGTTCCCATGCAATGTGCGCTGCCGGGAGTCGTCAGGGAGTGTGCATCCAGTGTGCGCGACACCCGCTGCATGCCAAAGATCACGTTCGCTTCCTCGGGGAGCCAGGAGCATTCACTCATCTCGGCCAATGCCTCTGCGCTTGTTGAAGCTCTTGTAGGGAGATTCAGCTCCTGGATAGTCAGGATGATTCGGGCCTTTCATGGACGGAATGACCAGCACTTCGTCGTCAGCGAAGATGTGTAGCCAGGTACGCCCCACGTAGGTGTAGGGATGCACCGGAACATCTTTTTCGATCCAACGACAGGCCTCTTCCTCCGTTTCGGGCCGATCCGCATAGAAAGCCCTGCATCGACGCCATTTCACGCGCACCGTCAGCCCGGGATGCCACAGCTGCGGCAGACTGATCGCGCTGAGGACGGTGCTTCCGCCAGTTCCAGCACTGTCTCCGCCTCGACCATCGACATACACCGGACGCACGAAGGTGTCGGTCGGCTCATAGTCCATCGACGTCAAGCTGCCGCCGACGCGCGCATTGGGATCTGAACTTCGCTCCGGAGGCTTACAGCTCGTCAAGGTGAGCACGACGGCGGCGAGCGCGGCTATGTGCATTGCACTGCGTCTAAGGTGGCTAGGGGACTTCATCAAGGCGCATACGGAGGAGTCTGCTGGCTCGGTTCCCATGCAATGTGCGCTGCCGGGAGTCGTCAGGGAGTGCGCATCCAGTGTGCGCGACACCCGCTGCACGCCACAGATCACCTCCGCTTCCTCGGGGAGCCGGGAGCATTCACTCATCTCGGCCAATGCCTCTTCGCTCGTAGAAGTTCTTATAGGGGAATTCAGCTCCTGGATAGTCAGGATGATTCGGGCCTTTCATGGACGGGATGACCAACACTTCGTCGTCAGCGAAGATGTGTAGCCAGGTACGCCCCACGTAGGTGTAGGGGTGCACCGGAACGTCCTTTTCGATCCAACGACAGGCCTCTTCCTCCGTTTCAGGCCGATCCGCATAGAAAGCTCTGCATCGCCGCCATTTCGCACGGACTGTGAGTCCTGGATGCCACCGTTGCGGCAGACTGATCGCGCCGAGTGCGGTGCTTCCGCCGGTTCCGGCGCTGTCTCCGCCCAAGCCATTGACATAAACAGGGCGCACGAAGGTGTCGGTCGGCTCGTAGTCCATCGACGTCAAGCTTCCGCCGACGCGCGCGTTGGGGTCTGAACTTCGCTCCGGAGGGTTACAGCCTGCCATGGTGAGAGCCACAGCTGCGAGTGTGGCTGCATGGAGTACGCTACGCTTGCGGCGACGCCAGTGTTCAATCACTTCATGCGCGTGGGAAGCGTCTCTTTCGCTGTCCTTGAGGTGTGCTGCCATGGGTCGTCTTGAAACCTGAAAGTGAGCGCAATGGGGTGACTGCTCCCGGGCAGAGCTTGCCTTCGAGGGGGTGAGAGTTCGCGTTGCGCGGGCGTCTTCAGGAGCCCAAGCATATTCAGGGGGTAGGGTCATCATTGCTCCACGTCGTCAGGTAGTTGAGCAGTGCGAAGATCCGACGCCGCCCCATCCATCAGCGCGCTCCACAGCGCATCACCGCGCAACGCCAACGCGTGCACCGGGTGCCCATCCAGTGGCATGGAGCAGCCGCCCGGCATCAGCGCGAATGCAATCCAGCTCACCTGGTCCGGCGCTTCCACATACCCCGCGGCCACCGCTGCCCGCTGCACCTGCGTGGCGACGGCGTGTCTGCGCTCGCGCGAGGTCAGCGATGCGGCGTACCGCACATGTCCTTTAAGGCTGTGCAGCAGCTGGTCCACCCCGCTGTGCTCTGCCAGTGCCTCGCGCTGCGCATCGGTCCAGCCCGCCGTTGTGCCCGGCTCAAGGGACAACGGTTCGGGCAGCGCAAGCGCCAACGCTTCGCCATCGCGGTCAGCCAGCCACCAGCCACGCCACGGCATGCAGAAGGCAGCCCGCTGCGCTGGAGTCCACACCGTCATGGCCGCACGCAGCACGCGACCATCGGCCAGGCGGGTGTAGTGCAGCCCGCGCGGGTGGCCATCGCGCAGCCAGTGGCGCAGGTGGTTGGCCGCGTCTGGCAGCGCCAGCGCACTGGCCAGCCAGTTCACGCCTGGGCCACTACCGTCCAGCCCCATTGCCTGTGCCTGCGCTGGCGACAGCAACCACGGGCCAAGCGCCTGCGCATCCTCGGGCAGGTCGTCAAACAACGACATGCCCGCGCCCGGCGTGCGGGCCAGCCGGACGCCGGCGGCGTGTTGCATGGCGCCGTCCACGAGCACGCAGGGCGTCACCCCGTGGGTGGCCAATGCGGCATGGCACGCAGGCGGCAGGGGATTCATGCCGCGCCTGCCAGATTGACCGCCGCGCTGCCGCGCATGGCCGCCATGGCCAGGCAGGGCAGGCATACCGGCGGAATCGGCGCAGCCACCAAGGCGCGCTGCCACTGCTCGGTGCGCGGCCCATCCCAGTCATGGCTGGCACCATGGAACGCGATGGCGTCCTTGCTACCCCCGGTCACGCCCCCGCCCACGCGCAGGAAGCTGCCGTCGGCCGCCACCAGGCGGATCACCGGTGCGGCCAGCACGATCTCACCGTTCTCGGCACTGATCTGCACGCCTTGCAGCGCATGCGCCTGGATTTCCGCACTGCGCGCCTGCACCGCTACGTGCCCGGCGTTGGCGATGGTGCTGATGCCGCCGTCACGGGCAAACAGCGACAGGCCTTGGCCCGCCTGCAGGTGCATGCGCTCGACGCTGGTCTGCTGCAGGCTGCCGGTGGCAATTACATCGTGGTGTCCTTGGCTGACGTGCAACTGCGAGGCCGGGGTGGCGCTTACCAGGCCAGCAGCGGCCGATACGGCGATTACAGGTGCCTGGCCGCCCTGGTCGCCCCAGCCGCGCAGTGCCTCGGCAAGTGCCTGCTGCGGGGCAGTGGCCGGTGCGCCCGCCTGCTGTTCGATGGCCAGGGTGGCCAGGTCCTCGAACACACGGCGGCAATCGTCCAGAAGGCACTGCAGTTCCTGGCGGTCCAACTGGTGGCCCTGCGCGCGCTGGCGGCCGTGGCTGCTCAGCAGCAGGCCGTGCGCCGAGCGCAGCGCCAGCGCGGCATCGGTGCGCAACTCTGCGCCTTCGCCGCGCGGACTTGCCTGGCCGTCGGTGCGGGGGCCGTGCAGGTGTCCCAGGTGCAGCGCGCTGTCATGCGGGCTCGCGCGCAGCGTGGTGGCCAGCTGGCCGGTGCTGTCGTCAAAGATCAACTCGCCATGTGCATCACCTGCATGTTCCTGCGAGCGGATGCCGGACAGGGCGCGGTTGCCCGGCAAGTGCCCAACCCCGGCGAAGCGGGGTGTCGCATGGCGCCCGTTGTAGAGGACGCCGGTCACCAGCGGCCGGTCGATATCGCCGTGCAGGAAGGTGACCAGCACCTCCTGACCGATACGCGGCAGGAACTGGTGACCAAAGCCATCGCCCGCGCTGGGCAGGGCGACGCGCACCCAGGTGGAGGCGCGGGCATCTTCGGTGTGCCCTTCGGGGTGGTCCTGTGGGCGCTGCCAGTGGAAACAGATCCGAATGCGGCCCAGCGTATCGGTATGCACCGTCTCGCCGGGTGGGCCGACCACGGTGGCGGTCTGGGGGCCGTTGGCGGTGGGGCGGTGCAGGCGGTCGGCGTACGCGGGTACCACCGTCTGGTCATGCGGCACTGCGCGGAACCGGGTGCGACACTGGCCGGGCGTGAGACCCTCGCCATCGCCGGTAGGCACCGCGTCGGGCAGGTTGTTGCACGCCTCCAGATGGATGCCCGTGACCAGAAAACTGCGAGCGGCACTTTCCGGGGCCGCATATAACGGGTGCTGCTCGATGATAACGGCGTCGCCGGTGGCCAGGCTACGCAACTGCCCCTCACCCAGCCATGTGCGTGCGCGCAGCTCCCGCGCCTGCATGCGCAAGCGCGCATAGCGGTCAAGGTCCTGGTTGCCGTTCGCGTAGTAGAGCGTCTGCGCCTCATGCGCCTGCAAACCCAGCGTGGCGTCACTGGCCGGCAGGTCGCGGTGCAGCGCAGTGTCGTCGCTGCCCTGCAGAACCTGCGCGCTGGCGTAGTCATAGCTGGACAACGTCACGGTCGACGGCACCAGATGTTGACGTGCCTGCCACTGCTGCAGATCGTCGTCGCGGTCCTCGGTAAGTGCGCTGCGATACCGCAGTGGCCGGGCACGGCCCGGGTCGAACAGACTGCTGTCGCTCAGGTGCAGGCAGTGCCGTGGCTGCCGCTGATCCACGTTGAAGTGGAAGTGGTAACTGATCCCTTCCTCGGCAAGCAGGCGCTCCATGAAGGCATGGTCGCTCTCATTGAACTGCACGCAGTAGGAGCGCGGAGGATGCTCGCGCAGCAGCTGGCGCGTGTGCTCGAACGCGGCGGCAATGCGTGGATTGCGGTGCCGGTGTTCGTCCAGGATCAGCGCCACGATGTCGGGCACGCTGATGTCCTGAAAGACCCGGCAGGCGCGGCGGTGCGCCAGCAGAGCCAGTGCCGAGCCGATCTGCAGGTTCACCTGCGGCAGGCCGCCATGCAGGCCTGCGCGGTGCGCGCCAGTGATGATGCCGGTCAGCCAGCGTCGCCGGCCTTGCGCGCTGATGAGCCCGACACCGATGGAGCGGCCGAGCAGCGCGCTGGTGTCGAGATCGGGACGGGAGGCGACGCACGCGGCGGTGAGTTGGAAATCGCCGCTGAGGCTGTCGCGGTACTCGATGCGCTGCGGGAGCAGCGGAGCAGGGCTGGCCTCCGGTCCCCACACGATGTCGATCAAGCGATGTTGCGAGTGGGCCTTGGAGGCTGCTGCGATTCCATGCGACATGCGGGAGTCCTTCTAATCCACTGGCCACGAAGACGTGGCTGATGCTGTAGGTGGATTAGAAGTGAAGCGGGTCAGTGCGGGTAGCTGGAGAATGTCGCATCCAGCGTGATTTTCGCTGGGAAAACGTGCAAGACGGCAGATGTGTGACTGTGGTCACCCGACTTGTGCGCGGGCCAACGAGCGGCGCCGATAGGCATCGATCGTTTGATGTTGCGGGGCCGTGGCGTTTCATGGCGTGTCGATCAACGGTGAACACGCGCCGGTGTGGCGTACAAAAAAAAGCCGCAACGCCTCGCAGCGTCGCGGCCACCTCGTGGGGGAGGTCACGCGTCAACTTGACGCGTCAAACATCAGAACATGTGCAGCCCACCGTTCACCGCGTAATCCGCGCCGGTCACATACGCCGCATCATCCGACGCCAGCCACGCGCACAGGCTGGCCACTTCTTCCGGCTTGCCCAGGCGGCGGATCGGTACCGAGCCGGCCAACCGGTCCAGCACGTCCGGCGGGAAACTGCTGATCGACTGGCTGGCGATGTAGCCCGGCGAAATCGTATTGACCGTCACCCCGCGCGTGGCCACTTCATTGGCCAGCGCGCGGCTGAACCCATGCATGGCCGCCTTCGCGGTGGCGAAATTGACCTGGCCGATCTGGCCCTTGTGCGCGCTCACCGAGCCGATGTTCACGATCCGGCCCCAGCCCCGCGCGGCCATGCCGTCGATGACCTGCTTGGTGATGTTGAACAGCGCATGCAGGTTCGAGCCCATCACCGCGTTCCAGTCGTCCGGGCTCATCTGCCGGAACAACACGTCGCGGCTGCCGCCGGCGTTGTTGACCAGCACGTCGATCTCGCCGACCTCGGCCTTGACCTTGGCGAAGGCGGCCACGGTCGAGGACCAGTCCGCGGCGTTGCCCTCGGAGGCGATGAAATCGAAGCCCAGCTCGCGCTGTTCGCGCAGCCAGCCGGCCTTGCGCGGCGAGTTCGGTGCGCAACCGGCCACCACGGTGTGGCCGTTGCGGGCCAGCTTCTGGCAGATGGCAGTGCCGACACTGCCCATACCGCTGGTGACGTAGGCGATGCGAAGGGTCATGGCAGAACGCTCCTTGGTAGGCGGATCAGGACGCAAGCGGGTACAGGCCGAACAGCAGCCCACCGATCATCAGCAGCAGCGAAATGGCGACCGCCCACTTCAGGGTGAACTTCTGGTGGTCGGCGAACTCCACCTTGGCCAGGCCCACCAGCAGGTAGGTCGAGGGCACCAGCGGGCTGAGCAGGTGCACCGGCTGCCCGGCCAGCGAGGCGCGGGCCATTTCCACCGGGGTGATGCCGTAGTTGCCGGCGGCCTCGGACAGGATCGGCAGCACGCCGAAGTAGAAGGCGTCGTTGGACATGAAGAAGGTGAACGGCATCGAGGCGATCGCGGTGATCACCGCCAGGTACGGGCCCCAGCTGTCCGGGATGATCGCCAGGAAGCTGTGCGACATCGCCTCCACCATGCCGGTGTTGTTGAGGATGCCGGTGAAGATGCCCGCGGCGAAGATCAGTGCCACCACCGACAGCACGTTGCCGGCATGGTTGACCACGCGGCGGCGCTGCTCGGCCAGGTTGGGGTAGTTGATCACCAGCGCGATCGCAAAGCCGACCATGAACAGCACCGGCATCGGCAGCACGCCCATGATCAGCGCGGTCATCAGCGCCAGGGTGAGCGCCAGGTTCACCCACAGCAGCTTCGGCCGCTTGGTGTCTTCGGCGTCTTTCACCGTGGGCAGCGCGTTGCCGTCATCGGACACGCTGTTGTCCATCCAACTGCCACCCTGCGGCAGGCTCACCACGCCGAGCCGGCGGCGCTCCTTCAGGCCCAGGTACCAGGCCAGCAGCAGCACGCCCGCACAGGCGATCACCATCGAGGGAATCAGCGGCACGAACACATCGGCCGGGTCCACGTGCAACGCAGTGGCTGCACGTGCGGTGGGCCCGCCCCACGGGGTCAGGTTCATCACGCCACCGGCGAGGATGGTCACGCAGGTCATGTTCAACGCGTTCATGCCCAGCCGCTGGTACAGCGGCAGCATCGCCGACACGGTGATCATGTAGGTGGTCGAGCCATCGCCATCGAGCGAGATCAGCATCGCCAGGATGGCGGTGCCGAGCACGATCTTCATCGGGTCGCCCTTGACGAAGCGCAGGATGATCCGCACCAGCGGGTCGAACAGGCCCGCATCGATCATCACCCCGAAGTACAGGATGGCGAACATCAGCATCACGCCGGTGGGCGCGATCTTCTTGATGCCCTCCAGCATCATCTCGTCGATGTCGGCACCGAAGCCGCCCAGCAGCGCGAAGATGATCGGAATGGTGATGAGGGCAACCAGCGGCGACAGCCGCTTGCTCATGATCAAATACATGAATGTAATGACCATGCCAAAGCCGAGGATGCTCAGCATCATCTGCAGACTCCTGGAAGGGAAAGACGGAAGGGAAGGCTCAGAAATCGAACTGCAGGCGGCCGGTCACCGCGCGGGTGCGGTCCACGGTGGTTGCGGTCAGGCGGTCGCGGTTGCGGCTTTCGATCAGGTTGAGCATGAAGCGCAGGTTCGGGCGCATGTACCAGTTGCTGCCCAGCGTCCATGCCTCGGTCTGTGCATCGCGCAGGTCCGGCTGGCCGATCAGGTGCTGGTCGCCGCGCATCTGGTCGTAGCGCAGTGCCAGCTCGAAGGCGCCTGCCTTGTGCTGGAAATCCTTGACCCGACCGAAGCGGCCGGTCTTGCGGTCGTACACGCGCGACTCGCCGGTGACGAACCAGCTGACCAGGCCGTAGCCGGCCAGGACCTTGCCGCGCTGGCTGCCGTCGTCGAAGGTGGCGCCGCTGAACTCGCCCTGCCAGGACAGCGGGCCGCGCACCTGCGCGTACTCCAGCGACCACTTGTTGACGTCGGTGTCGCGGCCGGCCGAAAAATCGACCAGGGTCAGGCGGCTGTTGTCGGACAGGTGGCCGGCCGGGCGCGGGCGGATCTTCAGCCCGGGCACGCCGTTGGCGCCGGGATTGTCATAGCGCTCGTGGGCCAGCGACAGGCCCAGATGCAGCACTTCGCCAGCGGTGGCGCCCGGTGCCCAGGTGGCACGGCCACCGGCGGCGCGGCCCTTGACCTGCCAGGCGTCGATGCTCTCCAGGCTGTAGGCGCTGGCCGCCCAGGTCATGTCGCCGCGCGCGGCCTGCCACGAGGCGCCCAGCCGGTACAGCGGGGCCAGCGTGGTGCCGGCGTTGCCGCGTTCCAGGAAGGTGCCGTAGTTGGAGCTGGTGCGGTCGTCCAGCGAGAAGAACTGCTTGAACTGGCCCACGGTGAGCTTGCCGGCGTCACCGAAGCTGCGGCTGACGAACACGTCCTTGGCCTCCACCCGGTCGCCGGAGACGTCCGCTTCCAGCTTGTAGTCGACCACGAAGAACTTGCCGGACACATCCAGCCAGGCGCGGCGGATCTCGGTGTCGTCCTTGTTCGGGGTGCCCCGGCCATCGTTGCTGAAATCGGCGAAATCCAGGTGCAGGCGGCCGCCGACGGTGGCGGTGACCGGGCGGTCGTCGTCGTTGTCCTCGGCGGCCCAGACCGGCGCGGTCAGCAACAGCAGGGTGCAGGCAGCCGGCGTGCGCCAGCGCAGTGAGTTCAGTTCCACGGACCCTCCCAGGTACGTCAGTGCGGTGATGTCGCCAATGGCGTGGCAGGGGACTGCGACGCGATGGCGCAGCCTAGTGCCGCGAAGCTGTCATCCACCTGTCAGGGGTTTGTGCAGTGCAGCGAAGCCCACGGCAGCGGCCGCTCGCGCTAGCATTCATGCACCTTCGACGAATTGACCCGATGCGCCTGCTGCTGGTGGAAGACAACCCGGACCTGGCTGATGCCATCGTTCGCCGCATGCGCCGCAGTGGCCACGCGGTGGACTGGCAGAGCGACGGGCTGGCGGCGGCCAGCGTGCTGCGCTACCAGAGCTTCGACTTGGTGGTGCTGGATATCGGCCTGCCCAAGCTGGACGGCCTGCGCGTGCTGGCCGGCATGCGCGAGCGCGGCGACAGCACCCCGGTGCTGATGCTGACCGCGCGCGACGGCATCGAAGACCGCGTGCAGGCACTGGACGTGGGCGCGGACGATTACCTGGGCAAACCCTTCGATTTCCGCGAATTCGAGGCGCGCTGCCGGGTCCTGCTGCGGCGTACCCGTGGCCAGGCCAGCGAAGTGGTGCAGATCGGCGCGTTCCAGTTCGACAACGCCTCGCACCGGGTCAGCCTGGACGGCCAGCCGATCGAACTGCCCAACCGCGAGTACCGCCTGCTGGAAATCTTGATGGGGCGGCTGGGCCAGGTGGTGGGCAAGGACGAGATCGGCAACGGCCTGTTCGGCTTCGACGACGAGGCCGGCCCCAATGCGATCGAACTTTACGTGGGCCGCCTGCGCCGCAAGCTGGCCGACGCGCCGCTGCGGATCGTGACCGTGCGTGGCAGCGGCTACCTGCTCGAAGCGCTGGGCGACGACGCCGGCAGTGCGGGCGGCGATGACGACTGACCCGCGCACGTCCGGCTCGATCCGGCACACGCTGTGGCTGTACCTGGGCGCGTTCCTGGCGCTGTTCGCGGTGGCGTTGCTGTTCGGCGCGCGCGCCTACGGGCAACGCGCGGCCAACCGCTCCTACGACCACCTGTTGGTGTCCTCGGCGCTGTCGATCATCGATTCGGTGGCGCTGGTTGAGGCGCAATGGCAGGTCGATCTGCCGTATGCCGCGCTGGACCTGCTGGCCATGGCGCCGGAAGACCGCGTGTTCTACCGCGTGTCCGACGCGCGCGACCAGACGGTGACCGGGTATGCGGACCTGCCGCTGCCGCCGCACGCGCCCAGCGACCGTCCGCAGTTGTTCGATGCGCTCTACAGTGGCGAGCAGGTGCGTTTCGTGGTGGTCTCGCGGCGGGTGTCCTCGCCGTCGGCGCAGGGCGAAGTGCGGGTGCAGGTGGGCCAGACCCGGCGCGCGCGCGAAGCGCTGGCGCAGGACATGGTGACCCGTGCGTTGCTGGCCATCGCCGTGTTGTCGCTGCTGTCGCTGGCCCTGGTGGGTCTGGGCGTGCACCGCGCGCTACGCCCGCTGGTGCGGATGGAGCGCGAACTGGCACGGCGTGAACCGTCCGACCTGAAACCGCTCGATGCCAGCGTGCCGCGCGAGATGGACAAGATGGTGGGTGCGCTGAACCACTTCATGGGCCGTCTGCAGGGCAGCAATGAAACCCTGCGCGCGTTCATGGCCGAGGCGGCGCACCAGATGCGCACGCCACTGGCCGCACTGCGCGCGCAGGCGCAGCTGGCACTGGACGAGGAAGACCCCGAGGACATGCGGCGCAGCCTGCACGCCATCGAACGCAACGCCACCCACATGAGCCGGTTGCTCAACCAGCTGCTCAGCGACGCCAGCGTGATCCACCGGGCCAACCTGCAGCGCTTCGCCCCGGTGGACCTGGCCGAAACCGTGCACCAGGCGCTGCATGAAGCGCTGCCGCAGGCACTGCCGGCCCCGCGCGTGCAGCTGGCGGTGAGCGCACAGGCGGCCTGGATACATGGCGACGCGCTACTGCTGCGCGAGGCCATCAAGAATCTCATCGACAACGCCCTCAAATACGGCGGCGACGGTGCGCTGCAGGTGGCGCTTACCGAAGAGGCGCAGCACTGGGTGCTGACCATCGCCGACCACGGTCCGGGCATTGCCGCGGCCGATGCCGAGCGCGTGTTCGAGCGTTTCGCGCGCGGCGAAGGGGCCGCAGCGGGCGGCGCCGGGCTGGGCCTGGCGATCGTCAAGCGCGTGGTGGACAGCCATGGCGGCCAGATCGACCTGAGCAACCGCGTGGGAGGGGGCCTGGTGGCCACCATCCGCCTGCCGAGGATGCATGCATGAAGTACGTGTGGCTTGTGCTGTTGCAGTTGTTGGTGGCAGGCCCGGCGCTGGCCGCACCGGGCGATGTGCAGCGCTTCCCGGCCAAGGGGCCGGCAGTGGCGCAGCTGCGCATCCATGGCTCGACCGACATCGAAGTGTTCGCCACGGTGATCGCCGACTACCAGCGCCTGCACCCGGGCACCGAGATCCTCTACGAGGATGTCATCACCCAGGACATCTACGCGCGCTACCTGCGCGATCGCGGCGGTCCACAGGCGCCTGACATGCTGATCAGCAGCGGCATGGACCTGCAGACCAAGCTGGTCAACGACGGCCATGCGCTGCCGCACCGCTCGGTGCAGACCGACGCCTTGCCGGCGTGGGCGCAATGGCGGCACGAAGCGTTCGGGATCAGCTACGAGCCGGTGGCCATCGTCTACAACACCCGCACCCTGCCAGCGGCGCGGGTACCGCACACGCGCCGGCAACTGCTGGAACTGCTGCGCGCGCCGGACGCACCGCTGCAGGGCAGGGTGGGCACCTACGACGTGGAGCGCAGCAGCGTGGGCTACCTGCTGGCCACCCAGGACGGCCAGCGCGGCAGCATTGCCGGCGCGCTGCTGGGCGCGCTGGGCGACAACGGCGTGCACCTGGAAGAACGCACCGGCGTGCTGCTCGACCAGGTCAGCAGCGGCAAGCTGTCGCTGGTCTACAACGTGCTGGGCTCCTACGCGCAGGCGCGGATCGAGGCCGGTGCACCGCTGGGCATCGTGGAACCGGAGGACTACACGCTGGTGGTGTTGCGCACGGCGGTGATTCCTCGCAGCAGCCCGCATCCGGACGAGGCGCGGCGTTTCCTCGACTACCTTCTGTCGCCCCGCGGCCAGCAGGTGCTCTCGCGCGAAGCCCGCCTGATGCCGATCCTGCCCGCACAGGGCCAGCAACGTGGCCGCTCGCCCGCGCGCAGCTACCGCCCCATCCAGCTGGGCCCGGGCCTGCTCGTGTACCTGGACGGCCTCAAGCGCCGCCAGTTCCTCGAAGCCTGGCGCGGCAGCATGCGGCAGCGCGACGACCGGTAACGACGGCCACCGGCCTCCACCCGGTAGTGACGGCCGCTGGCCGTCAACCTCATCACAACGAACCACCCCGGTAGTGACGGCCGCTGGCCGTCAACCTCATCACAACGAACCACCCCGGTAGTGACGGCCGCTGGCCGTCAGCCTCATCACAACGAACCACCACGCGTAGCGCCGGGCTCTGCCCGGCAACCGCATTACAATGGACCGCATGAGCGAACTCACCGTCCTGATCGCCGACGACCACCCGCTGCTGCGCGCGGCCGTCGTCCATTCCCTGCGCCAGTCACTGCCGCAGGCGCAGGTGATCGAAGTGGCCAGCGCCGCCACGCTGGAAACCGCGCTGGACCAGCACCCGGAAATCGAACTGGTGCTGCTGGACCTGACCATGCCCGGCGCCCGCGGGTTCTCCTCGCTGCTGCACGTACGCGGCGCGCACCCCGACATCCCGGTGGTCATCGTCTCCTCCAACGACCACCCCCGCGTGATCCGCCGCGCGCAGCAGTTCGGCGCAGCCGGCTTCATCCCCAAATCCGCCCCCGCCGAAACCATCGGCCAGGCGGTGGCGGCGGTGCTCGATGGCGGGGTCTGGTTCCCGGCCATGGCACCGGAGCGCTCCGAATCCGACGCGCTGCTCGCCGCACGCCTGGCCCAGCTCACCCCGCAGCAGTTCCGCGTGCTGCTGTGCCTGGCCGACGGCCTGCTCAACAAACAGATCGCCTACGAACTGGGCCTGGCCGAGAACACGGTGAAGGTGCACGTCACCGCGATCCTGAAAAAGCTCGAATGCCACAGCCGCACGCAGGCCGCGGTACTGGTGAAGGCGCTGGAGCCGGAAGGCGATGCTGGCGCGGGGATGGACGGCTGACGCGCGCAGGCGAACATCCGCCCATCCCTCGCGAGTGGCAAAGGTGCGATGCGTAGACCGAGGTAGGGTCGCATCCCGATCGACCGCCGATAACCTGCGCAGCGGTCGGTGGTGGCATGACCTGTGTTGAAGGCGGCTTCGTCGCAGGGCATGCGTTCGCCGCGCGGATCGGCACGGTCGGCGGTCGTTTGGGAACCGACCCTACCTTCAGCAGGATGCGTTGTCCGACGTGGGTTCGCATCCAGATCCACTGCCGATACCCCGCGCAACTCGCGATGCGTTGACCGAGGTAGGGGCGCATCCCGATCGACCGCCGATAACCTGCGCAGCGTTCGGTGGTGGCATGACCTGTGGTGAAGGCGGCTTCGTCGCAGGGCATGCGTTCGCCGCGCGGATCGGCAGGGTCGGCGGTCGTTTGGGAACCGACCCTACCGCTGCAGTGCATCGCGAAGGTTACTCATGCGTTGACCGAGGTAGGGGCGCATCCCGATCGACCGCCGATAACCTGCGCAGCGTTCGGTGGTGGCATGACCTGTGTTGAAGGCTGCTTCGTCGCAGGTCATGCGTTCGCCGTGCGGATCGGCAGGGTCGGCGGTCGTTTGGGAACCGACCCTACCGCTGCAGTGCATCGCGAAGGTTACTCATGCGTAGACCGAGGTAGGGTCGCATCCCGATCGACCGCCGATAACCTGCGCAGCGTTCGGTGGTGGCATGACATGTGTTGAAGGCGGCTTCGTTGCAGGGCATGCGTTCGCCGCTCGGATCGGCACGGTCGGCGGTCGTTTGGGAACCGACCCTACCTTCAGCAGGATGCGTTGTCCGACGTGGGTTCGCATCCAGATCCACCGCCGATACCCCGCGCAATTCGCGATGCGTATACCGAGGTAGGGTCGCATCCCGATCGACCGCCGATAACCTGCGCAGGGTTCGGTAGTGGCATGACCTGTGCTGAAGGCGGCTTCGTTGCAGGGCATGCGTTCGCCGCTCGGATCGGCAGGGTCGGCGGTCGTTTGGGAACCGACCCAACCGGCATTTCGGGTCGGGGATAGGTGTAGCCGCTTTATGCCCTGTGTCGCACCAGCAACTGCGTCATCAACGCCCGCAGCGCCGGTGGGCGCACCGGCTTGGACAGGAAGCCCCAGCCGTTCTCCGCCGCCTGCGCCTTCAACGCGTCGTCGCGCTCGGCGGTGACCAGGATCACCGGCGGGCGCGCCTGCCACAGGTCGCACAGGGGGTCGTACAGGTCCGGGCCGTGCCACTGGCCCATGCGTACGTCCAGCAGCAGCAACTGCGGCACGTTGAGTGCCGAGGCGATCTCCAGCGCGGCCTGCGGGCCGTCGGCCAGCTCCACAGCGCAGCCCCAGCGCTCCAGCAGCGCACGGGTGGCGGCGCACACGCGCGGGTCGTCATCGATGCTCCACACCCGGCAATGCCGCAGCGGGCTGTCATCGCCGGCGTCAGCCGCCACGGCCGGCACCGGCGTCGGTGCCGGAATGGCCGCCGCATCGCCCAGCGGCACGCTCACCGCGAACACACTGCCGCGGCCCAGCGTGGAGTGCAGGTGGATGCCATGACCCAGCAGGCGGCCGATGCGTTCGACGATGGCCAGGCCCAGCCCGGCACCGCGCTCCTGTTCGACACCGTCGTCCAGGCGGCGGAACTCTTCGAAAATCTCGCCCTGCAGGCTCTCCGGAATGCCCGGGCCCTGATCGTGCACCTCGATGCGCAGCTGGTCGCCCACGCGCCGGCAGCCCAGCAGCACGCGCCCACGCGGGGTGTAACGCAGCGCGTTGGAGAGGAAATTCTGCAGGATGCGGCGCAACAGCGCCTCGTCGCTGACCACCACCGCGCGGGTGTCCACCCAGCGCAGCTGCAGGCCACGGCTGTCGGCGGCAATGCCGAATTCGCGCGCCAGCGTTTCCAGCAGCGGCGACAGCTCGAAGGCCTGCACCTGGGTCTGCAAGGCGCCCGATTCCAGCCGTGAAATATCCAGCAGGCTGGTCAGGATCGCATCCTGCGCGGCCAGCGCCGCATCCACGTGTTCGCTCAACTCACGTGCATCACCGGCCAGCTTGCCGCGCAGCACCGACACGAACATGCGCGCGGCGTTCAGCGGCTGCAGCAGGTCGTGCACCGCCGAGGCCACGAAGCGGCTCTTGTAGCGGTTGGCCCGCTCGGCCTCGCGGCGCGCCTCGTCCAAGTCGCGGGTGCGCTCGGCCACGCGGTGTTCCAGCGCATCGGCCAGCGAGCGCAGTTCACGCGCGGTGTTCTTGTAGGCGGTGATATCGGCGTAGCTGGTGACAAAGCCGCCATCGGGCAGCGGATTGCCGCGAATCTCCAGCACGGTGCCGTCGTCTTTCTCGCTCTCGCGCATGTGCGGGCGGCCGCTGCGCAGGTGGTTCAAGCGACGCTCGATGGCTTCGTCGATCGGCCCCGGCCCCAGCAGGCCGCGGCGCGCGTTGTAGCGGAAGATCTCCTCGATGGGGCGACCTTCGCGGATCAAGCCGGCCGGGAACTTGAACAGTTCCAGGTAGCGCGCATTCCACGCCACCAGCTTCTGCGTGTTGTCGATCACCACGACGCCCTGCGGCAGGTGCGCCAGACTGCGGCTGAGCCCGCTGTCGGCCTGCTGGGCGGCCTGCAGCACGCCATCCTGCGCGGTGCGCAGCTCCTCGGCATGTTGGGCCAGCACGCTTTCCAGCTCGCGTCGGCTGCGCTGCCGATGCGCATCCAGGCGCCGCCGCTGCTGCACGAACAGCACCAGGAACCCCAGCGCCAACCACGCCGCGCCGCCGCCGATGGCCGCACTGCGCCCGGCGCTGGTGGCCGCGCCGGCATCGTGCAGCAGGTGCAGGTTCCAGTGTTCCTCGGGCAGGGCCAGGCTCTGCCACAGCATCGGCCCGGCCAGCAGGGGGTCGAGCAGGCGCACCATGCGCCCGCCGTTCTCAAGCACATCCTCGGTGCGGACCCGCAGCGGCTGCAGCGAGCGGTCGGCGTACTGCCGCGCTTCCAGCATCTCGCGGCGCTCGCCCGGCCCCAGCGGGCGCAGCAGGCGGTAACGCCAGGCATCGCGGTTGGCCAGGAACACCACGTCGTGCTCGTCGCTGGCCAGCACCACGTCCGGGCTGGACAGCCATTCCTGTTCCAGTGCCGACAACTCGATCTTGATCACCACCACGCCCATGCGGCGGCCGTCTTCCTCGATGGCCTGGGACAGGAAGTAGCCGGGCACGCCGGTGGTCATGCCGATGCCGTAGAAGCGGCCCCGGCCGGTGGCCAGCGCCTGGCGGTAATAGGGGCGGTAGCTGTAGTCCTCGCCCACGTTGCTGCTGGGCTGGTCCCAGTTGCTGGCGGCCACGGCCACGCCGTCGTGGCCGACCAAGGTCAGGGTGGAGGCGCGGGTCACCTGATTGGCGCGTTGCAGTTTCAGGTTGAGGCGCTGCCGGGCGGCGGCATCGGGCACCTGCAGCAGCGCGCGGCGCAGGTCCGGGTCCAGTGCCAGCACCTGCGGCAACGTGCCGAAGCGGTCGATGCGTTGTTGCAGGCCCTGGCCGTACAGTTCCAGCTGGCGCTGCACCTGCGCGCTTTCGGTGGCCAATGCACGTCGCCACGCATAGTGCCCGGCGGCGGCCGCGCACAGCACGGTACCGCCGATCATCAGCAGCAGGGTCAACAACAGGGTGCGGTGGCGGCCGAGCCAGTACATGGCGGCAGTCTACGGGTGTGCGGCGGGCGCGGTGTACACGCCCGCCGCGATGCCGATCAGAAGTGCATCTGGGCGCGCAGCTCGAAGATTTCCGGCGTGGTATGCACGCCGCGACGGCTCGCATCCGCCTTGACGTAGTTGGCCTGGAACTTGAAGTGGCTGGTGAGGTACCAGTTGGCGCCCAGGGTCCAATCGTGCTGGCGGCCACCGAAGACATCGGCGTCGTCCAGGTCCAGGCGGCTGTAACGGGCCACCAGTTCCACCGCGCCGTAGTCATGGGCCGGCTTGATGTTGGCTACCGCGCCGGCGTTGTACGGACGCGATTCCCCGGTGAGCACCCAGCTGGCCATGGCGTACTGGCCGTTGCCGGTGTAGTCCGGCTTGCCTTCACGGGTGACGGTGGTCTGCAGCGCTTCGGCCTGCAGCGAGAACGGGCCACGGATCCAGATGCCTTCCAGGCCGGTACGGCGGATCTGGTCGGCAGTGGCCAGCGCGCCCGAATCCACCAGGCGGATGTCGGTCAGGCCGGCTTCCGGGCGGGCGCGCAGGCGGGCGCTGGCGTCGTGGTGCACATCGCGGCCATCGCGGTAGCCGCGCGGGTTTTCCTGCGAGTAGGCCAGGCCCAGGTGCAGCACGTCGCCGGCGGCCTTGACCGGGGTCCACACCGCACGCACGGCCTGGGTGGTGCCGGGGTTGTCGCCCTGCAGATCCTTGCCGCCGTAGGCGCCGGCCTGCAGCAGGTACTGCGGGCGCTCCAGCACCCATTCGGCACCGGTGCGGCGGCCTTCGTAGAACGCCTGCACGGGCAGGGCGGTTTCCAGGAAGCTGCCGGCGCGCGAGGAGGTGCCCGCATCCAGGCCCACCGGGGTCTTCATGTAGCCGAAGCGGAAGCGGCCGATGTCGCTGCCGAAGAAGGCCTTGCTTTCAAAACGCACGAACACGTCCAGCCAGGTGTCGGCCTGGAAGTCGTAGTACACCATCGCGTCGTACACGCCCTTCTTCTTCAGGGTGGCGCCGAATTCCTTGCGGCGCACCGCGTCATCGTCTTCGATGCCGCTGTTGCCGGAAAAATCGTTGAGGTCGTAGGCGATGTTGGCGGTGGCGGCCAGTTCGGTGCCATCGCTGAAGGCGACCTTGGTCGGCCAGTTGTCGAAATCGGCGGCCGAAGCCAGGGCGGGGGTAGCAGCCAGGCACAGGGCCAGCAGGGTCGGGGTCGGGCGCATGGACGTGCAGCTCTCTCTTTGAGACGGGACAGGACAACAACGGCCGCTGCGCCGGAAACTGTTGCCCAGCCGGCCGCGCGCGCGTCACTTGCCGCCGTGGGGGAGGGCGGTGTGGGGCGCAGTGTAGGCACCCAACGCCACCTGAACCGGGGGGCTAGTACCAATAGGTTATCTGCGTGGCGGTGACTCGCGCGTACAAATGCGTCCATCCGCCGCAACCCCCGACACACGATCCGGGCTGCGGTGTTGCCCACGGAACCGGCCCGCACCCCCTGCAGGCCGGACGCGCCGATACCGTCCCTCCGGAGTCCGCCATGCACATTCCCACCGCCGCCCCCGTCGCGGCCAAGCCGCTGCCGTTCTACCGCCAACTGTATTTCCAGGTGGTGGTGGCGATCGTCCTTGGCGCCATCCTGGGCCACTTCGAGCCGGCCTTTGCCGAATCGCTGAAGCCGCTGGGCGATGCCTTCATCAAGCTGGTGAAGATGATCATCGCCCCGGTCATCTTCCTGACCATCGTCACCGGCATCGCCGGCATGACCCACCTGCGCACGGTGGGCCGGGTGTTCGCCAAGTCGATGGCCTACTTCCTGTTCTTCTCCACCCTGGCCCTGATCGTGGGCATGGTGGTGGCGCACGTGGTCCAGCCCGGCGCCGGCATGAACATCAACCCGGCCGACCTGGACCAGACCGCGGTCCACAGCTACGTGGAAAAGTCCCATGAGCTGACCCTCACCGGCTTTGCGATGGACATCATCCCGGCCACCCTGGTCAGCGCCTTCGTCGACGGCAACATCCTGCAGGTGCTGTTCGTGGCGGTGCTGTTCGGCGTGGCCCTGGCACTGACCGGTGCCAAGGGCCGCCCGGTGCTGACCTTCCTGGAGGCGCTGACCGCCCCGGTATTCCGCCTGGTCCATATCCTGATGAAGGCCGCCCCGATCGGCGCCTTCGGTGCCATCGCCTTCACCATCGGCAAGTACGGGGTGGGTTCGCTGGTCAACCTGGCCTGGCTGGTGGGCTCGTTCTACCTCACCGCCTTCCTGTTCGTGGCGGTCATCCTGGGCGTGGTCTGCCGCCTGTGCGGGTTCTCGGTGTTCAAGCTGGCCCGCTACCTGAAGGCCGAACTGCTGCTGGTGCTGGGCACCTCCTCGTCGGAGTCGGCGCTGCCGTCGCTGATGGAGAAGATGGAGCGCGCCGGCTGCGCCAAGTCGGTGGTGGGCCTGGTGGTGCCCACCGGCTACTCGTTCAACCTGGACGGCACCAACATCTACATGACCCTGGCCGCGCTGTTCATCGCCCAGGCCACCAATACCGAGCTGACCCTGGGCCACCAGATCGCGCTGCTGCTGGTGGCGATGCTGAGCTCCAAGGGCGCCGCCGGCGTCACCGGTGCCGGCTTCATCACCCTGGCCGCCACCCTGGCCGTGGTGCCGGAAGTGCCGGTGGCCGGCATGGCGCTGATCCTGGGCGTGGACCGCTTCATGAGCGAATGCCGCTCGCTGACCAACTTCATCGGCAATGCCGTGGCCACCGTGGTGGTGTCGCGCTGGGAAGGCGCGCTGGACCGCGACCGCCTGGCGCTGGCCCTGGACGGCCGCGAGGCCGAACTGCCGGCGCTGACCACCGACGACCTGCCGTCGCCGCTGACCGCCCCGGCCCGCTGATACCCGTTTGATGCGTGCGTGTGTTGCAGGGCCTGCACCGTCCCCCCGGATGGCAGGCCCTGATTTTTTCATTGACGTACCGCCGCTGATGCGGGTTGTCATCGCACTGCGCCACGCTGCGCATACGCTGCCGAACGGCGCCGATATGTGCGGTTGCAGCATGATCGCGACAGCGTAGCGACAGGTCCATCCACGCCAACGGGGGTATGATCCCCTGTTCCTCTCGCCCATTCATCTGCAGAAAGCGATGTCCAACGAAGATTTCAAACAGGCTGCCCTCGATTACCACCGCATGTCGCCGCCGGGCAAGATCCGCGTCGCAGCGACCAAGCCGATGCTGACCCAGCGTGATCTGTCGTTGGCGTACTCGCCGGGCGTGGCACACGCCTGCGAGGCGATCATGGCCGACCCGCAGCAGGCCAGCGAACTGACCGCCCGCGGCAACCTCGTCGCCGTCATTTCCAACGGCACCGCCGTGCTGGGCCTGGGCAACATCGGCCCGCTGGCCGGCAAGCCGGTGATGGAAGGCAAGGGCGTGCTGTTCCAGAAGTTCGCCGGCATCGATGTGTTCGACATCGAGATCGACGAGAACGACCCGGACAAGCTGGTCGACATCATCGCCTCGCTGGAGCCGACCTTCGGCGGCATCAACCTGGAAGACATCAAGGCCCCGGAGTGCTTCATCGTCGAGCGCAAGCTGCGCGAGCGGATGAACATCCCGGTGTTCCATGACGACCAGCACGGCACGGCGATCATCGTCGGTGCCGCGGTGCTCAACGCCATGGTCGTGACCGGCAAGCGGATCGAAGACGTCAAGCTGGCCACCACCGGCATGGGCGCGGCGGGTATCTCCTGCGTCAACATGCTGGTGTCGCTGGGCCTGAAGAAGGAAAACATCCTGGCCTTCGACCGCGACGGGGTGATCCACACCGGCCGCACCGACCTGGACCCGGAAAAGGCGCGTTACGCACGCGACACCGACAAGCGCACGCTGGCCGAGATCGTCGACGGCGCGGACATCTTCCTGGGCCTGTCGGCGCCGGGCATCCTGACCGCGGACATGGTCAAGACCATGGCCAAGGACCCGGTGATCTTCGCGCTGGCCAACCCGACCCCGGAAATCATGCCGGAAGTGGCCCGTTCGGTGCGTCCGGACGCGCTGATCGGCACCGGCCGTTCGGACTACCCGAACCAGATCAACAACGTGCTGTGCTTCCCGTACCTGTTCCGCGGTGCGCTGGACGTGGGCGCCACGGCGATCAACGAAGAAATGAAGATCGCCTGCGTGCACGCGATCGCCGCGATGGCGCGCCGCGAGGCCAGCGACCTGGGGTCGGCCTATGGCGATGAGACCCCGAGCTTCGGCCGCGATTACCTGATTCCGCGTCCGTTCGACCGCCGCCTGCTGGTGGAGCTGTCGGCCGCCGTGGCGCAGGCCGCGATGGATTCCGGCGTCGCGACCCGTCCGGTCGCCGACATGGGCGCCTACCGCGAAAAGCTGGCCCAGTTCGTCTACCGCACCAGCCTGATGATGAAGCCGGTGTACGACCGTGCGCGCGCCGACAAGCAGCGCGTGGTGTACGCCGAAGGCGAAGAGGAAGTGGTGCTGCGCGCGGTGCAGAACGTGGTGGATGAAGGGCTGGCCCGTCCGATCCTGATCGGCCGCCCGGACGTCATCGAATCGCGCGTGGAGCGCCTGGGCCTGCGCATGAAGGCCGGTGATGATTTCGACATCACCAACATCAACGACGATCCGCGCTTCAACGAGTACTGGCAGTACTACCACAACCTCACCGGGCGTCGCGGCGTGACCGTGGCGGCGGCCAAGAACCTGATGCGTTCGCGGCCGACATTGATTGCCGCGGTGATGGTGGCGCGCGGCGAAGCCGATGCCATGCTCACCGGCGTGGTGGGCCGCTTCCACAAGAAGCTGGGCTACGTGCGCAGCGTGCTGCCGCTGGAATCGAAGGTGACCTCGACCTCGGCGATGACCGGCGTGATCAACCAGCAGGGCGTGTTCTTCTTCGTGGACACCCACGTGCAGGAAGACCCGACCGCCGAGCAGATCTGCGAAGCGACCCTGCAGGCGGCCTACCGCATGAAGCTGTTCGGGATTGAACCGAAGGTGGCGCTGCTGTCGCACTCCAACTTCGGTAGCCACGATTCCCGCGACGCGCTGAAGATGCGCACCGTGCGTTCGCTGCTGCTCAAGCGCAACCCGCGTTTGAACGTGGACGGTGAAATGCAGGGCGACACCGCCTGGGACGAGGCACTGCGCCAGAAGCTGCTGCCCGACAGCACGCTGAAGGGCCGCGCCAACCTGTTCGTGCTGCCCAACCTGGAAGCGGCCAACATCGCCTACAACCTGGTGCGCGTGTTCACCGACGGCGTGGCGATCGGCCCGATCCTGATGGGCGTGGCCAAGCCGGTGCACATCCTGACCACCAGCGCGACCTCGCGCCGCGTGCTCAACATGACCGCCATCGCGGCCGTGGATGCGCAGATCCGCAAGCAGCTGGAGGCGGAGAAGAACGCCTGAGGCGTTCTTCCCCCTGCAGTTGCCAAAACGCGCCCTTCGGGGCGCGTTTTGGTTTCGCGCCGCGAAACCGGTAGCTACCGACCGTTGGTGGGCAGGCGTTCTGCTCTGCCACACGCACGCCGCACCCCGGTCACCCGCCTGCAACCTGCCGAGGGCCCAATACCCCCACGCGGCCCGGCCGCGGCGGCGGGCTACCGGCTCCCGCCGCCCTGGGCCCGACCAGATCCCCTTGAGAGTCCGGAGCCGTGCCATGCGCCATCGAATGACCCGACGCTATTTCCAGCAGTTGTTCGCGTTGTATGCCGGCTTGGTGGGCGCGCGCTGACCCACGAAAGCGTACCGACCCACGGTCGGTACCCGCCGCCCCCTCGCCCAGCGGTCGTCTCAACGCGCCTTTACGTACGCCGCCCACAGCGCCGGCAACGCCATGCCGGTGCGCGCTTTCCACAATGCCGGCGTGTAACGCCCGTCGCGCAATGCGCCATCCAGCGACTTCACCAGCCCCGGATGCTGCGCCTCGCTCCACGACAGAAACGCACCGGTCACCCGGTAGCCCGTGTCGAAGTTCTGCCCGTCCTTCACCGCCGTCGGCAGCGCCCAGCCAGCGGCTGCATTTTCCCGGCCGTAGCGATCCCGGGCGTAGTCGGCAATGCCTTCCACCAGCCAGCCCGGCACGCGCTCATTGGCGTATTCGGGGTAGCCCTGCACGATGTGCATGGCCTCGTGGGTGACCAGGTCGACGTCGTCGGGGTGCTTGGCCAGCCAGGCCGGATTGATCGTGATGGTGGCCGCGCCCTTGCCTTCGCCGACGAAGGCGATGCCGTCGTAGGCGGGGTCGATCACGATCCGCACCTGCGACGGCGCACCGGGATGGAAGTCGGCGCGCTCGCGCACATACGCAGCAAAGAACGTGTCGATGATGCGCGTGCGCATCGGGGCGGCCAGCGCGTCGGCCGGATCGCTGTAGGCCAGCGTCACCCCCTCGCGCTGCTGGCTGGCCTCGAACGCGGCAGCATCGAAAACCACCAACGCCCCCAGCAACACGGTAGTGCCGGCCGCTGGCCGGCTCCACGCCACCATCGGCACACGCACCCGGGTGTTTCCTGCCGCTGGCAGGCTCCACGCCACCATCGGCATACGCACCCGGGTAGTGCCGGCCGCTGGCCGGCTCCCCACAATCCAGGCCGCCGCCCGCTTCAAAAAACCGGTCCTGCCCATTCTCACTGCTCCCCCATCGGCGCCAGCAGCTCCACCTCGGCCAACTGCATCCGCCCCGGCCCGGCAATGCGCAGCCGGTATTCGGCATAGCGACCGGGTTTGCCGATGGCGAACGGCCGGGTCTGCAACGCCCAGGCGAAGTCCTCGCCGCGGCGCTCGTCCAGCGTGACCCAGCGGCCGCCAGCGCGGCGGGCTTCCAGCGTCCACGCACCGCCGCGTATCGCGCCGTTGCCACTGGTCAGCGTGTACATCGACGGCGTGCCATCGCTCACCCCGCTGAACACCACCGTGCCCGCGCCAACCGGCACCGTCGTGCCGGCATCGTCGTCCAGCAGCGCCGGCACCGCGCGGCCGTCGGCGAGCTGCGCGCGTGCGCCGCTGCCCAGCAGGTCATGCAGCAGGGCAGGGCGCTGGCCGCGTGCGGTGAGCGAGCGCGGCGCATCGTCCGGGCCGCTGCCCCAGGTGGAGGGCTGCGGGCCCATCACGAAGTCCAGCGTGGCACCCTTGGCGATCATCTCATGCGGCACCCAGGTCTTCGACCACGGCTTGCCGTTGATCTTCAGCGACTGCACGTACACGTTCTCGCGCGAGTTGTTGGCGGCATTCACCGTCAGCACCGCGCCGCCCTGCAGTGCCACCTTTGCGTGGCGGAACGCCGGTGAACCGATCGCGTATTCGGGCGCGCCCATGCGCAGCGGGTACAGGCCCAGCGAAGCCAGCACGTACCACGCCGAGGTCTCGCCGTTGTCCTCATCGCCCGGGTAGCCCTGGCCGATCTCGCTGCCCACGTACAGCCGCGCCAGGATCTCGCGCACGTGCTGCTGGGTCTTCCACGGCTGGCCGGCGTACAGGTACATCCACGGGATGTGGTGTGCCGGCTGGTTGCTGTGCGCGTACATGCCCATGCGCACGTCGCGCGCTTCGGTCATCTCGTGGATGGTGCCACCGTAGGAGCCGGCGAAGGCGGGATCGGCGGTTTCCGGGGTGGCGAAGAACGTGTCGAGCTTGGCGGCCAGCTGGGCGCGGCCGCCGTACAGCCCGGCCAGGCCCTCGCCGTCGTGCGCGGCGGTGAAGGCGAAGGTCCAGCCGTTGCTCTCGGTGTAGTCGTGGCCCCACACGCGCGGGTCGTAGTCCTTGGCGGTCAGGCGCCAGTTGCCGTCGTCAGTGCGGCCCTGGAAGAACCCGGCGGCCGGGTCGAACAACGTGGCGTAGGTGCCGGCGCGATGGCCGAAGTAGTCGGCCTCCGTGGCATAGCGTTCGCGTGCGGCGGCGCTGGTGGCGCGCTTGGCCAGGGCCTGGGCCATGTTGGCGATGCCGAAGTCGTTGAGCGCGCCCTCCATCGTCCACGACATGCCCTCGTGCACGTCGGCACTGGCGTAGCCCCGGAAGGTGGACCGGTCCATGCCCTTGCGCCCGACATGGCGGTCCGGCGGCACCACGGTGGCGTTCTTCAGTGCGGCCGCGTACGCCTCTTCCGGATCGAAGCCGCCGATGCCCTTCAGCCAGGCATCGGCGAAGGCCACGTCCGAACTGGTGCCCACCATCAGGTCGGCATAGCCCGGCGAGGACCAGCGCGCCACCCAGCCGCCGGCGCGGTACTGCTCCAGGAAGCCCTGCACCAGCGCACCGGCGTCGTCCTTGGTGAACAACGCATAGGCCGGCCAGGTGGTGCGGAAGGTGTCCCAGAAACCGTTGTTGACGTACACCTTGCCGTCGCGCACCGGGGCGAAGCTGCGCGTGGCGCTGCCGTCGGTGTTGTCCTCGGCGGCGCTGGCCTGGCTGGCGTAGCGCCATTCGGGCGCGGCGGCGCTGCCCACGTTTTCGTGGCCGGAATTGGGGTACAGGTACAGGCGATAGAGGCTGGAATACAGCGTGGTTTTCTGGTCGTCGCTGGCATCGCCGATGTCGAACGGAGCCAGCCGTGCATCCCACGCGTCCTGCGCGCGCCCAGCCACGCGGTCGAGCGTGTCATCGGCGGCCAGTTCCAGGGCCAGGTTGTGGCGGGCCTGCTCCACGGAGATCAACGAGGTGGCAATGCGCATGGTGACCGTGCGCGTGCTGCCGGCATCGAACTTGATGTAGCCGGTGGGGCGGCCGGTCTTGATCTGACCGCTGCTGCGCCAGGGCGCGTCGAAGCTGGCCACCACGTACATGCGGGTGGCGCCGTTGGACAGGCCGCTGCGGGTGTCGGTGTAGCCGGACAGCGTCTGCGTGGCCGCATCCAAGGTCAGCCCACCGCGGGCGTCGACGTTGTCGAACAGCAGGTTGGCGTCCCCCTTTTCCGGGAAGGTGAACTGGAACAGCGCGGCATGGTCGGTGGGCGCGATCGACGCGGCGATGCCGTTGTCGAAACGCACGTCGTAACGGTAGGGGCGCGCACGTTCGTTGTCGCGCGAGAACGACAGCGCGCGTTTGCTGCGGTCGGCCTCGGGCACGCCGCGGCCGCTGGACGGCATCACCTGGAAGGTCTGGCGGTCGCCCATCCACGGGCTGGGCTGGTGGCTCAGGGCCAGCGCCTGCAGCTGCGGCCGGTTGCGCGCGTCGTTCTGTTCGCTCCAGCGGTACAGCCAGTTCAACGCGCCGGCATCGGTCACCGGGGTCCAGAAGTTGAAGCCGTGCGGCACCGCCGTGGCGGGGAAGTTATTGCCGCGCGAGAAGGTGCCGTTGGCCTGCGTGCCGCGCGTGGTCAGCACCCAGTCCGACGCGCGCTGCGGGGCAGTGCGGGGTTGCGCGGCCAGCTGCACGTCGTCGATCCAGCCCGACACCGGCGCCCCGGCCGCACTGGCCACCTGCAGTTCCACCGCCACCACGCGGCGACCGCGCAGCGCCGGCACCTCGCCCAGGCGCACGGCCTTGCGTGCCCACTGCTGCGGGTACAACGTCTTCGAGTCGCCCTGCGCGGCGGCGCCCAGCGCACTGCCGTGCTGGTCGCGCGCGTCGCTGGCCGAGACCCGGCTGCCGTCGTCCAGCAGCAGGTCCAGCGACACGTAGGTGGAGGCCACGGTGTCCGTGCCGACGATCTCCGGCAGCACCAGCCAGCTCAGCGTGGTGTCGGCCTCGATGGTCACGTCGGTGTTGAACAGGCGGCGCTGCTGGGTGCCGCCGCTGCCGGTGTAATGCAGAGCACGCAGGCCGCTGTAGCCGACCCCGGGCTTGGCCGCATACGGCGCGCGCGGACCGCCGCCCACTTCCACCTGCAGGGCCTGCTTGCCGGCAAGCGGGGCCGGTTCGCCGCGCTCGAAGGAGGTCTGCAGGCCCTGGCCCAAGGCGGGCAGGGCCAGCGAGGCGCACGCCACAGCAAGGGCGAGGGGCAGCAGGGCGTGGCGGGCAGGGCGCGGGGCAGGCAGGGTCATGCAGGGAACTCCCGGGAAGGGCAGGCGGCAGGCAGAGCCCGCATCGGCGACCTCGGCAGACAGGCACCACCCCGGCCGCCGGGGGCGGACACAAGGGCGATGCAGGTCCGGCGGGGGACGGGCCATGCGATCGGGGCAGGAATCGAACCGGACCGATGCTGCAACAGCCGGGGCGATGCTGGCAAGTGCCATTTAGTTCGATCCAAACCCGGAAAATCAGCCTGTTGCGGGCGCGGTTGACAGTTTCTTTGGATCGATTTAAAAAGAACGGTGCTGTGCGCCGAAGGTAGGTCCCGGGCGGCATGTGTCGGTCTGCGCGAGGACGGCGATGCAACAGCCCCGGGTGCTAGAATCACCCCCTTCGCAATTCCTTTGTGTGTGTCCACGCCATGAGCCATACCGCCACTGCGCCCGCCAACGCCGAGAAGCGCTACACCGTGCATCGCGCCGACCTGCCGCTGAGCTGCCCGACCCCGGAAATGGCGCTGTGGAATTCGCACCCGCGCGTGTACCTGCCGATCGAAGACGAGCCCAACTGCGAGGCCAAGTGCCCGTACTGCGGCGCCGTGTTCGTGCTGGCCGACTAAGTCAGCGCTGCTCCCGTGCGCCGACTGACCGTGGTGCAGCTGCTGCCGGCGCTGCACTCCGGCGGGGTCGAACGCTCCACCCTTGAAATCGCCTCTGCCCTGGTTGCCGCCGGCCACCGGGCCATCGTCGTGTCTGCGGGTGGACGACTGGTCGAGCCGCTGCTGGCCAGCGGCGCCGAACACCTCACCCTGGACATCGGCCGCAAGTCGCTGCTGACCCTGCGCCACGTGCGCAGCCTGCGCACCCTGTTCGCCGAAGTGGGCGCCGACATCGTGCATGCGCGCTCGCGCCTGCCGGCCTGGCTGGGCCTGTACGCCCTGCGCAGCCTTACCGAGGCCCAGCGCCCGCGTTGGGTCACCACCGTGCACGGGCTGAACTCGCCGGGCCGCTACAGCGCGGTGATGACCAGTGGCGAGCGGGTGATCTGCGTGTCCAACACGGTGCGCAGCTTCGTGCAGACGCACTACCCCCGGGTGCCTGCCGAGCGCCTGCAGGTGATTCCGCGCGGCGTGGACGTGGCCCAGTTCCCGCGCGTGGCGCGCACCGATCGCCGCGCCCGTCTGGCGGTGGCCGCCCAGCACCCGACGCTGGCCGGCGATGCGCCGCTGTTGTTGCTGCCTGGCCGTGGCACCCGGTTGAAGGGCCACCGGCATGCGCTGCAGCTGCTGGCCGGCCTGCATGCGTCCGGTGTGCCCGCCACGTTGTGGATGCCGGGCACCCGCGAGCCGGGCCGCGAGGCCTATGTAGCCGAACTGGAGGCACAGGCACGCACCCTGGGCGTCGCCGATGCGGTGCTGATGACCGCGCCCACCACGCGCATCGCCCAGGCCTACGCGGCCAGCGACCTGGTGCTGCAGGTGTCGGACAAGCCCGAAGCATTCGGCCGCACCGTGGTTGAAGCGCTGTCGGTGGGGCGCCCGGTGCTGGGCTGGAACCACGGTGGCGTGGGTGAACTGCTGACGCAGCTGCAACCCTCTGGTGCGGTAGCCTTGCACGACGGTGCGGCGCTGCTGTCGCGTGCGCTGCAGCTGCTGCAGCAACCGCCCAGCCTGCCTGCCCGGATTCCTTTCACCTTGCAGGCGATGCAGCGTGACACCCTCAAGCTCTACACCTCCCTTGCCAGCTGAGCCGGTGCTTGTGCCCGGCTCCCCGGCGTCCCGCGCCGGTCGCTGGGCGCCGTGGTGGGTGCTGGCGTTCGTGGCACTGTGGCCGTTGCCCGGCATCGCCGAAAGCGTGCTGGTGCTGGGCGCGCTGTATGCCGCCGTGCGCATGGTGCAGCTGCGCATGCAGGGCAAACAGCACCTGCTGAGCAGCCCGGCATGGGCGCTGACCAGCATCCTGTTCCTGGGCTACTGGCTGCCGCAGGCGTTTTCCGCGTTCGATGCGATCGACCCGGCGACGGCCTGGCGCAAGACCGCGGCCGGCCTTCGCTACCTGCCCTTCATGTGGCTGGTGGCGATTGCCGTGGCCACCCCGCAGCGGCGGCGTCTGACGCTCGGCGGCATCGCGCTGATCACCGCGGTGTGGACCGCCGATGCGCTGGCCCAGGCCGCCTTCGGCAGCAGTGCGTTGTTCTGGTCGCTGGACCAGCTCAAGCAACTGGTGAGTGGGCACGGCCTGTGCAACGCCGCTGAAGTGGCTGCCGTGGACCGGCTCAGCGGCGTGCTGGGGCCGTGCAACCTGAAATTTGGCCAGGTCCTGGCCAGCCTCTCCCCGTTCCTGCTGTTTGCCGCCGCGCGACGCGGCGGACTGTGGGGCTGGGGCGTGGCCGCTGCCGCAGTGGGCGTGGTGCTGGTGCTGGCCGGCTCGCGTGCTGCGTGGCTAACCTATGCGCTGGTTGTGGCGTACTCCGGCTGGCGCCTGCTCGGCGCGCGCGCGTTGATCGGGTGTCTGGCCATCGGGCTGGTGGCCGCGGTAACGATCGGATTTGGTTCCAGCCAGGTGCGTGAGCGCGTGGCGCGCACCGCGATGGCGTGGGAAGGCGACGGCGACGGCGTCAACCAGGCGTTGTCCGGGCGCGCGCAGATCTGGGCAGCGGCCGGTTGCATGATTGCCGACCACCCCGTCAACGGTGTGGGTGCGCGCGGGTTCCGCGATGCGTACCCGGGCTGCAACCCCGCACCGCAGGCGCAGGAAGTGTGGGGCGAAGGCCCGGCGCTGCACGCGCACCAGATCGTGCTGGAAATCCTCGCTGAAACCGGCGTACTGGGCCTGCTGCTGTGGCTGGCCGCCGCCGCCCAGGCCTGGCGCGCGTGGCGTTTCGCGCCGCTGCCAGCCCGCGAACGCGCCCGCCCGGCCATGCTGGCGCTGGCGGTCACCGTGTTCCCGCTCAACACCCACCTGGCGTTCTATTCCACCTTCTGGGGCGGGCTGACGCTGCTGCTGGCCGCGCTGTATGCCGGCAGCCTGTTGGCGCGGGACGACGCCCACCCGGACGCGTGATCGGCAGGCGAAGTACCGACCAACGGTCGGTACCTACCGAGGATGCCGCGCCCCACCCGGTAGCGCACGACCGTTGGTCGTGAGGCGTTCCCGGTCGTGCGGCGTTTTCGGTCGTCAGGCATCCCGGTCACGACGCACGCACTGAAAACACCATCCGGTTTTACCGGTAATAATCGCTGCGGCCGCCGGGCTGGCGCTTGAAGCGGCGGTGGATCCACAGGTACTGGTCCGGTGCTTCGCGCACCATCGCTTCGATGGCCTGGTTGACGCGTGCGGTATCGGCTTCCACATCCTCGCTGGGGAAATTCTCCAGCGGCGCGCCGATCTTGAGGAAGTACCGGCCGCCTTCGCGGCGATGGAAATACGGCACCACCGCGCAACCGGTCATGCGGGACAACTGGTGGGTGGCGGTGATGGTGGCGGCGGTGTGCCCGAAGAACGGCACGAACACGGTGTCCTTGCCGCGCATGTCCTGGTCCGGGGCGTACCACAGGAACCCGCCCTTCTTCAGGTGGCGCACCGTGGCGCGGATGTCCTCGTTGGCATACATCGCCTTGGCATAGCGCAGCCGGCCGAACTTCACCGCCCATTCGTACACCGGGTTGCGGTGCTTGCGGTACATGCCCGACAGATCCACGTGGTCGCACAACAGGCGCCCGCACATCTCCAGCGTCATGAAGTGGCCCGAGACCAGCAGCACGCCGCGGCCTTCGGCCTGCAGGCGCTGCAGGTGCTCCAGCCCTTCGATCTGCACCTGCGGGCGGATGCTGTCGATGCTGCCCCACCAGGCCCGGGCGAACTCGAAGATGCCCACGCCCAGGGCGTCGAAGCTGTCGCGCAGCAGGCGCTGCCGCCAGGCCTCGTCCTTCTCCGGGAAGCACAGGCGCAGGTTGACCTCGGCCGCGCGCCGGCGGCTGCCGGCCAGGCGGTAGGCCACGGTGCCCACGCCGCGGCCCAGCGCGCGCTGCAGCATCCAGGGCAGCCGGGCCACGCCGAAGGCGGCGAACATGACGGCGAACATCGGCCAGTTGCGCGGGTCGCGCAGGGACGGGCGGGTGGCGGTGGAAGCGTTATCTGACATGGATTGGATTCTAATGGATGCATCCCGGCAGGCCCATCACGGCGGTGCGGGATGCCTTCCCCGCGCCGCTCCCGTATCCTCTGCGCATGCGCAAAAGCCCTGTCGAATGGATCCTGCGCGGCCTGTACTCGGCCGTGTTGTACCTGTTGCTGCCGATCACCGTGTACCACCTGGTCTGGCGCGGGTTCCGGGTGCGTGAGTACTTCCGCCGCTGGGACGAGCGTTACGCTTCCTATCCGCACCCCAGCGGGCAGCCGCGGGTGTGGCTGCATGCGGTGTCGGTGGGCGAGGTCAACGCCGCTGCACCGCTGGTCAATGCCCTGCGTACGTTGCGCCCGGATATTCGTTGGGTGATCACCACCATCACCCCGACCGGCTCCGAACGCGTACGCGCGCTGTGGGGCGACGCCCTGGACCATGTCTACCTGCCCTACGACGTGCCGGGCAGCGTCGGCCGCTTCCTTGGCCACTTCAAGCCCAGCCTGGCGCTGATCCTGGAAACCGAGCTGTGGCCGAACATGCTGTTCGGCTGCCGGGACCGGGGCATTCCGGTGTACATCCTCAACGCGCGGCTGTCGGCGCGCTCGCTGCGCGGGTATCGCCTGCTGAGGTCATTGATCGGGCGCGCGCTGCGCACGGTCACCTGCGTGGCCGCGCAGTCGCAGGACGATGCGGAGCGCTTCATCCAGCTCGGTGCACGTCCCGAGCAGGTGCAGGCGCTGGGCAACCTGAAGTTCGATATCGCCGCACCCAACGTGCAGGCCTTCGTGGCCCAGTTCCATGCGCTGGTGCCGGGTGATCGCCCGGTGTGGATCGCCGCCAGCACCCATGAAGGCGAAGAGCAGGCCACCATCGACCTGCACCGGCGCCTGCGCGAGGCACTGCCGGGCCTGCTGCTGTTGTGGGCGCCGCGCCATCCCGAGCGCTTCCCGCGGGTGGAGGCACTGGCCCGCGAGCAGGGCTGGAAGGTGGCCACGCGCCGCCAGCAGCAGTGGCCGCAGGCCGACACCGACGTGTTCGTGATCGACACGCTGGGCGAGCTGATGTCCTTCTACGGCTGTGCGCAGGTCGCCTTCGTCGGCGGCAGCCTGCAGGCGATCGGCGGCCACAACCTGCTGGAACCGGCAGCCATGGGAACGGCGTCGGTGACCGGCCCGCACCTGCACAACTTCGCCGAGATCTCCCGGCGCATGCGCGAGGCCGGTGCGGTGGTGATCGCCGACGATGCACAGGGCGTGGGCGATGCGCTGTTGACCCTGCTGCGCGATCCGCAGGCGCGCGAAGACATGGCCCGCGCCGGCTGCATGCTGGTCAGCAATGGACGCGGCGCGCTCGACCGCACCGTGGCGCTCATCGCCCCGCACCTGCCGCCGCCGGTGGCGTGAGCTCCGGCGGCAGCAGGCCGCTTATGCCGCTGCCACCAGCAGGTCGCCCAGGAACAGGTAGGCGAAGCCGAAGTAGATGAACACGCCGATCAGATCCATGATCGAGGTGATCATCGGCGACGACAGCGTGGCCGGGTCGGTGCCGATCCGGCGCGCCGCAAACGGCAGCAGCGCGCCGATGATGCCGCCCAGCGCGGTGCACACCAGCATGCTGGAGCCGACCACCAGCAGCACGTCCATGCCCACGCCCTTGCTGAAGTACGCCAGGACGGCTTCCAGCACGGCGATGGTGACGCCCAGACCGGCGGCCACCGGCAGCTCGCGCCGCACCACGAACCACACGTCGCGCCAGCTCAGCTTCAACTCGCCCAGCGCCATGCTGCGGATCACCAGCGTGGCCGACTGGCTGCCGGTGTTGCCGCCCATGTCCACGATCGGGGCGATGAACGCGGCGAGCACGATCACCTGCGACAGCAGCTCCTCCTGCGCGGCCACGAAGGTGCTGGTGAGGATGCCGAAGCCGGTCAGGATCGCCAGCCAGAACACGCGCACCCGGAACATCTGCTTCAGCGGCGTGGTGCGTACATCCAGGTCGTTGCCCTGCGCGCTCACCGTGCCGCCGAAGCGCGCCAGCTGCGCGGCATCCTGTTGCTTCTCGATGTCCATCGCATCGTCGACGGTGACGATGCCGATCATGCGCCCGTCGGCATGGGTGACCGGCAGCGCCAGCAGGTCGTAGCGGCGGATCAATTCGGCAGCCTGCAGCTGCGGCCAGTAGGCATCGGCGGTGGTGGGCGGGCTGCGCATGATCGATTCGATCGGCGCGTTGCCGTCGGCCAGCACCAGGTCGCGCAGCGAGACGTTGCCGTGCAGGCGCTGGTCGAGGTCGAGCACGAAAATGATGTCGATGGTCTCCTTGTCCAGTGCGGTATGCCGCAGGTGGGCGATGGCGTCGGCCACCGTCATCTGCGGGGCCAGGCAGGCGTAGTCGGAGGTAGTCACCGCGCCCACGGTGCCCTCGGGGTAGGCCGCCATGCGCAGCAGGTCATCGCGCTCGACCTTGGCCAGCGCGGGCAGCAGGTGCTGGCGTGCCGCATCATCGAGGCGGTGGTAGAGGTCGGCGCGGTCGTCGGACGGCAAGTGCTCGAACAGCGTTACCACGGCGTCGCGTGGCATCACAGTGAGCAGTGCGTCCTGCGCACCGTCGGGAAAGTGGGCGAACAGCTCGGCACGTGCGGGCGCTGGCAACAGCATCAGCAGGTCCAGGGTGGCCTCAGTGCCGAACAGATCGAGCGCTTCGACCAGATCCAATGCATGCGTGGTGCTGGCGATGCTGGCAAAGGCAGCGGCATCGCGCGAGCGGATCAGGGTGCGGATCGAGAACAGAAGGTCTTCGCGGTTCATGGAATTCTCCAGCAGGTAGCAATGGGGCAGGCCGCAGCGGGCATCGGGAGCGACGCTGGCGCGCCAGGCGGTCAGTGGACGAAGTGACGCGGTGCGACAGGCGACGCGCGCAACCGCGGCTCAGGGCAGGGCGGCGAGATTGAAGCCCAACGTCAGCCACTGCCCGTTGGGGTGGTGGTGCACGCGCCCGGCGAGCAGGTCCACGCTGGCACCGGGCCACAGCAGCCGGCGCAGACCGATCTGGCTGCTGCGCTGGCGGTCGGCATCGCGCGCGCTTTCGGCCAGCAGTGACCAGTCGCGGTGCAGCGCGACCTCGATGCCGACGCCGCTGGTGCGCCCCTGTCCGTGTGCGTGGTGGGCCCAGCCGAGGTTGAGGTGCAGCTGCACCCGGTCCTGCGCATCCAGCGCGACAGTCAGCGGAACCGTGAGGTTCCAGTCATCGCCGCGCGGTCGGTGCGTGGTGCCGCCCAGGCCGGCGCTGGCGGCCAGGCCCCAGCGTCGCTCCTTCCGCTCGACCACCACGCGCTTGGCGCCCATGGCCCATTGGGTGGATGGCTGGCCCGGCAGGCGGGTGAGGCCGAGCGACCATTCGGTATCGGCCACGGTGCAGGCCGGCACGGCTGTCCATTCCTGGCCGTCGCGGGTATGCCGCACCCAGCTTTCCAGCTGGCAATGGTGCGCATCGGTGATGCTGGCATCGTCCACCAGCAGGCTGGCGGCGGCGCGGGTATCGAGGGGAAGCACGGCCGCGCTCAACAACAGCGGGACCAGTACACGGCAATGGTGCATGGGCAATCTCCAGGCAATCGGAAACGCCAGCGGCACCCTCGTCGGGGTCGTTGGAAACGGCGATGCAGGTGATGCGAGGCGGGCGCATCATGCGATGCGCGGGCAAGCCCCGTCCTGTGCGGACGGAGCCAACCTTGGGGTCAGCGGGTCCGTCGGCTCAGGAGCAGCAACGAGGTCGACTATGACTGTCCAAGGAGGGGTCTCTGGGCGAAGGGAAGGGTGGTGCGGGGCGGACGTTAGAGCGTGGCGATGGCACGGTCAAGCGCATTTCGGCGATCTATACCAAGGTATCGCGGCGCTATGCCGGTGCACGCCCGGAAACGTGGAAAACGCCGGTTCTGTGGCGAAATGGCGTGCGGGGGAGGATGCCGCGCATTGACGTGATCGGCTGGCGTGGCGCAGCTCGGTAGACCCGCAATGCGTACCCACCAACGGTAGGTACCTACGGCGGGCGAAGCGGCAAAAAAAAACCACCCGCATGCGGGTGGTTTTTCATCCAACGCTGTTGCGGCAGATCAGTTGACCTGGGTGCTCGGCGTGGCGGCCGCCTGGGTCAGCAGGCGGTTGATGTCCTGCAGTTCGGCGATGTCCAGCGTGCCCACGGCCTGGCCCAGCTGCAGACGGTTCTGCAGGAAGGTGTAGCGCGCGTTGGCGTAGTCCAGCTGCGCCGAGAACAGGATGCGCTGGTTCTGGATCACGTCCAGCACGGTGCGGGTACCCACTTCCAGGCCCACCTGCGAGGCGTCGTAGGCGCTCTGTGCCGAGACCACGGCCAGGCGGCGCGCTTCCACTTCGCTGATGCCGGCCACCAGTGTCTGGTAGGCATTGCGGGTGTTGCGGTCGAGGGCGCGCTTCTGCTGCTCGTAACCGTCCTGCGCGATGTCGCGCTGGGCCAGTGCCTGGCGCACGCCTGACTGGGTGGCACCGCCGGAGAAGATCGGCACGCTCAGGGTCAGGCCGACGCTGTTGGTGCGCAGGTCGGGGTTGAATGCACCGCCGCTGCCGACGTTGGAATCGCCCCAGGTTGCGCTCTTGCCCCAGCTGCCGCCCAGCGACAGGGTCGGGTAGTGGCCACCGCGAGCGGCCGACACGCCGGACTCGGCCGCGCTGACCTTCAGTTCCTGTGCCTTCAGCGCCGGGTTCTGCGCCACCGCTTCACCGACCAGCTGGTCGATCTGGGCGTACTTGGCCGGCAGTTCCGGGCGGAAGTCGGCCGGCAGGGCGCGCAGGTCGGCCACCGGCTGGCCGGTCAACTCGGTCAGGGCCTGGTAGCTGTCGGCCAGGGTGTTCTGCGCGACGATGGTGTTGGCGCGGGCCTGGTCGTACTGGGCGCGCGCTTCATGCACGTCGGTGATCGGGGCCAGGCCCACTTCCAGGCGCTTGTCGGCGAAGTCGAACTGCTTCTTGGCCGCCGCCTCGTTGGTCTGCGCAGCGGTGAGCGATTCGATCGCCACCAGCACGTTGAAGTACGCTGCCGAGGTGCGCACGATCAGGCTGTCGTTGGCCGAATCCAGAGTGAAGTCCGCGGCCTGGCTCAGTTCGCGCTGCGAGCGCAGGTTGGCGAACTGGGTGAAGTTGAACAACGTCTGGGAGCCGTTGATCGTGTAGGTACGACGCTTGGTGGTGGACGTGCCGGTGTTGAAGCCCCGGTCGTCGCTGCGGCTGCGGTTGAGCGCGGCCTCACCATTGAGCTGCGGCAGCAGCGCGGCACGCGCCTGCACGGCGCCTTCCTTGTCGTACAGACGGGTCGATTCAGCCGCGGACAGCTGCGGGTCGCCATTGCGCGCCATTTCGTAGACCTGCAGCAGGTCGGCGGCAGAGGCGGTCATCGGCAGCAGGGCGGCGGCCAGCGCAATAGCGAGGGATCGGCGGATCATTGCGGCTTCCTTGGACTCAGAGTTGGAACTGGGGCGCCGGAGCGGCACCGCGCAGGTAATCGATATCGGTTTCAAACAGCGACTCGGTGCTGCCGTCGGCCTTGACCAGCACCGCTTCCATCACCGGCGACTGGCCGCGGATGACGAACAGACGGCCACCGGGACGCAGCCACTGGGTGAAACGTGACGGGATGGTGTCCACCGCGGCGGTCACGCAGATCGCGTCGAAGCGGCGCTCGGTTTCCCAGGTCAGCGCATCGGCGGTTTCAATCCGCACGTTGTTGCCCAGGCCGGCGGCATCCAGGCGCGCACGCGCACCGGTAGCCAGTTCCGGCTGGATTTCCAGGCTCAGCACTTCGCGGGCCAGCTCGCCCATGCAGGCGCTCAGGAAGCCGCTGCCGGTGCCGATTTCCAGCACTTCGTCGCCCGGCTGCAGATCCAGCGCCTGCAGGGTGCGGCCTTCGATGACCGGCTTCATCATCTTCTGCCCGAAGCCCAGCGGCAGTTCGATGTCGGCATACGCCAGGGCCTTGTGCGATTCAGCGACGAACGCTTCGCGCGGCAGGCGTGCCAGTACATCGAGCACGCGGATCTCCAGCACGTCCCAGGGACGGATCTGCTGTTCAACCATCAGTTCGCGGGCGTGGGAGTAATCGATCGTCATGAGGTTTCTAGTTCCAGCGCAGTGGGCCGGCCATTTTACCGGTGCCGGGAGCCGGCGGCGCGCTGAGAGCATCGCTGCCGTCGCGCCGGGGTCGCAGTGCCGGAAGTCACCGCGACCTCCGGTCCATTCATGTTGTTCTCACGCCGTGGGGCGCGGCGCGTAGGCCCTCAGGAAGAACGCCACGCTGGCGCTCACGTGGGCATCGGCGTCGCAGTCGGCCGGGGTCGGTCGCAGCCCGCACATCATATGCGTATGCAGCTCGCCTTTGATGAGGGTCATCAACTGCAGCGCGGCGGTTTCACAGTCCTCGATCTCCAGCTCGCCACGGGCCACGCGGGCCCGCAGGAACTCGGCCAGGGCGTCGGTGGTGCGTTGCGGGCCGGCCACCCAGAACATCTCGCGCAGGCGGTCGTCGGTTTCGGGGGCCATCATCACCCGCTGCACCGCCACCGCCTCGGCCGAGGTGATCATGCTGAAAAACGCGTGGCCGATGCCCAGCAGCTGGTCGTGCAGCGGCCCTTCGGCGTCGGTGACAAACAGCGCGTCGGGCAGCATGGCGACACAGGTGGACTTCACAGCTTCGGTGAAAAGTGCCTCTTTGTCGCCGAAATGGCTGTAAACGGTCAGCTTGGACACCCCCGCCTGGGCGGCAATGCTGTCCATGCTTACCCCGTTGTAGCCCTGGTCCACGAACAGGGCCTTGGCCGCCTCCAGGATCGCCGCGCGCTTGCCCAGGTCCTTCGGGCGCCCCGGCCCGGAGGCCTTGGCGGCGGGCTTGGCAGGGGCAATAGGGGCGGTCGGATCGGTCATCCAAACAATACTAGACCAATCGGTTCGATATTTATACTATACCGGCTGGTTCACTATTAGCCGTGCTGCAACAGTATGTTGCCGGCGCGAATTTTTCCCGGATTTCTTCTCAGGTCCTGTACCTCATGAAAAGCATGCGTTGGATGGGCGGTGGTTTGCTGGTGGTGCTGCTGGCGGCGTGCGGCAAGCAGGATGCCGAGCCGGTGGCGGCCATTCCGGTACTGGTGGTGCATCCGGGCACCGTGGCCGGGCAGGAAGCGGCCGCCTATCCGGGTGAAGTGCATGCCCGCCAGGAGAGCCAACTGTCCTTCCGGGTGGGAGGCAACATGGTCAAGCGCCTGGTCGATGCCGGCCAGCGCGTGCGCAAGGGCGAGCTGCTGGCCGAACTGGACGCGGCCGACTACAGCGCCCAGGCCGCCGCCTCGCAGGCCCAGCTGGCCGCCGCCGATGCCGACCTGGTGCGCGCACGCGACGACCAGAAGCGCTACGCCAAGCTGGCCGAAGACCAGCTGGTGAGCCGTTCCGCGCTGGACCAGCAGACCGCCGCCTTCAAGGCCGCGCAGGGCCAGGCCAACGCCGCCCGCGCCAACCTGGCCGTGGCACGCAACCAGGCCGATTACGCGCAGCTGCGCGCCCCGGCCGACGGCGTGATCGCCAGCCGCCAGGCCGAAGCCGGGCAGGTGGTGAGCGCGGGGCAGACCGTGTTCACCCTGGCCGCCGACGGCGGGCGCGAGGTGTTGATCGCACTGCCGGAAAGCAGCATCCGCGACTACCAGGTGGGCCAGGCGGTGCAGGTGGAACTGTGGAACCGCCCGGGCCAGCTGCTGCCGGGCACGATCCGTGAGATCGCCCCGGCCGCCGATGCGCAGGCCCGCACCTACGCCACCCGGGTCAGCCTGGCGCCCGAAGCGCTGAGCGAAGTGGAACTGGGCCAGAGCGCACGCGTGTTCGCCCGCGCCGGCCGCAGCGGCACCCTGCAGCTGCCGCTGGCGGCGGTGCTGCGTGGCGCCGACGGCACGGCCAGCGTGTGGGTGGTGAACCCGGCCAACGGCGCGCTCAAGGCCACCCCGGTAACGGTGGGTGCCTACGGTGCCGACGCGGTGCCGGTGCTGTCCGGTGTCACCGGCACCGATTGGGTGGTCGCCGCCGGCGGCCACCTGCTGCGCGAGGGCCAGGTGGTGACGCCGGTAGACCGGCAGAACCGACCGGTGCTGGTACCGGCGGCCGCGCCCGCTGCCGCCGGCAAGGGGCACTGAGCCGTGCGCCGCTTCAATCTTTCCGAATGGGCGTTGAGCAACCGCCCGCTGGTGCTGTTTGCGATGCTGGCGTTCGCGGTCATCGGCGCGTGGTCGTACAAGCACCTGGGCCAGTCCGAGGATCCGCCGTTCACCTTCAAGGCGATGGTGGTGCGCACAATGTGGCCCGGCGCCACCGCCGAGCAGGTCTCGCGGCAGGTTACCGAGCCGATCGAAAAAGCGCTGATGAACACCGGCGAATACGAGTTCATCCGGTCCTACTCGCGCCCGGGCGAATCGCAGGTGATCTTCATGGCGCGCGACAGCTTGCGCTCCAAGCAGATTCCGGACCTGTGGTACCAGGTGCGCAAACGCGTGGGCGACATCCGCGCCACGCTGCCGCGCGAGATCGTCGGGCCGTTCTACAACGATGAGTTCGGCGACACCTTCGGCAACATCTACGCGTTGACCGGCAAGGGCTTCGATTACGCGGTGATGCGCGACTACGCCGACCGCATCCAGCTGGAACTGCAGCGCGTGCCGGACGTCGGCAAGATCGACCTGGTGGGCCTGCAGGACGAGAAGGTCTGGATCGAACTGTCCAACACCAAGCTGGCCACGCTGGGCGTGTCGCTGCAGCAGGTGCAGCAGGCGCTGGCCGACCAGAACGCGGTCAGTGCCACCAGCTTCTTTGAAACTCCCAGCGACCGCGTGCAGCTGCGCGTCACCGGCCAGTTCGATTCCATCGAGGACATCCGCCGGTTCCCGATCCAGGCCGGCGACCGCACGATCCATCTGGGCGATATCGCGCAGGTCAAGCGCGGCTTCGCCGATCCTGCCTCGCCGAAGATGCGCTTCATGGGCGAGGACGCCATCGGCCTGGCCGTGGCGATGAAGGACGGCGGCGACATCCTGAAGCTGGGCGCCACCCTGGACGCCGAGTTCGAGCGCCTGCAGAAGACCCTGCCGGCCGGCATGCAGCTGCGCAAGGTGTCCGACCAGCCGCACGCGGTGGAAGAGTCGGTGGGCGAGTTCGTGCAGGTGCTCACCGAAGCGGTAGTGATCGTGCTGCTGGTCAGCTTCTTCTCGCTGGGCCTGCGCACCGGTCTGGTGGTGGGCGTGACCATTCCACTGGTGCTGGCGATGACCTTCTTCGTCATGCATTACTTCGGCATCGGCCTGCACAAGATCTCGCTGGGCGCGCTGGTGCTGGCGCTGGGCCTGCTGGTGGACGATGCGATCATCGCGGTGGAGATGATGGCCACCAAGATGGAGCAGGGCTACGACCGCCTGCGCGCGGCCAGTTTCGCCTGGGAATCCACCGCCTTCCCGATGCTCACCGGCACGCTGATCACCGCCGCCGGCTTCCTGCCGATCGCTACCGCGGCATCGAGCACCGGTGAGTACACCCGTTCGCTGTTCCAGGTGGTGACCATCGCGCTGGTGGTGTCGTGGATTGCCGCGGTGCTGTTCATTCCGTACCTGGGCGACAAGATGCTGCCGGACCTGTTCAACCGGCAGCCGCCCAAGCCGACCAGCCTGGCCGGGCGCTGGCACGCCCGCCGCCTGCAGTGGGCCGACCGCCACCCGGCGTTCGCGCGCTGGATCAGGCCGACCGAGCATGCGCACGACCATGACCCGTACCAGCGGCCGTTCTACACCCGCTTCCGCAGCTTCCTGGATACCTGCCTGCGCCACCGCTGGTGGGTGATCGGCGCGACGATTGCGTTGTTCATCTTCTCGCTGGCGATCTTCCGCTTCGTGCCGCAGCAGTTCTTCCCCGATTCGACCCGGCCCGAGCTGATGGTCGACATCGAGCTGGCCGAAGGTGCATCGCTGGCCTCCACCCAGGCCCAGGCCAGCAAGCTGGAAAAGCTGTTGAAGGGCCGCGAGGGCATCAGCAACTACGTGGCCTACGTGGGGACCGGTTCGCCGCGCTTCTACCTGCCGCTGGACCAGCAGCTGCCGGCCACCAACTTCGCCCAGTTCGTGGTGCTCACCGCCGACGCCAAGGCCCGTGAGTCCACCCGCGACTGGCTGATGAAGGACGTGATCAAACAGTTCCCCGATGTGCAGATGCGCGTGACCCGCCTGGAGAACGGTCCGCCGGTGGGCTACCCGGTGCAGATGCGCATCTCCGGCGAGCACATCGCGCAGGTGCAGGCCATTGCCCGCCAGGTCGAGGCCAAGGTGCGCGAGAACCCGCACGTGATCAACGTCAACCTGGACTGGAGCGAGCCGAGCAAGGTGGTGCGGCTGGTGATCGACCAGGATCGTGCCCGCGCCTTGGGCGTGAGCAGCGCGCAGGTGAGCCAGTTCCTGAGCAGTTCGCTGTCGGGCATGAGCGTAAGCACTTACCGCGAAGGCAACCGCCAGATCGAGATGCTGCTGCGCGGGCCGGACAACGAGCGCGCCCAGCTGGGCCTGCTCGGCAGCCTGGCCATTCCCACCGCCAGCGGCACCCCGGTGACGCTGTCGCAGGTGGCACGCCTGGAGTACGCCTTCGAGGACGGCATCATCTGGCACCGCAACCGCCTGCCTACGGTGACCGTGCGCGCCGATATCGGCGATGGCATGCAGCCGCTGGACGTGGTGCAGCAGATCCTGCCCACCCTGGACGGCATCCGCGCTCAGCTGCCGTCAGGCTACCTGCTGGAGACCGGCGGTACCGTGGAAGATTCGGCGCGCGGGCAGAACTCGATCAAGGCCGGCATGCCGCTGTTCCTGATCGTGGTAGCCACGCTGCTGATGCTGCAGCTGCGCAGCTTCTCGCGTGCGGCCATGGTGCTGGTCACCGCGCCGCTGGGCATCATCGGCGCCACGCTGTTCCTGCTGCTGTTCCGCGCGCCGTTCGGCTTCGTGGCGCTGCTGGGTACCATCGCGCTGGCCGGCATGATCATGCGCAACTCGGTGATCCTGATCGACCAGATCCAGCAGGACATCGACGCCGGGCATGACCGCTGGCACGCCATCATCGACGCCACCGTGCGCCGCTTCCGCCCGATCGTGCTGACCGCGCTCGCCGCGGTGCTGGCGATGATTCCGCTGTCGCGCAGTGCGTTCTATGGCTCGATGGCGATCTCGATCATGGGCGGGTTGATCGTCGGCACCGTGCTGACGTTGGTGTTCCTGCCGGCGCTGTATGCGGCATGGTTCCGGGTGAAGCCGGATGAGGCCAAGACCAGCGAAGGTTGATGGACGATGAAGCCGGCCGATGGCCGGCTTCTTCTTTTCGGCGCGATGGCCTGTCGTCTCGCGGTACTGGCGAGTGCACAATGCACACCGGATTGTCTTCGGCCGCGCATGATGTCGCTTCGTTTTTCCTCTCTGTTCGTTTCTGCTGCGGCCGTTGCCTTGTTGATGGCCGTCGCGCCGCCCGCGCAGGCGAACACTGCTGCCAGTTTCCAGCGCGATCTCGTCGAACTCCTGGAATGCCGTGCCTCACCGGCGACGGTGGAGGCGGTGACGACGGCGCTGCGGGGCGCACGGTACGGCTCGCCGCAGGAGCGTCCGGCCTATCTGCAGGGCTGGGGCTTCACACGCAGCAGTGACGAGGAGGACATGACGACCTTCATCGACATGCCGGACGCGTTGACGGTGCACGGCATCACAACACGCCGCGTGGTGGCGGATGACAGGGGCTTCTCGATTCCCATCGATGCCGGGCAGCGTGCGCGCATTGTCAGCGAGACCGGACTGCGGCGTCGGTCGAGTACGTTGCGTGAGCCGTTCCAGGTGTGGTCAGCGCCCCCTATAGCCGTCAACACGTCATCGCCCGGCGCGATCGTGGTGAGCAGCGATGGTGAGGGCTATCGGGTGGGATGTGACTACCCGGGTCCGATGCGCGAAGCGCGCATTCCGCCCCGATTGCGCGAGACTGCCACGGCGGATGATATGGGCGCTGCGCTCGAATGTCGGGCGGACGACGCTGCCATGCGGCGCATCGCCAACATGTGGGAGCGTGTCTCGGAACTGTCGCCGCTGGCATGGCCGGACAATGTAAGCGCGGTCGCCGAGCGTGAGTACCATGCCGATGGTCAGAAGATGCCCGTCATGGTCGTCACGCTGGAGCAGCCGGTGGCGTTGAAGGGTCTGCCTGCGCAGTCGCTCGTCCTCGCCTATGGAGGTTACTTCGCGGCGGACATGGGCGATGCGCCGCTGAGGGCGGTGCTTGATGTCACCGGTCTGGGCGCGGCGGATCGGCAGGTGGAGGGGTATTGGAGGCGCGAAGCAACGCGGGAGGCGTCCTCTGGATACACGCGCGTGCGGTCGTTCAGCGTCATACCCACCGACAGCGGCGGGGTGCTGGCCGGCTGCATGACGAGCGACATTCGCTCCGCGCACTGACCGCTGCGGTAAGACACGCCGCAGGGCGCCGCGGATGAACACCGCCGCGCCTCTTCAACGGTCCGCCTTCAGTAAACGCCCTGCGCCAGCATCGCATCGGCCACTTTGACGAAGCCGGCGATATTGGCGCCATCCACGTAGTTCACGCTGCCATCGGCACGCTTGCCGTGGCGCACGCAGTTGGCGTGGATGTCCTTCATGATCCCGTGCAGGCGCTCGTCGACATCGGCGTGATGCCAGGACAGGCGCTGCGCGTTCTGGCTCATTTCCAGCCCCGAGGTGGCCACGCCGCCGGCGTTGCTGGCCTTGCCGGGTGCGTACAGGGTGCCGGACGCGAGGAAGACGTCCACTGCCTCCAGCGTCGAGGGCATGTTGGCGCCTTCGGCCACGCACAGCACGCCGTTGTCGACCAGGGCGCGCGCATCGTCTTCATCCAGTTCGTTCTGGGTGGCGCAGGGCAGGGCGATCTCAGCCGGGATGTGCCAGGGGCGCTTACCGTCCAGGTACTCGAAGCGCTTGTCGTCAGCCAGTTCGGACAGGCAGCCGCGACGTTCGTTGCGCAGTTCCACCACCTCCTGCAACGCCGCTTCATCGAAGCCGTCGCGGGCGTACAGCGTGCCGCCGGAATCGGAGAGCGTGAGCACGTTCGCACCAAGTTCGATGGCCTTGATCGCGGCATGCTGAGCCACGTTGCCGGCGCCGGAAATCAACACCCTGGCGCCATCGGTATCGCGGCGGGCATGGTGCAGCATCTGCTCGACGAAGTAGACCGTGCCGAAGCCGGTCGCCTCCGGACGCATCAGGCTGCCACCGTAGGAGAGCCCCTTCCCGGTGAACACGCAGGAGGCGTCGTTGGTGATCTTCTTCATCATGCCGGTCATGTAGCCGACCTCGCGCGCGCCGACGCCGATATCGCCCGCGGGCACGTCGGTGTCGGCACCGAGGTGGCGGTGCAGTTCCAGCATCAAGGCCTGGCAGAAGCGCATCACTTCGGTGTCGCTGCGGCCCTTGGGATTGAAGTCCGAGCCGCCCTTGCCACCGCCCATCGGCAGGGTGGTGAGCGCGTTCTTCAGGGTCTGCTCGAACGCGAGGAACTTCAGGATCGACTGGTTGACCGACGGATGAAAGCGCATGCCGCCCTTGAACGGGCCGATCGCCGAGCTGTGCTGCACGCGCCAGCCGCGATTCACATGGATCTTGCCGGCATCATCGGCCCAGGCCACGCGAAACTGGATCACCCGCTCGGGCTCCACCAGCCGCTCCAGCAGGCCATGTTCAAGGTAGCGGGGATTGCGCTCCAGGAACGGCCACAGGCTTTGGATCACTTCTTTGACGGCCTGCAGGAACTCCGGCTGATGCGGATCGCGCTGGGCCACGTGGGTGAGAAAGTCGGCAGAGGAACGAGGGTTCAAAGGCTTTCCTTGTTGGGGGCCGGCCGCTGGCTGCGACGTGGCCGACGGGACAGGGAGGCCGTGCGGGATGTGGAAACACGAACGCGGCCCTCAGGCCGCGTTCGTGACGATCATTGCAGCTTGGCAAGGACCGCGTCGGTTGCTGCGGCGGTACTGACCGCAAAACCCTTGGCGGCGAGATCGGCGGTGAACACGCCGTCATCCAGCACGGCATACACCGCAGCCTCGACCGTAGCAGCCTCGTCGTCCAGCCCCAGTGAATGCCGCAGCAGCATCGCGGCACTGAAGATCGTGGCGTACGGATTGGCAATGCCCTTGCCGGCGATGTCCGGCGCCGAGCCGTGGATCGGCTCGTAGATGCCCACTGCGCCGGGCTCGCCCAGCGAGGCCGATGGCAGCAGACCGAGCGAGCCGGCCAACATCGACGCTTCATCGGTGAGGATGTCACCGAACATGTTCTCGGTCACGATCACATCGTATTCGCGCGGCTTGGCCAGCAGGTGCATGGCCATCGAATCGACCAGTTGGTGCTCCAGTGCAACGTCCGGGAATTCCTCGCGGCCGATCCGCGCGGCGACATCGCGCCACAGGCGCGAGGTTTCCAGCACGTTCGCCTTGTCCACCGAGGTGACCTTGCCGCGGCGGGTCCGGGCCAGGCGGAAGGCGGTACGCAGCACGCGTTCGATCTCGCCCACGCTGTAGCTGCACAGGTCGCTGGCGGTGTCGGCGGTGCGGGTCTTCTCACCGAAGTAGATGCCGCCGGTCAGCTCACGCACAACCACGAAGTCCACGCCCTCCAGCAGTTCGGCCTTGATCGGCGACGCGCCAAGCGCGGCCGCGTGCGTGCGCACCGGGCGCAGGTTGGCGTACAGACCCAGCGCTTTGCGGATGGCCAGCAGGCCCTGCTCGGGGCGGACCTTGGCATTCGGGTCGGACCACTTCGGGCCGCCGACCGCGCCAAGCAGGATGGCGTCTACCTTGCGGCAGGCCTCCAGCGTGGTGGCCGGCAGCGGCTCGCCGTGGCGATCGATGGCGATGCCCCCGATATCGTGTTCCTGGAACCCGAAGGTGTGACCGAAACGGGTGGCGACGGCCTCCAGCACCGCGACGGCGGCGGCGGCGACTTCCGGACCGATGCCGTCACCCGGCAATACCACAATCTCAGCGTGCATGTTCACTCTCGTAGCGTTCAATGTCAGGGGTACGGCCCAACAGATACCCCAATTGGTCCACGCCTTCCAGCAGGCAGGTCTGCGAGAAGCCGTCCAGCGGGAAGGCATACACGCGTCCATCGGGCGTGCGCAGTTCGCGCGCGGCCACGTCGATGGTCAATTCGTCATCCGGGCGCTGCATCAGCGTCTGCACATCGGCCTCGTCCAGCACGATCGGCAGCAGGCCGTTCTTCAGCGAATTGCCGCGGAAGATATCGGCGATCTCGCTGCTGACGATGGCGCGCAGGCCCAGGTCGGTCAGCGCCCACGGCGCATGCTCACGCGAGGAGCCGCAGCCGAAGTTGCGCCCGGCCAGCAGGATGCTGCGCCCGGCGTTGTGTGGCTGGTTGAAGGCGAATGCCGGGTTCGGCACGCCCTCGCTCTGCCAGCGCCAGTCGTTGAAGGCATGCTTGCCCAGACCGGCGCGCTCGGTGGTGGACAGGAACCGCGCCGGGATGATCTGGTCGGTGTCGATGTTGGTCTCGCGCAGCACCACGCTGGTCGAGGTCAGGGTACGGAAGCCGCTCATCAGGCCACCTCCTGGGTGGCATACAGTTCACGCGGGTCGGACACCCGACCGTTCACCGCGGCCCAGGCCGCGGTCATCGGCGAGGCCAGCAGCGTGCGCGAGCCGGGGCCCTGGCGGCCCTCGAAGTTGCGGTTGCTGGTGCTCACCGCCAGCTGGCCCGGGGCGACCAGATCGCCGTTCATGGCGATGCACATCGAGCAGCCCGGCTCGCGCCATTCGGCACCGGCCGCACGTACGATGGTGTGGATGCCTTCGGCCTCGGCCTGGCGCTTGACGATCTCCGAACCGGGCACCACCAGCATGCGTACGCCATCGGCGACGTGGCGGCCCTGCAGCACCTGCGCCACTTCGCGCATGTCGCTCAGGCGGCCGTTGGTGCACGAACCGACAAACACCACGTCCACCGGGGTGCCGGCCAGGGTCTGGCCGGCGTGGAAGTGCATGTAGTCCAGGCCTTTCTGGTCGGCGGCATCGTTGGCCGCCGGGATTGGCTGGTCCACCGCGATCGCCGTGCCGGGGTGGGTGCCCCAGGTCAGGGTGGGGCGGATGTCGGCGGCCTCGATGTGGACCTCCACGTCGAAGCGCGCACCGACGTCGCTGCGCAGCTGCGACCAGGCGGCCACGGCGGCGTCGAAGTCGGCGCCCTTGGGTCCGCGCGGGGTATTGGCGACCCAGTCGAAGGTGGTCTGGTCCGGGGCGACCATGCCGGCGCGTGCACCGGCCTCGATCGACATGTTGCACAACGTCATGCGCTGCTCCATGTCCATCGCCTCGATGGCGCTGCCGCGGAACTCCAGCACGTGGCCGGTGCCGCCATTGACGCCGATCACGCCGATGATGTGCAGCACCACGTCCTTGGCACCCACGCCCACCGGCAGCACGCCGTCGACGGTGATGGCCATGGTTTTGGCCTTGCGCTGCAGCAGGCACTGGGTCGCCAGTACGTGGCCGACTTCACTGGTGCCGATGCCGAACGCCAGCGCGCCGAACGCACCGTGGGTGGAGGTGTGGCTGTCGCCGCAGACGATGGTCATGCCCGGCTGGGTGAAGCCCTGCTCGGGCGCAATCACGTGCACAATGCCGCGATTGGCCGACTGCAGGTCGAACAGCTCGATGTCATACGCGGCGCAGTTGCGCGCCAGCATCGCCACCTGCGCTTCGGAGGCGGCGCTGGCGTAGGGCAGCTTGCCGTCGGGGCCGGCCGGCAGGGTCGGGGTGGAGTGGTCCATGGTGGCCTTGGTCCGGTCCGGGCGGCGCGGCGCCAGGCCACGCTCGCGCAGTTCGGTGAAGGCCTGCGGCGAGGTCACTTCGTGGATCAGGTGCAGGTCGATGTACAGCACGGCGGGCGCGCTGTCCGATTCGGGCACGACGATGTGGGCGTCCCACAGTTTGTCGTACAGGGTGCGGGGAGCTGGGGTCATGGAATGGCCTTGCTGTGTGCGTGTCAAAGATGGATCAAACAGTGCGCAGGCGCGCGTCGAAGCGCAGCCGCACGTAATCGGCGGTCCACTGGCCGCGCCCGTCGCACTGGGTCGGTTCGAGCAGCGCGACCGCCGCGTCGATGACGTGCTGGCGCTGCGTGGCGTCCAGGCCGGCCAGGAACGGAGGGGCGAAGGTCCGCAGCCAGCCGCGCATGCCGGTGGGCAGTGCGGTGGGACGCACCTGCGACTCGATGTAGCGCACCTGGAAGCCGTGCGCGCGCAGGCGATCGGCATAGTCGTCGGCGGTGGGGAAGTACCACGGGAACGCCGGCACCGCGTGGCCGTTGCTGCACAGGGCGGCCTGCAGCGCGCTGGTGATGGCCACCACGTTGCCGTGCCCGCCCATCTCGGCGACGAAGCGGCCGCCCGGCTTCAACGCGCGGGCAACGCCGGCGATCACCTGGTCGGCGCCGCGCATCCAGTGCAGGGCGGCGTTGCTGAACACCGCATCGAACTGGCGGTCGAAGGTCATGGCATGGGCATCCATGACGTGCGCCTCGATGCCGCGTGCGCGCGCACCGCCGACCAGTTCCGGCGAGGCATCCACGCCGGTGATGTGCGCGCCGCTGAGGGCCAGGTCGAAGCTCAACACGCCGTCGCCGCAGCCCAGGTCGAGGATGCGCTCACCGCGCTGCGGGTCGAGCAGCCGCGCCACCGCGCCGCCGAGCACGGGCACGAAGCCGGCGTCGATGGCGTAATCGTGGGCGTTCCACGGGTGGGCATCCGTGCCGGGGGTGTCGAAGCTGTCGAAGGCGCTCATGGAAACTCCTTATGCCGCGGCGCTGGCCGCGGGTTGTTCGGCGGTGGCGTTGCGCTGGCGCAGCAGGCGGTTGGCCACGTCCAGCCAGGCCAGTGCGGAGGCTTCGATGATGTCGCGGCTGGTGCCGGTACCTTCGTACTCCACACCGTCGTGGCGCACGCTCAGGTTGGCCTCGCCCCGTGCATCGGCACCGATACCGACGCTGTGTACGTGGTAGCTGTCCAGCATCAGCTGCACGCCGGTGGCTGCCGACAGCGCGCCGAACAGCGCATCCACCGGGCCATCGCCCTGCGAGGTTTCGGCCACGCGGTTGCCGTCCGGGTCGGACAGTTCCACCAGGGCGTTGGCGCGGCTGCCCACGTCGCTGATGGTCATCGAGGCCAGGCGGTAGCCGTTCTGGGTGGCGCTGCCCTGCATCAACACCTGCAGGTCGGCGTCGGTGACCACGCGCTGCTGCTCGCACAGTGCCTTGAACTGTTCGAACACGTGCTTCAGTTCGTCCTCGTCCAGCCAGAAGCCCAGCGCACGCAGGCGCTGTTCAACCGCGGCGCGGCCGCTGTGGCGGCCCAGCACCATCTGCGAGGACTCCCAGCCCACGTCTTCCGGGCGCATGATCTCGTAGGTGCCACGGTGGCGCAGCATGCCGTGCTGATGGATGCCCGACTCATGCGCGAACGCGTTGGCGCCCACGATCGCCTTGTTGCGCTGGACCGGCATGCCGACCAGCCGCTGCAGCAGCTGCGAGGTGGACACGATGCGCGGGGTGTTGATGCGGGTGTCTTCCTCGTAGAAGGCGTTGCGCACCTTCAGCACCATGGCGATCTCTTCCAGCGAGCAGTTGCCGGCGCGCTCGCCGATGCCGTTGATGGTGCACTCCACCTGCCGCGCGCCGCCTTCGATGGCGGCCAGTGAGTTGGCCACGGCCAGGCCCAGGTCGTTGTGGCAATGCGCACTGAAGATGATGCGGTCGCTGTCGGGCACCCCGGCGATCACCCGCTGGAACATGCCGCGGATCTCTTCGGGGGTGGTGAAGCCCACGGTGTCGGGCAGGTTGATGGTGGTGGCACCGGCGGCCACGGCCACGCGGGCTACCTCGATCAGGAAGTCTTCTTCGGTGCGGGTGGCGTCCTCTGCGGAGAACTCCACGTCGTCCACGTAACCGCGGGCCAGGCTGACGTGCTTGTGCACCGATTCCAGCACCTGCTCGCGGCTCATGCGCAGCTTGTGTTCGCGGTGCAGCGGGCTGGTCGACAGGAACAGGTGCAGCCGCGGATGGGCGGCCGCTTCCAGCGCCTTGGCCGAGGTTTCGATGTCGGTCGCCAGGCAGCGCGACAGCACCGCCAGGGTGGTCTGGCGCAGTTCGCGGCCGATCAGCGTCATCGCTTCGCGGTCGGACTGCGAACTTGCCGGGAATCCGGTTTCGATGATGTCCACGCCCAGCTCGGCCAGGGCGCGGGCCATCACCAGCTTCTGCGGCGGGGTCATGCTGCAGCCGGGGGATTGCTCGCCGTCGCGCAGGGTGGTGTCGAAAATTCTAATGCGGGGGGAGTTGGGCGTGGTCACCAGGAGGTCTCCTCGACAGCGATGTCGGATGGGGTCACAAAGGAAGGGGAAGCGGCGGGAATCTTGGGTGGGGCGAGCGCGGTGGGCAGTGGTAGTCGCGTTCGCTCGCTGGCACGGCGGCGGGGTTTGCGCGGGGGGCGCGGGCGGATGTCGGCCAGCAGCTGGGCCAGCACCATCGCGTCGATGTTGCCGCCGCTCACCACCGCGCACTTGCGCTTGCCGGCCACGCGGCGGCCGGCGGCCAACGCCAGGGCACCGGCGCCCTCGGCGATGACATGTTCTTCCAGGGCCAGCCGCACCAGGGTTTCGCGCAGCTCGGCCTCGCGCACGATCACCACATCGTCCAGCAGCGCGCTGCACAGCTTGCGGGTCAGGAAGCCGGGAATCTTCACCTTGACGCCGTCGGCCAGGGTGGCCACCGGGGTGATCTCCCGGACGTCGCCGCGGATGGCGCGGGCCATCGAGTCGACGCCTTCGACCTGGGCACCGACGATGCGCACGCCCTGCGATTTCAGCGCCAGCGCCACGCCGGAGGCCAGGCCACCGCCGCCGATGGGCACGATCACCACGTCCGGCGCATGCGGCGCCAGTTCGATGCCCAGCGTGCCTTGCCCGGCGATCACGTCGGGGTCGTCGAACGCAGACAGGAAGCGGTAGCCGTGCTGGTCGGCCAGCGCACGCGCGAAGGCGTAGGCCTCGTCGTAGCTGGTGCCGTGCTGGCGCACGGTGGCGCCCCAGTGGGCCACGCCGGCGATCTTGGTGGCCGGTGCGCCGTGCGGCATCACCGTGATGGCCGGAATGTTCAGCCGGTAGGCGGCCCAGGCCACGCCCTGGGCGTGGTTGCCGGCCGAGGCGCAGATCACCGGGCGGTCGTCACCGCGTTCGCGCCCGGCCAGCAGCGCGTTCAATGCGCCGCGCACCTTGTAGGAACCGGTGCGCTGCAGGTTCTCCAGCTTCAGCCAGACCCCGAAACGCTCGGCGTAGTGCAGCGGGGTGGGCGGCAGATAGCGGCGCAGCCGCGCCTGCGCGGCCAGCACGTCGGCGACGCTTACGTCGCCTACGTCCGGTTCCTGCGGGGTACGGCTAGCCGGCATCACGCACCCGGCCATGGTGATCGTCGCGGCGCGGTACGCGCTGCGACGGCGCACGGTGCGACGTCGTGCCTCCTGCACGCGCACCATTTGCACATCCATGTGCTGCAAGAAGAGACCTCCGTACCGGCACCGATGCAACGGTGCGGGCGTTCATGCGGATACTCCGGGTTCGAGCGCGCTGATGCGCACCGAAACACAGTCGTAGATCTTCTCGATCTGGCGGCACAGGGTTTCCGGCGGACGGCTGCTGTCCACCACCATCTGCAGGTGCCAGCGGCCGTTGTCGGCCGCGTTGGGCGCACCGGCGATCGCGCGCGGCGCGAAGCCGCGGCGTTCGGCCATGCCGATCACGCGCAGCAGCGCGCCCTCGGCGGGAACCAGCACCAGGTCAAGCCGGTATTGCATTGGGGAACTCCTGGGACTGATGGGCAGGGTTGCTTTCCAGCATGGTGCTGTTGGCGTTGTTGGGCGGCACCAGCGGCCACACGTTGGCGCGGGCATCGATGGCCACGTGCAGCAACGCCGGGCCCGGCTGGGCCAGCAGCGCGGCCAGGCCACCCTCGACGTCGTCGCGGGCCTCGATACGGGTGGCGGGAATGCCGAACACCTGGGCCAGCGCGGCGAAGTCCGGGTTGTCGGACAGGTCGATCTCGCTGTAACGCTCGGCGAAGAACAGTTCCTGCCACTGGCGCACCATGCCCAGCGAACTGTTGTCCAGCAGCACGATCTTCACCGGCAGGCGGCACCGCGCGATGGTGGCCAGCTCCTGCACGTTCATCATGAAACTGCCATCGCCGGACACCAGCACCACGGTGCGGTCGGGGCAGGCGAACTGCGCGCCCATCGCGGCCGGCAGGCCGAAGCCCATGGTGCCCAGTGCGCCGCTGGTCAGGTGGTTACGCGGGTGGTTGAAGCGGCAGTGCTGGGCCACCCACATCTGGTGCTGGCCCACATCGCAGGCAATGATCGCGTCGCTCGGGGCCAGCTCGCTCAGCCGCTTCAGCAGCGCCGGGGCGTAGATGTGCTTGCCCGGTGCATCGTAGCGGGCGGCGAAGCGTTCGCGGTGGCTGCCGCAGCGCTTGCGCCAGGCCTCCTGCGACGCCGGCGTGGTGGCCGCGGCGGTCAATGCACGCAGCGCGCTGCCCACGTTGCCCGGCACGGCGATGTCGGCACTGCGCAGCTTGGAGATCTCATACGCATCGGCGTCGATGTGGATGACCCGCGCGAACGGGGCGAACTCGTTCAACTTGCCGGTGGCGCGGTCGTCGAAGCGCGCGCCGACCACGATCAGCAGGTCGCTTTCCTGCACGGCCATGTTGGCGGCGCGGGTGCCGTGCATGCCCAGCATGCCCAGGTAGTGCGGATGCTGCGGCGGCAGCGCGCCCAGCCCGCGCAGGGTCAGCACGGTGGGGATCGCGCTGGCGTCGACGAAGGCACGGAAGTCCTCCACCGCATCACCCAGCGCAACACCGCCCCCGGCGTAGATCACCGGCTTTTCGGCGGCGGCGATCGCGGCAATGGCCTTCGCCACTGCGTCGTCCTGCGGTGCCGGCGGCGGGCTGACCGTGGCCGGGGTGTGCGCCGGCAGGTGCGAGGCATCGGCGATCTGCACGTCCTTGGGCAGGTCGATCAGCACCGGCCCGGGGCGACCCTCGCGGGCGATGCGGAAGGCTTCGCGGACCACGCGCGGCAGGTCGTCCACCGAGCGCACCAGCCAGCTGTGCTTGACGATCGGCATGGTCAGACCGAACACGTCCAGTTCCTGGAACGCGTCGGTGCCCAGCAGCGGGGTGGCGACCTGGCCGGTGATGCAGACCATCGGCACCGAATCCAGCATCGCATCGGCGATGCCGGTGACCAGGTTCGACGCGCCGGGGCCGGACGTTGCGACACACACGCCGACCTGGCCGCTGGCGCGGGCATAGCCGTTGGCGGCCAGTGCCGCACCCTGTTCGTGGCGGACCAGGATGTGCTTCAACCCGGAATCCACCAGGGCGTCGTAGAACGGCATGATGGTGCCGCCGGGGTAGCCGAACAGCGTGTGCACGCCCTCGGCTTCCAGGGCCTGCGTCAACCAGCGTGCGCCGTTGCGGGGCGCGGTGCTGTGTGCGGAGGTATTCATGCGGTGACCTTTACGAAAGCGGGTGGGGGAGCCGCGCGGTTACGCGGCTTGACTTTGCAACCAGACCATCTTGGCGCGCAGTTCCTTGCCTACCTTCTCGATCGGGTGCTCCAGGTCGGCCTGCTTGAACTTGTTGTAGTTGGGCAGGCCCGCTTCGTACTCGGCTACCCAGTTCTTGGTGAAGGTGCCGTTCTGGATGTCGGTCAGCACGTCCTTCATGCGCGCCTTGGTGCCGGCATCGATGACGCGCGGGCCGCTGACGTAGTCGCCGTACTGCGCGGTCTCGGAGATGAATTCCAGCATGCGGGTGATGCCGCCTTCGTAGAACAGGTCCACGATCAGCTTCAGTTCGTGCAGGACTTCGTAGTAGGCGATTTCCGGCTGGTAGCCGGCTTCCACCAGCGTTTCAAAGCCGGCCTGCACCAGCGCCGAGGCACCGCCGCACAGCACTGCCTGCTCGCCGAACAGATCGGTTTCGGTCTCTTCCTTGAACGTGGTCTGGATCAGGTTGGCGCGTGCGCCGCCCAGCCCGGCCGCATAGGCCAGCGCGTACTCGGCGGCCTTGCCGCTCCGGTCCTGGTAGACCGCCCAGATGCACGGAACGCCCCGGCCGATCTCGTACTCACGGCGCACCAGCGCGCCCGGGCCCTTGGGCGCGACCAGCACCACGTCCAGGTCGTCACGCGGCTTGATCATGTCGAAATGCACGTTCAGGCCATGCGCGAACAGCAGCACCGCGCCCTGTTTCATGTTCGGGGCGAGCACGTCCTCGTACAGTTTCTTCTGGACCATGTCCGGGGTCAGCACGGCGACCAGATCCGCATCCTTGACCGCCTCGGCCGGGGCCTTGACGGTGAAGCCATCGGCCTGCGCCTTGACCTCGGTGGGGCCACCCGGGCGCAGCCCGATGACAACGTCGAAGCCGGATTCACGCAGGTTCAGTGCGTGGGCGCGGCCCTGGCTGCCGTAGCCGACAACAGCGATCTTGATCTGGGGCAGGTCGTTGGTGCTCATGGGGGAGGTCCTTTGGCGGAAATAAAAAGATGGCCGACGGTCAGCGACGCGTCGGCCAGTCAGGGGAAGGGGTGGCACGCGCAGCGCCACAACCGCACGCATCCGCCGTGGGGGCGGTGGGCATGAAGGCGGTGGTGGCGGACGGGCGGGTCATGGCGGGAAGGGCAACTCGGGAAGGGGGAGGAAAATGAGGAGGCTCTGAAACGAAAAAACCCGCACCTGGGTGGGTGCGGGTTTTGATGGATACCTGGCAGTCTTGCTTACACGCCGGTCCGTCCCGCACCTGTTGGTTGGGTAATAAGTACGAGGACAAGAAGCGAACGGATCGACGCCCCGCCGGTGTCGGCGTGCTCGATGGATTCGCGGATGGCTGTGCGCTGCAACATGAGATCGAGAAAACCACAGCGGTTTTAAGGCTGTCAACCCTGGCAGGCATATTTCCAACAGTTTCGCCTGCATCCAGCGCAAAGCCCCGCCACGCAAGGATGGTTGCGGTTGAAAGCGTTGCGGTGAACCCGAATTCACTATTTTGCAGGCACGTTCTGCGCGGATTTCGGTGCCGATGCGGCCCACGGCATGACCATTGTGGGATGCCATCGCGGCCGCTCTGCCGCCACTATCGGTGTGGCTACCACCCATCAGGAATCCCCCGTGTCCCGACGTCTTGCCCGCGGCCTGCTTGCCGCCGCCGTGCTGTGTGCCCTTCCCATCGCCGCCAGTGCCGCCGACCGCGTCACCGGCCATCCCTTCGCCACCCGCTCGGAGGTGATCGCCCCGCACGCGATGGCCGCCACCTCGCAGCCGCTGGCGACCCAGATCGCGCTGGACGTGATGAAGGGCGGCGGCTCGGCCGTGGACGCGGCGATCGCGGCCAACGCCGCGCTGGGCCTGATGGAGCCGACCGGCAACGGCGTCGGCGGCGACCTGTTTGCCATCGTGTGGGACCCGAAGACCCAGAAGCTTTACGGCTACAACGGCTCGGGCCGGTCGCCCAAGTCGCTCACCCTGGCCGAGTTCCAGCGCCGCGGCCTGAAGGAGATCCCGGCCACCGGCCCGCTGCCGGTCTCGGTGCCGGGCGCGGTGGACGGCTGGTTCGCGCTGCACGAGCGCTTCGGCCGCAAGCCGATGGCCGACAACCTGGCCCCGGCCATCCGCTACGCCCGCGAGGGCCATCCGGTGGCCGAGGTGATCGCCTACTACTGGGACCGCTCGGTGCCCAAGCTGTCGCAGTACCCGGGCTTCAAGGAGCAGTTCACCGTCAACGGGCATGCGCCGCGCAAGGGCGAGATGTGGAAGAACCCGAACCTGGCCAACACCCTGGAACAGATCGGCCGCGGTGGCCGCGATGCCTTCTACAAGGGCGACATCGCCCGCACCATCGGCAGCTACTTCAAGGCCAACGGCGGCTACCTGAGCTACGAGGACATGGCCAGCCACCACGGTGAGTGGGTGGATCCGGTGAGCAGCAACTACCGTGGCTACGACGTCTGGGAGCTGCCGCCCAACAGCCAGGGCATCGCGGTGCTGCAGATCCTGAACGTGCTGGAGGGCTACGACTTCTCGAAGATCCCCTTCGGCTCGCCCGAACACGTGCACCTGTTCGTGGAAGCCAAGAAGCTGGCCTTCGCCGACCGCGCGCGCTTCTACACCGATCCGGCATTCCACCCGGCACCGGTGGAACGGCTGGTCTCGAAGGGCTACGCGGCGCAGCGGCGTGCGTTGATCTCGATGGACAAGGCCCTGCGCGAAGTGCAGCCGGGCACGCCGAAGCAGCTGCAGGAAGGTGACACGATCTACATGACCGTCGCCGACGCGGACGGGATGATGGTGTCGCTGATCCAGTCCAACTACCGCGGCATGGGCAGTGGCATGGCGCCCCCGGGGCTGGGCTTCATCCTGCAGGACCGCGGTGAGATGTTCGTCCTGCAGAAGGACCACCCGAACGGCTACGCGCCGGGCAAGCGCCCGTTCCAGACCATCATTCCCGGCTTCGTGACCAAGGACGGCAAGCCCTGGATGAGCTTCGGGGTGATGGGCGGGGCGATGCAGCCGCAGGGGCACGCGCAGATCGTGATGAACATGGTCGACTTCGGCATGAACCTGCAGGAAGCCGGCGATGCGCCGCGCATCCAGCACGAAGGGTCGACCGAACCGACCGGGCAGGCCACGGCGATGAGCGACGGTGGCGAGGTCAACCTGGAAACCGGCTTCCCATACGAAACGGTGCGCGCGCTGATGCGCAAGGGCCACCGCGTCACCTTCGCCGACGGCCCCTACGGCGGCTACCAGGCCATCCTGCGCGACCCGGAAACCGGCGTGTACTACGGCGCCTCAGAAAGCCGAAAAGACGGCCAAGCCGCAGGCTACTAAACCAACGCGGCGGGGGTAGAGCCGACCGTTGGTCGGCTGCTCTCCTCAACTCACCGACCCACTGTCAGAGGGGCGCGGTGGGTGGGTTGGCGGGACCCTGAGCCGCATGGATGCGGCGACGGAGCTTACATGGGTGAGGGCACATTGCTTGCGAGGCACTGCCTCGCATGTGCCCGAACGCACAGCCGCCAGCGGCTGGGCCGGGCCGCGGAGCGGGACTTGCAGCGTGTCCCGCCAACCCACCCGGCGCGACCCTGCCACCGACAGCGCAACGGTGTACGCCCTACGGCGCCCGCGCCGCCTCATCCCGCGTCTCTTCCTGCGCGGCGATCTCCCGCTCGATCCACTCGTCCATCATCCGCCGTGCCCGCTGCGCACGCCGGCGCTGCAACGCGTACTCCATATCCAGCACCCGGTACAGCGACCACATCACCAGCAGCATCAACAGCGCGAACGGCAAGGCCGCAATCGTGATCATGCCCTGCAGCGCGGTCAGCCCACCGGCCAGCAGCAACACACCGGCAATCAGCGCGATCGCTACCCCCCACACCATCCGCCGCGCCAACGGCGGGTCACCCGCCTCCTCGGTGGACATCGTGGCCAGCACCAGCACCGCCGAGTCGGCCGAGGTCACGAAGAAGATCATCAACAGCACCAGCGCAATCACCGACAACACCATCGGCATCGGCAGGCTGTCGAACATCGTGAACAGCACCGTCTCATAGCCGTTGCCCAGCGCCTGCGCCAGGTCCACGTGGCCGAAGATCTGCGACCACAGCGCGGTGCCGCCAAACACCGAGAACCACAGGAAGCCCAGCACGCTGGGTGCGATCACCACGCCCAGCACGAACTCGCGGATGCTGCGCCCGCGCGACACCCGCGCAATGAACGAGCCCACGAACGGCGCCCACGCGATCCACCAGGCCCAGTAGAAGATCGTCCAGTCGGCCACCCACGTGCTGCCCGAGAACGGCGACATGCGCAGGCTCATCGTCACCAGCGAATTGAGGTAGGACCCGATGGTGGTGGTGAACGTATCGAAGATGAACCCGGTGGGCCCCAGCACCATCACCAGCGCCAGCAATACCGCCGCCAGCCCCAGGTTGAAGTTGGACAGCCACTTGATGCCGCGGTTCACCCCGCTGGTGGTGGAGGCCATGTACAGCACGAACGCCACCGCGATGATGGTCAGCTGCACCGGAATCGAATCCTGGATGCCGAACACGCGATGCAGGCCCGCCGCGATCTGGATCGTACCGAAGCCCAGCGTGGTGGCCACGCCGATCGCGGTGGCCACCACCGCCGCCACGTTCACCACCGTGCCCATCCAGCCGCGGTGATGCGCGCCGATGATCGGCTGCAACAGATCACTGATCAGGCCGCGGCCGTTGCGGTTGAACTGGAACCACGCCATGGCCAGCCCGATCAGCGCATAGATCGCCCACGGATGCAGGCCCCAGTGGAAGAACGCGTAGCGCATCGAGGCACGGGCCGCTTCCATGCTCTGCGGTGCCAGCCCTTCCGGCGGCTTGACGAAGTGCGAGATCGGCTCGGCCGCGCCCCAGAACACCAGGCCGATACCCATGCCGGCGGCAAACAGCATCGACATCCAGCTGGCGTTGGAAAAATCCGGCTCGGCATCTTCGCCGCCGATGCGCAGCGAGCCCAACCGCCCGAACGCCAGGTACATCAGGAACGACAGCGTGATGAACACAACCAGCAGGTACAGCCAGCCGGTGCTGCGGATGATGTGGCCCAGGCCACTCTGGATCACGTCGTTGAAGGGGCCGGGCGCGAGGCCGGCGATCAGCACCAATGCAATGATCAGTGCGATGGAAATGCGAAACACCATGGAGGAGTTTCTCCGTACAAAGGGGGCGAGCGAATGCCTGCCGTCTCCAGCGCTGCCGAGGCGGCGGCTGGGGCGATTCAAGCCGGTCGATGCCGGTTGCGGAACTCCAGGGCGGACCAGCCAGACGGCCATTCCGCGCCGCAGCATTCTAGCGGATGGCAGATCAGCGCCTTTTTCACGTTCCAGCCGCTGTCTGCACGGCTTCGGGCCGGACGCGGCAATTGCGTCAGGGTTGTGGTCTAATTCGCCCCGAAGCGGGGGTACCGCGGCCCAGTGGCCACGGTTGAGACAGTCCCTTCGAACCTGATCCGGTTGATACCGGCGTAGGGATGCTTCGCAATGCTGACGCAATGCGCCGTAGGGCTGCCCCGCCCGAAGACCGCCCGTGTTGCGTCCGTCGTGCGCCGCCGCTTCGTCCGTTCCGCCTATTCCTGGGCGGAACCCGATCCAGGACGAAGTCATGAACGCAGCGCTTTCCTCCCTGCAGCAGCAGGCCCAGCAACTGTCCGAATCGGTCACCCGACCCATTCCCGGCTCGCGCAAGATCCATGTGCCCGGCTCACGCAGCGACCTGCAGGTGCCCATGCGCGAGATCGTGCTGACCCGCACGCCAACCCTGTTTGGTGGGGAAGAGAACGCGCCGGTCACCGTGTATGACACATCTGGCCCGTATACCGATCCGAATGCGCGCATCGACCTCTCCTGCGGCCTGCCGCCGTTGCGGGCCGGCTGGGTGGCCGAGCGGGGCGATACCGAACTGCTGCACGGCCTGAGCTCCAGCTTCGGGCGGGCGCGCGAAACCGATGCACGCCTGGACGCGGTGCGTTTCCCGTCGCGGCTGCAGCCACGCCGTGCGGTGGCCGGCGCCAACGTCACCCAGATGCACTACGCACGGCGCGGCATCATCACCCCGGAAATGGAATTCGTGGCCATCCGCGAGAACCAGCGCATCGAGGCCATCCGCGATGCCGCGCTGCTCAGGCAGCACCCCGGGGAGTCTTTCGGCGCGTCCATCCCAACGCGCATCACGCCTGAATTCGTGCGCGACGAGATCGCCCGCGGCCGCGCGGTACTGCCCAACAACATCAATCACCCGGAAAGCGAGCCGATGATCATCGGCCGCAACTTCCTGACCAAGATCAACGCCAACATCGGCAACAGCGCGGTGTCGTCGGGCATCGCCGAGGAAGTGGAAAAGCTGGTGTGGGCGATCCGCTGGGGCGGCGACACGGTGATGGACCTCTCCACCGGCAAGCACATCCACGAAACCCGCGAGTGGATCCTGCGCAACTCGCCGGTGGCGATCGGCACCGTGCCGATCTACCAGGCGCTGGAGAAGGTAGATGGGCGCGCCGAGGAACTCACCTGGGAGATCTTCCGCGACACGCTGATCGAACAGGCCGAGCAGGGCGTGGATTACTTCACCATCCACGCCGGCGTGCTGCTGCGCTACGTGCCGCTGACCGCCAAGCGCGTGACCGGCATCGTCTCGCGCGGTGGCAGCATCCTGGCCAAGTGGTGCCTGGCCCACCACAAGGAGAACTTCCTCTACACGCACTTCGAGGACATCTGCGAAATCATGAAGGCCTACGACGTGACCTTCTCTCTCGGCGACGGCCTGCGCCCCGGCTGCATTGCCGATGCCAACGATGCCGCCCAGTTCGGTGAGCTGGAAACCCTCGGCGAGTTGACCAAAATCGCCTGGAAGCACGACGTGCAGACCATGATCGAAGGCCCGGGCCACGTGCCCATGCAGTTGATCAAGGAGAACATGGACAAGCAGCTGCGCGAATGCGGCGAGGCGCCGTTCTACACGCTGGGGCCGCTCACCACCGACATCGCGCCGGGCTACGACCACATCACCAGCGCGATCGGTGCGGCCATGATCGGCTGGTACGGCACCGCGATGCTTTGCTATGTCACGCCGAAGGAACACCTGGGCCTGCCCAACCGCCAGGATGTGCGCGACGGCATCATGGCCTACCGCATCGCCGCGCATGCCTCGGACCTGGCCAAGGGCCATCCCGGCGCGCAGGTGCGTGACAACGCACTGAGCAAGGCGCGCTTCGAGTTCCGCTGGGAAGACCAGTTCCACCTCGGCCTGGATCCGGAGAAGGCCAAGGAATTCCACGATGAAACCCTGCCCAAGGACGCGCACAAGCTGGCGCACTTCTGTTCGATGTGCGGCCCGCACTTCTGCTCGATGAAGATCACCCAGGACGTGCGCGACTATGCCGCCGAACACGGTCTGTCCGAACAGGACGCGATCGAGGAGGGCATGGCCGACAAGTCGGCGCAGTTCCGCGACCTCGGCGCGCAGGTCTACCGGCAGGAATGAGGCCGGTGCCGGGGCGGCGGGCCGTCGCCCCGGTGCTCATGCGGCAGGGGCGGCAAGCGCGCTAAGCTCGGCGGCGAACGGGGCAGGGAAGGGATCTGGCATGGCAATCGCACGTACCACCAAGTGGCTGGCCATCGCACGGCGGCATCCGTCGGCGTGGTTGCTGGCCGTGCAGTTGCTGGGCGTGCTGCTGTACCCGGCGATGGACGAAGCCGGGGCCAGCCGCGCGGTGTTCGGTGCGTTCGGCATCGCCGTGCTCGGCCTGGCCCTGTGGGTGGTGCGGCGCAGCCCGTTGGGCATATGGCTGGCGCTGCTGCTGGCCATCCCGGCGGTGGTCTTCTCCATCGCCGGGGCACTGCTCGGCAGGCCCACCCTCACCACCACCGCCCAGTTGCTGGAATGCCTGCTGTATTTCTATACCGCCGGCAGCCTGACCGCCTACATGCTCCAGGACCACAAGGTCACCCGCGACGAACTGTTCGCGGCCGGGGCAACGTTCACCCTGTTGGCTTGGGCATTCGCGTTCGCCTTCTCGGTCTGCCAGCAGTGGTACCCGGGCAGTTTCCTGGCCACCAGCGAGAGCGAATTGCGCACCTGGATGGAGCTTCTTTATCTCAGCTTCAGCTTGCTGTCCGGGGTGGGTTTGAGCGACGTGGTGCCGGTGCATCCGCAAGCACGCGCACTGGTCATGCTGGAGCAGTTCGCAGGCGTGATGTACGTGGCTTTGGTGGTCTCGCGACTGGTCGGATTGACCATGATCAAGCGTGTACAAAGCTGAATCGCAGATAAAAAATTCGCGCCCGAAGGCGCGAATACTGAAGCGATTTATGTGAATTCGTCGGCGAGAGAGAGCCTGATGTTGGCCGCACGCACAGGCGCGGTTAACCGGCATAGGCTAGTATTCGCGCGCTTCAGTTGTTTTACGGTTTGCGCTGATGGCATGTGCGGAATCTGGCGGTTCGTTCGATCGGTGTCGGTTGCGATGAATGCTGCGTTCCTGTTGTTCTGCAGTCCTTCGTACCACTGGAATGATCAGCAACATTAGTGAGCCTCCTTCGGCCGATGTCGTGCGTATCGGCAGCTGCACCGTCACGTTGTCCTCGCGCGAGGTCACGGTGCCCGGTGCGCGTCGCGTGCGCCGGCTCACCCCCAAGGCGCTGGGCGTACTGAAAGCGTTGCTGCGTTCGCCCGGTGCGGTGGTCACCCGCGATGAACTGTTCGCCGAGGTGTGGCCCGACACCCTGCCCACCAATGATGTCCTCACCCAGGCTGTCACCCAGCTGCGCAAGGCGTTTGCCAGCGACGACGGCGACGGCGCCGCGTACATTGAAACCATCGCCAAGACCGGGTACCGCCTGCTGGTGCCGGTACGCATGCTGGCCGACGATCCCGTCGTGCCGGCGGCCGCCGAACCGGACGTGGCGCCTGCGGCCAACGCGGTAACCCCTGCGCCAGCGCGCACCGCACCTGGCCCGGCAACGGCGTCGGTACGCAGCCGCTGGCGGCGCCACCGTCGCTACGTGCTGCTGGCCGTTGGGCTGGCCATGCTGGTGGCGCTGCTGGTGATGGCCGCATTGCTGCTGCAGCGCCCGTCGGCCGAGCCCGGTTCCAGCGGCGTGCTGGAGGATGGCAGCCGGGTGATCGGCAGCCCACAGCGGCCGTACCGGCTGATCACCGCCACGGCCGGGTTCGAGACCTATCCCACGCTGTCCCCGGACGGTTCGCAGGTTGCCTACGAGGCCGACAGCAGCGCCCGCAATGGCAGCTCGGTGAAAGTGCAGACGTCCGGCAACGCGCCGGCGCGGCTGCTGGCCGAAACCCCGGACGGCTATTCCGACCGCTTCCCCAACTGGTCGCCCAACGGGCGCGACATCGCGTTCGCGCGGTTCGGGCCGGGCGGCAGCTGCGAGGTGCTGATCGCCAGCGCCACCGGCGGCGCGGTACGTCACGTCACCCGCTGTGACGGCACCGAACTGCTCAGCTTCGACTGGACCCCGGACGGGCGCGGCCTGGTGTTCGGCTCCCTGGCCGGCGCGCATGCCCACCGCGGCATCCGCGTCCTGGATATCGCCAGTGGGCGTTGGACGCCGCTGGCCTACGAGGTGGCCGAGGACAGCTTCGATTACGCGCCGCGCTACTCGCCCGATGGGCGCTGGATCGTGTTCGTGCGCAACCCGCAGATTGGCGATCTGTGGCGTCTCCCGGCCAGCGGCGGGGTGCCCGAACAGCTCACCGCCGATTCGGCCGAGATCCGCGGCTGGGCCTGGCGCGGTGACAGCCGCCACATCGTGTTCGGCCGCCGCGTGGACAGCGAATCGCGCCTGTATGAACTGGATACGCAGAACCGCACGCTGCGCGATGTCGGCATCGACGATGCGCAGTCACCGGCGGTGTCGCGCCACAACGAGATGCTGGCCTTCGTGCATCGCAAGGCGCAGTTCGGGCTGTTCCGGGTGCCGCTCAAGGACGGCCAGCCGGGGCAACCGCAACGCCTGTTCCCCTCCAACGGCCGCGATGGCCAGCCGATGCTCGCCCCTGACGGCCGGCAACTGGTGTTCACCTCCGACCGGTCCGGCAATTACGGCCTGTGGTGGGCGGACCTGACCCGGCCCGACTCGCTGCGCCCGGTGGAAGGCCTGCGGCCGGAAACGCGGCAGGCCGCGGACTGGTCGCCGGACAGCACGCACCTGCTGGTGTCCGGGCGCGATGCGCAGGCCAACCCGGTGATCTATGAAGTGTCACCGCGCGATGAGCAGGTGGTGGCGTTGCCGGTTCCGGTCGCCCAGCCGCTGCAGGCCCTGTACGGCGGCGACAGTGACCACGTGCTGATCGTCGACCGTGACGCGCGCGAGCGGCTGCGGCTGTCCCTGTTCGATCGTCGGCAGTCGCCGTGGCGGCTGCTGGCCAGTATCGAAGGGGTGTCGCAGGCGCGCTTCGACCGCAGCGCGCAGCGGGTGCTGTTCACCCGGCTGTCGGCAGGCGGGTTGTGGTCGGTGGATGCGCAGCTCAGCACCGGCAGCATCCAGCAGGTCAGCGAAGACCGGCCATCGCGCTGGCGCTACCGGACCTGGACCGTGGCGCGCGATGGCAGCGTGGACTACCTGTCCAACGGCGCCGCGTGCGCCACGCTGTTTTCGCGCATCAACGCCGGCGCTGCCCGCACCGAGCACTGCCTGGACGTGGATCGGCTGAGTGCCGGCAACGGCTTCAGTGCGCAACCCGATGGCAGCGCCCTGTATGTGGCGCTGGCGGTGGCCGACGGTGCCGACATCGGCGTGATGCCGCTGCCCGAGGCCCCGGTGGCGGTCTTCTCGGCGGTGTCCAACGCCCTGTTTTTGAAGGGAAAATAGTCTTCGTACTTCTTTCGTATCGGCCTCGTGTCGAATTCGGATGAATCTCGTAGGACTTTCCTGACCTGGCTCGCCTGATTTGGCAAAACGTTTGCCCCGCAACGGCAAACACGGTGTGCAGTCATGCGTCAGCTTTCCTTGGCCGATCGCGGCCAATCGCTTTCCCTGGACAAGATCGTCGACGACGGTCCGCTGCCCACCTGCTTGGGCGTGGCCCGGCTCGGCAGCCTGCAGACCGCCGGCGCAACCTTCACTGTGTGGATGCAGCTGCGTGGCAGCGCGTGGGTGGAATCCAAGGAAGGTCGCTTCCGCCTGCGCCAGCGCGAATGGATTGCCTTCGAGAAAGAATCCAAGCCGATGATCCAGGCCGGCCGCGATGGTCTGTGCATCGGCCTGAGCCTCACCCCCGATGCATTGCGCGCGCTGGGCGAACTGGAAGACTGCAGCCTGTATGCCGGCCGCGGCAGCATGAGCCGCGCCGAAGTCCGCGTTGCGCTGCGCCTGTGGCGCGATGCACTGGCCAGCGGCCAGCCTGCGCAGGCATTGCGCCCGGTGCTGCTGCATCTGGCCTCGCTGCAGCGCGTGCTGGCCACCGGCGTGCAGCGTTGCCCGGGCCGTTCGCGCGTGCGCAAGCGCCAGGTGTTCGGCCGCATGCAGCGTGCGCGCCTGTACCTGGAAGGCAACAGCCACCGCGTGGTGCGCATCGGTGAACTGGCCGAGCTGACCAACTTCTCCAGCTGGTACTTGTCCAAGACCTTCCAGAGCCTGTATGAAGAAAGCCCGCAGTCGCTGTCGGCACGCCTGCGGCTGGAGCGCGCGGCGGACCTGCTGCGTGATACCGACATGATGATCGGCGAAGTCGCCGCTGCCAGTGGATTTGACAACTGCTGCAGCTTTGCAAGGGCGTTTCGGGCACGTTACGGGCAGTCTGCGTCAGGCTTCCGCGAGGGCGGTGGAATGCTCCCGCCAAAGTCGGCAAAGCCATCGGTTGCTTCCCGCAAATAATTAACCGCAACGCAATCGTAACTTTCCGAGGCGGTTTAACACGCTACTAACGTACCTCGGAGAGATAAATGAATTTTCGTACTCCTGCAGTGCGGCTGGGCCTTCTGCCCGCCGGCATTGCGCTCGCGCTGTCGCCGACCTTTGCCTCGGCGCAGGAAGCTGCAGCCGGCACCACTGACCTGGATCGCATCTCGGTCACCGGCTCGCGCATCCGCGGCGCCAATATGGAGACCCAGCAGCCGATTCTGACGATGACGCGTGAAGCCCTGGAGAAGCAGGGTTTCTCGAACGTCGCTGACGTGCTGAACAACCTCACCTCGGCCGGCTCCCCGGCCATCTCGCGTTCGGATTCGCTGTCCTCGGGCGAGAACGTGGGCGGTTATTACGTCGACATCCGCAACCTGGGCGCCCAGCGCACCCTGGTGCTGATGAACGGCAAGCGCCTGGGCGCCACCACGGCCGGCTACCAGGATCTGAGCCAGATCCCGATGGCTGCCGTGGAGCGCATTGAAATCCTGAAGGACGGCGCGTCCTCGATCTACGGTTCGGACGCCATTGCCGGCGTGGTCAACGTGATCACCCGCAAGAACTTCGACGGTGGCGAAGCCAGCGTCCGCGTTGGCCAGTACGGCAACGGTGACGGCGACGAACAGCAGTACTCGATGCTGCTGGGTGCGTCCGGCGAGCGCGGCAGCCTGACCCTGGCGGCCGAATACTCCAAGCAGGATCCGGTGTGGGCCAAGGACCGCTGGTACAGCCGTGATGGCGGCCGTGGTCCGAATTCGGTTGCTGGCGACGGCAGCCCGATCACCGAGACCGGCAGCTGGTGCAACCCGCTGCAGGTCAACTGCGGCGACTCCAAGACCGCCGTGTGGAAGACCCTGAACCCGGGCGGCGATCCGAAGAACCCGAATGACTACCACGTCCTGACCGAAGACGAGTACGTCAATTCGAACGAGCAGATGAGCCTGCTGACCGGTGTGGAGCGCAAGTCGCTGTACATCAACGGCACCTACGACTTCACCGACCGCATCAGCCTGAACACCGATGTGCTCTACAACGAGCGCAACACGTTCCAGCAGATCGCCGGCTACCCGTACCAGTCCAGCGCGTCCAACATCAAGACCCCGCTGTCGGCCTCCAGCGCCTTCAACCCGACCAACGTCAATGGCGTCGGCGGCAAGGACATCGAGTTCCGTCGCCGCCTGTGGGAAGTGCCGCGCACCACCGACAGCCAGCTGAAGACCCTGCGCTTCGCGCCGACCGTCAGCGGCTACTTCGAAGTGGCCGACAAGACCTTTGACTGGGACGTCGGTGCACTGTGGAACCGCAATGAGTCGATCAAGACCCAGCGCGGTGACATGAGCCTGATCGGTTCGCGCAAGGCATTGGGCCCGTCCTACATCGATGCAGGCGGCGTGGCACGTTGCGGCGTTGCCGGCGTTGTGGATCCGTCCCTGGCCGACTGCATTCCGTGGAACCCGCTGCTGCCGTACGGCGTGGCTGGCCAGGGTTCGCTCGCCGACCCGGCGCTGCAGGAATACCTGTTCCCGACCTTCACCACCCGTGGCGTCACCAAGACCACCAGCTTCACCGCCAACCTGGCCGGTTCCATCGTGACCCTGCCGGCCGGCGACCTCGGCTTCGCCGTGGGCGTGGAGCACCGCAAGGAAGAAGGCTCCTACGTGCCGGACGCCTTCGCGCAGTCGGGCCAGTCCACCGGCCTGGGCCAGAAGTCGACCCAGGGTGAGTACGATCTGAACGAGGTCTACCTCGAACTGAACGTGCCGATCCTGGCCGACATGGCGTTTGCCAAGGAACTGACCCTGAATGTTGCCAGCCGTTATTCGGACTACAGCAACTTCGGCGGCACCACCAACAGCAAGTTCGGTCTGACCTGGCGTCCGATGGACGAGCTGTTGGTCCGCGGCACCTATGCCGAGGGCTTCCGCGCTCCGACCATCTCCGATCTGTACGGTGGCCTGAGCTCGAGCTTCGAGCGTTACACCGATCCGTGCGCCGTGGGCGTGTCGGGCAGCGTGGCCGGCAATGCCGCCTGCCTTGCCGGTGGTGCACCGGCCAACTACGTGCAGCTGGGCCAGGGCAACGTGCCGTGCTCGACCACGCCGTGCCAGTCGGGTGACCAGTTCGTCTCCGGCGCCAACCCGAACCTGTCGCCGGAAACCTCCAAGAGCAAGACCATGGGTCTGGTCTGGAGCCCGCGTTGGGTGCAGGGCCTGGACATCTCGCTGGATTGGTACCGCTACGAGATCAGCGACATGATCATCGAAGACAGCGTCGACCGTATCCTGCGTGACTGCTACGTGCTGGGCAATGCTGGCCGTTGCAGCGGCGTGACCCGTGCGGCTGATGGCCACATCAGCGGCATCACCTACGGCACCGCCAACCTCGGCAAGATGGAAACCGAAGGTTACGACCTGGGCATCAAGTACCGCCTGCCGGAGCTGGCCATCGGTCAGTTCAGCATCGACTGGCAGACCAGCTACCTGGCCAAGTACGACGAAGCCAACCAGAACAGCGCCGGCGACAGCATCATGATCGGCAAGGTTGGTCAGGACGCGCTGTTCCGCGTGCGTTCCAACCTGGGCGTCAACTGGGCGATGGGCGACTTCGGTGTCAACTACACCGCGCGTTACTACTCGGGCCTGAACGAGCCGTGCATCGACATCGGCTGCACCGATCCGGACCGCTTCGCCTATGGCGAAACCGCTCCGCTGCGCAAGACCGGCTCCAACACCTTCCATGACCTGCAGGTCAGCTGGAAGGCGCCGTGGGATGCCACCATTGCGGTCGGCGCGAACAACGTGTTCGATCACAAGGGTCCGCTGATGTACTCGCAGCAGAACTCGAGCTTCGCCTACTACGGCGGCTTCGATATCGGCCGCTTCCTGTACATGAAGTACACCCAGCGCTTCTGATCCATCGAAGCTCTGTTGCAGTAAAAAAGGAGGGCGGACCGCAAGGTCCGCCCTCTTTGTTTGTGCCGGGGCCTGAGCGTTCCACCCTCCCGGTTTCGATGCTGCGGCCACAAAAAGGTTCTGAGGGAAGCGTCTCGTTGCGAGGGCCGTCGCAGCGTGAGCACGACGGTGCGCGGGTGGCCGGGCGTGCAGGCGCCGTTCGGATCGGCTGGTGTCTCCGATCAGGCTGGTCGCGAACGTGAGGGCCCCGCAGCAGCCGGTAGGCCCCTGGCGCAAATGTCCCCCGGCCGCGGGGCGGCCTCCTCCTTTATTTTGCCCAGGGGCCTACCGGCTGCTACGGGGCTCGGCTTGCGGTAAGCAGGGGAAGCCAAGCCTTTCTGGCGCTGTCGGTGGGTCGGGCGCTGGGCCCCCATGCCCTTGGAGGCGAAATAAAGGGGGAGGGGGCGGCCGCAGGCCGACGCCGGAGGACATTCGCCGGAAAGGGCATGGGGGCCCAGCGCCCGACCCACCGACGGCTGTGCCTGAAAAGCGTCAAGGCACGTTTTTGCTTGCCCCGCACATGGGTGAAGAGCCACAAAAAAGCCGGCCACTGGCCGGCTTTTCCGTTGCACTGCTGCCCCCCGTCATGGCGCGGGGCGGTGCCCTCAGACTTCGGCAGCCACCAGGCCCATCAGGCCATTGGCGTGGTCCCGCCACTGCGGCAGCTTGTGCAGCACGCCGGCACGCTGCAGGTACTCCTCATCCACCGGGTCCCCGTTGATCAGCGCCAATGCCACGTGCACCGCACCGGTCACCCAGAAGCTGCGCGTGTTGGACTTCTGCGGCTGCAGGTGGAACGCCACCGCCTCGATGATCGGCATCGGCAGGCCCCACAGGCCCAGCAGGTAGGCGCCGGCCTCGGCATGGCCGGGGCGTTCATCGGTCGCGTCGGCCGGGGCGCCGCGCTCGTTGCGCACGCCCGGCAGCAGCAGCCCGATATCGGCCAGCAGGGCGGCGGTTGCACCCAGCTCGGCGCTGGAATCGGGCAGCAGCTTGGCTGCCAGCCGCGAGGCCAGCAACGCGCGCTGCTGCAGCGAATTGCGTTCGGCACCGGACAGCGCCGAGGCAGAGAACACCTCGCTGGCCAGCACCAGGTCGCGCAGGGTCGACAGGCCCAGCCGCGTTACCGCGGTGCGCAGGTCGGAAATGGTGCGGCCGCTGTTGAAGAACGCCGAGTTGGACAACTGCAGCACCTTGGCCGCAATCGCCGGGTCGGCCGACACCAGCTTGGACACATCGGCGGTGTTGGTGTCGTCGTCGTGTTCCAGCGCCTGGGTCAGGCTCAAGTACAGATGCGGCGGCGAAGGCAGCTTTTCGATGCGGCCGATCGCGCTGCGCAGATGCGCGCTGTCGAGCAGTTCGCGCAGTTCTTCCAGGCTGGTCAGCGCTTCCAGCAGCACTTCCGGGGCCAGCGGCATCGGCAGGAAGCGGTGGGCCACCCCGATCAGGCGCGCCGGCGGCGGGCGGTTGTTGTGGTCGGCATCCACCAGCGCGATCCGGATCGTTTCCGGGCGCAGGGTACGGATCTGCCCCAGCAACGTGGTCGCCGTCAGATCGGGCAGGGTAGGGCAGGCAATGACCGCGTCCACCGGACCGGCGGCGACAATGCTCATGGCCGACTGGCCATCGGAGGCCGTCAGCGGTTGCCACTCTTCCCCAAGATCGGCAATGAAATCCATCAGTTCAGCCGACAGGCTGGCCTGGTCCCCAACAAGCAGAATGCGCACGACAAGTCCCCTGGCTGACCACGGTGAAACGCACCGTGGACGGTGTGAAGACGCAATGTACCCAATCCGGCACAAATAGTGATGTGCCGCAGTCAAAAAACGTGATGTCCATCGCTTCGGCGGCCAGCGCCGAAGCGATGCGGTTCAGCCTCAGCCGTTGTTGGCGAGGTAGCGCTGGTGCGCTTCCACCAGGATCTGCTTGGCTTCGGCAGCGCCGGCCCAGCCGTCAAGCTTGACCCACTTGCCCTTTTCCAGGTCCTTGTAATGCTCGAAGAAGTGGCCGATGCGCTCCAGCCAGTGGCTGGACACCTGCTCGATGTCTTCCACGTGGGCGTAGCCGCTGAACACCTTGGAGATCGGCACGGCCAGGATCTTCTCGTCGCTGCCGGCTTCATCGCTCATCTTGAGCACGCCGACCGGACGGCAACGCACCACCGAGCCGGGGATCAGCGGCAGCGGCAGCACCACCAGCACGTCGGCCGGGTCACCGTCGCCGCACAGGGTGCTCGGCACGTAGCCGTAGTTGCACGGGTAGCGCATCGGGGTGGACAGGATGCGGTCGACGAAGATCGCACCGGTTTCCTTGTCCACTTCGTACTTCACCGGCTCGGAATCCTTCGGGATCTCGATGATGACGTTGATTTCTTCCGGCGGGTTCTTGCCGGGCGAGACGAGTTCCAGACCCATGGGTGTACTCCGAGAGGGGGGATGAAGGCAGATAGCCCCCCATTTTATGCCTTTGCCGGGCCGCGTGCAGCGGGGGCCGGATGACCGCCCCGCGATGGGTTTTCCCACGGCCCGGCGCGGCCTTGCCGGATGGGCCCGTGCACCGGGCCAGGCCACGCTGGTTCTCCTTCCGTTGGAGTCTGGCCATGTACCCACGTTTCCGGCCGTTGCTGCGCCTGTTCGCCCTGCTGGCCTGGCTGCCCAGCGCCCCGCTGCTTGCCCAGCCGTTCGTCGACCTGGTGGATTTCCCGCGCAACGAGGCCAACTGGGACCGCTTCTATTCCCTGGAAGCCCATCTGGCGAACCGCTTCGACGCGGTCTGTGCCGATACCCTCTGCGAAGGCGACTACAGCAACCTGCGCGCACTGCAGCTGCGCTGCTCGGTCAACGCGGCCAGCGGGCAGGTGCACGCCTGCAACTGGCTGTTCATTGCCAGCGAACTGCAGGTGGCGCCGGACACGGGCGTGGTCCTGGTGGACAACCGACGCTGGGACTGTCCCTTGCCGCTGGGCACGGGGGTGGGGGTGGAGGCCTTCCATGCGTCGCTGGAACGCGCCGACGCGCTCGATGTCGTGCTGCCCGGTGCGGCGATGTCCATCGGCGAGGCGGTGGGCGGCTGCCTCCAGCAGGTCTGGCAGCCGGAGCGCGCAGCGTCGGCGGCCCGTTATGTGGACGCGCGGGATTATCCCGGCCAGGGGCAGGGTGGGGCGCGTTTCCGTGCGCTGGAACAGGCGCTGGTACGCGGTTTCGATGACGTCTGCGGCGACACCTTCTGCGAAGGCGAGTACTACAACCTGCAGGCCATGCGCCTGCGCTGTTCGGTACACGCCGCCAGCGGCCGGGTGGGTGAGTGCCGGTGGACATTCGCCGGCAGCAACATGGACGTCGTCGCCGCCACCGGCGCGGTCACGGTGGATGCCCGCGATTGGGCCTGCCGGCTGCCGCTGGCGGCGCAGACCCCCTTGCCGCGGCTGCTGGCCACGCTTCAGGGGCCGGAGGCCATCGACACCGTGTTGCCTGGCACCGCCACCACCGTGTACGAAGGGCTGACCACCTGCCTCTAAGCTGCGGCGCGATCGCTGCAGGCGCCACGCCGGGCAGGTAGCCTGTGCAGATGGATGCCCTCATCACGGCTGCCGCTCGCGCCCTTGCCAACGGCGATGTGCTGGCCGCGCTTGGTTGCGTTGCGCTGCGCGACGACCCGCCCGCGCTGGCGCTGCGCGGCATCGCCATGGCCCAACTCGGTCAACTTGATACCGCGCGTGACCTGCTGCGGCGCGCCCGTCGCGCGTTTGGCCCGCAAGAGACGGTGGCGCGGGCGCGTTGCATGGTCGCCGAGGCCGAGGTGGCACTGGCCATGCGCGAGCTGGCGGGATCGTCGCAGCCCCTGCAGGAGGTGGCGGCGCTGCTGGATGCGCGGGGAGACGGCGCCAATGCGTTGCAGGCCTGGCTGATCCTGGCCCGGCGCTGGCTGTTGCTGGGCCGCCTGCGCGATGCCGAATACGGCCTGGCCCAGCTGGCCGACCGCCCGATGCCCCCCGCGCTGGCCGCCATGGCCGAGTTGACCGCTGCCGCGCTGGCCTTGCGTGCGCTGCAGGTCGCACCGGCGCGTGCCGCCCTGGCCCGCGCCCAGGCGGCGGCCGAATGCGCTGGCATCGCCCCGCTGCGGCGGGAGGTGGACGAGGCGCGTGCCGCGCTGGATCGGCCGGCCGCCCGCAGCCTCCAGGCCGGCGTGGCGCGCAGCCTGCGCATCGACGATGTTCCGGCCCTGCTCGCGTCCGGCGCGCTGGTGGTGGATGCATGCCGACGGGGCGTACGCACCGGCACGCAGTGGCACTGTCTGGCGCGGCGTCCGGTGTTGTTCGCCTTGCTGCGCGCACTGGCCGAGGCGTGGCCGGGTGGGGTCGAACGCGATGTGCTGATTGAACGGGTCTTCGGTATTGCCCACCCCGACGACTCGCTGCGTGTGCGGCTGCGGGTAGAGCTGGGCCGCCTGCGCGCGCTTATCGCCGCGCAGGCCCGGATTGACGCCACCCCGCAAGGATTCCGGATCCAGCCCTGCCACGCGCAGACGGTCACGGTGCTGGTGCCCCCGTTCGATGGCGAGCAGGCGGCGTTGGTCGCGCTGCTGGCCGACGGTTCCGCCTGGTCCACCTCGTCGTTGGCGCTGGCGGTGGGCGCCAGCCAACGCAGCGTGCAGCGTGCGCTGGCCGAGCTGCAGGCCGCAGGGCGGGTGCACACCCGGGGGCGTGGCCGGGCGCAGCGCTGGCGGTCGGTGCCGCTGGCCGGTTTCACGACGATTTTGTTACTCCCTGCCGCGCTGCCGATTGGCTAGTGTCGCTGGCAGGCACCGCCTTCCACGGGCCAGGAGACTGCAACGATGAACACGGACACCTTGGGTACCGCTGCCCCCGTAGAGGCCGCCGAACTGGTGCGCGAATACGGCCCGTTCGCCGGCTCGGACTGCGTCAACGGCGTCAGCTTCGACGGGCACCACGTCTGGGCGGCCACCGGTGCTGCGCTGGTGGCGTTCGACCCGGACAGCGGTGACGCGGTGCGCACCCTGGCACTGCCCTGCGATGCCGGCACCGCCTTCGACGGCACCCACCTGTACCAGATCGCCGGCGCGCGCATCGACCGGATCGATCCGCGCAGCGGCGAGGTGCTGGCGTCGATCCCCGCACCGGGCGGCGGCACCGACTCCGGCATGGCCTGGGCCGAAGGCAGCCTCTGGGTGGGGCAATACCGGCAGCGCCGCATCCACCAGGTCGACCCGGCCACCGGCAGCGTCCTGCGCACGATCGCGTCGGACCGCTTCGTGACCGGCGTGACCTGGGTGGACGGCGAACTCTGGCACGGGACCGACGAGGCGGGGCAGAGCGACATCCGCCGCATCGACCCGGCCAGCGGCGCGGTGCAGCACCGCCTGCAGATGCCGGACGGACGTGGTGTCAGTGGATTGGAGTCCGACGGCGCCGGGCTGTTCTACTGCGGCGCCGGCCACGGCAGGGTGTGCGCGGTGAAGCGCCCGGCGCCCCCACAAACGTGACTCATTCGCATTTGCGGGGTAGCATGGCGCGCCTTCCGCCCCGGCCCCTGCGTCCGTCGCATGACCACCAACGCCTCCGCCCTCACCGAGATGCTGATCCGCGAACGCCCGGCGTTGCTGCGCCTGGTGCAGCGCATCCTGGGCAATGACGGCGGCGCCGAGGACGTGATCCAGGCGATCTGGTTCAAGGCGCGCGGGGTGGACAGCGGCCAGGCCATCGACAACCCGCGGGCCTATCTGTACCGGCTGGCCACCAACCTGGCCACCGACCACGGGCGTGAGCGCACCCGCCGCGCGCGCCTGCTGGCCGAGCATTACCTGTGGGGACCGGACGAAGTGCTGTCGACCGAAGAACAGGCGATGGCCCAGGACGAACTGCAGCGTGTGCTCGCCGCCGCCGAGCACCTGCCCGAGCCAACCCGCACCATCTTCCGGCTCAACCGCCTGCAGGGAATGACCCAGGCGGACGTGGCCAAGCGCCTTAAGGTGTCGGTGACGACCGTGGAGAACCACGTGCGCGCCGCCCTGCAGCGCCTGGCCTGGGCCCGCAACGGGCGCTGATGGCGCCCGCGCGCGTCATGGCATTGGGGAACCGCACCCGCCATTCGTCTTGATCATACTGGGGCGGTGTCGCGTGCCCCGCTTCCGTCCCTTGCCGGTGGTATTGCCCCCGACCGCGCCACCCCGCCAGCCATGAGCCCGCCGCACATCGATCCGCTTCCGCCGCCGTCCGCATCCACCGATTCTGTCGCCGTCCAGGCGCAGGCGTGGATCGCGTGGCTGGCCTCCGGCACGGTGGATGACACCGGCATGCAGGCCTTCGAGCGGTGGCTGGCCGCGCCGGGCCACCGGCGCGTGTTCGAACGCGAACGCCAGCTCTGGCGCAGCGTGGGGCCACGGCCGCAGGCCACCCTCGCGCCGCCGCGCCGGCGTGCGCGGGTGCGCCGCTGGTCGCTGGCCGCGGCGGCGGTGCTGGCGCTGGCCTGGGTGGCACCGGATACGTGGCTGCGGCTGCAATCTGACCACCGCACCGGCACCGGCATCGCCGAGGTCGCGCTGCCTGACGGCAGCCGCGCCGTGCTGGATGCCGATTCGGCCATTGCCGTGCAGTTCGATGGCCAGGTGCGCCGCATCGCGCTGTTGCGCGGTCGTGCCTGGTTCCAGGTGGCGCCCGGCCAGCCGCAGCGGTTTGAAGTACGCGCGCAGGGCGGGGTGGTCGAGGACATTTCCACCGCGTTTGCGGTATCCAGCGACGCCACCGGCGTGCAGGCCGACGTCGAACAGGGCCAGGTGCGGGTGGCGGCCAGCGGCCGCGGTGGCTGGACCTGGCTGCAGGCCGGGCAGCGTGCCGCATTCGCGCCCGGTGGCCGCGTGCAGCGGCTGGCCGACCAGGCACCCGACCGGATCGCGGCCTGGCGGCAGGGCGAACTGCTGCTGGATGAAGTGGGCGTTGCCGAGGCGGTCCAGCGCATCGGGCGCTATCGGCGTGGCCCCACCTTCGTCCGCGGCGACCTGGCGCAGCTGCCGGCGATCAACGCGGCGTTCCGCATCGACCGGCCCGAACAGGCGCTGGACGCACTGGCCGGCAGTGCCGGCCTGCGCGTCACCCGCCTGCCGATGGGCGTGGCGATCGTGCAGGTCGACGCCCGCAAGTAGCGGCGCGCGCTGCCGAACGAAATGGGTCTTGGGGTTGTCGCCGCCCCAGTCGTCTCACCCCCCGAACGTACCCGCCGCCGCCACGTACTTCGCAGCGCCCGCACACCGTATGCGGGGACGTCGCTTCTGCGATATCGCCTTCTCGACAGGTTCCATCATGCGCATCACCTCCTCCCCGGGCCGTTCTCCGCGTCGGTCCCGCCTCTGCATCGCCTTGCTGGCCGCCGGCCTGGTGGCCGCGCCTGCATTCCCGGCGATGGCCCAGGCCAGCACGCCGCGTGCCGCCGCCGTGCATCGCTTCGATATTCCCGCCCAGCCGCTGGCCGACGCACTGCGCACCTACATGCGCCAGTCCGGCGTGCAGGTGGCCTGGCCGGCAGCGCTCACCGAGGGCGTGCGCTCCAGCGCGGTCAGCGGCGACCTCGATGCGCAGCGGGCCCTGCAGCAGCTGCTGCGTGGCAGTGGTCTGGTGATGCGCAGCGTCGGGTCCGATGCGGTGACCCTGGAACCAGCCGCCACTGCCAGCCGCGAGGACGGCGTGATCGTCACCGACGCGCTGCGGGTGGCCGGTGAGCAGTCCGGCGACGGCGACAGCGATGCCGCGCGCGCACTGGATGTGTACCGCACCGCCGGCTCCAGCGTGTACGTGCCGCGCGCCACGATCGAACGCTTCCGCGGCACGTCCGCCGCCGACATCGTCAAGGGCGTGGTCGGCGTCACCGCCGGCGACCCGCGTACCGCCAACGCGCTGGACCTCAACATCCGCGGCATCCAGGGCCAGAGCCGCATCCCGGTCATCATCGACGGTGGCCAGTCCAGCATGGACACCTACCGGGGCTACGCCGGCCAGTCGCAGCGCACCTACCTGGACCCGGACCTGATCTCCAGCCTCACCGTGACCAAGGGCCCCAGCCTCGGCGCCAACGCGTCCGGCGGCATCGGCGGCGTGGTCGAGATGGAGACGTTGAAGATCGGCGACGTGCTGCGCGAGGGCCAGGACGTCGGCCTGCGCGTACGCAGCGGCGTGTCCAACGGCAGTGCACGCGATGTGCCGGCGTATGGCGCTGCGCCGCGCAGCAACCGCAACAGCCTGGGCGGGCAGTTCTTCAACATCGCCGGTGGCAAGCACTGGGATGCGTTCGACCTGGTGGCCGCCTATGCCTGGCGTGACACCGGCAACTACTACGGCGGCAAGCACGGCTACGACGACTTCCCGCAGACCCGGCGCACGCTGGCCCCGTTGAACCCGCCCAACACCGAAGTGTTCAACACCTCGTCCAAGTCCAACTCGGTGCTGTTGAAGGGCACCTGGCGCATCGACGACACCCAGACCCTGGAAGCCGGCTACCGCCATTACAGCGGTCGCCAGGGCGAGATCATGGCCTCGCAGATCATCCGCGTGGACCGTGACCGCGTGCCGCAGTGGGAGCCGGGCAGCGTGGATATGGATGCCTACAACCTGCGCTACCGCTTCAACCCGGGCAACGACCGCGTCGACCTCAAGGCCAACCTCTGGTACACCGACGCCGACAGCCTGATGTACAACGGCCTGACCGGCATCACCCCGTGGTACTTCGATCGCCGCACCGAGTGGTATGACGGCCCGAGCTTCAATACCGACCCGGGTTACAAGGACGCCTACCGCAACAGCATGCAGCAGCAGCGGCTCGGGTTCGACGTGTCCAACACGACCCACCTGGTGACCGATGCCGCGGGGGTGTTCACCTTCGACTACGGCCTGTCCTTCAGCGACGAGGACGTCGGGCCCGGCAAGAATGCGCCGATCATGCACGACGACCTGATCAACAACCGTTTCCTGCGCAACGCCGACCGCAAGGAATACAGCGCGGTGGCCTCGATGAAGTGGCAGCCCGACGACCATTGGGAAGTGCTGCTGGGCGGGCGCTTCAACCGCGTCAGCGTGCACGACCGCAACCGCCTGGCCACGCCGGACGGTGAGGAAGTGATCGGCCAGTACCGCTACACCCAGCTGCTGGACGGCAATCCGGCGCTGCCGGCCTGGCGTGCCAAGCGCATCGCCATGCTCAACTGGTACCCCGATGCGAACGGCCAGTTCACCGAAGCGTCGCTGCTGGCCTCGCCGTACAAGAAGGGCACCGTGGCCGACATCACCGGCTGGAACTTCCACGACATGACCGAGGCCGAGGACCTGATCGTGCCGACCAGCTGGACCTGGTCGCAGCCGATCCGCCGTACCGACCATGCCTTCATGCCGACTGCCAGCGTCACCTACCACTTCAACGACGACAGCATGGTCTACGTGAAGTACGCCGAAGGCGTGAAGCTGCCGAGCCTGTTCGAAAGCACGCTGGGTCTGTTCACCGCCGCCAAGCCGATCGGGGGCGAACTCAAGCCCGAACGCGCCGGCACCTGGGAAATCGGCGCCAGCACGGTCCGGCAGGGGCTGTTCACCGACGGCGATACGGCGGCGTTCAAGCTGGCCTACTTCAACACCCGCATCGATGACCTGATTACCCGCGACTACCGCACGCTGTCGGCCGGCTACATCCGCAACATCGACCGCTTCAAGGTATCGGGCATGGAATTCCAGTCCAGCTACGATGCCGGCAAAGTGTTCGCCGACCTGTCAGCGCACTATTACGTCGAAGCCAAGACCTGCGCGCCGGACATCGCCGCCGAGCGCCGTACCTACGGCGTGCAGCGCAGGATCGAAGAACTGGCCAATACCCCCGACTGCGTTGATGGCGGCTTTGAGGGCTCCTACAGCAACACGCAGAACCCGCCGCGCTACACCGTCAACCTGACCCTGGGCTCACGCCTGTTGGACGAACGGCTCAGCTTCGGCACCCGGGTGATCCACAATGCCGGTCCGATCAGCAAGCTGGACAAGGAATGGAACGTCGGCCTGTCGGCGATCCAGCAGCTGTACCGCCCGGCCACCGTGGTGGACCTGTTCGCCAGCTGGCAGGCCAGCGAGCAGTTCGCGGTGGACCTCAATGTCGACAACCTCACCGACCGCTACTACCTGGATCCCCTGGCGCTGGGCGTAATGCCGGCACCGGGCCGGATCGTGCGGCTGGCGCTGACCTGGCGTTACTGAGGATGCGGTGATGTACCCCACGGGGGCCGGCAACTGCCGGCCCCCGTGTTCGTTTCAGGCGCCAGTCTGCCGCGCCACCGCGTCGGCATGCAGGGCCTCGCCCAGTTCATCGACGATGATCGCCCAGTCCGCATCGGACTTGAGCTGCTCGGCCAGGAACTGGCGCTGGCCATCATTCCAGTACGGCGCCTCGACCAGGGCCACCTCGGCGGGCAGCTGGTGGTCAACGATGAAGCGCGCGATCGCCGCGTCGCTCGCGTCCAGGCCCAGCTGCAGGAACAGGTTGGTCATGCGCGGTTCGGTGGTGATCATCATGGCGGGGTGCTCCTCAAGAATGTGCCGCCATTATCGGTGCAGCCGCGTGAGGCCGACATCGCCGGATCGGGTAGGGGTGGCCGGCCGCGCAACCAGGCTTGGGGTTGCCGCCGTGGCAGACGTCTCAATCGGGAAACCTGCGCACGGCCTGTTCCCGGGGCCTGCGCGGGCTGCATTCCCCATTGCCCAGCACGAGCGCCATGACCGTCATCGATACCCTTGAAGCCACCCGCAGCCAGCGCCTGAAGGCCGCCACCCGCGACAGCCACGGCGCGCTGGACAAGCGCATCATGGCCGGCGACATCTTCGCCAGCCGCGGCCAGTTCGCGCGTTTCCTGCGCGTGCAGTACCGCTTCCATCGCGATATCGACGCGCTCTACGCCAACGCCGCGCTTGACGCCCTGCTGCCTGACCTGGAGGCACGCCGCCGGCTGCCGCTGATCGCGCGCGACCTCGCCGACCTTGAACAGATCCTGCCGGCCCCGGTGCCGATGCGGCTGGACCCGGACCTGGCGCTGCCAGCCGCGCTGGGCTGGCTGTACGTGGCCGAAGGCTCCAACCTGGGCGGCACCATCCTGTACAAGATGGCCGCCAGACTGGGGCTGGATGCCGGTTTCGGTGCACGCCACCTGGCCGCGCACCCCGACGGTGCAGCACGCCATTGGCGCGAGTTCACCGCCGCGCTCGACGGGGTGGTGCTGGACGACGCGCAGGAACAGCAGGTCATCGATGCCGCCGATGCGGCGTTCCGCAGCGTGCACGGACACGTCGAACTCGAGTTCGACGCGCGCTGATGCGCTGGCTGTGGTTCTGCCTGGGCTGGGTGATGGTGGCGCTGGGCGTGATCGGCGCGCTGCTGCCGGTGATGCCCACCACCATCTTCCTGATCCTGGCGGTGGGCTGTTTCGCCCGCAGCTCGCCACGCTTCGAACGCAAGCTGCTCGACCACCCCCGTTACGGCCCGGCCTTGCGCCTGTGGCGCGAGCAGGGCGCGGTGAGCCGCAAGGGCAAGGCCTTTGCGGCCGGCGGCATGGCGTTCGGCTTTGTGATGTTCTGCTGGGGCGCGCATCCGTCGTGGCGGCTGCTGCTGGGCGTGGGCGCGTTCTTCATTGCCAGCGCGGCCTACGTGCTGACGCGGCCGTCGCCGCGCCTGCCGCCCACGCCCGAGTGAGCCTGTCCCTCCTTCCGGCGCGCGTTGCCGCAACGCCGCGCCCCCTTTCCTGATGAGCCTGACCATGACTGTGTTGCTTCCCTTCGCCATCGCCGCCCCGGCACCTGCACTGACGCCATGGGGCATGTACCTGGCCGCCGACGTGGTGGTCAAAGCGGTGATGATCGGCCTGGCCGTCGCCTCGGTGGCCACCTGGACGGTGCTGCTGGCCAAGGGCTGGGAACTGGCACGCGAGCGCCGCCGCCTGCTGCAGGCGCGCGCGCTGCTGCTGGAGAGCGTGCAGCTGCCGGACCCACAGCTCGACCCGCGCCTGCAGGAAGAACCTGTGCGCCTGTTGCTGGAGGCCGCGCGTACCGAGCTGCGGCTGTCGCCGCACGGGGGCGACCCGGCGGGGGTAAAGGAACGCGTCGGCTCGCGCCTGGAGCGTATCGAACTGGCCTGTGCGCGGCAGGCGCGGCGCGGCATCGGCGTACTCGCCAGCATCGGCGCGATCGCGCCCTTCGTGGGCCTGTTCGGCACCGTGTGGGGGATCATGAACAGCTTCGTCGGTATCGCCCAGTCCAACACCACCAACCTGGCCGTGGTGGCGCCCGGCATCGCCGAAGCGTTGCTGGCCACAGCGCTGGGGCTGGTGGCGGCCATTCCCGCGGTGGTGATCTACAACCACTTCACCCGGGTGCTGGCCGGCCTGCGCGCGCTGCTGGGCGACCTGTCGGCGGCGGTGCAGCAGCTGGTGTCGCGCGACCTGGACCGCGCGGCAGTGCATGCCGGCCCGGTGCTGGCGCGCGCTGCGCACTGAGGCTTTGACATGGCACTCCGTACCGCACGCCACGACGACGACGCGCTGGAAGAAACCCACGCGATCAACGTCACCCCTTTCATCGATGTGATGCTGGTGCTGTTGATCATCTTCATGGTCGCCGCACCGCTGGCCACCGTGGACACCGCCGTGGACCTGCCGGCCAGCAGCGCGCGCCCGCAACCGCGCGAGAACGAGCCGGTGTTCCTGACCGTACAGGCCGACCTCTCGCTGCGGGTGAACGATGCCGCCGTTAGCGCCGACGCAGTGCCGGCCGCATTGCAGCGGCTGACCGGCGGCGACCGTGAGCAGCGCATCTACCTGCGCGCCGATCGCCAGGTGGCCTACGGCGACCTGATGCAGACCATGAACGCGCTGCGCGCGGCCGGCTACCTCAAGGTGGCCCTGGTCGGGCTGGAACAGCCCGCGCCATGAGCGAAGGCCGTGCAGGGCATGCACGCTGGGCCGGCAGCCTTGGCATGGTGCTGGCCATCTACGCGATCAGCATCGCGGCCACGCTGTGGTGGATGGGGCGTGCGCCGCCCGCACCGGCCAGCGCGCCGCCGGAAGCGCTGATGGTGGAGCTGGCACCGGTCGCCGAAGCACCGCCGGTGCCGCCCACCGACATCGCGCAGGGGCCCTCGCAGCAGGAACAGCACCGCCCCACGCCGGAACCGCGCCCGGTGCGCGCGCTGGCGCTGCCCCCGCAGCCGCACCCGGACGGTGAGGCGGTAGCGCAGCGCACGCCGCCGCCCACCGAGCAGACGCCCGCGGACGCCCACAACGTGGACCAGACCCTGGCTCCGCCGGACGTACAGGCGAAGGCCACGCAACGCTACGCGGCGCCGCAGACAATGGCCGGCCAGCGCAGTGACGCGCAGGTCACCTGGCAGGGGTTGCTGCTGGGCCATCTGGAGCAGCACCGGCGCTATCCACGCGGGGCCGAGCGCCTGCGCCAACAAGGCGTGGCCTATGTGCGCTTTGCGGTGGACCGGCAGGGCAATGCGAGCAACATCCGCATTGGCCAGAGCAGTGGGCATCCGTTGCTGGATGCCGAAACGCTGGACACCGTACGCCGCGGCAGCCCGGTGCCGGCGCCGCCGCCGGAGATCGGCGGCGACCCGGTGGAGGTGATGGTGCCGGTGGCGTTCTTCATCCGCCGGCGCTGACCCCGGTAACGCCCGGCCATGCGCCGGGCGACGGTGTGCCTACAGCAGCGGCACCAGCAACAGCGCGACGATGTTGATGATCTTGATCAACGGGTTGATCGCCGGGCCGGCCGTGTCCTTGTACGGATCACCCACGGTGTCGCCGGTGACGGCCGCCTTGTGCGCCTCGCTGCCCTTGCCGCCGAAGTGGCCATCTTCGATGTACTTCTTGGCGTTGTCCCACGCGCCACCGCCGGTGGTCATCGAGATCGCCACGAACAGGCCGGTGACGATGGTGCCGATCAGCAATCCGCCCAGTGCGCGTGGCCCCAGCAGCAGGCCCACCACCACCGGTACGGCCACCGGCAACAGCGAGGGCACGATCATTTCGCGGATCGCCGAGCGGGTCAGCATGTCCACCGCGCGGTCGTACTGCGGCTTGCCGGTGCCTTCCATGATGCCGGGGATCTCGCGGAACTGGCGGCGCACTTCCTCCACCACCGCACCGGCCGCGCGGCCCACCGCTTCCATCGCCATCGCACCGAACAGGTAGGGAATCAGCCCGCCGATCAGCAGGCCGATGATCACCGTGTGGTCGGACAGGTCGAAGGCGAACGTCTGGCCCGGATTGGCCGCCTGCAGGTTGTGCGTGTAATCGGCGAACAGCACCAGCGCGGCCAGCGCCGCCGAGCCGATCGCATAGCCCTTGGTGACCGCCTTGGTGGTGTTGCCCACCGCATCCAGCGGGTCGGTGATGTCGCGGATGCTGGAGGGCAGTTCCGCCATCTCGGCAATGCCGCCGGCGTTGTCGGTGATCGGGCCGTAGGCATCCAGCGCCACGATCATGCCGGCCATCGACAGCATTGCGGTGGCGGCGATGGCAATGCCGTACAGGCCGCCGAAATAGTGCGCCAGCCAGATCGCCACGCACACCGCGATCACCGGCAACGCGGTCGACTTCATCGACACCCCGAGCCCGGCGATGATGTTGGTGCCATGCCCGGTGGTGGACGCCTGCGCCACGTGCTGCACCGGCTTGTACTGGGTGCCGGTGTAGTACTCGGTGATCCACACGATCAGCCCGGTCAGCACCAGCCCGATCAACGCGCAGAAGTACAGGTTCAGCGCCCCGTGGCTGTTGTCGGGCATCAGCTGCAGGGTGATCGGATAGAACGCGATCGCCGCCAGCACCGCCGACACGATCACGCCCTTGTACAGCGCGCCCATGATCGAGCCACCGGGCTTCACCTTGACGAACAGCGCGCCGATGATCGAGGCGATGATCGACACACCGCCCAGCACCAGCGGATACAGGATCGCGTTGCGTCCCGCTTCGGCGATCATCAGGCTGCCCAGCAGCATGGTGGCGATCACCGTCACCGCATACGTCTCGAACAGGTCGGCGGCCATGCCGGCGCAGTCGCCGACGTTGTCGCCCACGTTGTCGGCGATCACCGCCGGGTTGCGCGGGTCATCCTCAGGGATACCGGCTTCCACCTTGCCGACCAGGTCCGCGCCGACGTCGGCGCCCTTGGTGAAGATGCCGCCGCCCAGTCGCGCGAAGATTGAAATCAGCGAGGAACCGAAGGCCAGCCCGACCAGCGCATGCAGGGCCTGCGCGGTATCCAGCCCCAGCCGGAGCAGCAGCGCGTAGTACCCGGCCACGCCGAGCAGGCCCAGCCCGACCACCAGCATGCCGGTGATCGCACCGCCGCGGAACGCCACGTCCATGGCGGCACTGAGGCCGTTGCGGGCCGCTTCGGCGGTGCGCACGTTGGCGCGCACCGACACGTTCATGCCGATGTAGCCGGCCGCGCCGGACAGCACGGCGCCGATCGCAAAGCCAATTGCGGTGTACCAGCTGAGGAAGAATCCGACCAGCACGAACAGTACGACGCCGGCGATGCCGATGGTGAGGTATTGACGGTTGAGATAGGCGCGCGCGCCTTCCTGGATGGCGGCGGCGATTTCCTGCATGCGGGCATTGCCAGCCGGTTGCCGGAGGATCCAGCGTGCCGACACGATGCCGTAGAGAATCGCGAGAATGGCGCAGAACAGCGCCAGAGAAAGCCCATAACGTTCCAGCATGTCCCCTCCCGGGTGATGGAATGGCATCCAGACGAACGGATGAACCTCTCCACGCGGGGGCACAACGGGCTGCAACCTTGGACCAACCCGTTCAGACCGTGCCCGGTCTTCAAGCGTGTGGCGGTGTTCAGCAATCCCTGGTGACCCGAGTATGCGGGCAACAGCCCGCAACCGGGTAGTGCCGGGTACGCGCCATCGCATGCGCGCTGTCGCCCCACGGTTTGCTGCGCAAACCATGGGACCCTCTTATCAGCATCCAATCCCCCGCCGCTTCGCGGCTGCCCCCTGACTCAGGGGGCTGGTGTCCAGTCGTCTGGATCCCGCCAGGCGTTGATGGGCGCCTTGCCACGCCGTTCAGCCACCCACTGGCAGCCTCGGCCCATCCCCAGCATCCGGAGTTCCGCCATGTCCACCCGTCACCTGCTCTGGCTGGCCCTGCTGCCCGCCGTGGCTGCCAGCGCCGCTGAAACCCCCGAGCTGAAACGCGCCGTCGGTGCGCCGCAGGCGGTGGGCGCGGCCCATACGCTGCGCCAGATCCCCGAAGCCTGTGCACGGTTGGAGGGCATGTTCACCGCCGATGCCGCACAGCCCTACAAATTCGCCGTGGTGCGCACCAGCGAGCAGTGCCAGCCGCGCGCCCGCTTCGTTGACTTCGACAAGGCCCAGCCCAGCGAGGCCAAAGGCTGGAAGCTCAACGACGTGATCCGCGTGCCGAACGCCGCGTGCCCGGCGCAGCAGGCGGTGGTACGCGTGTGGCGCATGCCGGTGGCGCAGAAGGCCGAACTGGATGGCCAGGGCCAGTCGCGCATCTATCTGGAAGAGGCCAAGAAACAGGCGGCCGCCGGCAAGATCGCACAGATCCCGATGTTCGCCGCGCAGCTGAAGGTGGAAGGCACCGCCTGCCGCTGAGGCCCACGAAAAAGCCCGGACGGCAGGGCCGGTCCGGGCTTGGGTGCGACGCGAGGCTGGCCGGGGTCAGTTGCCCTTGCAGTCCTTCAGCCACAGCACGCGGCCGATCTGGTCGTAATGGTCGACCACACCGACCAGGGTGACCTTTTCCTTCGGGCGCAACGCCAGCGCGAAGGCGGCCTGGCTCGGCGCGAAGGCGCAGGTGATGGCCACGCTTTCGAAGTCGATGCCACCGGAGCCGTTGGGCAGCTCGAAGCCGGTGTTGTAGGTGCCACCGCTCTTGAGCACGCCGTTGACCCGGCCGGTGATCGAATAGATCTTGCCCTTGTAGCGCGGTTCGATCGCGGCGGGGTTGTCCTTGTTCTGCGTCCGCAGCTGGTAGCCGAAATCGCTGGCCGAAATGTTCACCGTGGAGGCCTTCGGCGTGGACGCGGCAAGCTGCTCGCCGGCCTTGCCCGGCTTCACCTGGGTGAGCATCTTGCACATCTCGGCGCGGATCGAATCGGCCTTGGCAAAGGCGCCGGGGTTGAGCTTGACCGTCATCGCCACGGTGCCGGTGCGACCCTCGCTGGTGGCGCTGATGATGATCGGAATGGTCTTGTGCATCGCCGTCTGCGGATCTTCGATCAGCATCGCGCCGTTTTCCACGTCCGAGCTCAAGACGTCCATGTTGTTGCCCTTGGCAATCACGTTCATCTGGCCGATCGCGCTCTTGACGGTCAGCTCAGGCACGGTCACCGAGGCGGTATAGGTGGTGCCGGACAGGGGGTTGCCCTTCTTCTGGAAGCTGCTTTCGCAGGTATCGGCAAAGGCGGGCGCCGCTACGGCGAGCAGCAGCAGGGGAACCAGGGTGTGGCGCTTCATCGGTACAGTCCTTGTCATCGCACACAAGTGCGGAGGGTGGGTCGCGGGTGCGAAAGCCCGCATGTCCTGCCGGCTCGGCGCGATTGTATGGGGCGTCCCGGCGCGCCGCAATTGCCGGCGAGCGGCACGCCCCGGGGCGCGCCACCCGCCGGAGGGGCTCAGCCTTCCTGCCAGGCCGGCAGCTTCTTCTTCACGCCCACGTTCTTGAGTGTCACGTACTTCGGCAGCCCATCGGCACCGTAGGGCAGGGGCGCCTCGCCCTTGATCAGCGGTGACAGGTAGGCGCGGGCCTTGGCCGTGATGCCGAAGCCGTCCTTGCGGATGAAGCCGGCCGGCATCTTCTTCTCGTGGTTGGCCACCTTGTGCAGGGGGGCGGCCTCGATCTTCCAGCGGTAGGGCGCGTCGCTGCTGCGCACGATCACCGGCATCACCGCGTTGTGGCCCTTCAGCGCGAACTGCACCGCCGCCTTGCCCACTGCCTGCGCCTGCTCCCAGTCGGTCTTGGACGCGATGTGGCGCGCCGAGCGCTGCAGGTAGTCGGGCAGGGTCCAGTGCACCTTGTAGCCCAGCGTGTCCTTGACCCGGGCGGCCAGCTGCGAAGCCACGCCACCCAGCTGGGTGTGCCCGAACGAGTCCTTGCCGCCGCCGGCATCGGCAACGAACGTACCGTCCGCAGTCTGGATGCCTTCGGAGGCCACCACCACGCAATGGCCCACGCGCTCGACCACCTGCTTGACCTTGGCCAGGAAGGCGGCCTCGTCGTAGGCCCGCTCGGGCAGCAGGATGATGTGCGGGGCGTCGTCGGGGCCTTGCCCGGCCAGGCCGGCGGCCGCCGCCAGCCAACCGGCGTGGCGGCCCATGGCTTCGTAGACGAACACCTTGGTCGAGGTTTCCGCCATGGCCGCCACGTCCAGCGCCGCCTCGCGCACCGACACCGCGGTGTACTTGGCGGCCGAGCCGAAGCCCGGGCAGGTGTCGGTGACCGCCAGGTCGTTGTCGATGGTCTTGGGCACGCCGATGCAGGTGAGGTCGTAATCGAAGGCCTTGGCCAGCTGGGAGACCTTCCAGGCGGTGTCGGCCGAGTCGTTGCCGCCGTTGTAGAGGAACCAGCGCACGTCGTGGGCGCGCAGGACCTCCAGCAGGCGTTCGTACTTGCCCCGGTCGGCCTCGAGCGACTTCAGCTTGTAGCGGCACGAGCCGAAGGCCCCGCCCGGGGTATGGGCCAGCGCGGCGATGGCCGCCGCCGACTCCCTGGTGGTGTCGATCAGGTCTTCGCGGAGCGCGCCAAGAATGCCGTTGCGCGCGGCCAAGACCTTGATTCCCTTGGCTCGGGCGGTGCTGATCACCGCCGAGGCGGTGGCGTTGATCACGGCGGTGACACCGCCTGACTGGGCGTAGAGCAGGGTACCTTTGGACATCATTTCACCTGGGGGTGGGGGAAGGACATTGCAGAGACATTACCGGTATGGGGTAAAGTGCGCGTATTGCGGTGCAGCGTGATTGTGGACAATCCCGGGGCGCGCGCCCTTCCATTTTTTTACCAAGTTGGAGTCAGGTTGATGCGATTGGTTCTGTTGGGACCGCCCGGTTCGGGCAAGGGGACACAGGCGACGCGCCTGAAGGAACACCTGTCGATTGCGCACATTTCCACCGGCGACCTGCTGCGTGCCGAAGTGGCTGCAGGCACCGAGCTGGGCAAGCAGGCCAAGGCTGTCATGGACGCCGGCAACCTGGTGTCCGACGACATCCTGCTGGGCATGCTCGAATCGCGCCTGGGCCAGGCCGACGTGGCCAACGGCTTCATCCTCGATGGTTACCCGCGCAACGTGGCCCAGGCCAACGCGCTGGACACCCTGCTGGTGAAGATCGGCCAGCCGCTGGATGCGGTGGTGCAGCTGGACGTGCCGACCGAACTGCTGGTCGAGCGCATTGCCGGCCGTGCCGCCGAACAGGGCCGCGCCGACGACAACCCCGAATCGGTGCGTCAGCGCCTGCAGGTCTACAACGACCAGACCGCCCCGGTGGTCGATTTCTATGCCGGCCGCGGCACCCTGGCGCGCGTTGATGGCGTGGGTGAGCTGGACGACGTGGAAGCGCGCATCCGCGCGGCGATCCACGGCTGAGCCGGTGGCGCTGCTGCGGCAGCGCCTGCCTGGCTGTAAACACACACGCCTGGCCCCATGGGGCCAGGCGTGCGGTTTAAGGTGCCAGCGGACGGGCTTGCTCAGAGCCCCGCAGCATGAGCTCCCCTGGGGATGGCCTCTTGGGGAGTAGGACCAATGGGGTGCTGCGGCTGGCCACCTGAATTGTGTCCGTCTTCACACTGCATCGCTATCGGGAATTCCCCGACACCCAGAGTATTTTTCCTACACGCATCTGGGGAATTGTCTGACGACAATATCCACAGTCGCAGGTGATCGGTCACAATCCACCGCATGAGCAAGATTCATATCCTTGGTATCGCCGGCACCTTCATGGGCGGCGTGGCCGCGCTGGCGCGGGAACTGGGCCATGAGGTGCATGGCAGCGACCAGGCCATCTATCCGCCGATGTCGACCCAGTTGGAACAGCTGGGCATCGCACTGGATCCGGGCTATCGCGCCACCAGCGTTGCCGCCGACTGCGATGAGGTGATTGTCGGCAACGCGCTGTCGCGCGGCAATCCGGCGGTGGAAGCCGTGCTCGACGCCGGCCAGCGCTACATTTCCGGTGCGCAGTGGCTGTCCGAGCAGGTCCTGCCGGGGCGTGACACGCTGGCCGTGGCCGGTACCCATGGCAAGACCACCACCACCACCATCCTGACCTGGCTGCTGCAGGCCGCCGGGCGCGAGCCGGGTTTCCTGATCGGCGGCGTCGCTGAAGACTTCGGCGTGTCGGCGCGTCTGGGCGGCGGGCGCGAGTTCGTGGTCGAGGCCGACGAGTACGACACGGCCTTCTTCGACAAGCGCAGCAAGTTCGTGCACTACCGGCCGCTGGTGGCCATCCTCAACAACCTGGAATACGACCACGCCGACATCTTCCCGGACGTGGCCGCGATCCAGCGCCAGTTCCACCATCTGGTGCGCACCGTGCCCGCGCGCGGCCGCTTGATCGTCAATGGCGAGGACGCCTACCTGGCGCAGGTGCTGGCGATGGGTTGCTGGACCCCGGTGGAGCGCTTCGGGTTTGATCCGTCGCTGGAATGGCATGCCGAGCTGGTCAACGCCGACGGCAGTGCGTTCGTGGTGCATCACCGTGGCACCCGCGTGGGCGAAGTGCGCTGGCCCCTGCTGGGCCGCCACAACGTGCTCAACGGCCTGGCGGCGCTGGCTGCCGCGCACGCGGTCGGGGTGGAACTGAGTGCGGTGATCCCGGCGCTGGCCCGCTTCCGCAGCGTCAAGCGCCGCCTGGAAGTGATCGGGCAGGCGCAGGACATCACTGTCTACGACGATTTCGCCCATCACCCCACCGCCATCCACACCACGCTGGAAGGGCTGCGCGCCAAGGTCGGTGCCGCGCGCATCGTGGTGGCGATGGAACCGCGCAGCAATTCCATGCGGCTGGGCGCACATGCCGAAGCGCTGGCGCCGTCGCTGGACCTGGCCGATGCGGTGGTGTTCCTGCACCGCCCGGAGCTGGCCTGGGATGCGGCCGGTGTGATCGCCGCCGTGCGTGGGCAGGCCCACGCCGTGCCCGACACCGATGCGCTGCTGGCGCGGTTGGGCGAGATCGCAGCCCCCGGCGACCATGTCGTGTTCATGTCCAACGGCGGTTTCGACGGCGCGCCGCGGCGCTTCCTGGCGCAGCTGCAGCAGGGATGAAGCGGGCGCGCCACAGGCCATGACCGATACCGCTTCGCTGCCGTTGTTCCCGCTGCACGTGGTGCTGTTGCCTGGCGCCGCGCTGGGCCTGCGGGTATTTGAACGCCGCTACCTGGACATGCTGCGCGAGTGCAGCCGGCAGGACACCCGTTTCGGCGTCTGCCTGATTCTGGACGGCGATGAAGTGGGGGCGCCGGCGGTGCCGGCCGCGTACGGCGTGGAAGCGCGCGTCGAGGATTTCGACGTGGGCGCCGACGGCGTGCTGGTATTGCGCCTGCGCGGCCAGCGTCGCTTCCATGTGCTGCGCACGCGCATCCGCGACAACGGGCTGGTGCTGGCCGACGTGGAATGGGCACCCCCCGACCACGACGACGAACTGCGCCCGGAGCACGCGCTGCTGGCCACCGTGCTGGAGCACATCATCGAACAGGCCGGCGCGGCCTTCGCCCCGACCCATCCGGCCCAGCTGGAGCAGGCCGCCTGGGTAGGCTGGCGCCTGGCCGAACTGCTGCCGCTGGATGAGCCGCAGCGCCTGCAGCTGCTGCAGCAGGACGACCCCCACCAGCGCCTGCAGCACCTGCTGGCCTGGATCCCCGACCTGACACCCCCCGCGTAGAGCGGGGCTCTGCCCCGCTGCTCGACGCAACAACGCTACCGCACCTACCCGCACCTGCCGGGTAGAACCTGGCACTACGTCATGCGTGGGCCGGCTTCCGCGTCATTCGGCCTTCGTGCGCACCCGCAACACCGGCATCTGCGTTTCCGGATGCGTGTCTACCTGCTGCGGCAGGCCGTCCAGCGCGTCGCGCACCGCCTTCAACGACGGGTCGATGCCGCGCATCGGCCGCCACATCCCGATCAGGTGGAAATGCTGCTGGTAGTGCAGCGTCTGGGCGCTGCCCAGCCACAGCGGCTGGTTGCCCGGCTGCAGCCGCGCCGGTGCCGGCCACAGGCGCAGCGCGAAGATCTCGTTGGGCGCATTGCCCGCGCGCAGCATCAGCAGCGACTCCACCTGGGTATCCAGCGTGGCCGGCAGCACCGGCACTTCGTCCGGCGTGGCCGACTTGTCGAGCATCAGCAGCGCCTGTTCCCAACCGGCCTGCGGCTGCACGCGCCAGCCCTGGCTTTCCAGGCGCTTCTGCAGCGGTGCCAGCGGGCCCGCCACCTGCACGTCCAGCGGCCAGCGCTGGTCGTCATCGAACTCGTTGCGACGCGCGGGCAACTGCCGCCACGCGTCCTGCAGCCAGGCCGTGGCGGGCATGTCCACCGGGGCCGGCTGGGCCGGCTCGAAGCGGGCCAGCTTGAGCGGAATATTGCGCGGCGCGTACCAGAGCGCAGCCACCGCGAACACGCCGTAGAACAGCCAGGCCACCGGCTTGACCCAGAACGAGCGGTTGAAGCGGCGGCGGTAGGCGATGCCCAGTACCAGCAGCCAGAAGATGCCAAACAGCATGCCGCCGATGACATCGCTCAGCCAATGCGCGCCCAGGTACAGCCGCGCAAACCCGATCAGGCTGACCACGATGCCCGACAGCAGGTAGGGCCACACCCGCGTGCGGCCCGGCAGCTCGCGCGCGATCAGCACGGCGAAGAAGCCGAAGATGATGGTGGCCATGGTCACCGACACCGACGGGAAGCCGAAGCCACTGCTGGCATCCGGCGGGCGCACCACGTGCACGGTGGCGCCCAGCAGCTTGGTCAGTGCCAGCCCGAAGGCCAGCGCGGCCAGCCAATGCGCGGCCGCCATCCAGCGCCGGCGCCAGACCAGGTAGCCCATGCCGGCCGCCGTGGCTGGCAGCAGCACCTGCCATGCGCCCAGCGACGCCAGTGCGGCCATCGGGTAGTCGGCCAGCGGGTTGCGCAGCGCCAGCATGGCCTGGTGGACCACCATGTCCAGGCGCAGTGGCTCACCGTGCGCCACCACCGCCATCAGCAGCGCAAACCAGCACCAGCCCAGCAACAGCAGCATCAACGCCAGCATGGCCAGCGGCACCGACTCACGCCGCTGCGGGTCGAACACGGCCACCGAGTAACGGCCCAGGGTGGGGTGGCGCTGCGACCAGCGCAGCAGCGTGGCCAGCCAGCTGTCCATGCGCGAGGCCGACCAGCGGTAGCCGTACAGCACGATCGCCCACACCACGCCCATCAGCACCGCCACCAGACCCAGCACCATCACCAGCCGCCCGGCCACGGCCGCAACGGCGTCGTAGGCTTCGCCCAGCACCCAGCCCGGCGCCAGGAACAACACTGCCCAGGACAGGCTGGCAATACCGCTGGCCTGGAAGTAGCGCGACAGCGGCATCTTCATCATGCCGGCAATGGCCGGTACGAACGGCCGGATCGCCCCCACATAGCGCGCCACCAGGATGCTCTTGAACGCATTGCGGCGGAACATCGTCTCGCCGCGATCCAGCAGCTGCGGGTACTTGCTGAAGGGCCAGAAGCCGCGCAACCGGTCGCCCCAGCGGCGGCCCACCCAGTAACTGATGCCGTCACCGGCGAACGCACCCACCGCCGCACATGCCACCGCGTACGGACCGGAGATCTGGCCCAGGCCGATGAACACGCCCACGGCGAACAGCAGCGGCAGCGCGGGTACGATCGCGCCCAGCACGATGACCGCATCGCAGAAGGCAATGAGGAAAATGACCGCACCGGCGAGCACGGGGTGAGCTGAGATCCACGCAAGCGTGGTATCGATCCATGACGAGTCCATCGTCGGATTATAGAGGTGTGAAGGTGACTGACTGCCGGCCAGCGGCGGCCAACGTGCGTGATCTACAGTGAATGAACGCGATCGCACGCCTAGAATGTCGCCATGAACCGCCCCCCTGATCCCGCTCCGCATGCCCTGAAGGCCGACAGTTTCGGCTGCATTCTGTTGATCGAGCAGGACGGGCAGCGCTTTGTCCGCCGCGACCTGGGCGCCACCCCGTGGTGGCTGCGCCTGCCGGCCTGGTGGCTGGCCCGGCGCGAAGCGCGCGCGCTGGCCCACCTGGACGGCATGGCCGACACCCCGGCGCTGCTGTCCTGGAACGGGCGCTGGCTGGACCGCAGCTTCATGGCCGGCGATGCGATGTACCAGCGCCCGCCGCACGGCGACCTGGCCTATTTCCGCGCCGCGCGCCGGCTGCTGCAGCGCGTGCACCGGCATGGCATCGCGCACAACGACCTGGCCAAGGAAGCCAACTGGCTGGTACGCGAGGACGGCTCGCCGGCCCTGATCGACTTCCAGCTGGCGGTGATCGGCAACCCGCGCTCGCGCTGGATGCGCCTGCTGGCCCGCGAAGACCTGCGCCACCTGCTCAAGCACAAGCGCATGTACTGCCGGCAGCACCTGACCCCGGTGGAGAAGCGGCTGCTGAAGCGCACCTCGTGGGTACGCGACCTGTGGTTCCGCACCGGCAAGCCGGTCTATCGGTTCGTCACCCGGAAGATCCTGCACTGGGAAGACAACGAAGGGCAGGGGCCCAAGCCGTGAGTGCGCCGGTGGTGCGCGTGGTGCCGGTGGACGCCGGCAACGTGCTGCATGCGCAGTTGCCCGGCGCCGACTTCGTGCACGCGTGCCGGGCGACGGTGCCACGCGGCGGCCGTTCGGCGTTGCAGGCGTACAAGGACATGGCGTCCACCGTGCCGGGCTGGTTCGACGGGCTGATGGCGGTGCGCAACAGTGGCATGCGGCTGCTGGGCATGAAGGACCTCGGATCACTGCGTGCCGTGCAGGACGCGGCCGACCCCACGCCCGGCCAACGGCTGGGCATCTTCACCGTGCAGCGGTGCACGGCCGACGCGATCGTGCTGGAGGACGACGACCGCCACCTGCACGTGCAACTGGCACTGCAATGGCGTGGCGACGCACTGGAGATCGCCACGGTGGTGCATACGCACAACGCCTTCGGGCGGCTGTACATGCTGCCGGTGGCGCCGGTACATCGGGTGATCGTGCCGCATCTGTTGCGGCGGCAGGTGGCGGGGTATGCATCTTGACGTTCAGCTGGATTCGGACAAGACCGAGAGAAAGCTGGACTCAGGCGTCGAGCTGACGTACTCGGTGTTGGTCGTTGACAGCCTTGCCGAGGTGGAGCAGCTTGCTCGCGGCGAGACGACACATGTGCTGTATCAGGAATAAGGATCGATGAGCAGGGCGCACGGAGACGAGAACGCGATGGGCTGGTGGTGGAGTAGGTCTCGCAGCGCCCGGGCAGGTGCAATGCCGTCGTGCGTCCAAATCGCAACCCGGTCCGGGCAGTGTGCGGTGAAACGTTATCGTGCATCCCCGTTGCTGCTGACGGCTGCTCTCGTCCTTTGTGGCAGGTTGCGGTGTCGCCGATCATGATGATGCTGCGCTACGCGATGGCGATTGCTGGCATGTCGGTAACCGTGCCGATCGCATTTACTGCGCCACGACCTACACGCAGTTGCTTGCGCATCCCGAGCGCTATGATGGTCGGCGTATCCAGATACAGGGTAGAGCGGTGGCGAAGGATGTCATCGAACTCTACCCCGCGCTTGATTCGTTCGAGGGCAATGAGATCCAGGCGTCGCTGTCACTGCGTTCGGGTGACGGAGTGCCTGAGCTGAGGGCGTATCTGCTATCACCAACGCGTGTGGATTCCGCGTCGCGCGTCGTTGTGATGGGTGTCTTTCATTTGAATCGAACAGTTCCGGTTGGAAAGAGGCAGGGCGTAACCCTTGAGAGGATTCGTCTGGGCAGCCTGGAACTGGATGGCTTCAAGTTGTAGGTGGGCTTGTGTGGGGATGAACCTCACATGCCGCCTGCAGGTGAATCCGCTTGCGGGAGTTCGCCTTGTTATGCCTTTGGGGCGCTTCTGCGTGAGATCTTGGTTTTGCGCAGCCGGCCAGCGGTCGGCACAACCCCATCACCAGATCACCCCCTGTCACTGGTGCAACTGCTGGGCGGCATCCTGTAGATGTCGCGCATTGCCTCAGCAGAAGCCATCCAAGGCGCAAGAGTAATCCGCGTTTTCATGCCTCGCGTTCCAGCTACCGGCGGCATGTGTTGCCCGATGACGTGGCGAATGTGGTTCTTTCTAGTTGGCACAATCGGCGATCCCATTCCGGGGTGACGGAAAGAGGATGCGGCTTGGTGGCCTGGTGAGGGAGGTGAAATGATTAGTATCAGAGTATCGGCGTTGATCGTCCTGGCGCTGGCGGGATGCCAACGCGCGGAGCCCGTTACCGTCAGCGGCGTCGAAGATATATGCGCCTATCGGATGAGCGGCGGCGTGTGCCACGTCTCGCCGACCCAGCTGCTGACCGCGCCGGAGAAGCTGGCGGGCAGGGACGTCGTCGTGGTCCTCTACTACCCCGGCTTCGGAGCCCGCGTGTTGTTCTCCAGCCGCGATGCGGCGCAGAGCAACGATCTGTCATCCGGGTTCGTTGTTCCCGGCGACGACCGTGCAAGAGGGGAGGGGACGCAGCCAACGCTGGATCAGCCCGGCTATTACCGCGTGCTCGCTCACTTCGAACGCTCAAAGCCGGTGATTGTCGGTGAAGGGGTAACACCGTTGGCCGTTGTTGCCGGTCGATTTGATCGCATTGCAGAGGCGCAGCGCATGTCCTCCCTGGAGGAAATTGTGGAGGAGTGCAATGCGCTCGGAAACTGCAGCATGGGCTACTCACACGGGGTTCTGCCCATGCCAAGGCTGGAGGCCATCGACAAGAAGTAGTGTGCCGTCCCTGGCAGCGTATCGATGCGTCGAACACCCTGTGTGACATCGGCGCGGCCTGACGTTGGCCGCTTCGCCATCAGGGCGTAGCCACCGGCACCACCTGCTGCCCGATGAAATGCCGCGTTCCATCAAAGTCGTAGCCGATCTGAATCTGCCCGACGTCTGCGCAGGCATGGCAGTCGCGCAGCGGCGTGCGGTACAGCAGTCGGATGCCGCCATTGTCCAGCGGCGTGCTGCCGCCTGCCTGCGCCGGCGCGAACGGCGTCGCCTGTGGGTGGGCGGCCAGCAGGGCCTGCACGCCCGGGTCGGCACGCACGGTGTCGTCAAGCTGCACGGCGTCCACATCAATGCGCTTGCCGGCAGCATCCACCAGCCGCGTGCCTTCGTTGGTGTTGGCGCGGAACGGGTAGGCCACCGTGGCCACGCCGATGCCGTCGTGCTCATGCCAGGCGGTGACAAACGCCAGCTCACCGGCACTGGACAGTTGCCCGGCCGCCGTGACCGCATCCGCGCTGGCGCCACCGGCCTGCATCGCCTTGATCAGGCACTCGCGGGTGGCGGCCGCCTCGCCCTGGCGGCAGCTGTTCAGGTCGCCGCTCCACACCACCGCATTGCTCCAGCGCACCGTGGCATCGGCCGCCATCTTCTGCGCGCTTGGGGTAGCGGTGGGGGTCGGGGCGGTGGGTTCGGCAGGGTCTTTCTGGCAGGCGGCTAGCAGCAGCAGGCCCAGGGCAGGCAACAGACAACGGGAACGGCGCATGGCAAGTACCTCGCAGCGGTAACCGGGAGGCCACTATCGTCAAGGAGCGGTGAAAATTCTGTGGGCGCGGCATACTGGCGCGAGACATTCATGCGCAGGAGCTTTCGACGTGGCCAGTCTGCAAGGCAAGACCATTTTCATCACCGGTGGCTCGCGCGGCATCGGCCTGGCCATCGCCCTGCGCGCGGCGCGTGATGGCGCCAACGTGGCGATCGCGGCCAAGTCGTCGGTGCCCAACCCGAAGCTGCCTGGCACCATCCACAGCGCGGTCGAGGCGGTTACCGCCGCCGGCGGCCAGGGCCTGGCGCTGAAGTGCGACATCCGCGAGGAAGACCAGGTGCGCGCCGCGGTGGCCGCTACCGTGGACACCTTTGGCGGCATCGACATCCTGGTCAACAACGCCAGCGCGATCTGGCTGCGCGGCACGCTGGATACGCCAATGAAGCGCTTCGACCTGATGCAGCAGGTCAATTCGCGCGGCAGTTTCCTGTGCGCGCAGGCCTGCCTGCCGTACCTGCTGCAGGCGCCCAATCCGCACATCCTGACGCTGGCGCCGCCGCCGAGCCTGGACCCGAAATGGTGGGGCCCGCACACCGGCTACACGCTGGCCAAGATGGGCATGAGCTTTGTCACCCTGGGGCTGGCGGCCGAATTCGGTCCGCAGGGCGTGGCGGTCAATGCGCTGTGGCCGCGCACCATCATCGCCACCGATGCGATCAACATGATTCCCGGCGTGGATGTTGCTGGTTGCCGCACGCCGGAGATCCTGGCCGATGCCGCGCACGCCGTGCTGACCCGCGATGCAGCCGGCTTCAGCGGGCAGTTCCTGCTCGATGACGAGGTGCTGGCTGCGGCCGGTATCACCGACCTGAGTGGCTATGCGATGGACCCGTCGCGGCCGCTGTTGCCGGATCTGTTCCTGGATTGAAGTTACGGGCGGCATGGCGTGACGTTATCGACAGCGATTGCACGCGCAGCTGTTAAGGTGCGCACCCCGTGTTTCAGATCCCTGCCATGTCCCAGCGTGTTTCTTGTCTCTCCCTCGCCACTGCCCTCGTCGTGGCCGGCCTGCTCGGCGCCTGCAGCAAAGGCGCCTCCACCGCCGCCGATGCGCAGGGCGTGGAAAAAGTGAATGCCTACATCAACTGCTTCAACGCAGTGGAGGAGCCGATCCATCAGGGCTTCCAGCAGTACACCGGCTGGATGAAGGACGCCGACGCCGGCCCCACTGGCAAGGAAACGCAGGTGCGCGGCCCCGGCACGGTGCTGTCCCATCGCGTGGATGCGTGCAACGCCCCGATGGTGGCGGCACTGGCCATGACCCCGGCCGAGCCGGACCTGGACCCGGCGGCACGCGCGTATCAGAAGACCTTTGTCGAGCTGTACGCGCTGATCGAGCAGGCCGACCGTTACTACAGCCGCGAAGACTACCTCCGCGATGACCATGCCGGCATGCGCAGCCAGCATGCGCCGCTGATGCAGGCCTACGCGGCGTTCTTCGCCGCCGGCACCGCACTGGATGCCGCGCTGGAGAAGCGCGAGGACGAACGACGTGCCACGCAGCTCAAGGAGATCGAAGCCGACGAAGGTCGCTCGCTGGCGTACTACCAGCTCAGGATCGTGGGCGATGGCAAGCGGCTGACCCAGCTGCTCAGCGCTGATGCACCGGACCTGGCGCTGGCGCGCACCGAGCTGGCTGCATTCCAGGCGCTGTTGCAGCAGGCGCAGAACGACAAGGTCGGGCAGGGCGATGCGATGTGGGGTCACGTAGAGCGTTCGGCCGATGCGCTGGCCCGTGATGCCGGCCGCCGCATCGAACGCGTGCAGGCCAACACGCCGCTCACCCGCAGCGAGCAGATGCTGCTGCAGGGCGGTGGGCGCGCGAGCCTGCCGCAGGGGTCGGCCGAAGCGGTGATGGCCAGCTACAACGATCTGGTGGACATGGCCAACCGGATGGCGCGGTTCAGCGGCGCGCGCTGAGGGCCGCATCGGCAGGATGCCGGTAACGTGAAGCGCTCCCGCGCGACGGCGTTGCACGCACCGCCAACCCGGACCGCAGACCTGTGCGGTCCGGGTTGGTAAACTACGTCTCTGGAATCGTTTACAACACGGAGACGTTTGATGAAGCACGTTCTTTCCACGGCGGTACTGGCCGTGTCGATCACCCTGGCGCTGGCCGCCTGCGGCAACAAGTCCGCCGAGCCTGCCAAGGATGCCGCCGCCCCGGCCAGCAAGGCCGACGCCCAGGCCGAAGAGGCCGAGCAGGCGCTCACCGGCAAGCTCAACAGCTACATCGACTGCTACAACGATGTCGATTCGGGCATCCACCAAGGCATTGGGTACTACACCAGCTGGATGAAGGACCCCAAGGCCGGTCCGACCGGTCGCGAAGAGCGCCCGATCGGCCCGCCGGACCTGGACGCCAACGACCTCAAAACCTGCGATGCGGCCATTCCCACGGCGATCGCCGCCGCGCCGGCACTGCCGGAGCTGGACAAGGCGGCCAAGGCCTACCTGGACAGCCTGCACACCCTGCAGCCGCTTACCCACGCGGCATACGACTACTACAAGCGCGAAGACTTCGAAGACGACGGCTACGCGCGCGGCAAGGCAATGCATGCGCCGCTGATGGAGGCGTTGGCTGCCTTCGTGCAGGCCAGCGGTGTGTTCAGCACCGCGCTGGAGGCCGAGAACGACCGCGCCCAGCAGGCGCAGCTGCAGGCGCTGGAGAAGCAGGAAGGCCGCACCCGCACGTATTACCGCCTGGCCATCATGATGGAGGCCAAGTCGCTGATGGACCTGATGGCCGAGGATGACTTCGACGTGGTGCAGGGGCGTGCCCGACTGGATGCCTTCAATACCATCGCCGACGAAGCGCACGCCAAGGTGGCCGACCAGGAGCCGGGCAAGATGGACTGGAACAGCTTCGAGACCGCCGCGGAGAATTTCCGTCGCGAGGGCAAGGAGCGCATCAAGCGCGTGGTCGACAAGACCCCGTACACCGACTTCGAGCAGCGCATGCTGGATTCGCCGTCGCATGCCCCGCAGGGCTCGGCCGGGCGCCTGTTGAACGAGTACAACAGCCTGGTGTTCCAGAGCAACCGCCAGTAAACGGCATGGCGATCCACCCCGGTGCGTGCCGCGCGCCGGGGTGGATCGCGGTCACTGGTTGAAGGTATCGGGCAAGGTGTCGCCGCACCGGCGGCAATGCCGGGCGTCCGGTTCGTGGCCTTCCAACCCGCAGTGCGGGCAGCCACGCGCATCGCGCCGCGCCGCCAGGTCGGCCTCGCGCATGGTGCTGGCCAGTTCGGCGGTGTAGATGCCAGTGGGCACGGCAATGATGCTGTAGCCGATCAGGATCAGCACCGAGGTGACGAAGCGGCCCAGCACGGTCTGCGGCACGATGTCGCCGAACCCTACCGTGGCCATGGTCACCACCGCCCAGTACATGCTGCTGGGGATGCTGGTGAACCCGTGGTTCGGCCCCTCGATCACGTACATCAGGGTGCCGGCGATGATCGTGATGGTGACCACCGTGAACAGGAACAGCAGCACCTTGCGCCGGCTGCGCCACAGCGATTCCATCAGCACGCCGCTTTCTTCGATGTAGCGGGTCAGCTTGAGGATGCGGAACACCCGCAGGATGCGCAGGGCGCGCACCACCAGCAGGCTCTGCGCGCCGGGGATGAACAGGGACAGGTAGGTCGGCAGGATCGAGGCCAGGTCGATGATGCCCCAGATGCTGAACGCGTAGCGCAGGGGCCGTTTGACCACCACCAGCCGCAGCAGGTACTCGGCGGTGAACAGGATCGTGAAGCCCCATTCCAGCACGTACAGCCAGTCGGCATGGGCGATGTGGAAGCGCTGCACGCTGTCGAACATCACCACCAGCACGCTGGCGATGATGGCGTACACCAGCAGCAGGTCGAAATTGCGCGACGGGCGGGTGTCGTGGCGGTAGATGATCTCGAACCAGGTCCGGCGCCAGCCGGTCTCGGTGGCGGGGTTGAGCTGGGGGGCGGTGAGCGGTCGCATGCGCCGCATTGTGCCTCACCGGCCGGAAGCGCGAGAATGGGACTTTCCCGCAACCCCCTGACCGCCATGACCGCCGCTGCCACCGATCCGCTGTTGTCCCTGTCGCATTACTACCTGCCGGTGTACAAACCGCGCCAGGTGGTGCTTGAGCGCGGCCAGGGTGCGCGCGTGTGGGATACCCAGGGGCGTGAATTCATCGACCTGGCCGCCGGCATCGCCGTGTGCGGGCTGGGCCACAACGACCCGGACCTGACCGCCGCGCTGATCGAGCAGGCCGGCAAGCTGTGGCACACCAGCAACGTGTTCTACAGCGAACCGCCGCTGCGCCTGGCCGAGGAGCTGGTCACCAGCTCGCGCTTCGCCGAGCGTGTGTTCCTGTGCAATTCCGGCGCCGAAGCCAATGAAGTGGCGATCAAGCTGGTGCGCAAGTGGGCGTCCTCGAAGGGCCGCCCGGCCCACCAGCGGGTGATCGTGACCTTCCGCGGCAGCTTCCACGGCCGCACCCTGGCCGCGGTCACCGCCACCGCCCAGCCGAAGTACCAGGAAGGCTACGAGCCGCTGCCCGGCGGCTTCCGCTACGTCGATTTCAACGACGAGGTGCAGCTGGAAACCGCGATGGCCGCCGGCGACGTGGCGGCGGTGATGCTCGAGCCGATCCAGGGCGAGGGCGGGGTGATGCCGGCCAAGCCGGGCTTCCTGCAGCGCATCCGCGAGCTCTGCGACCAGCACGACGCCCTGCTGGTGCTGGATGAGATCCAGGTGGGCATGGGCCGTACCGGTACCCTGTTCGCGCATTGGCAGGAAGGCATCAAACCGGACATCGTGACCCTGGCCAAGGCCTTGGGCGGCGGTTTCCCGATCGGCGCGATGCTGGCCGGGCCGAAGGTGGCCGAGGTGATGCAGTTCGGCGCGCACGGCACCACCTTCGGCGGCAATCCGCTGGCGGCGGCGGTGGCGCGCGTGGCGCTGCGCAAGCTGTCCTCGCCGGAGATCGGGCACAACGTGGGCCGCCAGTCGCAGGCGCTGCGCGATGGCCTGGGCCGGATCAATGATGAGTTCAAGGTGTTCAGCCAGGTGCGCGGCCGCGGCCTGATGCTGGGCGCGGTGCTGGATAAGGATTTCGCCGGCCAGGCCGGTGCCATCCTGGACCACGCCGCCGATCACGGCCTGCTGACCCTGCAGGCTGGGCCGGACGTGCTGCGCTTCGTGCCGTCGCTGAACATCACCGACGAGGAAGTGGCCGAGGGCCTCAAGCGCCTGCGCGCGGCGGTGTCCTCGTTCATCGCGTCGCGATAAACCTCGCCGCTCGATTGCCATTCGGGTGGGTACCGACCGTTGGTCGGTACCCGTGTCACACCATGGCGTACCGCTTCAACACCTTGCCGATGCTGCGGCTGTCGGTCGCCGTTTCCGCCTGCAATCCCGCCTGACGTGCACCGCGCACGTTGGTGAACAGGTCATCGATGAACAGCGTGCGCCCGGCGCGTGCGCCCAGCAGTTCCACCGCCTGCACGAAGACGGCCGGGTCCGGTTTGCGTCCGCCCAGCGCACCGCTGCACAGGATGCGTCCGTGCAACGCCGTGGCCAGGGTGGGCAGGATGCGCGGGATGGTGTCGGCCATCAGCGCGCCGTTGTTGGTGAGGATCGCAATCGGCAGGCGGCAGGCGACCTGCTCGATGCGTTCGATCACCCCGGCCTGCGGCAGGGAGGCGGCGATGCGCGCCGCCTGCCACTGCGCAATGCTCAGCGTGCTGCCCAACGCAGTGCTCACCTGCTGCAGGTACAGCGTGCTGTCCAGGCCGGCGTCGTGCTGCTGCTCCAGGCCGCTGTCGAACAAGGCCGCCTGTACCTGCGCGACGCTGCAGCCGGTGCTGGCCGCCAGGTGACGCACGCGCAGGTGGCGCGCATGGCGTACCAGCACGCCATCGAAATCCAGCAGCAGGCACTCCACGGCAACGGCCATTGCGCACTCTCGTCCAGGTCCAATGCTGACCGTACCCCACCCGGGGCACGCGCTGCGACATCGCGTCGCAGGCCGGGCATGGGCACGGACTCTAGAATCGCGTGGACTGTTCGATGGAGATTGCCGTGAAACTGCTTGTTCCCGTGTTGCTCGCCGGCCTGATGCTGGCCCCGGCTGCCCATGCCCGCGTGTGTGCGGTCAGCATCGACAGCACCGACCAGATGAGCTTCAGCCAGAAGGAGATCAAGGTCGGGGCGGACTGCAGCCAGGTGAAGCTGACCCTGCGCCATACGGGCAAGCTGGCCGCCACCGCGATGGGCCACAACTGGGTGCTCACGCGGACCCCCGATTATCAGCCGGTGGCGATGGCCGGCATGCGCACGACCCTGGCCGACAGCTACCTGCCCAAGGGCGATGCACGCGTGCTGGCGCATACCGCGGTGATCGGCGGTGGGCAGACCACCAGCGTGACCTTCTCGACCGCGAAGCTGGCCAAGGGGGGCGATTACACGTTCTTCTGCTCGTTCCCGGGGCACTTCGCGATGATGAAAGGCAAGCTGGTCTTCGGGTAAGAACGTCATCGGTGCGGCGACGGCACGCGCCCTGGTCAGGTCGGTTCCCAAACGACTGCCGATGATGCGTGTGGGTGCGGCGAACGCATGACCTGTGCCGAAGCGATCTGCGCTCTGGGGTCATGCCCTCAACGAACGTTGCGCAGACCAACGGCGGTCGATCGGGATGCGACCCTACCAGCGAGGCGCATCGCCGAACGCTCTCGGCATCATGAAAACCGTTGGTGGCTCCGCGATGATGGAGGGCACGCGCTTGGTAGGGTCGGTTCCCAAACGACTGCCGATGATGCGTGTGGGTGCGGCGAACGCATCACCTGTGCCGAAGCGATCTTCGCTTTGGGGTCATGCCCTCACCGAACGTTGCGCAGACCAACGGCGGTCGATCGGGATGCGACCCTGCCAGCGAGGCACATCGCCGAATGCCCTCGGCATCATGAGAACCGTTGGTGGCTCCGCGATGATGGACGGCACGCGCCTGGTAGGGTCGGTTCCCAAACGACTGCCGATGATGCGTGTGGGTGCGGCGAACGCATGACCTGTGCCGAAGCGATCTCCGCTCTGGGGTCACGCCCTCAACGAACGTTGCGCAGACCAACGGCGGTCGATCGGGATGCGACCCTACCAGCGAGGCCCATCGCCGAACGCTCTCGGCATCATGAAAACCGTTGGTGGCTCCGCGATGATGGAAGGCACGCGCCCTGGTCGGGTCGGTTCCCAAACGACTGCCGATGATGCGTGTGGGTGCGGCGAACGCATCACCTGTGCCGAAGCGATCTTCGCTTTGGGGTCATGCCCTCACCGAACGTTGCGCAGACCAACGGCGGTCGATCGGGATGCGACCCTGCCAGCGAGGCGCATCGCCGAACGCTCTCGGCATCATGAAAACCGTTGGTGGCTCCGCGATGATGGAGGGCACGCGCCTGGTAGGGTCGGTTCCCAAACGACTGCCGATGATGCGTGTGGGTGCGGCGAACGCATCACCTGTGCCGAAGCGATCTTCGCTTTGGGGTCATGCCCTCACCGAACGTTGCGCAGACCAACGGCGGTCGATCGGGATGCGACCCTGCCAGCGAGGCACATCGCCGAATGCCCTCGGCATCATGAGAACCGTTGGCGGCTCCGCGATGATGGACGGCACGCGCCTTGGTAGGGTCGGTTCCCAAACGACTGCCGATGATGCGTGTGGGTGCGGCGAACGCATCACCTGTGCCGAAGCGATCTGCGTTCTGGGGTCATGCCCTCACCGAACGTTGCGCAGACCAACGGCGGTCGATCGGGATGCGACCCTGCCAGCGAGGCACATCGCCGAATGCCCTCGGCATCATGAGAACCGTTGGCGGCTCCGCGATGATGGAAGGCACGCGCCTTGGTAGGGTCGGTTCCCAAACGACTGCCGTTGATGCGTGTGGGTGCGGCGAACGCATGACCTGTGCCGAAGCGATCTGCGTTCTGGGGTCATGCCCTCAACGAACGTTGCGCAGACCAACGGCGGTCGATCGGGATGCGACCCTACCAGCGAGGCCCATCGCCGAACGCCCCCGGTTCCCTCCTGCATCGCCGAAGGCCATGGACCGGGGCCGATCCGTCGCCCCCGCCCTTGACCGGGGCCGATCCGTCGTCCCGGCCGTCGTCCGGTACCCGATCAGCCCTTGACCACCTTGAACGCCTCGCGGGCGGCGTCGATGGTCGCGTCGATCACGCTGTCGTCGTGCGCGCTCGACATGAAGCCGGCCTCGTACGCCGACGGGGCCAGGAACACGCCGCGCTCCAGCATCGCGTGGAAGAAGGTGTTGAACGCAGTGATGTCACAGGCGGTGGCCTGGGCGTAGGTGTCCACCTTCTGGTCGGTGAAGAACAGCCCGAACATGCCGCCCACCTGGGTAGTGGTCACGGGCACGCCGGCCTCGGCCGCCGCCGCTTCCAGCCCGGCGCACAGGCGCGCGCTGGCCGCGCTGAGGCGGTCATGGAAGCCCGGTTCCTGCACCAGTTCCAGCATCGCAAGGCCGGCGGCCATCGCCACCGGGTTGCCGCTGAGCGTGCCGGCCTGGTAGATCGGGCCGGCCGGGGCGATCTGCGACATCAGGTTGGCACGGCCGCCGTAGGCACCCACCGGCATGCCGCCGCCGATGATCTTGCCGAAGGTGGTCAGGTCCGGGGTGATGCCGTAGTGGGCCTGCGCACCGCCGAGGGCGACGCGGAACCCGGTCATCACCTCATCGAAGATCAACAGCGCGCCGTACTGGGTGCACAGCGCGCGCAGGTGCTGCAGGTAGCCGTCGCGCGGCGGAATGCAGTTGGCGTTGCCCACCACCGGCTCGATGATCAGCCCGGCGATGTGCTCGCCCTGTTCGGCGAACAGCGCGGTGGCAGCCTCGAAATCGTTGTAGGGCAGGGTAAGGGTGAGTTCGCTCAGGCCGGCGGGCACGCCCGGCGAGGTGGGCACGCCCAGGGTCAGCATGCCGCTGCCGGCCTTGACCAGGAACGAGTCGCCGTGGCCGTGGTAGCAGCCTTCGAACTTGACGATGCGATTGCGCCCGGTGGCACCACGCGCCAGCCGGATCGCCGACAGCGTGGCTTCGGTGCCGGAGTTGACCATGCGCACCATCTGGCACGACGGGATCAGCCGGGTGAGGGTTTCGGCCATCACCACTTCGGCCTCGCACGGCGCGCCGAACGACAGGCCGTTGTTGATCGCATGCTTGACCGCCTGGCGCACGGCCGGGTGGTTGTGGCCGACGATCATCGGGCCCCACGACCCCACGTAGTCGATGTAGCGGTTGCCATCCACGTCGTACAGGTACGGGCCATCGGCGCGCTGCACGAAGAACGGCTCGCCGCCGACCGACTTGAACGCGCGCACCGGCGAGTTGACACCGCCCGGCAGCAGCTTCTGGGCGCGGGTGAACAGGGCGTGGGACTGGTCGTGGTTCATGGGGTGTCCTGGGTCTTACGGAAACTGGGCGAGGAAAGCGCGCTGGGTGGCGACCGGATCGGGGGCGGCAAAAATGCCGCTGACCACGGCCACCAGCTCGGCACCGGCCGCGATGATGGGACCCACATTGTCCGGGCTGAGCCCGCCGATCGCCACCCGCGGTACGCCCAGTGCGGCGCTTTGCCGCAGCAGGTCCGGCGTGGCACGGCTGGAGGTGACCTTGGTGGTGGTGGGGAAGAACGCGCCGAACGCCACGTAGCTGGCGCCCTCGGCCACGGCACGTTCGGCATTGGCCAGCTGGTCGTAGCAGGACGCGCCGATGATGGCGTCGGGGCCCAGCAGGGCACGCGCGGCGCCGATGTCGCCGTCGGTGCCGCCCAGGTGCACGCCGGCGGCGCCCACGGCCTGGGCCAGTGCCGGGTCGTCATTGATGATCAACGGCACCCCATGCTGGGCGCACAGTGCCTGCAGCGCGGTGGCCTGCTGCAGGTGCAGGGCGGCTGCGGCGGTCTTGTTGCGGTACTGCAGCCAGGTCGCGCCGGCGGCCAGCAGCGGCGCGGTACGCGCCAGCAGGCGGGCGGTGTCGGCCTCGTCGGGGGTGATCAGGTAGACGCCGCGTGGGCGCAGGGGGGAGGCTGAAGCAGAATTCATCGGTGGCTACCGGTAGCACGACGGGAGTGGGACAATGGCGGTCGCCCGTTTTTGTCCAGCCGTGATTATCCAATGACCGATGCCACCGCCACCACTTTCCGCACCTGGATGTGCGTTGTCTGCGGCTTTCTGTACAGGGAAGAAGACGGCCTGCCGGAAGAAGGCATTGCGCCGGGCACGCGCTGGGAAGACATTCCCGACACCTGGACCTGCCCCGATTGCGGCGTGACCAAGGACGATTTCGAGATGGTCGAGGTCGATTGACCGGCGGGTATCGACCGTTGGTCGATACGCCCCCTCGTCAATGCAACCGCGGCGCCCGTCCGCCCAGTTCCACCAGCTTCTCGCGCACCCACTGCGCATCGGTGGCCTGACGGTTGCGTTGCAGGTACAGCGCCAGGTCATGGCGCGCCCCGGCCTCGTAATCCAGGTTCAGGTACGCCAGGCCGCGGTCACGCAGCGCATCGTCCTGTTCGGGCGCCAGCTTGAGCAGGCGGTCGGCACTGCGCGCGGCGCGGTCCCATTCGCCGCGCTCCACATACACGCCGTGCAGGTTGCGCAGCATGCGCATCAGGATCGCGCGTGCCGGGGCGGCATCCAGGATCTGCGCCAGCACGTGGTCGTCCGGGGTTTCGCCGCCCAGGTGCGAGCGGGCGCGTTCGCGCAGTTCTTCCACGTCCAGCGGGCGGCCGCCGTTGTAGGGGTCCATCACCAGCACCCCGTCGTCCACCGGCAGGCGCACCAGGAAGTGCCCCGGGAAGGACACCCCGTCCAGCGGAATGCCCAGCCGGCGCGCGACTTCCATCTGCACCAGGGCCAGCGAGATCGGATTGCCCAGGCGGCGTTCGAACACCTGGTTGAGGTAGCTGTTGCGTGGGTCGTAGTACTCGCCGTGGTCGCCGCCATAGCCCAGTTCGTCGAACAGGTGGCGGTTCACTGCGGCGATCTTCAGCGGCCAGTGCTCGATGGTGTCCACCTCGGTACGCAGGTGGTCGGCATGGGCCTGCACCACCGCGTCGTAGACGGTGGGGTCCAGGTCGGGGTATTCGTCGCGGGCGATCAGCAGTGCCGTGGGCAACAGCGGCAGGGCCTCGTCATCCAGCTCGGCCAGTGAATCCCACGTCGGCAATGTGATCTGCCCCTGCATGGCTACAGACTGGCGACAAACGCAGCCGGTTTCAAGGGCTTCAGCGCCGGATCACGCCCGCCGGTAGAGCCGACCGTTGATCGGCTGAGCGGAAACGTTGAGGAGGGCCAGGGGCGGCCGACCAACGGTCGGCTCTACCCCGGGCGGGGACGCGGTGTCAGCGGTCGGCGATGCCCGGGCCGAAGGTGATCTCGGTGCCGTCCTTCAAGCCCAGCTTTTCGGCCTGGCCGGCATTGAGCTCCAGCACGTAACGGGCCGGGCCGCTGCTGGGGTAGGGCGGGCAACGGTCGCCGGCCGAGCACGGCGGCACATCGCGCTGCTGGCTGACCAGCCGGCGCTGTTCGTCGAAGTACAGGATGTCCAGCGCGATCTTGGTGTTCTTCATCCAGTACGCCTGCAGTTCCTCGCGCTCGTGCAGGAACAACATGCCATGGTCGGCATCCATCTGGTCGCGGAACATCAGCCCGCGCGCGCGGCTGGCGTCATCGCGGGCCAGTTCCACCTGGTAGCGGGCACCGCTCAGTTCCACCCAGTGGCGGGTGCCGCTGCTGGCGCAGCCGGTCAGGGTCATCAGGAGCAGCAGCGGCAACAGGCGGATCAGCGACATCGGGGTCTACCTCGGCAGGAAGAAGGCCGGCCATCGTGGGCCGGCCGCGGAATCAGAATACGCGGGGCGGCTCGCCGCCGACGATCACCACGTCGGCCGGGCGCCGCGCGAACAGGCCCACGCTCACCACGCCGGGCAGCTGGTTGAGCTCGCGCTCAAGCTTGACCGGGTCGGTGATCTGCAGGTGGTGGATGTCCAGGATCACGTTGCCGTTGTCGGTGACCACGCCTTCGCGCCAGGCCGGCTGGCCGCCGGTCATGTCCAGGATGCGGCGCGCGATCAGGCTGCGGGCCATCGGGATCACTTCCACCGGCAGCGGGAAGCGCCCCAGCACGGGCACCTGCTTGCTCGGGTCGATGATGCACACGAAGCGCTCGCTGGCCTCGGCGATGATCTTCTCGCGGGTCAGCGCGGCGCCGCCGCCCTTGATCAGGCACTTGTTGCCGTCGCACTCGTCGGCGCCGTCCACGTACAGCGACAGGTTGCCGGTGTGGTTGAGCTCCATCACCTCGATACCGTGCGACTTCAGCTGGGCGGTGCTCTGCTCGGAGCTGGACACGGTGCCCTTGATGCGGTGCTTGATGCGGGCCAGGCCGTCGATGAAGTAGGCAACGGTGGACCCGGTGCCGACCCCGACGATCATGCCGTCTTCGACGTATTCCAGGGCTTTTTCAGCAGCCAGGCGCTTGGCTTCGGACATGGCGGGCAACTCTATGAGGGAAAGGGGGAATCAGTGTTTTTCAAGCGACAGCAGCAGCTTCCACTGCGCGGCGGTCACCGGCAGGATCGACAGGCGGTTGCCGCGCGCGGTCAGCGGAAAACCTTCGCCCAGCGCATCGGCGTGCAGCTTGATCTCGTCCAGCGAAATGGTGTCGCGCAGTTTGCGCTCGAAGGCCACGTCCACCAGCATCCAGCGCGGTTCTTCGCGGGTGGCCTTGGGGTCGTAGTAGTCGGATTTGGGGTTGAACTGGGTGTCGTCCGGGTAGGCCTCGCTGGCCACCGTGGCAATGCCGACGATGCCGGGCACCTTGGTATTGGAGTGGTAGAACAGCACCCCGTCGCCGACCTTCATGCCGTCGCGCATGAAGTTGCGCGCCTGGTAGTTGCGCACGCCGTTCCAGGGCTCACGGCCCACGCGCTGCAGATCGTCGATGGAAAAGGCGTCCGGTTCGGACTTCATCAGCCAGTAGCGCTTGCGTGCGGTCATGCGGAGTCTTTGATTACGGTAGGTGCCGACCGTTGGCCGGTACGCAGACGAGGGTGGAGATGTCGGTGCAGATCGCATCCACCGCGACATCCCAGGGCTGTACCGGCAGGTCATCGACCTGCTGCACCGAGAAGCCGACCCCCACCAGCCACGGCGGTGCTGGGCGCTGGTGGCGGAACGCGAAGCTGCGATCATACCAGCCGCCTCCCATGCCCAGGCGCCGGCCCTGCGCGTCGAAACCGACCAGGGGCGCCACCACCAGTGTCATCTGCTCCGGTGCCAGGGTGGCCTCCAGTGCGATGTCCGGTTCGGGAATGCCGTAGCGGTTGGCGGTCAGTGGCTGGCCGGGTCGCCACGGCGCGAAGCGCAGCGTGTCGCCGGCGAGGATCGGCAGGCAGTACTGCAGCGCGTCGGGCAGCTGCATCTGCCAGCGGTGCAGGGCGATTTCGCCATCCATCGCCCAGTACCCGGCAACGAAGCCGTGTGCAGGGGCGAAGGGGAGCTGGAGCAGGCGATCGGCCAGATGTTCGGCGGCGGCCAGGCGCTGCGCGGCGGGGATGTCTCGGCGGCGTTGGCGCAGCTGCTGGCGCAGTGCGGAGCGCGGGTCGGTCATGCCTGGGTCCGGGGCGTGGTGCGGGCGCGGATAAAACAAGAGCGACGTCCCGGTAGGGGCGTCGCTCTTGCAGGAATACTGCATTCTCCGCGGTGACGATGCGTGCGAAACGACCTTGAACCCGGGGTTCAAGTGGGTACGCTGGGGTTCCTTCGGGCTTCCCGCTACAAGGCGGACTTGCACTCCCGGCGCCGTCGCGCACCCGTGGTCGTAATTAAGGGACAAGGCGAATGTTTGCACACGCCGTCGTTCACAGCAGAGAACGCGTCGCCATTATAGCCAAGCGCGCGCCGAGGGATAGGCCGTTCGTCGGTCGGATTGCACCTGAATTCAGATCGATGAAGGCCATGCGATGGCCTTGTTGAATGGAACATGCCGTGGAACATCGGCCGTTGGTCGGCTGCATGACAATTTCGGGGCGCCGACCAACGGTCGGCTCTACCGCCGGCGGCTCACGCCCCGTCGATCGCCCGGTCCAGCCGCCGGTTCAAATCGGCCAGGGTCTGCTGCAGTGCCACGCCCTGGCGGGCGTGTTCATCGCGCAGCTGCTGCAGTTCATGGGCCAGATTCAAGGCGGCCAGCACGGCCACCCGGTCCACGGCGGCCATGCGGTTGCTGCCGCGGATCTCGCGCATCTTCGCATCCAGCAGGCGGGCCGCTGCGGTGAGGATTTCTTTCTCTTCCGGGCCCACGCCCACCGTGTATTCACGGTCCAGGATGCGGACACTGACCGGTTCGGTCTGGCTCATGTGTGCTGCTCCAGGGACTTGAGGCGGGTGATCATCGCTTCGACCCGGGAGCGGGCCTGTTCGTTCTTGGCCAGCAGCTGGGAGCGCTCGGCCACCAGTTGCTCCTGCTGATGGCGGAGGCTGCGGTTCTCCTCGGCCAGGCGCTGGTTGCGTTCCAGCAACGCCTCCACCCGGGCGGCGAAGGCCTGCAATTGGGTGATGGCGTCGGAAGGTTCCATGCCCGGCACGATAGGCAAGGGCGGTGGAGCCGGTCAAGCGAATAATGACGGGGGCTTCAGCAGGGGTCGGGTTACCCCCGCAGCGCCTGCCCGGGAACGCGATGGCAACCCGACGGCCACGGGCGGATTGCTACACTGTGAGGCTGCCAGAGCGCCGCCCCCGGCGGCCCCGGCGCCTTTTTCCGATCGAGCCCCAAGATGACCGAACTTCCGAGTGTCGATGACGTAAACAAGGCCAGCCAGGCGTTGGGCCTGGGCGCCAATGCCGCCGAACTGCATGGCGGGCTGTGCGGCTGGCTGTCTGCCGGCGGTGCGCCGGTGCGCGAATGGCCGGCGCGGGTGCTGGCCGATGACAACCTGCCGCTGCCCAGCGAGGACGATCCGCTGTCGCAGCTGCTGCAGGCCAGCGTGGCGCAGCTGGAAGACCGCGACTTTGCGTTCGAGCTGCTGCTCAGCGACGCCAGCGACACCGCCGCGCAGGCCGATGCGCTGTTCACCTGGGCGCGCGCCTTCCTGGGCGGCTTCGGGCTGGGCTCCGGTGGCCGTCGCCCGACGCTGTCCGAAGAGGGCGAAGAAGCCCTGAACGACCTGGCCAAGCTGGCCCAGGCCTCCAGCGAAGACTTCGAAAGCGGCAACGATGATGACGAAGACGCGCTGGCCGAGATCGAAGAGTTCATCCGCGTGGCGGTGCTGCTGCTGCACGGCGACTGCGTGATGGCCGCGCGCCACCGGCAGCGTCTGAACTGAGATGGATATCCGGCAGCTGACCGGCATCTCCGCCGCCGAGTACACCCGCCGCCGCCAGCAGTTGATGGAAATGGCCGGCGACGACGCGATCCTGGTGCTGCCGGCCGCGGCCGAGCGAGTGCGCAGTCTTGATACGCATTTCCCGTTCCGCCAGGACTCGGACTTCTGGTACCTGAGCGGCTTCCCGGAGCCGGACGCCGTGCTGGTGCTGATCCCCGGTCGGCGCCACGGCGAGGTGATCCTGTTCTGCCGTGAGCGCGACGCCGACCGCGAAGCCTGGGACGGCGCGCGTGCGGGGCAGGAAGGCGCGGTGTCGCAGTACGGGATGGACGATGCGTATCCCATCGACGACCTCGACGACATCCTGCCCGGTCTGCTGGAGGGGCGCTCGCGGGTGTACTACCACTTCGGCCGCGACGCCGAGTTCGACCTCAAGCTGATCGGCTGGGTCAACCGGGTGCGCTCGCAGGTGCGGCATGGCGCGCAGCCGCCGCATGAATTCCTGGAGCTTGGCCATCTGCTGCACGAACAGCGGCTGTTCAAGTCCAGCGCCGAGATCGCGCTGATGCAGCGCGCCGCCGATATCAGCGTGCAGGCCCACCGGGTAGCAATGCGGGTGGCGCGCCCGGGCATCCACGAGTACGAACTGCAGGCCGACCTGGAGCGCGAGTTCCGGGCAAATGATGCGTGCGCGGCATACTCCAGCATTGTCGGGGCCGGCGCCAACGGCTGCATCCTGCACTACCGCGACAACAACGCGCGATCGCGCGATGGCGAGCTGGTGCTGATCGATGCAGGCGCCGAGTACCGCGGCTACGCCAGCGACATCACCCGCACCTTCCCGGTGAACGGGCGCTTCAGTGCCGAACAGCGCGCGCTGCACGACCTGGTCGGCGCGGCGCAGGCGGCAGCGTTGGCGCAGGCCAAGCCGGGCAACGCGTATGAAGCCGGGCACCTGGCGGCCGTGCAGACCCTCACCGAAGGCCTGCTGCACCTGGGGCTGCTGAAGGGCAGTGCGGAAGAGAACATCGCCGAAGGCCATTACCAGCGTTTCTACCGGCACAAGACCGGGCACTGGCTGGGGCTGGACGTGCACGACGTGGGCGATTACCGGCTGGCCGGCGACTCGCGCATGCTGGAACCGGGCATGGTGTTCACCATCGAACCGGGCCTCTATGTGTCGGCAGATGACCGCAGCGTGGAAGCGCGCTGGCGCGGCATTGGCATCCGCACCGAGGATGACGTGCTGATCACCGAGGACGGGCACCAGGTGCTGACCGCGGCGCTGGCGCGCAGCGCCGATGAGATCGAAGAGGAAATGGCGGCGCGCTGACACCCGTAGAGCCGGGCTCTGCCCGGCATTGCGTGCAGCCGGGCAGAGCCCGGCTCTACGGGCGGCCGGGACACCGGTAGTGCCGGCCGCTGGCCGGCATTGCGTGCAGCCGGGCAGAGCCCGGCTCTACGGGCCGGCTGCCGTCAATCGGCCGCGGCGAACGCCGGGCGGGTCAGGTTGTCGGCATCGCCGTCGGTGCACAGCACTTCGTCTTCGATGCGGATGCCGCCGTAGGGGCGGAAGAAGTCGACGCGGCTCCAGTCGATGCTGTCACCGTTACCGGCCTGCTTCACTTCGTCCAGCAGCATGTCGATGAAGTACACGCCCGGTTCGATGGTCACCACCATGCCCGGCTCCAGCACACGGGTCAGGCGCAGGTACGGGTGGCCCTGCGGACGTTCGATGCGGCCGCCGCGGTCGCTGGCGGCAAAACCGGCCACATCGTGGACCTGCAGGCCGATCAGGTGGCCCAGGCCGTGCGGGAAGAACGCCGCGCTGACGCCGGTGGCCAGGGCCGCTTCGGGCGATACCTTGAGCACGCCGAAGTCCTTCAGGATCCCCATCAACGACAAGTGCGCGTCAACGTGCAGCTGCTTGTAGTCCACCCCGGCACGCACCCCGGCGGCCATCTGCTGCTGGGCCGCGTCGACCGCATCGATCATGGCCTGGAACTCGTCATGGCCGGCGGCGGCATAGGTGCGGGTGATGTCGCTGGCATACCCGTACGCGCTGGCACCGGCATCGATCAGGAAGCTGCGCAACGGCGTCGGCGCGCTGCGGCCCAGGTCGGTGTAGTGCAGCACGGCGGCATGTTCGTTGAGGCCGATGATGTTGCCGTAGGGCAGTTCGTTGGCGTCCTGGCCCACCGCACTGCAGTAGGCCATGTGGATCTCGAACTCGCTGGCGCCGGCGCGGAACGCGGCCTCGGCGGCGCGATGACCGCGCACGCCCAGGCGCTGGGCCTGGCGCATCAGTGCGATTTCATACGGGGTCTTGTAGCCGCGCTGCCAGTCCAGGTAATGCAGCACCGGCTCGGGGTTGTTCGGCACGAACGCACCCAAGGCGCTCTGCGGCTCGCCCAGGATCGCGCAGCGTGCCGGGTCCTTGGGCAGCAGCGCCAGGGCATGCTCGGCGCTGCGGATGATCTCGATGTTGAAGTGCTCCACCCACCAGCCGTTGGGGGCATCGGGCACCACGTGCCAGTAGTCGAACGGCTGGAAGAAGATCAGCGTCGGGCGCTGGCCGGGGGTGTACACCAGCCAGCTGTTGGGCAGCTTGGTCAGCGGCAGCCACGCCTTGAAGTTCGGGTTCACCGCGTAGGGGTAGTCGCGGTCGTCGAACGCCTGGTAGTGCTGGGTGCCGCTGGGAATTACCAGGTGGTCGAAACCGCCGCGGGCCAGCGCTTCATCGGCACGCTGGCGCAGCACGCTGACGTGATGGGAGTACAGGGCGCCAAGGTCAGGCTGGTTCATCGCGGAGGCTCGTTGGGCAGTGCGGAGTGCAGCCCATGATTCTGCCGCAATCAGGCCCGTCGCGCTGTGCCGGAACCGGCACTCAGACCGCCGAAGTTTCCTGCGCGATCCACGCCCGCAGCAATTCGCGGTGCTCGCGGCTGAGCGTGATGAAACGGAAGCCCACCCAGGCCTGGCCGGGGGCATGGGTCTGCTCGCTCCACAGCTGGTGCGCGCCCACGTCCAGGGCAACGGGCTGGCCGTTCGGGCCGGGAATGGCGAACTGCAGCTGGTACAGCGCGTCGTCGTGCATCGGTGCCGAGGCCAGCATGAGCATGCCGGTTTCGGAAATATTGCCGAGCCGTCCCACCACTGCCTCGGCCAGCATGTCGGTGACAGGCACCAGTTCGGCCACCTGGCGGCGCGGCGCGCGGCGGGTATCGGTATCGGCGGTCATGGAGCGGTCTCTGCGGCAGGGCCAGGGCCGGCCAGCGAACGCAGCGTGCGCAGCGTCGCCTGCCAGGCGCGGTCGATCAGGCGGCTCTTGTCCTCGTTGACGATGCGCACCTGGCCATGCGCCATCAGGCGGGCCAGCGCATCCAGCGAGTGTTCCCCCACCTTCTGCCCGCGCGGATTGACGAACAACGCATTGTCGGTGAGCAGGCTGTACCACGACAGCCGCTGGCGGCGCAGGTCGCCCTGCTGGTTGGTGGTGAATTCGAACCAGGTGCCGAACGGCAGCGTGCGCAGCTGGCGATAGCAGTCTTCCTCGGCCAGGCTGCGTGCCAGCGGCGCGACCTTGCGTGGCTCGTGGCCCTCGCCCTGTTCGCCCAGACGGGTGCGGGCACGGATCCGGGCGGTCAGTTCGGTGCGCGAACTGCCTTCATCTTCGCCGCCCGGGGAGGACAGGCGCCGCGCGATCGCGGCCGCTTCGTCCTGGTGGTAGCCCACCTGCAGCAGCGCGGCTTCCACCTGGCCGCCCAGGTCGGCATCGCTCGGCGCGGTGCCGGGCGGCTGGCAGGTCACCTCGGCAATCCGGGCGGTTTCCTGCTCGCGCTGCTGCCATTGCTCGGAGCCTTCGCCATGCCGAAGCAGGGTGAGGGTGAGCACGTCCGACCACGCCTGCTTCAGCAGCGACTGCACGAAGCGCGGGGGTTCGGATTGGGCGCACAGCTGTTCGATGCTGGCGCCGGCCTGCTGCTTGGCCGACTCCAGGCGTTCCTTGCCGCGCGCGGCTTCCACATGGCGGCGCTCGGCCAGTTCGGCCTTGTGCGCCAGTGCGCGGAAGTGCTGCTGGATGTCTTCGTTGGCGGCCTCGAACACCGCCGCGTCGCCCTGGTAGTCGTCCACCACCTGGTCTACGGCGCGGCCCAGCTTCTGCACCAGCTGCGGATCCACGTCGTCTTCGCCCAGCCAGTTGGCACCCGCTTCGGCCACCGCATTGAGCAGCTCCCGCGCGGGATGCTGGTCGCGCACGAAGAACGCCGGGTCGGACAGGGCGGCCCGGGCCACCGGGACCTGCAGGCGCGCGAGCAGGTCGGCGGCGACCGCGTCCGGGCGCACTTCGCGCTGGATCTGCCCGTAGAGCATGTCCAGCAGGTCGAAGGTGTCGCTGTCCTTGACGGTCAAGGCGGCCTGCGCGCCATGGTCGGCGCGCATCTGGGCCAGCAGCGCGTTGTGCAGGTCGGCCATGCTGCGCCGGGCCGTGCCGGTACCGGCGCTCTGGGCCTGCAGTTTGGCCAGGGTGGCATGGACCGATTCGCTGGCCACCGCAACTTGCGGGCCGGCAGAGGAGGCGGGGCTGGCCGCCGTTGGAACACCCGGCGACTCCACGGCGCCGCCAGCCGCCGCGCCGCTGCTTGCAGTGGTACCGCCAGAACTGCCCGTCGCCCCGGCAAGGCCAGTGGCGCTGGCTTGGCGCGCGGCGTCGAGCAGCTGGTGCAGGGCAGACATGGCGGGCGCCGACAGATCCTGCGGCGCAGCGCCTGCTGCTGAAACCGGTGCGTTACTTTCCGCACCGGCGGGCACGGGCGGGCCGGTGCGCAGCGAGGCGGGCAGGTCGCCCATTGCCTCGCTGGTCATCGCCGCCCACGCGCTGTTGCTGGCCGATCCGCTCCACCCGGTCAGGGGGCGATTGACCTTGCCGCCTTCACGCGCCGGGCCGCTGCGTTCGGCGCCGGTGACGATGCGCCGGGTGGTGGCCGACCGCGCCAGGTAGGGGGTGTAGACCAGGCCGGGCAGGACACCTTCGTGCCCGAGCAGGATGTTGGCGCGTTCCAGCAGTTCGCCCAACCGGTCGATCAACTGGCGGTCGAACACGCGGTAGAGCGCCAGCTGGGTTTCCAGCCCCAGTTCGAAGCGTTCACCGAGTTCCCGCACGATCCGGCACAGCACGTGCGGGCCGAACGGCAGGTCTTCGACATCGAACTCCGGGCCGGCGGCGAGCACCGCGAAGCGTTGCCCCAGCAGTTGCAGGGCGCTGGCCGACCGTTGCGCCTCGCGGCGGGTGATCTCCACCAGCACGATGTCGCGGTCGATGTCGGTGTCGGCCACCAGGGTCAGGGTACTGGCGGTGAGGGTGCTGGCCGCCGGGGTCGGCACATGGCGCACGCGCGGCTCGCGCAGCTGGGCCAGGGCGTCCCCCAGTGCGTCCAGGAACAGCGGGGCGAACTGTGCGTTGACCTCGTGCAGGCGCCGTGTCTGGGCATAGATGTCGGCCTGGATCTGGCTGTTGCGCGCGCGCTCGGCATCGCGGAACAGCTCGCGCTCCAGTTCGACGATGGTCAGTTTCAGCGGGGTGGCCAGGGTCTGCGCGGCCAACGCGTGCAGCGACGCCAGCAGGCGGCGCACGCGCGGCGGCGCGGCCACGTGGGCGAAACGGGCCGGGTCGGTCTGGGACGATGAAGGTGCGGACGCAGACATCCGTTGTGGTTCCGGCTCCCCTGAGAGTAAGGAATTTAACGGTTTCGCGGTGTCCCCGCCAGAAGGGATCCCCCGACACCCGGCGCTGCTCTTCGCGCACGGTCGGGATGTCGCCAACAGCAGCCGACCAACGGTCGGCTCTACCCCCGCGCATCGCCCCCGACGTAGAGCCGACCGTTGGTCGGCTGCCGTCGGCGGAATCCCAGGCATGCGCAGCTGGCACCAGATCGACGGCAACAGATCAACAGCAGCCGACCAACGGTCGGCTCTACCCCCACGCATCGCCCCCGACGTAGAGCCGACCGTTGGTCGGCTGCCGTCGGCGGAATCCCAGGCATGCGCAGCTGGAATCAGATCGACGGCAACAGATCAACAGCAGCCGACCAACGGTCGGCTCTACGCGGGGAGGAACAGTTCGACCACGTCGTTGGTGAAACGCCGGCCCAGCTCGGTGGGGCGGGCATGCTCGCCGTCCAGGGTCATCCAGCCGCGCTGGATCGCCGCCTGCAAGGGCACGGCGATGCTCGCGCGCTCCAGACCGGTGCGCGATTCGAAGTCCTTCAGCGTGAACCCTTCATGCAGACGCAGCAGGTTGAGCATGTATTCGAACGGCAGGCGCTCGCCATCGATCACGTCATCGCCGCCGATCGCCGCTGCCGTGCCCGCCGCGTCCATGAAGGTCTGCGGGTGCTTGTGCTTCCAGCGCCGCAGCACGTGCTGCTCGGCACCGCTGCTGATCTTGCCGTGCGCGCCCGCGCCGATGCCCAGGTAGTCGCCGAAGCGCCAGTAGTTCAGGTTGTGCGCGCTCTGTCGGCCCGGCTTGGCGTAGGCACTGACCTCGTACTGCGCGTAGCCGGCCTCGGCCAGCAGCGCCTGGCAGTGCTCCTGGATGTCCCACGCCGAATCCTCGTCGGGGATGCCCTGGGGCGGCCGCGCGAAGAACACCGTGTTCGGCTCCAAGGTGAGCTGGTAGTGCGACATGTGCGTGGGCTGCAGCGCGAACGCGCGTTCCAGGTCATGTTCGGCCTGGGCCAGCGTCTGCTGCGGCAGCGCGTACATCAGGTCGATGTTGAAATTGTCGTAGCCCGCATCCTGGGCCAGCTTCACCGCACGCTCGGCTTCACCACTGTCGTGGATGCGTCCCAGGCGCTTGAGCGCCTCGTCGTTGAAGGTCTGTATGCCGAAGCTGATGCGGTTCACCCCGGCCGCGCGGTAGCGGTCGAAACGGCCGTGTTCGGCGGTGCCCGGATTGGTTTCCAGGGTCACTTCCAGGTTCGGCGCAAAGCGCAGCCGGGCCGACGCCGCCTGCAGGAAACGGTCGATCGCCTCGGGCGGGAACAGGCTGGGCGTGCCACCGCCGAAGAACACGCTGCTCACCACCCGGCCCCAGACCAGCGGCAGGTCCTGATCCAGATCGCGGATCAGGGCGTCGATGTACGCCTCGAACGGCAGTTCACCCTTGGCCGCATGCGAGTTGAAATCGCAGTACGGGCATTTGCGCACGCACCACGGCAGGTGCACGTACAGCGCCAGCGGCGGCGGAATCAGCCGCGGCGCGTGGTCGTGGTCGCCCGCGCAGTGTTCGCCGGGCAGGTGGTCGCAATGGTCGTGGGGCTGAGGCATGGAATTCACGGGTAGTGCCGGCCGCTGGCCGGCTCTCCAGACATCATCAGGGGAGGCATCACAGCAACGCGGGCAGTTTCTGCTTGAGCAACTGCAGGGCCAGCGCGCGATGGCTGATGGCATTCTTCTGCGCGGGGTCCATTTCCGCCGCGGTCAGGCCGTGCGTCGGGTCCAGGAAGACCGGGTTGTACCCGAAGCCGTTGCTGCCACGCGTTTCGTCCAGGATCACCCCTTCCCAGCTGCCTTCGCAGATCAGCGGCTGCGGGTCGTTGGCGTGGCGCAGCAGTACGATCACCGCGTAGAAGCGGGCGGTGCGGCGCTCGGCCGGCACCTCGCGCAGCGCGTCGAGCAGCTTGGCGTTGTTGGCCGCATCGTTGGTCGGACTGCCCGCATAGCGCGCGCTGTACAGACCGGGCGCGCCGTCCAGCGCGTCCACGATCAGGCCCGAATCGTCGGCCAGCGCCGGCAGGCCGGTGACGGCACTGGCGTGGCGGGCCTTGATCAGCGCGTTCTCGACGAAGGTCAGGCCGGTTTCCGGCACGTCACTGACGCCCAGCTCGCCCTGCGCCACGATCTGCAGCGGCAGGTCGCCCAGCATGGCCTGCAGTTCCTTCAGCTTGCCGGCGTTGCCGCTGGCCAGTACCAGTGTCTTCATTTCGGCTCCAGCAGGTCCCAGGTGTTGCCATACAGGTCGCGGAACACCGCCACGGTGGCGTACACCTCGTCGCGGGGGGTCTCCAGGAATTCCACGCCACGCGCGGTCATCGCGGCGTGGTCGCGCCAGAAATCGTCGGTGTTCAGGAAGAAGCCGACGCGGCCGCCGGTCTGGTTGCCGATCCGGCTGCGCTGCTCGTCATTGCTGGCACGCGCCAGCAGCAGGGCAGCTGCGCTGCCGTCGCTCGGCCCGACCACCACCCAGCGCTTGTCGCCCTGGTCGATGTCGTCGATCAGGGCAAAGCCGAGCATGCCGGTGTACCAGGCAATGGCCTCGTCGTAGTCGGCCACCACCAGGGTGGTCAGCGCGATGCGGCGGTTCATGCAGACGCCAGGGCGGCCTGCTGCGCCGCGAACAGGTCCTTGATGCCCTTCTCGGCCAGCACCAGCAGCGCGTCCAGCTCGTCGCGGCGGAACGCGTGGCCTTCGGCGGTGCCCTGCAGTTCGATGAAACCGCCGCCGTCGTTCATGACCACGTTCATGTCGGTGTCGCAGTCACTGTCTTCGGCGTAGTCCAGGTCGAGCACCGGGGTGCCGCGGTACACGCCCACCGACACCGCCGCCACCGCGCCGAAGATCGGGTTGCGCTTGATGTCGCCGCGCTTGATCAGGAAGTTCACCGCGTCCACCAGCGCCACGTAGGCACCGGTGATGGCGGCGGTACGGGTGCCGCCATCGGCCTGCAGGACGTCGCAGTCCAGGGTGATGGTGCGTTCGCCCAAAGCGCCGCGGTCGATGCAGGCGCGCAGGGTGCGGCCGATCAGGCGCTGGATTTCCAGCGTGCGGCCGCCCTGCTTGCCGCGCGCCGCTTCGCGGTCGTTGCGGGTGTGGGTGGAGCGCGGCAGCATGCCGTACTCGGCGGTGACCCAGCCTTCGCCCTTGCCACGCAGGAAGCCGGGCACGCGGTTTTCCACGCTGGCGGTGCACAGCACGCGGGTTTCACCGAAGCTGACCAGCACCGAGCCCTCGGCGTGACGGGTGAAGGCGCGCTCGATGCGCACTTCGCGCAGCTGGTCGGCCTGGCGGCCGCTGGGACGGGTGTCGGACATGCGTTGGGGTTCCGTGAAAGCTGGGGGAACGCGACCATGCCCGCACCCCGAGGGGGCAGGCAGGGAGGCTCGAATGAGACCGCTAGGGTACCATTCCCCCTTTGGGAACATCGGAAAACCCACCATGATTCGAAGCATGACCGCCTATGCCGGCGGCGAGCGCGCCACCCGCTGGGGCACGCTGGCCTGTGAGCTGCGCTCGGTCAACCACCGGTTCCTGGAGGTGGGCGTGCGCCTGCCCGACGAGCTGCGTGCGTTGGAACCGCAGCTGCGCGAGCGCGTCGCTTCCCGCTGCAGCCGCGGCAAGATCGACCTGGTCATGCGCCTGCGCGCGCCGGAGGTCACCGGTGCACTGGTGGTCAACGACGTGCTGCTGGCCCAGCTGGGCGAACTGGCCCGCCGTCTGGCGCCGGGCTTCCCCAGCCTGCAGGTGAGCTTCACCGAGCTGCTGCAGGTGCCGGGCGTGATGCAGGGCGAAGCGGTGGACGCCGCGGCGCTGCATGCCGAGGCGCTGGCCCTGCTGGATGCCACCCTGGACGGCTTCGTGGCCGCGCGTGAGCGTGAAGGCGACAAGCTGGCCGCCGCCATCCAGGAACGCGTGGACGGGGTGGAGCGCATCGCTGCCGAGGTCACCACGCTGATTCCGCTGATCCGCGAGGGCCAGCGCACCAAGCTGGCCGCGCGCCTGGCCGACCTGCCGCACCCGGTCGATCCGGGCCGTGCCGAGCAGGAGCTGGTGATGTGGCTGCAGAAACTGGACGTGGATGAAGAGCTGGACCGCCTGGGCAGCCACATCGTCGAAATCCGCCGGGTGTTCACCCAGCGCGAGCCGGTGGGCCGCCGCCTGGACTTCCTGCTGCAGGAATTCAACCGCGAAGCCAACACGCTGGGCTCCAAGTCGGTGGACAGCCGCACCTCCAATGCCGCCGTCGAGCTGAAGGTTCTGATCGACCAGATCCGCGAACAGGTGCAGAACATCGAATGAGCAGCCAGCCCACGCCCGCCGGTGCGCCTGCGCGCGGCACCCTGTACATCGTGGCCGCGCCCTCCGGGGCCGGCAAGAGCAGCATCGTCAACGCCACGCTGGCGCGCGACCCGCAGATCGCCCTGTCGATCTCGTTCACCTCGCGGGCCACGCGCCCGGGTGAAATCAACGGCGAGCACTACCATTTCGTCAGCGCCGAGGAATTCGAGCGGATGATCGCCGCCGGCGATTTCTTCGAACATGCCTGGGTGCATGGCGACTGGAAGGGCACCGCGCGGCAGTCGGTGGAACCGCAGCTGGCCGCCGGCCAGGACGTCCTGCTGGAGATCGACTGGCAGGGCGCCCAGCAGGTCCGGCAGCTGGTGCCGGGCACGGTGACGGTGTTCATCCTGCCGCCGTCCAAGCAGGCCCTGCAGGACCGCATGCGCAAGCGCGGCCAGGACAGCGAGGCGGTGATTGCCCAGCGCCTGTCCGCCGCGCGTGAAGAGATGCTGCACTTCAACGACTTCGACTACGTGATCGTCAACGAGGTGTTCGAGACCGCAGTGGACGAGCTGTGCGCCATCTTCACGGCCAGCCGGCTGCGCCGGGAGGCCCAGAAGGTCCGCCACGCGGGCCTGATCCAGGCCCTGTTGACCCAGGATGCGGCCTCAACTGACTGATTCCAAACGGGGTGCTAGCGGGTTGGCTTGATTTTGTCCAGCCCCCGCCGGTACAATCCGTCCCCTTTCCCTCATTCGATTGAGCAGCCCTCACCGGCTGCCGGGAGCCCGCATGGCCCGCATCACCGTAGAAGATTGTCTGGAAGTCGTGAACAACCGTTTCGAACTGGTCATGATGGCGTCCAAGCGCGCCCGTCAGCTGGCCAATGGCGTTCAGGCCACCCTGGACAACAGCGAAACCGAAGACAAGCCGACCGTGCTGGCGCTGCGCGAAATTGCGGCCCGCAAGATCGACAACGCCCTGATCGACGAAGTCGAGAAGGCCGAACGCGAGCGTGCAGAGCGTGAAGCACTGGAATGGGCCGCTGCCGAAGTCGTTGCCGACGAAGACATGTCCAAGAACGACGACTGATCGCCTCGCGCGAACCGGTTGTGGTTGCACGAACAGCCCGCCTTGGCGGGCTGTTCTGCGTCTGGGCCGCGGAAACACCGGAACGCAACGACGCAGGGTGATCTGTCCAGGCAACGACCGTTGGCCATCGCGCCACCACCGTCCAACGAGGTAGACGACGACCGTTGGTCGTCGCAGCCCCCTCCGATCCCTGTTCAGATGTTTGCCGTTATCCCGCCGCTGGAATAGTCTTCCAGCATGAACCCAGGCCCCACTGCCAAGGTCGCCTCGCCCCCCGGCGCGGCCGTACCCGACTATGTCCTCCAGCTCGAACGCGCAGCGCATTACCTGCCGCCCGAGCAACTGCCGTTGCTGCGCCGTGCCTGGGAAGTGGGTGCCTCCGCGCATGCCGGGCAGACCCGCAAGTCCGGTGAGCCCTACATCACCCATCCGGTGGCCGTGGCCCAGGTGCTGGCCGAGCTCGGCCTGGACGTCGAAGCGCTGATCGCCGCGATCCTGCACGACACCATCGAAGACACCCCGCTCACGCGCGAGGAACTGGCCGCCGAGTTCGGCGAAGCGGTGGCCGAGCTGGTCGACGGCGTAACCAAGCTGGACAAGCTGAAATTCCGCGACCGCCAGGAAGCGGCCGCCGAGAGCTTCCGCAAGATGCTGCTGGCGATGTCGCGCGACCTGCGCGTGATCATGATCAAGCTGGCCGACCGCCTGCACAACATGCGCACGCTGGGCGCGCAGAGCCGCGAAGCGCGCGGCCGCATCGCCCGTGAAACGCTGGAGATCTACGCCCCCATCGCGCAGCGGCTGGGCATGAGCCTGGTCAAAAGCGAGCTGCAGAACCTGGGCTTCAAGGCGCTGTACCCGTGGCGCCACGCCATCCTGGAAAAGCACATCCGCAGCCAGCCGGTGGTCCGCCGCGAGGCGATGGCGCAGGTGGAAGTGCAGCTGTCGCAGCGGCTGGCCAAGGAAGGGCTGGAGCACCGGCTGGTCAGCCGCATCAAGACCCCGTGGAGCATCTACAACAAGATGCACGACGAGAACAAATCCTTCGACCAGGTGATGGATGTCTTCGGCTTCCGCCTGGTCGTGCGCAACGTGCCCAGCGCCTACCACGCGCTGGGCGCGGTGCATGCCACCTTCAAGCCGCTGGACGGGCGCTTCCGCGATTTCATCGCGATCCCCAAGGCCAACGGCTACCAGTCGCTGCACACGGTGCTGTTCGGGCCGTACGGGTCGCCGATCGAAGTGCAGATCCGTACCGAGGAAATGGACCTGATCGCCGAGCGCGGCGTGGCCGCGCACTGGACCTACAAGTTCGGCGGCGACTCGCCCAACAGCGCGCAGAGCCGCGCGCATGCCTGGATCGTGGAACTGATCGATTCCCAGCGCGCCGCCGGTTCGTCGCTGGAGTTCCTGGACAACGTCAAGGTGGACCTGTTCCCGGACGAGGTCTACCTGTTCACCCCGAAGGGCAAGATCCTGGCCCTGCCGCGCAACTCCACCGCGCTCGATTTCGCCTACGCGGTGCACACCGACGTGGGCAACATGGCCGTGGCCTCGCGCGTGGACAAGAAGCTGGTGCCGCTGCGCACCAAGCTGGTCAGCGGGCAGACCGTGGAAGTGATCACCGCGCGCTCGGCCACGCCCAAGCCGCAGTGGCTGGAGTTCGTGGTCAGTTCCAAGGCACGCACCGCCATCCGCCACCAGCTCAAGCAGCTGGAGCACGAAGACGCGGTGCAACTGGGCCACCGCATGCTCGACCGCGCGCTGGAGGCGATGGACAGCTCGCTCGAACGCCTGCCCAAGGGGCGCCTGGATGCGTTCCTGGCCGAACACCGGTACCCGCGCCTGGAGGCCCTGCTGGCTGAAGTGGCGCTGGGCAACTGGATGCCCAACCAGGCCGCGCAGGCGCTGATGGCCTACGCCGAGCTGCGCGGCGGCGCGCATTCCAAGCATTCGCAGGAAAAGATCCTGATCAACGGCAGCGAGCGTGGCGTGGTCAGCTTCGCCAACTGCTGCCAGCCGATCCCGGGCGACGACATCATGGGCTACCACACCGCCGGCAAGGGCATCGTGGTGCACCGCATGGACTGCCCGAACCTGGCCGAACTGCGCAAGTCGCCCGAGCGTTGGGTGCCCATTGGCTGGGACACCACCGTGTCCGGCGACTACGACACCTCGCTGGTGGTGGAAGTGGAAAACGGCACCGGCGTGCTGGCCCAGCTGGCCGCGGCGATCGCGCAGAGCCATTCCAACATCGAACGCGTGGACTACCTCGACCGCGATTTCAATGCGGCGGTACTGGCCTTCAACATCCAGGTCCGCGACCGCAACCACCTGGCCGAGGTCATGCGCAGGCTGCGACGGTTGTCGGTGGTGCAGTCGGTTCGCCGGCAGTAAACCGCGTTCCGCGCGGCGATGATGGGCGCCGACGCTCTTGGCGCACCACCGGGGGTAGAGCCGACCGTTGGTCGGCTGCTCGCGCACCGGACGGCGATGATTGCACCCCCGGGGTAGAGCCGACCGTTGGTCGGCTGCCGTACATCTCGCGGCAATGATCGATATGGTCGGCCGGCCGACCAACCGTCTTCGTCATTTTCCGGCCAGCCGACCAACGGTCTTCGTCATTCTCCGGCCAGCCGACCAACGGTCGGCTCTACCAGGGATTTCGGCTTCGATGTCGGCTTCGGATGCGTCGTCGGGGAGGGCGAGTCCGACGGTACAATGGTGGGCCCACTTTTGTTCCCCTGGAGCTCCCATGTCCCGCCAGATCATCACCAGCGCCAACGCCCCGGCCGCGATCGGTCCGTATTCGCAGGCTGTGCGTGCCGGCAACACCGTGTACTTCTCCGGCCAGATCCCGCTGGACCCGGCCACCGGTGACATCGTCGGCGCCGGCGACATCGAAGCGCAGGCCCGCCGCGCTTTCGACAACCTCAAGGCCGTGGCCGAAGAAGCCGGTGGTTCGCTGGACCAGATCGTCCGCCTCGGCCTGTACCTCACCGACCTGGCCGAATTCGCCAAGGTCAACGCGGTCATGCAGGATTACTTCAAGGCCCCGTTCCCGGCCCGTTCCACCATCGAAGTGTCCGGCCTGCCCAAGGGCGCCAACTTCGAGGTTGATGCGGTGATGGTGCTCGACCAGGCCTGACGTGGCACGGTCACGGGCTCCTGCACCGGCCCTGGCCGCGGCCGGGGAAGCATCGCTGTCGATGCTTCCCGGGATCGGCCCGGCGGTGGCCACCAAGCTGGAGGCCCGTGGCCTGTCCTCGTTGCAGGACCTGTGGCTGCATCTGCCACTGCGCTATGAAGACCGCACCCGGCTGACCACCATCGCCCAACTGCAGCCCGGCGTGGCCGCGCAGGTGGAAGGGCGGGTCAGCGCGGTTGAACGCGGCTTCCGTGGCCGCCCGGTGCTGAAGGTCGCCATCGAGGACGACTCCTACGGCACCCTGGTACTGCGCTTTTTCCATTTCCGCTCGCAGCAGGTGTCGCAGTTCGCCGTTGGCGCGCGCATCCGCTGCTATGGCACCGCCAAGCCCGGCCATACCGGGCTGGAGATCGTCCACCCCAGTTACCGGGTGATGGGCGTCAACGACGATGACGATCTCGGCGACAGCCTCGACCCGGTCTACCCGGCCATCGAGGGCGTCGGCCCGGCCACCCTGCGCAAGTTCATCGGGCTGGCGTTGGACCGGTTGCCGGAAGAATCCACGCTGGAACTGGTGCCGCCGGGCTGGTTGTCCGGCATGGGCCTGCCGTCGCTGCGCAGCGCGCTGCTGACCGTGCACCGGCCGCCGCCGAATGCCGACCTGGCCGCGCTGGCCGCCGGCCGCCACCCGGCACAACGCCGCCTGGCCATCGAAGAACTGCTGGCCCACCATCTCAGCCTGCGCCGCCAGCGCATGGCACTGCAGGCGCACCACGCACCGTCGCTGCGCGGGCCGGGCGTGCTGGTCCAGCAGCTGCGCGACAGCCTGCCGTTCCAGCTCACCGGCGCGCAGCAGCGCGTGTTCGAACAGATCCGCAAGGACCTCATCAAGGCGCACCCGATGCTGCGCCTGGTGCAGGGGGATGTGGGGTCGGGCAAGACCGTAGTGGCCGCGTTGGCGGCGATGCTGGCAGTGGAGCGGGGCAAGCAGGTTGCGCTGGCCGCGCCCACCGAACTGCTGGCCGAGCAGCATCTGAACAACCTGCGCGCCTGGCTGGAACCGCTGGGCGTGCGCACTGCCTGGCTGGCCGGCAAGGTCACCGGCAAGGCGCGCACCAAGGTGCTGGCCGACGTGGCCTCCGGCGACGCACAGGTGGTGGTCGGCACCCATGCCCTGATGCAGGACAGCGTGGTGTTCAAGGACCTCGCCCTGGCCATCGTCGACGAGCAGCACCGCTTCGGCGTGCATCAGCGCCTGGCCCTGCGCGACAAGGGGGCGGACGGGCGCAGCGTGCCGCACCAGCTGGTGATGACCGCTACCCCGATCCCGCGCACGCTGGCGATGTCCGAGTATGCCGACCTGGATGTGTCGGCCATCGACGAACTGCCGCCGGGGCGCACCCCGGTGCAGACCGTGGCGTTCAACAACGACCGGCGCCCCGAACTGATCCAGCGCATCGCCGTGGCCTGCGCCGAGGGGCAGCAGGTGTACTGGGTGTGCACGCTGATCGAGGAAAGCGAAGAGCTCGATGCCACCCCGGCCCAGGCCACCTTCGAATCGCTGCAGGCGCTGTTGCCGGGCGTGCGCGTGGGCCTGGTGCATGGGCGGCTCAAGGCCAGCGAAAAACTCGCCACGATGGTGGCGTTCAAGGCCGGCCAGCTCGACCTGCTGGTGGCCACCACCGTGATCGAAGTGGGCGTGGACGTTCCCAATGCATCGCTGATGATCATCGAAAACGCCGAGCGACTTGGCCTGGCCCAGCTGCACCAGCTGCGCGGTCGGGTAGGGCGCGGCTCGGCCGTGTCGCGCTGCGTGCTGTTGTACCAGGCACCGCTGTCGGCCATGGCCCGCGAGCGGCTGGAAACCATGCGCCAGACCAACGACGGCTTCCTGATCGCCGAAAAGGATCTGGAACTGCGCGGCCCCGGCGAACTGCTCGGCACCCGCCAGACCGGCCTGGCCGCATTCCGCATGGCCGACCTGGCCCGCGACGCCGACCTGCTGCCGGGCGTGCACGACCTGGCCGAGCGCTTGCTGGCCGAAGCACCTGAGGTGGCCGACAAGGTCGTGCGCCGCTGGATCGGCACGGCCGTGCGCTACGCGGCCGCGTAGAAACAGCGCGGCTTTCCTGATTTCTCCACGTGCGCTGACGTGCTCCGTTCCGCAAGTCGGCCCCGTAGCGGCCCATCCGGTCGCCAGCGGACCGATCGAAGCGACGCCTTTCAACCCTGTGCCGACCAACGGTCGGTACCTGCCCGCACCCGATCGCCCCCGCCTTGTATTTGTCATGACAGGGTGCGAAAGTCCCTTGCCGATTATCAAGACGGCAACGATGACCAAGAAGATTCCGCTGTTGATCGACACCGATCCGGGTGTCGATGACGCCCTGGCCCTGTTGATGGCCTTCGCCGATGAGCGCCACGATATCGTCGGCCTGACCATCGCCGCCGGCAATGTCGGCCTGGACCACACCGTACGCAACGCGCTGAAGCTGTGTGAAGTGGCCGGCCGCGAAGACGTGCCGGTCTACGCCGGTACCGCCGATCCGCTGCTGCACCCCTCCGTCGACGCGGCCCACGTGCATGGCGCCGATGGCTTTGGCGATGTGAACCTGCCGGCCGCCAAGCGCCAGGCCGAAGCCGAGCACGCCGCGCTGGCTATCCTGCGCCTGTCGCACCAGTACGCCGGCGAGCTGTTCCTGGTCGCCCTTGGCCCGCTGACCAACCTGGCCCTGGCCCTCAAGCTCGACCCGAGCCTGCCGCAGCGCGTGAAGCGCTTCCTGGTGATGGGCGGGGCGGTGACCTGCCACGGCAACATTACCCCGGCGGCCGAGTTCAACATCGCCTTCGACCCCGAAGCGGCGCACGTGGTGTTCACCGGCTTCCCGCACATCGAAGTAGCCGACTGGGAGGCCACCGTCGCCCACGGCCTGCTGCACGCCGATGTCGAGAAGTGGCTGGCTGCCGACACCGACAAGGCCCGCTTCTATGAGCTGATTTCGCGCCAGACCCGCCTGTGGTCCGAAGACAGCCGCGGCGAGCGCTGGTTCGCCGCCGATGCCCTGGCCATGGCTTGGGCGCTGCAGCCCGACGGCGCCCTGCGGGTCGAATCGCGTCCGCTGAACGTCGAACTGGCCGGCGTGCACAGCCGAGGTGCTACCATTGTCGACTGGAACCGCCAGACCGGGCAGCCGGATAACACCCAGCTGCTGATGGCCTACGACCAGGGGCGTTTTGAAGCCCAGGTCCGGGCGGCACTCGGCGTCTGACGACGCCGCTGCGGCGGACCTTTCGCACGGTTGATGGTCCCGGCTTGCCCTTTGCGGCATCCGGGGCTATAATGCCGCTCTTGATCACCAGCCCTTATTACGGTGCGCGCCCATGAAGGCCGATACTCATCCTGTTTACCGCGACGTGGTTTTCCACGACGTTACCTCTGATTTCAAGATCCTGACCCGTTCGACCATGTCCGCCAAGGAAACGGTCAAGTGGGAAGATGGCAACGAGTACCCGCTCGTCAAGGTTGAAATCTCCTCGGCTTCGCATCCGTTCTACACGGGCAAGCACAAGGTGATCGACACCAGCGGCCGTATCGACAAGTTCCAGAAGCGCTACGCGCGCTGAGTTGTCGCTGCAGTTGCACGAAAACAACGGTCGCCTTGGCGGCCGTTGTTTTTTTGTGTCCGCTCCAGGGCCGTGAACTGAACGCAGGCCAAGCGATGCACGGGTGCCTGCGGAACGCTGTGTCCGGACGTTGTTGTCCGCATCCCGCGCGGAGCCTTGGCGCTGCTGGCAGGGCGCACCATACGCAGCCCCGTACCCGCGTCTACGACTTCCGTCCTAGGGCGGCAGAAATGTTGCTGTGCGATAATGGCGGGATCCACGGTAACGATCGTGGACTTCCTTCACGTGCCTGCCCCATGCGCTTGGGTGGGCGCCTTCCCTCGAGGAGCGCACACAGTGTCCGATCTTGATCAGGTCACGCTCAACGCCGGCGAAAAGTCGGTTGTTTTGCCCGTCATCAAACCTACGCTCGGCAACGATTGCGTCGATATCTCGAAGCTGACCAAGGAAACCGGTCTCTTCACTTACGACTCCGGCTTCACCGCCACCGCCAGCTGCAAGTCCGCCATCACCTATATCGACGGTGACAAGGGCGTGCTGCTGTATCGCGGCTATCCGATCGAGCAGCTCTCGGAAAAGTCCAGCTACGTCGAAGTGGCCTACCTGCTGATCAATGGCGAGCGTCCGAGCGCCGAGCAGTTGAAGGCCTTCACCGACGAGCTGGCCGCTGAAGCCAACGTCGATGCGTCGATCAACACCCTGATCGGCAGCTTCGCCAAGGATGCCCATCCGATGGCCATCCTGACCGCCGCCATCGCGCAGCTGTCGGGCATCTACCACGCCTCGCTGGACCTGTCCGACGCCGAACAGCGCCGCCAGGCCGCCGTGCGCCTGATCGCCAAGGTGCCGACCCTGTCGGCGCTGATCTACCGCCACGGCAAGGGCCTGCCGGCCAACACGCCGGACACCTCGCTGGACTACGTCAGCCGCTTCCTGAAGCAGACCTTCGAATCGGCCGACGGCCAGTACGAACTGAACCAGGACGTGGTCAAGGCACTGGACCTGCTGTTCATCCTGCATGCCGACCACGAGCAGAACGCCTCGACCTCGACCGTGCGCCTGGTCGGTTCGACCGGTGCCAACCCGTACGCGTCGGTCGCCGCTGGCGTCACCGCGCTGTGGGGTCCGGCCCACGGCGGTGCCAACGAAGCCGTGCTGAAGATGCTGGAAGAGATCGGTTCGGCCGACAACGTCGAGTCCGCCGTGCTCAAGGCCAAGGACAAGACCTCCGGCTTCCGCCTGATGGGCTTCGGCCACCGCGTGTACAAGAACTTCGACCCGCGCGCCAAGGTCATCGGTGAGATGACCGGCAAGGTGCTCAAGCAGCTGGGCGTGCAGGATCCGCTGCTGGACGTGGCCGTCAAGCTGGAACAGGCCGCGCTGCAGGACGACTACTTCGTTGCCCGCAAGCTGTACCCGAACGTCGATTTCTACAGCGGCATCATCTACAAGGCGCTGCAGATCCCGACCGAAATGTTCACCGTCATGTTCGCCCTGGGCCGTACCTCCGGTTGGGTGGCCCATTGGCTGGAACAGCAGGTCGATCCGGAAATGAAGATCGGCCGTCCGCGCCAGGTCTACACCGGCAGCGACGTGCGCGACTACCAGGGCTGATCGTCCCGGTAACGCGTGTTGAAGAACGCCCCGCACTGCGGGGCGTTTCTTTTGGTTCTTCTCCCATATGGGTGCAAGCAGAAACGTGCCTTGACGATCTGCAGGTGCAGTCGCCGGCGGGTCGGGCGCGGGGCCCCCATGCCCTTTCCGGCGACGCCCCCGGCGTCGGCCTGTGGCCGCCACCTCCTCCTTTAGTTCGCCTCCAAGGGCATGGGGGCCCTCGCGCTCGCGACCGGCCGGATCGAGACGCCAGCCGATCCAAACGGCGCCTGCACCCCCCGGCCATCCGCGTCGCGGCGTACTCACTCTGCGACGGCCGTTGCAACAAGACGCTCGCCGCACATGGGCGAAGATGCTTGGTTTTTGCGCGGTGGCGCGGTTGGTGTGGGCAGTCCGTGCAGCCACCCATGGAGTGGTTCCACCCGTCATGACGATGAACGGTGCCTCCGCGCAGGCGCGCTGCGCTGACGTTTTCGTACTTATTGCATGGGTCTATCGGGCTCTGCGGATCAGGCTGGTCGCATCAATCGAGCCGATCCCGAAGGAGACCGACCATGAAGCGCTACCTGTTGATTCCCCTGCTTGTTGCCCCCGTTGCCCTGCATGCCAGCGACGCCCTGGCCGGCTACACCGGGCCGGGCGCCTCCGCCGTCGCCACCACGGTAGCGCAGGCGCGCCAGCAGCGTGACGACCATACAGTGCTGCTGCTGGGCCATCTGGTCGCCAAGGTCGGCGACGAACGCTACCGCTTCCGCGACGCCACCGGCGACATCGAGGTCGAGATCGACGACGAGGACATGCCTCACCCGCCCATTGGCGCATCTGCCATGGTGGAACTGCTGGGCAAGGTCGACACGCACCGCTTCAAGCCCACCGATATCGAGGTGAAGCGCGTGCAGGTGCTGCCGCCGCGCTGACCTCCCGCATGCCCGTTTGCGCACATCGCTGTATCTCTGCGCCAGCCCGGTGCGTGAAGGTGCCGGTGCCGGCCACGCGCGACTCGGCGATGGTGCGGCGGGTGCGCGAAAAGATGTGGAAGGATGTCCAGGAGATGCTGCTGGAGGAGCCGGTGTTGAGTGAGGTGTAGACCGCAGCGACACAGGTTGAAGCGGGTGGAATGAACGAATATGCAAAGGACGGCTACGGCCGTCCTTTGCGCATCCAACGCCTTGCCATGCGAGCCGATAGAGGGATGCTGCGTAGGAATTTCTGCAATGTCCCGGGAGTGCGCGTGTCGTCGCAGAACCGCACCCGCGATGCGATTTTTAGGAGTGGTTGAATGGGTAAATCACGCCTCGCTGACTAACCTGACTGGGCTGCCACACCCCCACGCGGTGACGGCGGTGCTTCCTGCGGAAGCTTACTTTCGAAGTACCCAAAATAGAGAGAGAACCCCATGTCGAACATTCTCAAGAAGGCCGCGCTCGCCGTAGCGCTGGTCACCGCTTCGCTGTCTGCCCATGCGGCACAGACCGATATCAAAGTCTGGGCGGAAGTGGACAACAACCTGGCCCTGTTGAAGGCCGATGGCCGCCCGCTGGATGACGTCGTGCGCTTGGGCTACAACCCGATCCGCGGGCTGAACCCCTGGGCCGATCAGGTACGGATCTTCTCCAACGACACCACCAAGGATGTGCAGGTGCGCCTGAACAGCCCGGTCGAGTTGATTCCCACCAACACGCCGCCGGGCACCCCGTCGGTGCCGATGACCGTCACCCTCAACAAGCGCGTGCTCGACGTCGCCGCCCAGGACTTCACCGCGGCAGACCTGTACGACGGCGCCATTCCGGGTGCCTCGGTCAGCATGGAGCTGGCGGTTGCCCAGACCACCCTCGGCGAGATCGCCGCGGCCGGCCGCTACGAAGGCATGGTGAGCGTGATCCTGGCACTGAAGCCCTGATCACAGCGTTCTTCCCCGCGCCGGCCCGATAACCGGGCCGGCCGCTTCCGGCCGTACCCCCTATGAAGATTCACGCCCCTGCCGTTACCCGGTTGGCGGTCGCGCTTGCCTTGTCGTTGGCTGCACCGACGGTCCTGGCCAGCGGCGTTCCCGCCGGTTTCGAGGATCTGGTCGACGGCCAGGTCGAGCAACTGGACATCCGCCTGTTCGGCCGCTCGGCCGGGCTGTCGCCGGTGCGCGTGACGCTGCAAAGCGTGCAGTTGGAAGCGCCGGAGCAGGTACTTCAGGCCCTGAACCTGTCCGCCGATGCCCAGGCCGCGCTGCTGCCTGCGTTGTCCCAACCGCTACCGCGCAACAGCCATCTTGCCTGCCGCTACGGCGGCGCCAGCGCCGGTTGCGGCTACATCGACCCCCCGGAGGACCCCAACACCGTGCGCGCACTCTATGACGAAGGCGAAGGTGCCGTGCGCCTGTTCGTTGCCCGCCAGTGGATTCCCGGCGAGCCGGCCGCCGAGCGCTACCATCAGGTCAGCGCCAGCGCCGAGAACGCCTTCCTGCACCAGCAGACCCTCAACGTCAGTGGGGGCCGCGACTACCAGGCGCTGGCTGCACAAGGCACCGGCACGCTGGGCCTGTTCCAGCGCGGCCATCTGTCGGCCGACTGGACCTTCAGCCGCCAGCAGTACCGCGGCCAGCACGCGCGCACGGACGTACAGCTCGACAACGCTTACTACCGCCATGACCTGGGCCAGCAGCACTATCTGCAGCTGGGCCGCATGGACCGCCGCAACCTGTCCAGCCCACAGGGCGGCACTTTCAGTTTCAGCATGTTGCCGCTGGGGCGCTTCCAGGGCCTGCGCGTGGGCACCACCCAGGCCTACGTGGACGCCGATGCCGCCGTACAGGCCACGCCCCTGACCGTGCTGCTGGCGCGCGATGCGCGCGTGGATGCGTTCGACGGCGAACGCCTGCTGCAGACCTTCTACCTGCAGGCCGGTATCAACCAGCTGGACACCCGCCGTTTTCCGTTCGGTATCTATACGGTGAGCCTGCGCATCCACGAAGACGGGGTGCTGGTACGCACCGAAGATGCGCCGTTCGACAAGGGCGGCGATTGGACTGACAGCAGCGTGCAGTGGTTCCTGCAGGGCGGCCGCCGCAACGAGCGACGCAGTGATCGCTTCGATGGCGAAATGGCAGCCATGGGGGGCGTGCGCGTGCCGATGGGACGCAACCTCACGATGACCGCCGGCGTGGCCGACCTCGGTGGGTTCAGCTACGGCGAACTGCGCATCGACCTGCGCCATGTGTTCGCCACCCAGGAGCTTCGCGCCACCTCCAGTGGGCTGCATGGCAGCGACGGCAGCCGTGGCCAGCAGCACCAGCTGTCCTATCGCCGCCGCGCTTCGTGGAATGTCTACCAGCAGCGCATGCGCGGTACCGCCTGCCAGTTCGAAGACGACGCACGCGACCGCCTGGGCTGCGCCGATTCGCTCAGTGCATCCATGGCGCTGCCGGTCGCCGGTGGGAGTGCCTACCTGGCCTATACGCGGCGACAGACCTGGCGCCCCGGCCGCGACCTGCCCGGCGGCAGCGACGATCCCCTGGACCAGGTGGCGCCCTGGTTGCCCCCGCTGCGGCCCGAGCCGAGCCGGCAGGCGCAGCTCAGCCGCACCTGGCAGGCCAGTTACAGCCGCACCCATCGCTGGAACGCGTTCAGTGTCGCCACCCGCGTCGGTGTGTGGCAGCAGCAGGCCGCCGGACAGCTTTCGGCGGAACGGGATCGCGGCATCTACCTCAACCTCAGCCTGACCCGCCTGCAACGCGGCGACCGCGGCAGTGCGCAGCGGCGCTACGGCCTGGACATCCGCCAGCCCGAACACAGCCGGCCGGACGTCGCCTACAGCGCGGGCCAGTCGCTTCGCCAGGACGCGGACAACCAGTACCGCGAACTGTCCGCCGAGGTGCGCGGCAACAACAGCGACCGCTACAGCGCCTCGCTGGGCGCACAGGTGCAGAACAGCTGGGGCCACACCGGCGCCACGCTGGCCAGCTACCAGCAACGCGGCCGCAGTGAACTGGCCTACAGCGGCACCCACAGTTCGGGTGTGGCGCTCAGCCGGCGGGGCCTCTACTGGGGCGGCGGGCTGGGTGCGGACGCGGGCCTGGCGGTGCAGGTGGACGACAGCGACGACCTGGACCTCACCGGCGTAGCCGCCGAGTTGCAGGTGGGCGGATTGCGTCGGCAACGGCTGCGCCTCGGCGAGCGCCGGTTGCTGCCGCTGTCGGCGTACCAGTCGCACCGTGCCGAAGTACAGGACGCCAGCGCGCTGGACAGCATCGCGGCGATCCGTGTCACCGGCGTGGGCGGGTCGCGGCCGCTGTTCCTTGCCCCGGGCCGACTCATGCAGATGCCGATTCCGATCGAGGTCACCTACACCTTCATCGGCAACGCGCGTGACATTGCCGGCCTGCCGCTGCGCGGCGCGCGCATCCTCAATGCACCGGTGCCGGGCACGGGCCCCAACGGCGGTTTCATCGCCGACTTCCCGCGCCGCGAGACGATGCTTTACCTGCTGCAGGAAGACCGCCTGCTGCACTGCCCCCTGCAGGTGCGCGAGCGCCGCAGCGTAGTGCTGCTGGTGGGGCAGGTGCAGTGCGAACCGTTGAGCCTGGCGCAGCTGCCGGCCGACATCCGCCAACAGGCGCGGGTGACCCGCTTGCTGCAGGAGCAGGCGTTGATTGCGGTCTCACCGCAGACGGCTGCGACGGGAGGTGTGCGGTGAAGGGGTGGGGAATGCGGTTATGTGTACTGCTCGGCATGACTGCTGCGAGTGTGGAGCACGCACGGGCGCAACGGCCGCCAGAAACCCATCCGCCCGGGGGCACCGTGCGCCAGGAGATAGCCATGAGCTGGGATCGCTCGGCGATGCCGGGAGACATTGAGCTATGGGCACGGCGAACCTTGCTTGGCTATAGCGCCGACGCAACACTCGGCTATGGGCTTCTCCACCTGACGTGCAATTCAAGCACGGACGCATCCAAAGGCCAGTGCCCAACCACCGGGACGACAGATTCGTCAATGGGACCGGCATCCATCCGACTGGTGGCGACGGAAACGAGAAGCGGACTGAGGACTCAGTTTGATGTCACCGGACAGTTAGAGCGCGCCATGCCGAGTTTCAGATGCAGCTCGGACTATTGGTTCGGGGGAGTACGCCCACTCTGGTCAGCAAGGCCCGAACTCTGTGCAGGCGAGTCCCCTATCGGGACAGGCGTGTCCCTGGCGATCTCGTCACGGGAATTGGAAAGGCTCGTTGCCGGGCGATGGACTGCCTCCCTCGAGCTCACCATGAAAGCCGGTTCGGACGGCTCGGCAGTGGGGACGTACATCTTCGACCTGATGTTCACCGTCACCGATCACAACGCGGTCTCCATCTACTTCCCCGCCTTCGACCAGGTAACGCCGCACGTTGGCCTGAATCTCCAGTACGACCCCGTCGGTCAAACCGTGGGCGGCCGCGCATTGCTGGACATGTGCCTGTACGACGGTCTTGGCTCGCAAAGCGAGTACCTGGGCGTGACCGTGCGCGACACCGGTACGCATCCACCCGGCGCCACGGGCTACTCGGTCTGGCATGCCGATGGCGGCAGCGATGACACCCAGCGCGTGGACTACACCGTCAGCCTTGCCCACTCCGGGGCGCGGTTGCCCATGGCCAATGGCGTGGAGCAGCAGCTGCGCGGCATCGATACCGCGCAGCTGCGCCTGGTGATGTTGCCGGGCATGACCATGCCGGTGTTCTGCGTGCCTACACCGCTGACCCTGGAGACGCCCAGCGTGCCCATCAACACCAAACGGCCGGGCTACTACAGCGGCGACCTGAACGTCGAACTGCGCCTGCCGACGGCCATACCTTGATCCATCGGAACCCCACCATGAAGACCCTGATCCTCCGACTGTTGCCGCTGTTGTTGCTGTGGGCCGTTCCCGCGCAGGCCAACCTTACCGTGCATCCGATGCGCACCTGGGTGGACAACAAGCGCGGTGCACAGATCCGCGTGTACTCCCAATCCACCCAGCCGCAGTACGTGCAGTTGTCGATCCGCCGCATCATCGACCCGGCCGACGCCCATGAGCAGGAAGTGGAGGTCGAGCCGGGCGAGGCTGCATTGGCGATCACGCCGGGCAAGTTCGCCCTGGCCGGCGGCGGAAACCGGCTGATCCGGGTCATTCCCCTGCAGCCGGTCCAGCAGGAAACCGCGTACCGGGTCTACTTCGAGGGAGTGCGCGGACCGGAGGACGCCGTCGTGGAGGTCGCCGACGGCGCCCAGGCGAGCGTTGGCGTCAATCTTGTCTGGGGCGCGCTGGTGAATGTGTTGCCCGCCGACGGCACCGTGGATGTGCGAGTGCAGGACGGCCAGTTGCGCAACACCGGAACCCTGCGCCTGGGCCTCACCAGCATCGCCGACTGCGATGGCAGCCGCTGCACCGCCCATGACGTGTCGCGCAGCCTGTACCCGGGCAATGCGCTGCCGTTGCCGTTCGCCGTGCAACCGGGCCATACCGTGCAGCTGCGCTACCGGCTGACCCGCGATGGCTACCGCGAGCACGTACAGACCCTTACCCCCTGAACCATCCCGGCATGGCGGACCGTGCCGGGTACCCATCATTTTTCGCTTAGTTTCCCAAGGAGATGTCATGAACAGGATTCATCGCCGTGTCTGGTCCACCGCCCTGCAGTGCTGGGTGGTCGTCAGTGAGCTCACCCGCATGCGTGGCAAGCGTGCGCAGACGGTATGCCGCAGCGCTGCCGTCGCAGCGCTGCTGACCACCCTTCCGCTGGCGGCGGGCGCAGCCGAGACCACCGAGGAAGAACTGGACTGGTGGCAGTGGCAGACGCTGAGCGCATTCCAGTCCAATGGCATGCTGCCGTCATCGGTAGGCACGAAGGCAGTCCACCGCTTGGATGTCTACAACAACACGACGGCTTCGGCCTGGAGCCTGATAACGGCGGCGGAAACCATGGCTGTTGGCGCGGAAGCGCACGCCGGCGGCGTGGAGAGCATCGCCGTGGGTATACGGTCGAAGTCGTCCGGTCCTAATAGCGTGGCGGTAGGCAACCGCGCCGAAACCTATGGCTCACATGCCGTTGCCGTTGGCTTCGGTAGCCGCGCCAACTCGGTCGGCACGGTGTCGATTGGTAATGCCGCCCGTTCTGACGGCCACAATGCAATGGCGATTGGCAGCGGTGCCACATCCGCGGGCAGTGGGGCGATTGCACTGGGTGGCGACACCCGCGCGCGTGCGGAGGGTTCGATCGTGCTGGGCGACTTCGCCGAGGTAGCCAACAACAGCTCCAGGCACTCGATCGCCATCGGCAATCGTGCGTCTGCCGGCGGTTATGCCGACAGCATCGCACTGGGTCGCTCGGCCCGCGCGCACGGCACCGGCAAGGCCATGGCACTGGGTGCCGAGGCCAAGGCTGACCACGCGAATTCGGTTGCACTTGGCGCAGACTCCGCCACCACGGCGGGTAACCAGGTATCGGTGGGCAACGCCAGCCTTAAACGAAAGATCGTCAACGTTGGCGACGGCACGCTCAGCAGCACCAGTACCGATGCGGTGAACGGCAGGCAGCTGCACACGGTGAGCCAGAATGCGGCCACCGCGCTGAGCACGGCCAACACGGCGCTGGCCAACAGTCGCCTGGTGACCCAGACCTCGGCCAGCAGCACCATCCGCATTGGCGCGGACAACACCGGCACCGTGCTGGACGTGGCCAACCGCAGCGGCACCCGCCGCCGCGTCCAGAACATCGCCAACGGCGTGCTCAGTACGGCCAGCACCGACGCGGTGACCGGCCAGCAGCTGCACGCCACCAACACCAACGTGACGGCGGCGAGCACCACGGCAACCAACGCCCTAACCACTGCAACCGCTGCCAGGACCGCCGCCGACGGCGCGTTGGCCAAGGCCACCGTGGCGACGAACACCACCGCGACCGGAACCGCCATGACCAGCACCAACAAGGCCACGGCCACCGGCACGGGCGCACTGGCCAGCGGCACGTCGGCCAAGGCGCAGGGCACCCACGCCATCGCGCTGGGCCTGAGTGCGCAGGCCACGGGCAACCAGACCACGGCACTGGGCCGTGAGTCGCTGGCCAACGCCACCTATGCCACCGCGCTGGGCAACCTGTCCAAAGCGACAGCAGGCAGGGCAGTGGCCCTGGGCGATCGGGCCAGCGCGAGCCATGAAAACTCCGTGGCGCTGGGTGCCGGCTCGGTGACCGCCAGCGACAACAGCGTGTCTGTCGGCACTGCCAGCAGCAAGCGCAGGATCCAGTACCTGGCCGATGGCAGCATCAGCGCCACCAGCACCGACGCGGTGACCGGCAGCCAGCTGTACAGCACCAACCTGGGTGTGGCAGCGGCCAAGGACGTCGCCGACGCCGCCAGCCTGGCGGCCGGAACGGCAAAATCGCTGGTCGAGGCGATCGCGGGGCAACTGGGCAGCACCCGCATCGCGCTGGGCGGCAGCGCACTGGCCGACGGTGACTTCGCAACCGCTGTCGGCCACATCAGCGTGGCCAGTGGTGAGCGCGCGCTCGCCATGGGAGTACGGTCGCAGGCGTCCGGCAAGCACGCCAACGCACTGGGCTCCGGTGCGCAGGCCAGCGGCGATGAGGCGACCGCCCTGGGCCGCGATACCCGGGCCAGCGCAACGTCGGCCACCGCCGTGGGCAACCTGGCCGTTGCCAGTCATGCCAATGCGGTGGCCTTGGGCGCCGGCTCGGTGACCGCCAGTGCCAACAGCGTGTCGGTCGGCAGCGCCAGCAACAAGCGCCGCATCCAGCACGTGGACGACGGCAACCTTGCCGCCAACAGCACCGACGCGGTGACCGGTGGCCAGCTGCATGCCACCAACAGCAACGTGGCCAAGGCGCAGGGGGCGGCCGGTGAGGCACACACGGCCGCCAACGTGGCCCAGACCACTGCCGATGGCGCCGTGGCGCGGGCCACCGCGCTGGAAGGCCTGGTGAGTCAAACATCGGCCAACGGCAATCTGCGCTTGGGCGTAGCCAACACCGGCACCACGCTGGACGTGCGCAACAAGGACAACCGCAACCGCACGCTGACGGGTCTGGCCAGCGCGGTGCTGGATGGCAACAGTACCGAGGCGGTGGCGGGCAAGCAGCTGTATGCCACCAACCAGCTGGTGGACAGCCAGGGGCAAGTGCTGGCGATGCACGGCCAGCAGTTGTCCGGACATGCGCAGCAGTTGGTGGCGCAGGATGGACGCATCGCACGCAACCGCACCGACCTGGACAAACTGCGCGAGGACGTGGACAACTTCGACCCGGATCTGGACGGCGTGGTGAAGTTCAACGGCGACCGTAGTCTGGTCGATATGAACGGTGCACGGGTGGTGGGGGTTGCTGCGGGGGATATCAGCTCTGCGGCGAGCAGCGAGGCTGTGAATGGTGGGCAGCTGTACGCAACAAACCAGCGCGTGGCCGAAGTCGAATCGAAGGCAGCCTTGGTTGCATCGAACGTCCCCGCTGGCTTGGGTCATGCCCAGGCAGGCCTGTTTGGTTTGGCAATCGGCGCAGAGGCGGAAGCATCGCTGGAGTCGGAAGGCGCGACAGCGATAGGCCATTTTGCCTTGGCTCAAGCAAAAAACTCTGTTGCCCTGGGCCGCGCTGCCTTTGTCGACCGGACGGCAACCAACGGCTTCGCCTTGGGCACTGGGGCGAACGTTCTCGATGAGGACGGTACCGCTATAGGTGCAATGAGCCAGATTGAAGCGGGTGCGAAGAGATCCGTCGCACTAGGTTTCGGTTCTGTTGCAACGCAGGCGGACACGGTCTCGGTCGGCAACTCGACACTCCAGCGCAGGATCACTCAGGTAGCGCGCGGCAGGGATGAAAGTGATGTCACCACCGTATCTCAGCTCAGCGATTCGCTCGCTGCGCTCGGCGGCGGAGCACGCGTAGATGCAAACGGCAATGTAATCGCACCAACCTACACCATGCAGGGGGGCACCCAGAATACGGTGGGGGATGCATTGACAGCCCTGGACGGTGCCGTGGTCACTGCCAGCACCCGCGTCGACCGCGTCGAAAGCCAGCTCCGTGCCACCTTCCAGGATGCCCCCTCCCTGCGCAGCGATGGCCTCAACCAGCTCAACCTGGCCGGTGCCAACGGCATGGTGCTCGGCAACGTGGCCAATGGCCTGGTTGCAGCGGGGAGTCGCGATGCGGTCAATGGTGGGCAGCTGCATGCTCTGCAGCAGCGCCTGGATGGACGCATCGACGGCGTGGAGCAGCGTCTGGATGGCACCCCGCAAGGCCGGGCAATGGCGTCGGCGGATGCGCCGCCGGTGCCGCAGGCCGAGGAGGCGCCCCAGGCATCCGGTACGCCCGATATCGCATCGGCGAAGGGTGACAAGGGCGGCAACCTCGCCAGCGCCGACAACGAGGGTGCAGCACCGAAGGGTGATGCGCCGGCTTCCCCGCCTTCTCCGCCGGTCGATACCCGCCAGCTGGACGAAATGCTCGCCCGTGCCAATGAGTACACCGATGGGGCGATCAAGGGCGTCGAACAGCGCCTGGACAAGATGGACAAGCGCTTCAACCGCATGGCGGCGATGAGCAGTGCGCAGACGGCGATGGCCATGAACACCGCCGGCTTGGCCACCTACAACCGCCTCGGCGCGGGCGTGGGCTACAGCGATGGCGAGTCGGCCATGGCGGTGGGCTACCAGCGCGTGCTCAACGAGCGCGGCTCGGCCACCTTCAGCCTCAATGGCGCGTTCACCAACAGCGGTGAGCAGAGTGTGGGCCTGGGCGTGGGTATCGGCTGGTAAGGGCCGGGGCAGGGCGCCGACGAGGCGCCCTGCCGGCCTCCATAGAAGGGGATCGTCATGGAGAACGTCAGTAACCAGATCGCCTTGCGGCTGGGGTATCTCACCATCCTGCAGGGGATCATCGCGCGCCTCGCCAACAGCGCGTCGGCGATGAAGGGCGGCAGCGTGGCGGTGATGACCGCCCTGCTGGCCTGTTCGGTTGGCGAACAGACGCCGTTTCATTGGGCGTTGTTCGTGCTGCCCGGCGGGCTGTTCATGGGCTTTCATGCCTTCTTCCTGCAGCAGGAGCGCGCCTTCGTGCAGCTGTACAACGCCGCCAGCGACGCACCGCTGGCGCAGGTGCTTGCCTTCCGGATCGATGCGACTCGGCTCGCCTTGGTACGCGAGCCGCTGTGGAAGGTGATGTGCCGGCCGACAGTGCTCGCCTTCCATCTCTCCCTGGTGGCGGCGGTCCTGCTGGTATACGGGGTTGTCGAGGAGGCACGTCGATGCTGCTGAAACTGCGCATCCGGAACTTCGCCGCGGACAGGTTGAAGGTGGACACCTTGGCCATCGCGGCCTTCCAGGCACGGTGCAGGCCCGCCTCGCACGACATTGCCGCCTACCTGATGGACAGCAACAATCTGCTGGATGCCGAGTCGGTGCAGCAGGCCTTGTTACCTGCGCTCCGGGCCGATGTGTTCCTCTCCCATGGTGCCGTCGATCGTGAGCAGGTACTGCAACTGGCGGTGATGCTGGAGGCACTGGGGCTGACGGTGTTCGTGGACTCCTGCCTCTGGCGCAACGTGTATGCGGTGCAGCAGGAGATGGACGACATGCTCTCCGCGCGCCGCGATTCTCCCGGTACGCATCATTTTCACTACTTCAAGGTGGCGCGTACGTCGGCCAGCGTTTGCATGGTGCTCAATGCAACGCTGCAGCGACTGATCGATGGCTGCGAGCTGTTCCTCCATCTGGAGGGCGAACCTGCCCGGGTACACGCATGCGTGGAGGACAGCCGCCATGTCGGCGCGCCGTGGGTGTTCTCCGAGCTCATGTTCGCCCGCCATCTGCCACGACGTGGCCGTCCCCGACTGGGCCTGGAAGCACTGAAAGCCATGCAGCCCACACGGCCTGCGGCATTCGCTGCGCCCGAAGCGACGCACGTTATGGAGTGGGACGTTCTCCAGCGTGCCATCGCCGATACCACGGGATTTCCAGCTGCGTCCTACTGCCACGACCATCCGGTGTTCCTGGATCACCTGTACGGAAAGCTGCCCCTGAGTGAGCAGGAACGAGGCCTGCTGGGCTGGATATGAAGTCTGCGAGGGAACGCCATGCTCCGCGAAAACACCCCCATGAATGAGAAGGAACGAACATGCTTCTGGATGCAAGAATCACCAACTTCGATGCGCTGGCGATCGATGCCGATCGCAGCGCCATCGACACGTTCAAGAGCCGCAACGAGCACCGCCTGGTGAAGATCAAGGAATACATCCTCAATGATGACAACCTGATCGACGCCGATACCATCGCCAAAGACCTGTTCCCGACCGAGCGGGCCGATGTCTTCCTGTCCCACACCCACCAGGATCACGATGCGGTGGTTGCCCTTGCCGTGCAGCTGGAGGGCCTGGGGTTGAAGGTGTTCGTGGATTCCTGCGTATGGGGCGACGTGTACACGCTGCTTCAGGACGTCGACAAGATCCGCTCGATCATGCCCCACAAACCGAACACGTACTACTACGAGCGTGTAACACGCACTGCGGCGAGCATGTACATGATCTTGAATGTGGCCCTGCAACGCATGATCGACCAGTCCGAATTGCTGCTGTTCCTGGACAGCAAGGCGGTGAGGATCGAGGACTACGTGGAGGGGCGCGACTACATCGGCTCGCCGTGGATATTCTCGGAGTTGATGTTCGCGCAGATGGTGCGGCGCCGCCCGCGCAAAACCGCATCGTTGGAGTCGTTCACCGAAGCGGTGGCCAGGACCATGGACAGCGCGCTGCCACCGACGGCACGCTTCTCCCTGCCAGACAGCTCGTACGCGATGGCCGCTGAAGACCTGTGGCAGGTGATCGATGATGTCCGTGTTCCGGCGGCCGCCGCGATAGTGGATGGGAAGCCGGACGGTACGATCTTCCTCGATGCGTTCTACGGAAAGCTCAAACCCGGTGCATTCGAGCGGGGCTTGCTGGGCTGGTGAGGCCGTAGGCGCGCAGCATTCCCGACGCGTGACGTCCGGTCCATCGCGTTGGCGCACGGCGGTCATGCCGCACTACGCAGCACTACCCCGTCTGCAGGTAGCCGGCCATCTCCGCTTCGGCCAGCATCTCGCGAACCTGCGCCGCCGACGCCCGCCGCATCGGCTTCTCATCGATGGCCGACAAGGGCGGCTGGCGCAGCGCGTCGTACGGCAGTACTGCGATGTCGAAGGTCAGTTCCTCCGCGCTGAACACCCACACCGGCACGTCCAGCACGCGCTCGCGGTCCAGCCGCAGGCGGCGGGTACGCAACTCGGCCGGAATGCCGTGCTCGTCGAAGTAGCGTTGCACCGCATCGGGGTCGTCGCTGTGCACCTGAAGCTGCACCGGGCTGTTGGCGTCGGCGGTGCCGTCCAGCACCGGGCCGCACAGACGCGGGGCGAACTGCCCCAGGAACTCCATCGCGCGCAGGGCCGCCTCGCGGCGCTGGCGCAGCTGCGCGCCATGATCGGCGCCGGCGAACAGACGCTGGTACTCGCGCAGCGCGTCCTCGATTTCGGCATTGCGGGGCAGGGAGGCATCGTCGTGGATGTCCAGCCGGGCCGCTGCCTTGAGCTTGGCCTGGTGGTAGTCGCGGATGCCACCCTCGGCCATCAGCCGGGCGGCTTCATGGGCAAGCCGGTGGCGGCGCTCGCGGGTCTGGGTGGCTGCATGCTGGCGGGCTCGATGCATGACCGGTACTCCTGTGCGACCTGCACGGCAATGTACACCGGCGATGTGACATACGTGTAGAGCCGGGCTCTGCCCGGCCGCCGGCGTGTAGAGCCGGGCTCTGCCCGGCTGCCCGGCTGCCCGACATGGCAGGCAGCCGTGCAGAGCCCGGCTCCACGTGACGTGGGGGCGGTGGCAACGTAAAAGGCCGGGCAATGCCCGGCCTTCCTCGTCATCCTGCCGTCGACATCAGAAGATATCGAACGCGGCGTCGTCGGCCTGCTGCACATGGGTATCGAAGCTGTACTCCTCGATCTTGTCCATGTCCTCCACCTTGACCCACTCGGTGGCGCCGTTGAGCGTGGCCTGGACCATCCCGGACGGCGGCTCGTTCTGCGCGATCGGGGTGTCCTTCAGCGCGGCGCGCATGTAGTCGATCCAGATCGGCAATGCGGCCTTGCCGCCGTACTCGCGGTAGCCGAGCGAGCGGAAGTCATCGCGACCCACCCAGACCGTGGTGGCGTAAGGGCCGCCGAAGCCGGAGAACCAGGCGTCGCGGTGGTCGTTGGTGGAGCCGGTCTTGCCGCCCACGTCCTCGCGGCCGAGGACCTTGGCCGCGGTGCCGGTGCCGCGCTGGACCACGTCGCGCATCATCGACACCAGCTGGTAGGCGGTGCGTGCGTCGATGGCGCGCGGGGCCACCTTGGCGTCCGGGTTCACCGGCTTGGCCGGTTCAGCCGCCTGCTGCGGCTTGGCCGTCGCGGCGGTGGCCGGGGCAGGCGGTGCACCAAAGTTGAAGCCGTCCACCACCTGGCTGACCGGCGCGCCGCCGCTGGTGCCGGCGCAGTCGCGGCAGGCCATCGCCGGGTTTTCCTTGAACACCACCACGCCGTCACGGTCGGTCACCTGGTCGATCACCCAGGTATCCACCCGCGAACCGCCATTGGCGAAGACGGCATAGCCGCGTGCCACCGACAACGGGGTCACCGAAGCGGTACCCAGCGACATCGACAGGTTGGGCGGCAGCTCGGCCTCGGCAAAGCCGAACTCGCTGATGTACTTGCGTGCGTAGTCCACGCCCATGCCGTCCAGCAGGCGCACCGAGACCAGGTTGCGCGACTGCACCAGCGCCTCACGCAGGCGCATCGGGCCACGGAAGCCGCCGCCGTCGTTCTGCGGCGACCAGGTCTTGCCGCGGCGGTCGCGGAACACCACCGGGGCATCCAGCACGATCGAGGCGGGGTTGAAGCCCTTGTCGAACGCGGCCGCATAGATGAACGGCTTGAAGCTCGAACCCGGCTGGCGGCGCGCCTGGGTGGCGCGGTTGAACTTGTTGCCGGAGAAGCTGAAGCCGCCCACCAGTGCCTTCAAGGCGCCACTTTCAGCATCCAGCGAGACCAGCGCGGACTGGCCGCGCGGGATCTGGTCGATCAGCCACTCGCCTTCCTTCTCGCCGGCGCGCACCCGCACCAGGTCACCCCGCGTCAGCAGCTTGGCCGGGGTTTTGTTGACCCAGCGGCTGGCCGCGACGGGCAGCACCAGCTCGCTGCGGTTGGCCAGCACCACCGTGGCGCTGCCATCGGCGGCGGTGGACGCCACGATCGCCGGCAGCAGCCCGGACTGGGCCGGAATGCCGACCAGCTTGGCCGCCAGCGCCTTGGCATCGGCATCGGCCGGCACCTCGAAGTGCTGCTCCACGCCATGCCAGCCATGCCGGTGGTCATATACGCGCAGGCCATCGCGCACGGCGATGTTGGCCGCCGTCTGCAGCTCGGCGTTGATGGTGGTGGTGACGTGGTAGCCCTTGTTGACCACGTCGCCACCGAAGCGGGCGATCATTTCCTGGCGGACCAGCTCGGCCACGTAGGGGGCTTCCACCTGCACCGGCGGCTCATGCGCGCTGGCGTGCATGGGCACCGCCTTGGCGGCGTCTGCCTCGGCCTGGCTGACGAAGCCCAGGCTGGCCATGCGCTGCAGCACATAGAAGTCGCGGCGCTCGCGGGCCCGCTCGGGGTTGCTGATCGGGTTGCCCGAGGACGGGAACTTGGGGATACCGGCCAAGGAGGCCATTTCGTCCAGGTCCAGATCGCCCAGCTTCTTGCCGTAGTAGAACTCGGCCGCAGCGGCCACGCCGTAGGCGCGGTTGCCGAAGAAACTCTTGTTCAGGTACAGCTCGAAGATCTCGTCCTTGCTCAGCTCGGACTCGATCTTGCGCGCCAGCAGGATCTCGGCCAGCTTGCGCGTATAGCTGTATTCGGAGCTCAGGAAGAACTGGCGGGCGACCTGCTGGGTGATGGTGGACCCACCCGGCACGCGCTTGTCGTTGGTGGTGGCCAGCAGCCAGACCGCGCGGCCGATGCCCTTGTAGTCCACCCCGCCATGCTCGTAGAAGCGGGCATCCTCGGTGGCCAGGAAGGCCTGCTTGAGACGTTCCGGGACCTCCTTCATGGTGATCGGTACGCGCCGCGACTCGCCGAACACGGCCATCAGCTTGCCATCGCTGGCATACACGTACATGGGCTCCTGCATCTCGATGTCGCGCAGGGTCTGCACGTCCGGAAGCTTGGAGGAAATGGCGTAGTACAGGCCACCTGCGACGGCGGCGCCGATCAGGCCCAGGACCAGGATGGCGACCAGCAACCAGCGCAGCCAGCGGCGAAAGCGTGTCATCAGTGACAGATTCCGATTGCGAATTTCGTGGCCGCAGAGTATAGATTACGCAAGGGAACGGCTGGGGTTGTTCCCGGGGAGCGCAGATCGACGACCGTCTGGGGAGCCGTGAAACGTGCGGTAGTGCACGTTTCACTGCGTGATGGTTGCGGTTTGCAAAAAAAACGTTATTAATGCGCGGGCGCAGGTTATGCGTCCAAGTGCCCGTCGGCAGGGGAGAAACCGTGGGGCTTATCCCAAAAAGCCAGTCGCCGCTTATTGGCGTCGACATCAGCTCGACTGCAGTAAAGCTCTTGCAGCTTTCCCGCAGTGGCAATCGTTTCCGCGTGGAACATTACGCTGTGGAACCACTTCCGCCGAATGCGGTCGTGGAAAAGAACATCGTGGAAGTGGAGGCCGTGGGTGAGGCTATCCGCCGCGCCGTGAACCGTTCCGGTACGAAGGCCCGGCATGCTGCCGCAGCCGTCGCCGGCTCGGCGGTGATCACCAAGCTGATCCCGATGCCGGCTGATCTGGACGAGAACGACATGGAAGCCCAGGTCGAGCTCGAAGCGGTCAACTACATCCCGTACCCGATCGAGGAAGTGAACCTCGATTTCGAGGTGCTGGGCGCCATTCCCAACAACCCGGAGATGGTCCAGGTGCTGTTGGCGGCGTCGCGGTCGGAGAACGTGGAGCTGCGCCAGTCGGCGCTGGAGCTCGGCGGGCTGACCGCCCGGGTCATGGACGTGGAGGCCTTCGCGGTCGAGAACGCCTTTGCCCTGGTCGCCAGCGAACTGCCCATTGCCAGTGATGGCGTGGTCGCCCTGGTCGATATCGGTGCCACCATGACCACCCTGAACGTCCTGCGTGGCGGGCGTAGCCTGTACAGCCGCGAACAGGTGTTCGGCGGCAAGCAGCTCACCGACGAAGTGATGCGCCGTTACGGCCTCACCTACGAGGAAGCCGGCCTGGCCAAGCGCCAGGGCGGGCTGCCGGAAAGCTACGAGATGGAAGTGCTGGAGCCGTTCAAGGAAGCCACGGTCCAGCAGATCAGCCGCCTGCTGCAGTTCTTCTATGCCGGTAGCGAATTCAACCGCGTGGACCACATCGTGCTGGCCGGCGGTTGCGCGGCGCTGGCCGGGTTGCCGGAGATGGTGGAAGAACAGCTGGGCGTGGCTACCGTGGTGGCCAACCCGCTGGCACAGATGACCCTGGGTCCCAAGGTGCAGGCGCATGCCCTGGCCCAGGACGCCCCGGCGCTGATGATTGCCACCGGTCTGGCGCTGAGGAGCTTTGACTGATGGCAAGAATCAATCTATTGCCGTGGCGCGCCGAGCGGCGCAAGCAACGCCAGCGCGACTTCTACGGCATGCTCGGCTTTGCGGCCATCGGCGGCCTGCTGCTGTCGTTGATGATCTGGTTCTACTACGACCGTCAGGTCAGCGGGCAGGGCGAACGCAATGCCTTCCTGCAGGCCGAGATCGACAAGGTCAAGGAACAGAACAAGGAAATCGACCGCCTGGATCGCCAGAAGGAACGCCTGCTGGCACGCAAGAAGGTGATCGAGGAACTGCAGGCCAAGCGTTCGCAGATGGTCCACCTGTTCGACGCACTGGTACGTACGATTCCGGACGGCGTGGTGCTGACCGCGCTCAAGCAGGAAGGGGACATCCTCACCCTGCAGGGGCGCACCCAGTCCAACGCCCGCGTCAGTGCGTACATGCGCAACCTGGAAAGCTCGGGCTGGATGAGCAAGCCGGAACTGTCGGTGATCGAGGCCAAGAAGCCTGAGGCCGGCAAGGATGGCCCCGGTCCGGTGACCGACATCAGCGCACTGCCGTACATGTTCGAGGTCAAGGTGACTCTGCCTGCGCAGAGTGAACCGGTCGGTGGCGTAGGTCCCGATGGCAGTGTGGTGGTGCCGGCCGATGCCGCTGCCATCCCGGCCGATCCGGCCGCCCCACCGGCACCGGAGGTCGCCCCGCTGTCGCCGGCCGCGACGCCTGCGTCGACCCCGCCGGCCGCTGCGCCTGCGCCGGCCGCCGAGCCGTCCAAGCCGTCGGGCAGCCGCATCGCCCCGCCCGCCGCACCCGCACAGCCGGCGGCGTCCAGTACGCCGCAGAAGGGGGGCGCATGAGCCAGAAAATGAACCTCAAAGAGCTGGACTTCAACAACATCGGCAACTGGCCGCAGCAGGCCAAAGTCGTCTTCTGCGTGCTGCTGTCGCTGCTGATCGTGTTCCTGGCCTGGTTTGCCCTGATCAGCGGCAAGCGTGAAGAGCTGGCGTCGCTGGAAAGCACCGAGACCAGCCTGCGTGCCGAGTTCGAGAAGGAACAGGGCCGCGCGGTGAACCTGGCGCCGCTCAAGCAACAGCTGGCCCAGATGGAGCAGGTGCTGCAGCAGATGCTGCGCCAGCTGCCCAGCAAGACCGAAATGCCGGACCTGATCATCGACATCTCGCAGACCGCGCTGTCCAGCGGCCTGGTCAATGAGCTGTTCCAGCCTGGTGCCGAGCAGCCCAAGGAGTTCTACGCCGAAAAGCCGATCGCCCTGCGCATGGTGGGCAGCTACCACCAGTTCGGTGCCTTCGTCAGCGGTGTGGCTTCGCTGCCGCGCGTGGTCATCCTGACCATGCATGACATCAATCTGAAGCCCAAGGACCCCAAGACCGGCATCACCGCGCGCAGCGGTGCGCTGGAGCTGTCCGGTACGGTCAAGACCTACCGCTACCTGGACGAGCTGGAAATGGAAGCGCAGGAAAAAGCCGCCGCCGCCAATGACAAGACCGCCAAGTCCGGAGGCAAGCAATGAGCCTGGGGATGACCGCACGGGTGTGTGGGCTGCTGGTGCTGGCGTTGCTGGCCGGTTGCGCGCGCGGGGTGAGCAGTACCCCGGGCGATGCGCCGAACCTGGCCAAGTGGGTGGAGGACGTGCGTGCGCGCCCGGCGCCGCCGCTTGAGCCACTGCCGGTGATGCAGCAGTTCGAGACGTTTGAATACTCCGCGCAGGGGATGCGCGATCCGTTCACCGATGCCTGGACCAATCCACAGGGCGGCTCGGGGCTGCGTCCCGATCCGAACCGTCGCAAGGAGCCGCTGGAAGCCTTCCCGCTGGATGCCTTGGACATGGTCGGTTCGATCGGCAAGGGCGGCGGGCTGGTCGCGCTGGTGATGGCGCCGGACAAGGTCACCTATCGGGTGCGTCCGGGCGTTTATCTGGGGCAGAGCGACGGCCGGGTGACCGGGGTCTTCGAAGACCGGATCGAACTGATTGAACTGGTGCCGGATGGCGCGGGCGGCTGGCTGGAACGGCCTGCATCGCTTGCGCTTGAAGATCAATGAATGATTACGGGGATAGCACGATGACCTTTTCCAATGCCATGCGGCAGCGTCCCAACCGGCGCCCGAAGCTGATCCACCTGTGCGCGCTGGGAGTCGCGCTCATGGTGGCCAATGGCACGCTGTTGGCGGCCACGCCCGCCGCAGCGGTTCCGCAGCCTGCCGCCAGCGCCGCGCCGATCACCGCGCCGGCCTCGCTGTCGGTATCCAAGATCGATTTCAAGCGCAGTGAAGACGGCGCCGGGCGGTTGATCCTGCAGTTCGACGGCAAGGGCGCCAGCCCGGACCTGCGCACCCAGGGCAACAACGTCGTGATCGACGTCGGCAACGTGCGTCTGCCGGAAAACCTGCAGAAGTCGATCAACGTGACCGACTTCGCCACGCCGGTGCAGCGTATCGATCCCAAGCCTTACGGCGGCGGCACCCAGCTGGTGCTCAATACCAATACCGCGTTCGAATCGCTGGCCTACCAGACCGGCAACGAGTACGTGGTGGAGATCAGCCCGCGCAAGGCGGCCCCGGCCACCGGTGCGATCAACGCCACCGCCGTGACCCAGGCGGCCAGCGCGATCGCCCAGCGCGGCTACAGCGGCAAGCCGGTGACCTTCAACTTCCAGGACGTGCCGGTGCGCACCGTGCTGCAGTTGATCGCCGAAGAGTCCAACCTGAACATCGTGGCCTCCGACAGCGTCGAAGGCAATGTCACCCTGCGCCTGGTCAACGTGCCGTGGGACCAGGCGCTGGACATCGTGCTGCGTGCCAAGGGCCTGGACAAGCGCCGTGATGGCGGCGTGGTGTGGGTTGCCCCGCAGCCGGAACTGGCCAAGTTCGAGCAGGACAAGGAAGACGCACGGATCGCGATCGAGAACCGCGAAGACCTGGTCACCGATTACATCCAGATCAACTACCACAATGCCGCGCAGATCTTCAAAGCGTTGACCGAAGCCAAGGGCATCGGCGGCGGCGGTAGCAGTGGCAGTGGCGGCAGCTCGCAGGAAGACAGCGGGTTCCTGTCCTCGCGTGGTCGCATCGTCGCCGACGAGCGCACCAACACGCTGATGATCAGCGACATCCCGAAGAAGCTGGCGCGCATGCGCGAGTTGATCAACGTTATCGACCGTCCGGTCGACCAGGTGCTGATCGAAAGCCGCATCGTCATTGCCACCGATACGTTCGCGCGTGAGCTGGGTGCGAAGTTCGGTATCAGTGGCAACCGTGACAATGTGTTCTTCGGTGGCAGCACGGAGAGCAATGGCAAGAACATCAACGATCAGGCCAAGGTCAACAACGACTACGCCAAGGCGCTCGCCGATTGGGATGCCGGTGGTCGCACCGGTGCCGTCCCGATCCGCGCGCCTTACACCATCAGCACCAATCCGTTGAACTGGAATCTGCCGGTCGCCGCGGCCAGCAACCCCGGTTCGTTGGCGCTGTCGATCCTCAACGCGGGCTACCTGCTGGACGTCGAGCTGTCGGCGATGCAGCAGGAATCGCGTGGCGAGGTGATCTCCAACCCGCGCGTGGTCACCACCAACCAGCGCGAAGCGATCATCAAGCAGGGTAAGGAAATCGGCTACGTCACCATCAGCGGCGGCGGAGCGGCCGGTGGCGCTGCCACGCCCAACGTGCAGTTCAAGGAAGTGGTGCTGGAGCTGAAGGTCACCCCGACCATCACCAACGACAACCGCGTGTTCCTGAACATGGCGGTCAAGAAGGATGAAGTCGAAGGCTACATCCGCCTGGCCGGCTACGGCGAAGTGCCGACCATCAACCGTCGCGAAGTGAATACCGCGGTGCTGGTGGAAGATGGCCAGACCGTGGTGATCGGTGGCGTGTACGAGTTCACCGACCGCAACAGCGTCAACAAGGTGCCGTTCCTGGGCGACGTGCCGTTCCTGGGCAACCTGTTCAAGAAGCGCAGCCGCAACAAGGACAAGGCCGAACTGCTGGTCTTCGTCACCCCGAAGGTGCTGCGCGTGGCCAAGACCAACTGAGGTCGCGCCACCTGCTCCAACGAAAGGGCCGCCACGTGCGGCCCTTTCGCGTTCAGGCAATCTTGATGCCGATCCCCGGCGTGCCTGCCATCATGTGGATGGAACCTTCGCACGCCGCGCGGGTCACACGGACGCCATGAACCTGCCTCCCCCCATGCCAGACGCCTCGATCGATACCCCTGCTGCCGCCGAACTGGCCCACGACCGCCTGCACGACGGTTTCCGCGCCCTGCGCGATGCCCTGGCCGGCGAGATCGTCGGACAGGCGGCGCTGGTCGATCGGCTGCTGACCGCCTTGCTGGCCGACGGTCACCTGCTGGTCGAAGGTGCGCCCGGGCTGGCCAAGACCACCGCCATCCGCGCGCTGGCCGCACGCCTGGAGGCCGACTTCTCGCGCGTGCAGTTCACCCCGGACCTGTTGCCGGCCGATCTGACCGGCACCGAAATCTGGCGTCCCCAGGAAGGCCGCTTCGAATTCGTACCAGGGCCGATCTTCCACCCGATCCTGCTGGCCGATGAAATCAACCGGGCCCCGGCCAAGGTGCAATCTGCGCTGCTGGAGGCGATGGGTGAGCGCCAGGTCACCGTGGGTCGCCACACCTACGCGTTGCCGGCGCTGTTCCTGGTGATGGCCACGCAGAACCCGATCGAGCAGGAGGGCACCTTCCCGCTGCCCGAAGCACAGCTGGACCGCTTCCTGATGCATGTGCGCATCGGCTACCCCGACTCCGACGCCGAAGCGGAGATCCTGCGCCTGGCGCGCGAGCGTGCGCGCGATGCCTTGGGTACACCGCCCCCAGCTCCGGCGCGGATGCCGCTGCAGGATGTGTTCGACGCACGCAAGGCGGTGCTGTCACTGCACATGGCGCCGGCGTTGGAACGCTACCTGATCGAAATCGTGCTGGCCTCGCGCGACGCCGCCCGTTACGACCCCGCACTGGCCCGACGTATTGCATGGGGCGCCAGCCCGCGTGGCTCCATCGCACTGGAGCGCTGCGCACGTGCGCGAGCCTGGCTTGCCGGGCGCGACTTCGTGACGCCCGATGACGTGCGCAGCGTAGCGCCGGACGTGCTGCGCCACCGCGTGCTGCCCAGCTACGAAGCCACCGCCGAAGGCTGGGATGGCGACCGCCTGGTGGCCGAACTGCTGGCCCGCGTACCGGCACCCTGATCCAGATGGAATTCAACGCGGACAGCGCTGCAGGCGCGACCAACGGCGACGGCCTTCGCCCCAGCCTGGCCGAACTGGTCGCCTTGCGACGCAATGCGCACCGGTTGGCGCCGGCCCGGCGTGGCCGGCTTGGCCATGCCGGCAGCGCGCCCGCACCGATGCGGGGGCGCGGCATGGAGTACGCCGAGTCGCGCGAGTACGTGGCAGGCGACGACGCCCGCCACATCGACTGGCGCGTCACCGCCCGCACCGGCCGCGCGCATACCAAGCTGTTCCAGGCCGAGCGTGAGCGTCTGACCCTGCTGGTCGCCGATACCGACCCGGTGCTGTATTTCGGCACACGGGTGCGCTTCAAATCGGTGCAGGCCGCGCGCGTCGGCGCGATTGCCGCCTGGTTGGCGCAGCGCCAGGGCGATCGCCTCGGTGCACTGCGCGGCAGTGCGGTCGAAGCGCCGGTGCCGCCGGCCGGTGGCACCCGGGGCGTCCTGCGCGTGCTGGATGCCTTGACCCGCTGGTACGCACAACCGCCTTCCGACGATGCCGGCCTGGACCGTGCACTGGAACATGCCGCCCGTCTACTGCGGCCGGGCGCGCGCGTGGTGGTGCTGGCCGACCCCGGCCAGGCTTCCGCCATCAGCGTTGCACGCTGGACCGCCCTGGCGATGCACCACGAAGTGGTGGTGATGCTACTGGTGGACCCGCTGGAACTGGCCCCGCCATCGGCACCGCTCGCGTTCCTGTCGCAGGGCCGCCGCGTGATGCTCGACCTGGACCGGGCCGCTGTCCGCGAGCACTGGCGCGAGCGCTTCGTGGCACCGTTGGAAACGCTGCAGAAGCAGCTGTCGTCGCGCCGCATCCAGGTGCACGTGGTGGCCACCGATGATGCCAGTGACTGCTGGTTGACCCCGATGCCCTCGGCGGTGGTGGCATGAGCGCGGCCAGCAGCCTGCCGCTGCGCGATGTGCACCTGCCGCCGTCGCCGCCGTGGTGGCCGCCGGCCCCGGGCTGGTGGCTGGTGCTGGCGGCGCTGCTGTGTGTCGTGGCGCTGCTGTGGTGGTGGCGTGCGCGTCGCCGTCGCCGCGAACAGCGCTGGATGCGCACGTTCGACGACGGCGTGGCGCAGGCCACCACCCCGGTGGATGAAGTGGCCGCCATCGCCGCGCTGCTGCGCCGTGCCGCGCGTACCCATCAACCCGGCGCCGAGCTGCTGCAGGGTCAGGCCTGGCTCGAGTTCCTCGATGAGCCAGGCAGCCGCGCCTTCTCCGATGGCGATGGCCGACTGCTGCTGGACGGCGGCTACCGCCCCCAGGTGGAGGCCGAGGCCGCCACGCGGCTGCGGGTACTGGCGCGCCGGCGCTTCCTGGGGTTGATGGCGGGGCGTCGCCGATGATCGCGATGCAGATACCCGAACACTGGGCCGCCTGGTTGCCCAGCTGGCTGGCGTGGTTGGACACGCTGGCGTGGCCATGGATGTTGGCCGCGCTGCCGTTGCCGGTGCTGATGCACTGGTGGCCACAGCGCAGCGCCACCGCTGCCGCCCTGCGCGTGCCCTATGCGGCGGCGCAGTTGCAGGCGTTGGGCGAGGCAGCGGGCGGGCGTTCGTTGGGGCTGGGGCGGCTGGTGTTGTGGCTGGCCTGGGCCTGCCTGTGCGTGGCCGCCGCGCGCCCGCAGCAGCTGGGTGAGGCGGTGACGCCGCCGCAGCAGGGACGGCAGATGATGCTGGCCGTCGATGTGTCCGGCAGCATGAGCGAGGCCGACATGCTGCTCGGCCACCAGGTGGTGGACCGTTTGACGGCCGCCAAGGCGGTGCTGGCGGATTTCCTCGACCGGCGTGCCGGTGACCGCGTCGGTCTGCTGATCTTCGGCGAACGCGCCTACACGTTGACCCCGTTGACCGGCGACCTGGCCAGCGTGCGCCTGCAACTGGGGGACAGCGTGGTCGGCCTGGCCGGGCGTGAAACCGCCATCGGCGATGCGATCGCGCTGGCGGTGAAACGCCTGCGCGAACAACCGCAGGGGCAGCGCGTTCTGATCCTGCTCACCGACGGGGTAAGCAATGCCGGCGTGCTCGAACCCCTGCGCGCAGCAGAACTGGCCAAGGCCGAAGGCGTGCGCGTGTACACCGTGGCCTTCGGCGGTGACGGCGGCTTCAGTCTGTTCGGGGTGCAGATCGCGCCGGGCGAAGATCCCGTTGACGAAGCCACCCTGCAAAAGATCGCCACGCTCACCGGCGGCCGCGCATTCCGTGCGCGCAATACCGACGAGCTGGCCGGTATCTATGCCGAACTGCAGCGGCTGGAACCGGTGGCATCGGCCGGGCCGGCGGTACGGCCCCGCATCGAACGGTATGCATGGCCGTTGGCGCTGTCGCTGCTGTTGGCCGGCCTGGCGTGGTTGCTGCCAAGGCGGTGCGCATGAACATCGACTGGAGTGCCCTGCACCTGGTGCGTCCAAACGCACTATGGCTGCTGCTGGCGCTGCCGCTGATCGCCGCGTTCTGGTACTGGCGCCGCCGCCGCGGCAGCGCCTGGCACAGCGCGGTGGATGCGCACCTGCTGCGCCACCTGCTGGTGGCCGGTGGGCAGCGTGCGTGGGGCGGCTTGATGGTGTTGCTGCTGGGGTGGACGCTGGCCGTGGTTGCGTTGGCGGGTCCCAGCTGGCGGCAGGTGGCCCAGCCCTTGTGGCAATCGCCGGCGCCGCTGGTGGTGGCGCTGGACCTGTCCTCGCGGGTGACGGCCACCGACCTGCCGCCCTCGCGGCTGCTGCAGGCGCGGGCCAAGCTGGCCGCGCTGCTGCGCGAGCGCAAAGGCGGGGAGGTTGCCCTGCTGGTGTACGCCGACGATGCGTACACCGTGGCGCCGCTGACGGCCGATACCGCCAATGTGGCGCTGTATCTGGATGCGCTCGGGCCGGACGTGATGCCGCGTGATGGCCAGCGCGCCGAGCGCGCACTGGACGCGGCCGTATTGCTGCTGCAACAGTCCGGCGCACGCAGCGGCGACATCCTGTTGCTCACCGATCGTGCCGACGCTGCCGCCAGCAGCGCGGCCACCGCGGCGCGCCGCCAGGGCGTAACGGTCTCGGTGCTTGGCGTAGGCACACCCACCGGCGCCGCCTACCGCAGTGGCGATGGGCAGATTGCCCAGGCGCGTTTGGAAGAAGCGTCCCTGCGCGCGGTGGCCAGTGCCGGGGGCGGCCAGTACGCGCGGATGGCCAGCGACGATGGCGACCTGCGCGCCTTGGGCGTGCTGACCCCCAAGACGAGCATGGACGATCGCCGCGACGGCAATGGCATGGCCTGGCGCGATGAAGGGTTCTGGTTGCTGCCGCCGTTGATGCTGCTGTCGTTGTGGGCGTTCCGCCGCCGCAGCCTTGCCGTGGTGCTGGTGGCCTGCCTGGCGGTGCCCCTGGCGTTGCCAACCCCCGCGCATGCTGCCGAAGGCACCTGGTGGACGCGTGCCGACCAGGTGGACCAACAGGCACTGGGCGCGGGTGTGGAGGCCTACCGGCGGGGCGATTTCAAGGCTGCGCAGGCGCAGTTCGACGGTATCGACAGCGACGTCGGCTGGTACAACCTGGGCAATGCGCTGGCGCGCCAGGGTCAGTACGACGCCGCGATCGAGGCGTATGACAAAGCGTTGCGCAAGACCCCGGGCATGCCCGATGCGGTCGCCAACCGCGCGGCGGTGGATGCCGCCCGCAAGCGCAAGCCGCCGTCGGCGCCGCCCAAAGACGGCCAAGGCAAGCAACCGCCCACCTCGCCACCGTCGCAGGGCCAGGGCCAACCGGGCAAGGACGCCGGCCAGCCGCCGAAGCAGCCCGGGCAGCCCGGGCAGCCCGGGCAGCAGACCCCTGGCCAGCCGCCGGGCACGCCGGCGCAGGGCAAGGACAAGGACACGCAGGGCGCCGGCAACCCGGATCCCAACCCCGCCGCGCAGGCCCAGGCCGATGCGGCCCAGCGCCAGCAGATGCAACAGGCCCTGCAGCGGCAGGGCAAGGACGGCAAGGACACCCCGGCGCAGCGGCAGGCCGCGGAAACCCCGCAGCAGCGCGAGCAGCGCCAGGCCGTGGAAGCCTGGATGCGGCGGGTGCCGGATGATCCGGGCAGCCTGTTGCGCGCCAAGTTCCAACTCGAAAACGAACGCAGGAAACGGGAAGGACGATGAGCACCATTTCGACCACGCGACGCTGGATGCGCGGCTGCTGCTGGCTGCTGCTGGCGGCGAGCAGCTGGGCGCAGGCGCAGACCCGTGCCTGGCTGGACCGCGAGCAGATCAGCGACGGCGAAACGGTGACCCTCAACATCGAAAGCGATGCGGGCGGGGCACCGGACTACACGCCCCTGCGCGCTGATTTCGAGCTCAGCGCGCAGACCAGCAGCCGCCAGATGCAATGGGGCACGGGCGGTACCACCGCGCGCAATCTCTACGCGGTGGCCCTGTCGCCACGTCGCACGGGCACGCTGCAGATTCCCGCGTTGCAGGTGGGGGCCAACCGCACCGCACCGCTGCTGCTGCAGGTGGGCGCCAGTTCCGCTGCGCCGGCGGCCGTCCCCGGTAACGCGGCGGTCTTCATGGAAACCGAGGTCGACGACCTTACCCCCTACGTCCAGCAGAGCGTGGGCGTGGTGGTGCGTCTGTACTACGCCTCGCAGCTGGTGTCGGGCGAACTGCTGCTGGATACCCCAGCCGGTGCGTCGATGCAGCGGGTAGGTGAAGACCGCAGCCTGGTGCGCGAGGTCAATGGCCGCCGCTACAACCTGGTGGAGCGGCGTTTCCTGCTGATTCCCGAACGCAGCGGCCCGCTGCAGCTGCCGGCCGCCCAGTTCAACGGACGTGCCGCCGGTGGCTTCTTCGATGACATGTTCGGTGGCGACGGACGGCTGCGCGCAACGGCGCCGACGCGCACGCTGCAGGTGCAGCCGCAACCGGCCAACGCGGCGCAGCCGTGGCTGCCGCTGCACGACCTGCGCCTGCGCTACACCGCCGCCCCCACCCAGGCGCGTGCCGGGGAGGCGGCCACGGTAGTGGTGGAAGCCGTGGCCCAGGGCGCCACCCGCGCGCAGTTCCCGGAACTGCCGGCGCTGGACGTCGGCCCCGACGCGCAGGTGTTCGCCGAACCGGCCCAGTTCGACGAGACCTTCAGCGGCAACACGCCCCAGCTCAAGCTGACCCGGCGCTACTCGATCGTGCCGCGCACGCCGGGCACCCTGCGCGTGCCCGGGCCGAGCATGCCCTGGTGGGACGTAAAGGCGGGCGAGGCGCGGACGGCCAGCTTGCCGGCACTGACCCTGCAGGTCGCCGCAGCGGGGGCGGGCAGTGCCGCCGCCGCGGTGCCGGTGGACACCCAGTCGGCGCTGCCGGGCGAGGCGCCGCCGGCCTCCAACGCGCTGCCACTGGCCGACCCGCCGGCGTCGGCGCGTCCCTGGGGCTGGATCGCGGCCGCCAGCGGGTTCGCGGTGCTCTGGCTGCTGACGCTGTGGTGGGGTTGGCGCCGGGTGCAGCGCCGGGATACGGCCACCGCCCCGCAGCCGGGCCCGCCCGGTTCGCCCGTGGTCGTGGTGTCGCGCGCGGAACTGCGGCGCGCGCTGGAAAGCCAGGGGCTGGATGAAATCATCGCGCTGCTGGCCAGCATGGGCGGGGTAGTGGGCCTGGAGGCCCTGCTGGCACGGCTGGCCGACCCGGTCCAGCGCGAGGCGCTGCTGGCGATGCAGCGGGTGCGCTGGTCCGGCCAGGGCGGCGACGTGGCCGCCGCGCGCCAGGCGCTGCGCCGCGCCTTCCATGACGGACCGCACTGGCAGGCCGCCGCGGTGGCGGAAAACAATGGGCTGGCGCCTCTATATCCTTCGGGATCTTGATGCGCTGCCGGGCCTGAGGGGCCGGCTTTGCTAAGCTCGTTCAATTCTTTACAGGAAAGCTGCTAGATGACTGAGGCCGCAACGACCCGCAAGAAACTGCCCTTGCACTGGAAAATGGGCATTGGCTTCGCGCTGGGCCTGGTGCTGGGTCTGATCGTGCACGCCGCCGGCCCGGGCGTGCCCGGCCTGACCGACGTCGCCAAGGGCGTGATGGCCTGGGTGACCACGCCGCTGTCGGGCCTGTTCCTCAACCTGATCTTCATGCTGATCGTGCCGCTGATCTTCTCGGCGCTGATCATGGGCGTGTCGGAGATGGGCGACATCCGCGCGCTCGGTCGGATCGGCTGGAAGACCCTGGCCTACACGGTGCTGCTGTCGGGCATCGCGGTGGGCATCGGGCTGGTGCTGGTCAACGTGCTCAAGCCCGGCGCCGGGGTGGACCCGCATGTGGCCGCGCAGATGCTCTCGGAGAACGCCGAGCGCAGCAAGGAAATCGTCGCCGGTATCCATGAAACCCCCAAGGGCATGGACATGCTGCTGTCGATCGTGCCCAGCAACGTGCTGCAGGCCGCATCGGACAATGGCGCGATCCTGTCGCTGATGTTCTTCGCGCTGATGTTCGGCATCGGTATGGTGCTCAGCGACGAGGAAAAAGTTGCCCCGCTGCGTCGCGCCGTGGAAGGCGTGTTCGAAGTGTCGATGACGCTGATCAACCTGGTCATCCGGCTGGCCCCGTACGCGGTGGCCTGCTTCATGTTCAACCTGGCCGCGCTGTTCGGCTTCGACCTGATCATCCGCCTGGGTGCCTACGTGGGCGTGGTGGTGCTGGCGCTGGGCCTGCACATGGTGGTGACCTACGGCACCGCGGTGTGGCTGTCCGGGCGTTCGCCGCTGTCGTTCTTCCGCGACACCCAGGAAGCGACGGTGATGGCCTTCTCCACCGCCTCCAGCAACGCCACCCTGCCGACCGCGCTGCGCGTGGCCGACCAGATGGGCCTGCCGCAGAAGGTGTCACGCTTCGTGCTGACCGTGGGTGCCACCGCCAACCAGAACGGCACCGCGCTGTTTGAAGGCGTGACGGTGATCTTCCTGGCCCAGTTCTTCGGCGTGGACCTGAGCATCGGCCAGCAGATCATGGTGATGGCGGTCTGCATTCTGGGCGGCATCGGCACGGCCGGCGTGCCGTCCGGCTCGTTGCCGGTGGTGGCGATGATCTGCGCCATGGTCGGGGTCAACCCGCTGGGCATCGGCCTGATCCTGGGCGTGAACCACTTCCTGGACATGTGCCGTACCGCGCTGAACGTCACCGGCGACCTCGCCCTGACCACTCTGGTGGCCAAGGGCGAGACCGAGGACAGCCCGGTGCCGGAACAGGTCAAGCGCGACTGACCGCCCGGCGTGGCGCGGCCTGCCGCGCACCGCCCCCGAAAACGCCCCGCCCCCGTGCGGGGCGTTTTTGTTCAGAAAGCCGACGCCCGGCCTGACCCCGCCGGAGGTCTGTGGGACAATTGGCTGCCCGCAGCTCCGCGGGAGCCTCCCGACTCTCAGAACCATGACGCAGCCTACCCGCCGCCAGTTGGCCAATGCCATCCGCTTCCTTGCCGCTGATGCGGTCGAAACCGCCAAGTCCGGGCATCCCGGCATGCCGATGGGCATGGCCGATATCGCCGAGGTCCTCTGGAACGACTATCTCCGTCACAACCCCAACAACCCCAAGTGGTTCAACCGCGACCGCTTCGTGCTGTCCAACGGCCACGGCTCGATGCTGCAGTACGCGCTGCTGCACCTGAGCGGCTACGACCTGCCGATCGAGCAGCTCAAGCAGTTCCGTCAGCTCGGCAGCAAGACCGCCGGCCATCCGGAGCACCATGAAACCCCCGGCGTGGAAACCACCACCGGTCCGCTCGGCCAGGGCCTGGCCAACGCCGTGGGCTTTGCGCTGGCTGAAAAGCTGCTGGCCCAGCGCTACAACCGCCCCGAGTACGAGATCGTCGACCACCGCACCTGGGTGTTCCTGGGCGACGGCTGCCTGATGGAAGGCATTTCGCATGAAGCCGCCTCGCTGGCCGGTACCTGGGGCCTGGGCAAGCTGGTCTGCTTCTGGGACGACAACCACATCTCCATCGACGGCAACACCGACGGCTGGTTCACCGACAACACCCCCGAGCGTTTCGAAGCCTATGGCTGGAACGTGGTGCGCGGCGTCGATGGCCACGATCCGGACAGCATCAAGGCGGCCATCGACGGCGCGCTGGCGCAGTTCGACAAGCCCACCCTGATCTGCTGCCGCACCACGATCGGCTTCGGTTCGCCGGGCAAGGCCGGCAAGGAATCCAGCCACGGCGCGCCGCTGGGCAAGGACGAACTGGAGGCCACCCGCAAGCAGCTGGGCTGGAACTACGGTCCGTTCGAAATCCCCGAAGAGATCTACGCCGGCTGGCGTGCCGGCGGTACCGGCACCCTGCGCCAGGCCGAATGGGAACAGCAGTTCGACAAGTACGCCGCGCATTTCCCGGCCGAAGCCGATGAACTGACCCGTCGCTCGCACGGCGAACTGCCGGCCGACTTTGTCGCCAAGGCCGATGCCTACATCGCCCAGGTGCAGGCCGACGGCCAGACCATCGCCTCGCGCAAGGCCTCGCAGCTGGCCATTGAAGCCTTCGCGCCGCTGCTGCCGGAACTGGTGGGCGGCTCGGCCGATCTGGCCCATTCCAACCTGACCCTGTGGAAGGCCAGCAAGTCGGTGGCCACCGACGACCCGAACGCCAACTACGTGTACTACGGCGTGCGCGAGTTCGGCATGACCGCCATCGCCAATGGCCTGGCCCTGCACGGCGGTTTCATTCCGTTCGACGCCACCTTCCTGGTGTTCAGCGATTACGCCCGCAACGGCGTGCGCATGAGCGCGTTGATCCCGGCGCACGCCATCCATGTGTACACCCACGACTCGATCGGCCTGGGCGAAGACGGCCCGACCCACCAGCCGGTGGAACACCTGGCCTCGCTGCGCTACATCCCCAACAACGATGTGTGGCGTCCGTGCGATGCGGTTGAGTCGGCGGTCAGCTGGAAGTCGGCGATCACCCGCACCGACGGCCCGAGCTGCCTGGTGTTCAGCCGCCAGAACCTGCCGCACCAGCCGCGCAGCACCGAGCAGGTTGCCCAGATCGCGCGCGGTGGCTACGTGCTGGCCGACGCCGAAGGCGGTGTGCCGGACGTGATCCTGATCGGTACCGGTTCGGAAGTGGGTCTGGCCGTGGCCGCCAAGGCCGAGCTGGATGCCGCCGGGATCAAGACCCGCGTGGTGTCCATGCCGTCCACCGACGTGTTCGAGCGCCAGGACGCGGCCTACCGCGAATCCGTGCTGCCCAACGCCGTGCGCAAGCGCGTGGCGGTGGAAGCGGGCGTTACCGGTTTCTGGCGCCAGTACGTGGGCCTGGACGGTGCGGTGATCGGTATCGACACCTTCGGTGCCTCGGCCCCGGCCGAAGCGCTGTACAAGCACTTTGGCATCACCACCGATGCGGTGGTCGCCGCTGCGAAGGCGCAGCTGGCCAACTAAGGGGCAGCCACTGACGTAGTGCGAACGGCGCTTCCCGAAACGGAAGCGCCGTTTTCGTTTGGGCGCGGAGGCGATGGATCTGCCGTTGCTGTTGCGGGTAGGGTCGGTTCCCAAACGACTGCCGACACGGGTGAGCGCTGCTGGGACGCATGACCTTCGAATCGAAACGCGCCTTCGTTTCAGGTCATGCGTTACCGGATGTTGCACCGCCGTCGGCAGTCGTTTGGGAACCGACACTACCGGCGCGCGATGCGTGCCGCTTCATTTGGGCGCGGAGGCGATGGATATGCCGTTGCTGTTACGGGTAGGGTCGGTTCCCAAACGACTGCCGACACGGGTGAGCGCTACTGGGACGCATGACCGTCGAACGGAAACGCGCCTTCGTTTCAGGTCATGCGTTACCGGATGTTGCACCGCCGTCGGCAGTCGTTTGGGAACCGACTCTACTGGCGCGCGATGCGCGCCGTTTTCGTTTGGGCGCGGAGGCGATGGATCTGCCGTTGCTGTTACGGGTAGGGTCGGTTCCCAAACGACTGCCGACACGGGTGGGCGCTGCTGGGACGCATGACCGTCGAACGGAAACGCGCCTTCGTTTCAGGTCATGCGTTACCGGATGCTGCACCGCCGTCGGCAGTCGTTTGGGAACCGACTCTACCGGCGCGCGATGCGCGCCGCTTCATTTGGGCGCGGAGGCGATGGATCTGCCGTTGCTGTTGCGGGTAGGGTCGGTTCCCAAACGACTGCCGACACGGGTGAGCGCTGCTGGGACGCATGACCGTCGAACGGAAACGCGCCTTCGTTTCAGGTCATCCGTTACCGGATGTTGCACCGCCGTCGGCAGTCGTTTGGGAACCGACTCTACCGGCGCGCGATGCGCGCCGCTTCATTTGGGCGCTGAAGCGATGGATCTGCCGTTGCTGTTGCGGGTAGGGTCGGTTCCCAAACGACTGCCGACACGGGTGGGCGCTGCTGGGACGCATGACCGTCGAACGGAAACGCGCCTTCGTTTGAGGTCATGCGTTACCGGATGTTGCACCGCCGTCGGCAGTCGTTTGGGAACCGACTCTACCGGCGCGCGATGCGCGCCGCTTCATTTGGGCGCTGAGGCGATGGATCTGCCGTTGCTGTTGCGGGTAGGGTCGGTTCCCAAACGACTGCCGACACGGGTGAGCGCTGCTGGGACGCATGACCGTCGAACGGAAACGCGCCTTCGTTTCAGGTCATGCGTTACCGGATGCTGCACCGCCGTCGGCAGTCGATTGGGAACCGACTCTACCGGCGCGCGATGCGCGCCGCTTCATTGCCGGGCCACGCGTTCACCATTACGCGGTGCGCGCCAACCCAAGGCGCACCAAGCGTGCTTCCACCTTTTCGCCAAACGTCGCCGGTGCATCCAGCCCCATCCGCTGCAGGTACACCGCGTCACCATCGCCGGCCGGCTGGCGCAGGGCGGCCAGCACCGTGCGCAGCTTGCTGCCGCGGGTCTGGGTGTTCTGCTTCAGCCAGCCCAACGCTTTCACCAGGTGCTGTTCGACCTCGGTGAAGTCGCTGCCCAGCGGATAGTCCGGCAGCAGCCCCGACTGGCGGAACGGGGCCAGTGCGGCGCTCACCGCTGCGGCGGTGTTGCGCTGTTGCCAGTGCGCCGGTGCCACGAACGCGGCGTCCAGCTTTTTGGCGGCTATTGCGGTCTGCAGCAGCGCGCCCTGGAACGCCGCATCGGTGATCGCGGTCATGCCGGTCACACAGTCCTCGTCGGTGAGGTTGCGCAGGTCGGCGATGCCGTACTCGTTGATGTAGATGTCACGCAGGTGCCGCGGAATGGTGGTGTGCCCGTAGTTCCAGCGTACGTTCGACTGCACCTGGCCCTTGTCTTCGCGCACCGCGCGGAACATCAGCGCGCTGCGGGCTTCAGGCAACGCATGCGCCATTGCCACGAAGTTGTACTGCCCGCCCACGCCCGACACCACGCGCCCATCTTCCAGCGCATCGGAGGCGGCCGCGCCCAGCGCGGTGGCGATCATGCAGGAGTTGAAGAAGCGGGCGTGGCGGCGCTGCACGCGCTCCAGGGCCTCGTTGCCCCCGTACAGCTGGTTGATCTCACTGATCCGGCGCATGCCGATCGCGCCGCGCTCGTCGTCGGGCAAGTCGCGCAACCACTGGTAGAACTCCGGCGAGCCCAGGTAGAACGCGCCATGCAGGTATTCGCCTTCGGCCTCCAGCGTGGCGTGGTCGATGGTCAGCGTGCTGCCGTTCTCGATGCGCTGCATCAGCCCCAGATCGTCATGCACCTTGCGCCGGATCACGCCGGTCTGCACCAGCCGCCGGAAGCCCTCGTTGAGCATCTCGCTGCAGCCATACAGGCCGATCTCGAACGGGTCCAGGCCACCGCATTCGAGCACGGTGGGGTGGGTGGCCAGGGTCGGATCCAGCGCGTGCAGGATCTGCCGGTAGCGGGCATTGTCGGTATGCCGCAGCACCAGCGCATGGCTGATCGCATCGGCCAGCGTGCCAATGCCGATCTGCAGCGTGCCGCCGTCCCGGACCAGCGCGCTGGCATACAGCCCGATGGCGTAGTCGGCATCGCTGACCGGTTGCCGCGGCAGCCCGAACAGAGCGGGGTAAGGCGGCGGCGGGGTGATCACCAGGTCGAAGAAGCTCACATCCACCGTGGCCGAGCCGCCGAGGTAGGGCAGCTGCGGGTCGATCTCGGCGATCATCAGCGGACGCGGCAGGCCACGCGCGGCCATCGCATCCAGGGTGTCCTGGGTGATGTCGTTGTTGCACGACAGCGACAGCCGCCGATCGTCCGGCCGCATCGCTACCTTCTGCACGATCGCATGCGGCGCACGCTGCGCCACCGCATCGGCGGCATGGGTGTAGTTGAGGCTGGTGTAGCTGCGCTGCGCCTGCGAGGAGCCGAGCAGGGCGCCGGACTGCATGTAGAACTCTTCCACCTGCACGTGCGCGGGCAGGCGGTCGCGGACCATGGCGTCGGCATAGGCCAGGCGCGGGAAGTCGTCGCCGAAATGGCGTTGCGCGAACGGCGCCATGAAGCGCGCTTCCAATCCACCCGCGGCGGGCTTGGGCGGGTTCAACGACAGCGCGGTGTAGATCTGCAGCGGCCGCCCCGGGTCGTTCTCCACGCGCGCATACAGCGCATTGAGCAGCCGATGCGGTTTGCCCAGGGCCAGCGGCGCGCCGATGCGCAGCGGGCCGTCCACCCGCTGCAGCAACCAGTCGGTGGCCGCGTCGAGGTCGGTAAGGTGATCGGTCATCCAGCGCCATCCTGCAGAGTCATGCGGGCCATTACAGCATTTCCGGTTTGAACAGACCGCGACGCGACACTTCGGCGCCGGACAGCATGAACTGCCCATCGCCACGGTAGTGCAGGGTTCGAGGCCGTTTGGGCACCGTCGCCACGTGCGCCTTGACCACCTCCCAGATGAAAAGGCCGTGCCGCTTCACCTGGCTGGCATCGTGCAGCCGGCACTCGAAGCTGGCCGGGCACTGCGTCAGCAGCGGCGCATCCACGTCGTGGGCGGGGGTGGTGTCCAGCCCGAAGCGTTCGAACTTGTCCACCTCGGCGCCGCTGCAGTTGCCAATGCCCACCACGGTGTCGAGCAGGTCGGCGGTGGGCAGGTTGATCACGCACTGGCGGCTGCGCCGGATCAGCTCGAAGCTGTGGTTTCCGCTGGCAATCATCGTCCCCAGCAGCGAAGGCGTGAACGCCAGCACCGTGTGCCAGCCCAGCGTCATCACGTTGCGCTGGCCCTTCCACGCCGAACTGACCAGCACCACCGGGCCGGGTTCCAGCAAGCGACGGACCTCGTCCACCGGGTAGTCCAGCTTTCGGTAGCGTTTCATCGCAGGCTCCGCAGGCAATGCCTGGATCCTCGCAGCGGGCGCATGAACCGACCGTCGAAGGGGTTGACACGCGATTCGATTACGTGCGTAATCGGTTCGTCGATTACGGATGTAAATGATGAGCCAGATCAGCGAAGCCGAAGCGGTGGTGATGGACGTGTTGTGGCGCAGCCACCCGCTGGGCGCCGACGACGTGGTGGCCGCCCTGGCAGAGCGTGACTGGGCCGAGCCCACCATCAAGACCCTGCTCAACCGGCTGTTGACCAAGGGCGCGATCAGCGCCAGCCGCGATGGGCGTCGCTACCTCTACTCGCCGGTGCTGCAGCGCCAGGCCTGGGTGGCCGAGCAGAGCAGCGGCATGCTGGACAAGCTGTTCGACGGGCGCGTGGCACCGCTGGTGGCGCACTTCAGCCAGCGCGGAGCACTGAGCCCGCAGGATATCGCCGAACTCAAGGCGCTGATCGAGGGGCTGGACCATGGCTGAGTCGCTCAACGCACTCCTGCAGGCCAGCGTGTGGCTGGCAATCACGGTGGTGCTGCTGGCCGCGCTGCGACCGCTGTTGCTGGCCTTGGGTGGGGCGGCGCTGGTGTATCGCAGTTGGTGGTGCGTGCCAGTACTGCTGGTGGCGCTGCACCTGCCGTTGCCGATGGGACCGATGGTCGATGCATTGCCGGTGCTGGCCGCCGCCGTCGCCTGGACCGCGCCGGTCGTGGTGCCCGCCGCACCCGCGTGGCCGTGGTTGCTGCTGCTGGCGTGGGCACTGGGGGCACTGGGCATGGGCGGTGCAAGCTGGCGCGCGCAACGCCGCTTCGAGCGGGCCATGGGCACGTTGCGGCCGCGCGCCGACGGCACCTGGCAGGCCAGCGCCGACCCCGGCCTGCCGGCGTTGGTGGGGCTGTGGGCACCGCGCATCGTGGTGGGCCCGGCCTTCGAGGCAGATTTCAGCCCGGCCGAACAGGATCTGATTCTGCAGCATGAACGCAGCCATCGCCGCCATGGCGATCCCTGGGCCAACGCCGTGCTGGCGCTACTGCGCTGCGTGTTCTGGTTCCATCCGCTGCTGCCGTGGGCGGCGCGCCGGTTCCTGCGTGACCAGGAGCTGGCCTGCGACGCACGCACGGTCGACCCGCATCCGGCCCTGCGCCGGCTCTATGCCAACGCGCTGCTCAAGGCGCAGTTGGTTCACCCGGTTGCACCGATGGCCTGCCATTGGCGCAGCCAACCGATGTTGAAGGAGCGAATTGCCATGTTGAAGGAACACAAGCGGAAAGCACTGCCGTGGATGACCGGGCAGGTGCTGGTGATGGGGCTGTGCGTGGGTATGGGAACGGTGGCGTGGGCCAGCCAGGGCGGCGCAGGCGCGGGGCCGTCGGCCAGTACCGGCCCGGCCGCGCAGGCCAACGCCGCCGCAGGTAACGTGGATGCCCAGGCGCGCACCACGACGCCACCGACGTATCCCAAAGCGGCCTTCGACCAGGGCATCTCCGGCAAGGTGGTGCTGCGCGTGGAGGTGGACGCCAGCGGCAAGGCGAGCAACGTCCGCGTACTCAGTTCGACCCCGGCCGGCGTGTTCGACGCGGCCTCGGTGGCGGCGGCGAAAGAATGGACCTTCGAGCCGGCACGCCGGAATGGAACTGCCGTTGCCTCGGCGTTGAAGATCCCGATGACCTACGAGATGAACGAGAAGGCCCCGACACAGTGAAGCAGGGACTGCGGGCGATGACGCTCACACTGCTGATGAGCGGCTGTGCCGCTCATCAGCCGCTGACCACGACAGACACGGTGGACACCCGCACGGAGAACGTGAACCTGCAGCGCCTGCGGAGTGATGGCGACGGTGGCGCGGGCGCGGTGCAGCCGTATCAGCTGCAGTCCAGCCAGGGGTACCGGATGCCGCAGCTGTACGCCGCACCCGACCCGGTGTTGGGCGACCGCGATCCCCGCCGCGAGCTGGCGCCTACGATGGTCTGCCTGCAGGTGGTGGTGGATGCCGACGGCCGGGTGGAGCGCAGCCTGGCGCTGCTTGACCGGGCCGAATGCAAGGCCGGCGGCATGCCCGAGAACGTACCGCTGGTGGAAGCGGCACAGGCCGCGGTGGCGCAGTGGCGTTACTCGCCTGCGGCGGTGTGCCACTACCCGGCCGGTCACGTGCCGGGGGACCGCAGTGACTGCACCGGCGCCGAACGCGTCGAGCCGGTGCCGGTGAGCCTGCTGTACGCCTTCACCTTCGAGATTGTGAAAGGCAAACAGACCGTGCATCGCCAGGGGCGGTAGAGCCACCCCATGGGTGGCTACGCTACCAACCGGGTAGAGCCACCCCATGGGTGGCTGCGCGGCGGCAGAGGAAGGCAGCGGGGCAGAGCCCCGCTCTACGTGATCGGTGAGGCAGCGGGGCAGAGCCCCGCTCTACGTGATCGGTGAGGCAGCGGGGCAGAGCCCCGCTCTACGTTGATGGGCCGCCCTGGATGTTGGCCTTTACCGAGGGGTGCATCAGCGCGGGCTCGGCTAGCGTTGCATCGCGTGCCTGTCGGGTGGCGACGAAGTCGGCTTCACTGACCCCATCGCGCAGGTGGATGTTGCGCGCGCGCTGTTCGCCGATGGTGGTCTGGTTGGCCACCGCGCGCCCACCGGGGCCGTAGTCGTGGCAGATGAACACGCGGGTGCCATCGGGGAGCGCCAGCAGGCGCTGGATCGACCGGTACAGCTGCGCCGCATCGCCGCCGGGAAAATCGCAGCGGGCGGTGCCGCCATCGGGCATGAACAGCGAGTCCCCGGTGAACAGCGCATCGCCGATGCGGTAGGCCACGCTGTCGCTGGTGTGGCCGGGCACTGCGATCACCTCGGCATCGATGCCGCCCAGTGCGAAATGCTCGCCATCGGCGAACAGGTGGTCGAACTGCGAACCGTCGGTCGGCACTTCCAGCGCATACCGCGGCGCGAAGGTCTTCTGCACCTGCACGATCCCGTCGCCCATCGCCAGCGTGGCCTGTGGCCAGTGCTGCTTGAGCCAGCGGCCGGCACTGACGTGGTCGGCATGGGCGTGGGTTTCCAGCAGCCAGTGCACCTGCAGCGCGTTGCCCTGCACGTGGGCAAGCAGCGGCTGCAGCGGCCCGGCACCGAGCGCGTCGGTGTCCGGGTCGTAGTCCAGCACCGGGTCGATCACCGCGGCCTGCAACGTTGCCGGATCATGCACCACGTAGCTGAAGGTATGGCTGTCGGGGTGGAAGAAACTGGCGACGTGCAGTGACATGGGGGTTCCTCAGCGTTTGCCCAGTGTGGCGTTGAGCAGCACGGCCAGGCGTTCGCCGGCCAGGCGCAGCTCCTGTTCCGCGACCGGGCGGTAGGTCGCGGCATACTCCGGGGCCAGCGTACGCTTGCCCGGGTAAACGCCAGGTGCAATGGCGATGCGGCAGCTGGCCTCGGCCCACTGCACGGCGTCGGTGTTGATGCTGGAGCGCTTGCCCAGCTTGGGTGCGGGCAGGGCCATCAGGCGTTTGAGGTACTGGTCGTCATCGAGCTTGAGCTCGTTGAGCATGCCGCTGTCCCACAGCGAGTGCAGGTTGGTGCCGCGGTTGTTGAACTGCACCTGGAAGTCGTTGCCGCCCTTGTCGTGGCCGTAACCGGCATGCATGGGCTGGTGGATGTCGCCGGTGAAATGCACCACGAACTTCAGCGCCTGGGCGCGCTCGGCATCGCTTTTGCTGCGGTCGCCGAGGATCGCGGTCTGCACCTTCAACGCGTCGACAATGCAGTTGCCGCCCTTGCAGTGCTTCTGTGCTTCGTAGTGGCAGTTGTCTTCGCCGATGTTGACGTAATGCCAGCGCGCCGAGCGCTTGCCCAGGCCCGGGTCCTTGGCGCGCAGCTCGTCGGCCCAGGGGGCGATGGCGTGCAGGGTGGGGTCGGGCTCGCTGGCGAGCAGGCGGTCCACTTCGGCCTGGGCCGCCGGGGTGAGACGCGTTTCGGCGACGCGGGCGACCAGGCGGTGGCCTTGTGCGCCCCAGGCCAGGGCATCGGTGGAAACAAGGGTGAGGGCCAGGGCGAGGGCCGTGGCCGGAATCAGGGAGGCGATCTTCATCGGCCTCATTCTAGCGGGCTGCCTGCGGGGCGGCTTGGCCGGATCTGGCTGGCGGCACGCGCGGGCGATAGGCTGGGGCCTGGACGACTACGGGAGCAGCGGCAGTGCAGAAGGTCTTGGGCCTGATCGGCGGGATGAGCTGGGAAAGTTCGGCGCACTACTACCGGATGATCAATGAGCAGGTGCGCGATGCCTTGGGCGGCATGCACTCGGCGCGCATGCTGCTGTGGTCGTTCGACTTCGCCGATATCGAGGCGATGCAGCGGGCGGGCGACTGGGCCGCCGCCACGGCGGCAATGGTCGATGTTGCGCGTCGGCTGCAGGGGGCCGGGGCCACGGCGCTGGTGATCTGCACCAACACGATGCACCTGATGGCCGACGAGGTGCAGGCGGCGGTGGAGGTGCCTTTGCTGCACATCGCCGATCCGGTCGGGGAGGCGATCAGCGCGCTGGGGCTTGCGCGGGTGGGGTTGCTGGGCACGGCCTTCACCATGGAGCAGGAGTTCTACCGGGTGCGGCTGGCGCAGCGGCACGGGCTGGAGGTGCTGGTGCCCGACGCCGACGACCGTGCGCAGGTGCACCGGATCATCTACGAGGAGCTGGTGCAGGGGCGGGTGCTGGATTCATCGCGCGCTGTGTACCGCGCGGTGATGCAGCGGCTGGTGGACCGCGGTGCGCAGGCGATCATCCTGGGCTGCACCGAGATCATGCTGCTGGTGGGCGACGAGGATGCCACCGTACCGCTGTTCGACACCGCAGCGTTGCATGCGCAGGCCGCAGCCCGGCATCTTCTTGCACCGCGGTAGAGCCACCCCATGGGTGGCTGCCTTTCGATCCAGAAAAGTGGTTCTCGTTTGGATCGACTGGCGATCTCCGATCGGGCCGGCCGCAAGCGTGAGGGCCCCGTTGCCGCCGGTAGGCCCCTGGCGCAAATGTCCCCCGGCCGCGGGGCGGCCTCCTCCTTTATTTTGCCCAGGAGCCTACCGGCGGCTACGGGGCTCGGCTCGCGGTGAGCAGGGGAAGCCAGGCTTTTCTGGCGCTGTCGGTGGGTCGGGCGCTGGGTCCCCATGCCCTTGGAGGCGAAATAAAGGGGGAGGGGGCGGCCGCAGGCCGACGCCGGAGGACATTCGCCGGAAAGGGCATGGGGACCCAGCGCCCGACCCGCCGACGGCTGTGTGCCGGGAAAGCATCAAGGCACGTTTCTGCTTGCCCCGCTTATGGGAGAAAAAACAAAAAAAAATCCCCGGCCGAAGCCGGGGATAAACGCTTGCTGCGAGGGGTGTTGCGCTTGTCAGTCCTGATCCGCCGATCAGAACTTGAACACGTAGGACACGCCGTAGGCCAGCGGGTCGATATTGACGGTGCCGATCTTCTCGCCGTCGAGCTTCACCTTGCTGTCGATGTCCATCCAGCGCACATCGACGCGCAGCGAGCCCTTGTCGTTGATCGCGAAATCCAGACCAGCATGGGCGGCCAGGCCCCAGGAGTCGTCCATCTTCAGCTTGCTGCCGGCCAGCGCGCCGCTGGTCTTCTCGCTGAAGAAAGTGGTGTAGTTGATGCCGGCGCCCACGAACGGGGACACCTTGCCCTTGCTGTTGAAGTGGTATTGCAGCGACACCACCGGCGGCAGGTGCTTGGTGCTGCCCACGTTGCCCAGGCCGGCAATGTTGATGTCGTGCTTGAACGGCAGCGCGGCCAGGATCTCGATGCCCAGGTTGTCGGCAATGAAGTACTCACCGGTGATGGTCGGCTTGACGTCGTTGTCGACGTCCACCTTCAGCGTGCCGCCGGCCAGCGAGCCGTTGTTGGACTTCGGGGCGACCTGGTGCACGCCGGCACCGATCGTCCAGTCGCCCTTGGACTGGGCCATGGCCGGGGCGGCAGCCAGCGCAAGTGCGGCGGCCAGGGCGGACAGCAGGAGGGGGGAGGTGTTGCGCATGAGGGTGTCTCGTTGCGGGTGGAATGGGGCCAGTTTTCCCGTCCCCGGCCCGCCGCGCCTTGATCCGGATCAATCCAGGAAATTCCACATGTAACCGGTTCCCATTCGCCTCCCGAGGGCCGGGTCCGGTCTGGCCCTGCTAGAATGAGCGCCCCTTTCCATCGGCGCCGCACCGTCGCGGCTGCAGGAGCTTGTGAACATGGCAATCAAGGTTGGCATCAACGGTTTCGGTCGCATCGGGCGCAACGTGCTGCGCTCGGCCGTGCTGAACTTCGGCAATGACATCGAAATCGTCGCCATCAACGATCTGCTGGAGCCGGACTACCTGGCGTACATGCTGAAGTACGACTCCGTGCATGGCCGCTTCAAGGCCGACGTGGAAGTGTCCGGCAGCGACCTGCTGGTCAACGGCAAGAAGATCCGCCTGACCCAGGAGCGCGACCCGGCCAACCTGAAGTGGGACGAAGTCGGCGTGGACGTCGTCATCGAATCCACCGGCCTGTTCCTGACCAAGGAAACCGCGCAGAAGCACATCGATGCCGGCGCCAAGAAGGTGATCCTGTCGGCGCCGTCCAAGGACGACACCCCGATGTTCGTGTTCGGCGTGAACGACAGCACCTACGCCGGCCAGGCCATCATCTCCAACGCCTCGTGCACCACCAACTGCCTGGCCCCGCTGGCCAAGGTCATCAACGACAAGTGGGGCATCAAGCGCGGCCTGATGACCACCGTGCATGCGGCCACCGCCACCCAGAAGACCGTCGATGGCCCGTCCAACAAGGACTGGCGCGGCGGCCGTGGCATCCTGGAGAACATCATTCCGTCCTCCACCGGTGCGGCCAAGGCCGTGGGCGTGGTGATCCCGGAACTGAACAAGAAGCTCACCGGCATGAGCTTCCGCGTGCCGACCTCGGACGTGTCGGTGGTCGACCTGACCGTCGAGCTGGAAAAGGAAGCCACCTACGCCGAGATCTGCGCCGAAGTGAAGGCACAGAGCGAAGGCGCGCTGAAGGGCATCCTGGGCTACACCGAAGACAAGGTAGTGGCCACCGATTTCCGCGGCGAGACCCACACCTCGGTGTTCGACGCCGATGCCGGCATCGCGCTGGACAGCACCTTCGTCAAGCTGGTGTCGTGGTACGACAACGAATGGGGCTACTCCAACAAGTGCCTGGAAATGGCCAAGGTTGTTGCCGCCAAGTAAGCGCGGCGCGTCCTAGGTAGTCCCTGCGAACCCCGGCCCTGTGCCGGGGTTCGTCGTTTCCGGAGTGCAACCGGTCCGGGCGGGCGACCGCCCGCAGCCGCCGCCGATCCATTAGCATGGCCGCGTGCCACCGGCATGGCGTTGGCAAGTGCCGCCGGGGCTTCCCTATGAGGATGGCGTGCAATGGAAGCGTTGATTGCCTTGGTAGCGGTGGTGCTGCTGCTGATCCCGGTGCTGCTGATCGTGGCGCTGGTGATGATCGCCGGCCTGCGCCGGCGGGTTGCCGCGTTGGAACTGCAGCAGTTCGAGGGCGGGCCGGCCAACGTCGCTGACCCCGCACACGCCGACGCGCCGGAGGTGCGCTCGGTGCATTGGGCCGACCAGCCCTACCAGGCACGCGTCCCGGTTGCCGACGCTACCCAACCGCCAGCCACCCTGACCGGGCCGGCCATGCCGGACGCATCGGCCTCGGCCGCACCTGCCGCAGCTGCTGACCCGGCCCCCGCCGCGCCCCCCAGCCGGCCGCCACCGTTGCCACCGGCACCGAGCGCGCCGCCACCGCCTTCGGAGCCGGGCCTCGGCGAGCGCCTTGTGGGGGCCATCAAACACTGGTTCACCGACGGCAACGTGCCGGTCAAGATCGGCATGCTGGTGCTGCTGGCCGGTGTCGCCGCGCTGCTCAAGTACGCCAGCGACCAGGGCTGGTTGAACGCGCCGATCGAGCTGCGGCTGGCCGCCATTGCCGCTGCCGCGCTGGGCGGGCTGGTGTTCGGCTGGGTCCAGCGCGATCGCCGGCGCCTGTTCGCGCTGGCGCTGCAGGGCGGGGCGATCGGCGTGCTGCTGCTGACCGTCTTCGCCGCGTTCAAGCGCTACGACCTGATCGATGCCCTGCCGGCGTTTGCGATGAGCGTGCTGCTGATCGCCGGCATGGGCGTGCTGGCGGTCGTGCAGAATTCGCGCACGCTGGCGGTGCTCGGCATCCTCGCCGGGTTCATGGCGCCGATCTGGCTGTCCACCGGCAGCGGCAACCACGTCGCACTGTTCTCGTATTACGCGGTGCTCAACGCGGCGATCCTGGCCATTGCCTGGTGGCGTCCGTGGCGGGTACTCAACCTGCTCGGGTTTGCCTTCACCTTCGGCATCGGCACTGCCTGGGGCGTGCTGCAGTACAACGCCGACAAGTTCAGCAGCACCGAGCCGTTCCTGCTGCTGTTCTTCGCCTTCTACCTGCTGATTCCGATTCTGTATGCACGCCGGCAGCCGGCGGAGAAGCGCGACCTGGTCGACGGCAGCCTGGTGTTCGGTACGCCGCTGATCGCCTTCTCGCTGCAGGCCGGCATGCTGCATGACGACCGGCTCGCGTTGGCCCTGTGTGCACTGGGCCTGGCGGCGTTGTACGCGGTGCTCGGCTGGGCGCTGATCCGGCGCGCGCGCTACGCCGCATTGGGCCAGTCGCACGCGGTGCTGGCCGTGGGCTTTGCCACCCTGGCGGTACCGCTCGCGCTGTCTGCGCGCGCCACCGCCAGCGTGTTCGCGCTGGAAGGCGCCGGGCTGGTCTGGCTGGGCCTGCGCCAGAAGCGGTGGTTGCCTCAGATCGCTGGCGCGCTGCTGCAGCTGGGCGCGGCGTTCGGGTTCGTGGTGGGGGCCGACTACTGGCACAACGACGCCACGGCAATTGCCAATCCCACCTTCATGAGCGGGCTGCTGCTGGCCGTGGCCGGCTTCGCTTCGGCGTGGTGCTACCGGCGCGCACGCCAGGATGCGCCGGCCATCGTCTATTACCTGTGGGGCCTGCTGTGGTGGTTGGGCGGCGTGGTCCACGAAGTGGGCCGGTTCGTCGCGCGCGACAGCCGCCCGGACGCGCTGCTGATCGCGGTGGCCTTCAGCGCCTGGATGGCAGCCGAAGTGCATCGCCGCGCACCGGCCCGCGCACTGGTGCTGACCACGCTGGCGATGCTGCTGGCCGCGTTCCCGCTGGCGCTGTGGCAGGCCGACGTGCACCAGCAGCCGTTCGCCGGCTATGGCGCGCTGGCCTGGGCCGTGTTCGCGCTGCTGGGCGTGCGCAGCCTGTGGTGCCTGCGCGGCGGGCAGGACCGGGTGGCGCTGGCCGCGCAGTTCAGCTGGTGGCTGTTGTGGCCCAGCGTGGTGTCGCTGGCATGCATGTGGCTGGCCGATCGCTTCGCGTTGGCGCAGGGCTGGTCGTTGGCGCTGGCGTTGCTGCCGTGGCTGCTGGTGGCCGCCGCCGCACTGCTGCGCTGGCCGTGGCTGGCGATGCCGCTGGGTGCACGCTTCGACGTGCTGCGCACCGCGCTTACCGCCACGCTGTTCGGGGTACTGGGCGTGAGTTGGCTGTGTCTGCTGATCCAACCGGCCTCGCCGGCACCGCTGCCGTGGCTGCCCCTGCTCAATTCGATGGAACTGGCGCAGCTGGCGGTGCTCGCCCTGGCGGCACGCTGGCTGTGGTCGGCCCCGGCACCGGCCGGGCTGCGTGGCCGGCGCGTACCGGTGCTGGCCATCGCCGGCTTCGCCCTGCTCACCAGTACCACTCTGCATACCGTGCACCACTGGGGCGCGGTGCCGTGGAACGACGCACTGTGGTCCTCGACCCTGGCCCAGACCAGCCTTACCGTTGTCTGGAGCGTGCTCGGCGTGATCAGCTGGGTGTGGGGCTCGCGCCGTGGTCAGCGCACGCTGTGGCTGGTGGGTGCGGTGTTGATGGGCGTGGTGCTGGCCAAGCTGGTGCTGATCGACCGCCAACACCTGGGCAACCTGTTGGGCATTTCCTCCTTCATCGCCTACGGCCTGCTGTGCACGGTCGTGGGCTACCTCGCACCGGCACCGCCGCGCGCGCCGGACGCTACCGTGGAGTCTCAGTCGTGATGACGTTGCGCACCTTGATCGCCGTGCTGTCCCTTGCCGCGGTGCCTTCGCTGGCGCAGGCCGCCGATGCGCGCCAGGACTACCGCCAGCAATGGCCGTTGCAGCTGTCCCAGCCGCAGGCCGGTGCCTACCGGGTGATGCTGGACGAGGCGGTGTACCGCAGCGCGGTGTCGCCGCGGCTGGCGGATGTGCAGGTGTTCAACGCGCAGGGCCAGGCCCTGCCGACCACGTTGCTGAGTGCCGACCAGCCGCTGGCGCGTCCTGCGCAGTGGCAGGACCTGGCCTGGTTCCCGCTGCCGGCGATGGCCGGTGCCGGTGCCGATGACCTGCAGCTGCTGACCGAACGCAACACCGATGGCAGCGTGCGCCGGGTGGAAGCGCGGCTGGGCCGCAGTGGCGGCGGCAGTGCGCAGGCCGCCGGGTGGCTGGTGGACGCAAGCGCGCTGAAGGCGGGCGTGCAGGCGCTGCGGCTGGACTGGCAGGCGCAGTCGTCGCTGCAGGCGCGGGTACGGGTGGAGGCCAGCGACGATCTTCAACAGTGGCAGCGCATTGCCGACGACGTACCGTTGGTGGACCTGCAGCACGATGGGCGGCGCCTGCAGCAGCGGCGCATCGAGATCGGCCGCCAGGCACGCTATTTCCGCATCCTGCCGATCGGTGCCGATGCACTGCCGGTGCTGTCCAACGTGCAGGCGGAACTGGCACCGGCGCTGGAGGCGATCGACTGGCGCTGGGAATCACTGGGTGGCGCGGCCGGCAAGCCGGGGGAGTTCGAGTATCAACTGCAGGGGCGTTTCCCGATCTCGCAGGTCGACATCAGCACGGCCGACAACAGCGTGGTGCAGTGGACGCTGCTCAGCCGCGACGATGCCGCGCAGCCGTGGCAGGTACGCGCAGGCCCGTGGGTGGCCTACCAGGTGCAGGACGCCGCCGAACGCCGTCGGTCGCAGACACAATCGTTGCCGGTGCCCACGCGCGACCGCTACTGGAAGCTGGTGGCGGCGCAGGCCGAGCCGAACCAGGCACCCACGCTGAAACTGGGCTACCAGCCCGAGGCCCTGGTGTTCCTGAGCCAGGGCGAGCCGCCGTACAGCGTGGCCGCCGGCAGCGTGCGCGCCCGCCGCAGCGATGCACCGGTGGGCACGGTGATTGCACAACTGCGCGAGCAGCAGGGCGCGCAATGGCAGCCGGCCACCGCGACGCTGCAGGGGCAGGCGCAGGTCCTGGGCGGCGACGCCGCCGTGGCCCCGCAGCGCGACTGGAAGCGGTGGCTGCTGTGGGGGCTGCTGGTGCTGGGCGTGCTGATCGTGGGCGGCTTTGCAGTGAGCGTGCTGCGGCAGAAGCCTGGGGATGTTGGTGGTTGATTGTTGTTGTTGTTTTGCTGACGGCTGAGGCGGCGTTTTGGTTGTTCCTGCGGTGAGGTGGCCGGGTGGCCTTGCCCAGGACACGCCGTAAACCCGTCCCTGGGGGCTCGGTGTTGCCATTCATGGCAACACACGGTCCTGGGCAAGGCCACCCGGCCACCTCCGGACGGTTCACCGCGTTGGCGGTGGGGGAAGAGCTGCCGGGCAGCGCCCGGAACTACGTGTCCGGGCGCCGCTCTGTGGTCGTGCTTCTCATCATCCATCCGCATTGGTGAGGATGAGAGCTGCCGGGCAGCGCCCGGCACTACGTGTCCGTGCGCCGCTCTGTGGTCGTGCTTCTCATCATCCATCCGCATTGGTGAGGATGAGAGCTGCCGGGCAGAGCCCGGCACTACGTGTCCGAGCGCCGCTTTATGGACGCGCTTTTCATCATCCATCCGCATTGGTGAGGATAAAAGCTGCCGGGCAGCGCCCGGCACTACCGGTGGGCTTTTGCATGCGCGCCGACCAACTGTCGAGTGTGGGGGCCTGTGGGTTCGCGGGACCCTGAGCCGCATGGATGCGGCGACGGAGCTTACATGGGTGAGGGCGCATTGCTTGCGAGGCACTGCCTCGCATGCGTCCGAACGCACAGCCGCCAGCGGCTGGGCCGGGCCGCGGAGCGGGACTTGCAGCGTGTCCCGTGAACCCACAGGCCCCCGCACAGCGCAGGAGCATCGGCCGCAGGGCTCTGGACTTGGACTTGGACTTGGCTTTTGGCTTCTACCTTCCATTTCCGCCCGAAAATTTGCGATGCACCCGCGCAGCCGGGACAATGGGTGTCTGCGCCGTGCGTGGCGCCCTTTCCTTTTTCAGCCAAAGAGTTGCCCATGTCCATCGTTCGCATGACCGACCTCGATCTCTCCGGCAAGCGCGTGCTGATCCGCCAGGACCTCAACGTACCGATCGAGAATGGCCGCATCACCTCCGAACAGCGCATCACTGCATCGCTGCCGACGCTGAAGCTCGCACTGGAAAAGGGCGCCGCCGTCATGGTCACCTCGCACCTCGGCCGCCCCACCGAAGGCGTCTGGAGCGAAGCCGAATCGCTTGCCCCCGTGGCCCTGCGCCTCTCCCAGCTGCTCGGCGTCCAGGTCCCCCTCGTGCGAGACTGGGTCGACGGCGTCGACGTTGCCCCCGGCTCCATCGTCCTCCTTGAGAATTGCCGCATGAACGTCGGCGAAGGCAAGGACGACGAAACGCTCGCCAAAAAGTATGCCGCCCTCTGCGACGTCTTCGTCATGGACGCCTTCGGCACCGCGCACCGCGCCCAGGCCTCCACCCATGGCGTCATCCGCTTCGCCCCCATCGCCGCCGGTGGCCCGCTGCTCATGGCCGAACTGGACGCGCTCGCCAAGGCCCTGCTCGCGCCCGCCCAGCCGCTGCTCGCCATCGTCGCCGGCAGCAAGGTCAGCACCAAGCTTGAACTGCTGTCCAGCCTCGTTGGCAAGGTCGACCAGCTCATCGTCGGCGGCGGCATCGCCAACACCTTCATCGCCGCCGCCGGCTACCCGGTCGGCAAGTCGCTGTACGAACCGGACCTGCTCGACACGGCGAAGAAAATCGTCGCCGACGCCAAGGCCCGCGGCGCCGACATCCCCCTGCCCACCGACGTCGTCGTTGCCAAGCAGTTCCTGCCCGACGCCGAAGCCACCGTGAAGGCCGTGGCCGACGTCGCCGAAGACGACCTCATCCTCGACATCGGCCCGGACACCGCCCAGCACTACGCCGGGCTCATCGCCAAGGCCGGCACCGTGGTCTGGAACGGCCCCGTCGGCGTGTTCGAATTCGAGTCCTTCAGCCACGGCACCCAGGCCCTGGCCCAGGCCATCGCCGCCTCCCCGGCGTTCTCCATCGCCGGTGGCGGCGACACCCTGGCGGCTGTTGACAAGTACGACATCGCCGACCAGGTCAGCTACATCTCCACCGGCGGCGGCGCGTTCCTGGAGTTCCTGGAAGGCAAAACCCTGCCGGCGGTCGCCGCGCTGGAAGCACGGGGCGCCTGATGACCCTCGGTCGTCACGCCTTCGAACAGCGCGCAACGCTGTTCTTCGACCTCGATGGCACCCTGATCGACTCGGCGGTCGGCATCACCCAGTGCGTGGCCCATGCGCTCACCCAAATGGGCCAGCCGGTCCCGCCGCAGGAGGAACTGCGGCGCTGGATCGGCCCATCGCTGCGCACCAGCTTCGCGCCGCTGTTTGCCGACCCGGCCGATGTCGAACAGGCAGTCACCTACTACCGCGAGCGTTTCGACGTGGTGGGCTGGCGCGAGCACGAGGTGTATCCGCGCATCGGCCAGGTCGTGCAGGAACTGCACGGCCGCGGCCACCGCCTGGCCATTGTCACCGCCAAAAACGAGCCGCACGCACGCCGCATCATCGACCACCTGCCGTTTGGCAGCTGCTTCGAGGACGTCATCGGCGCCACGATCGACGGCAGCCGCAGCGAGAAACCGCAGCTGGTCGCCGAAGCCCTGCAGCGCCTGTCGCTGACCCCGGATCAGTGCTGGATGATCGGCGACCGGCGCATGGATATTGCCGGCGCGCGTCATCACGCCATGCGCAATATTGGCGTGTTGTGGGGATTCGGCGGCGCCGAAGAGCTGCAATTGGCCGGTGCGCAACATCTGGCAAACACGCCGGACGACCTGCTCACGCTGCTCGCCTGAGGCACGCGGCGGCGTCCCGTACGCCGCCGCATGTCCCGCGCAAAGCCAACCGGGTCGGGGCTTGTCGGCATTTCGGCGTCAACCGATGTCCGCCCGGCGGTCCGCCGGTGTCTGCAGGACAACAGCAAGAGCCAGCTGCCCCAAGGCTGTAAACGTATTCATGGGACGTGAAGGGTGTGCTAATTTCGATCCTTTCCCGGGAGCCCATTTACCATGATTGAGCGTCAGCGTCGCACCAAGATCCTTGCCACCCTCGGACCGGCAACCGACCCGCCGGGCGTGCTGGAGGATCTCTTCCGCGCCGGCGTGAACGTGGTTCGCCTCAACTTCAGCCACGGTGACCCGTCCGGCCAGGCCAAGCGTGCCGCCGACGTGCGCGCCGCCGCGCAGCGCGTGGGCGTGGAAGTGGGCATCCTGGCCGACCTGCCGGGCCCGAAGATCCGCATCGAGCGTTTCGCCGAAGGCAAGATCAAGCTCAAGGCCGGTGACCGCTTCGACCTGGTCGCCTCGGCCACGCCGCCCCCGGGCGACACCACCCAGGTGGGCGTGAGCTACCTCGGCCTGCCGCAGGACGTGGTGGCCGGTGACGTGCTGCTGCTCGACGACGGCCTGATGCAGCTGCAGGTCCTGGAAGTGCAGGGCGAGCGCATCATCAACACCGTGCTCAACGACGGCGTGCTGTCCGACCGCAAGGGCCTGAACAAGCAGGGCGGTGGCCTGTCGCTGGGCGCGCTGACCGAGCGCGACAAGGAACTGATCGGCATCGTGGCCAAGATCGGCGTGGATTTCATCGCTGTCTCGTTCTGCCGCAACGCGCAGGACATGAACGATGCGCGCGCCATTGCCGAATCGCATGGCTGCTACGCCGCGCTGGTGTCCAAGATCGAGCGCACCGAAGCCATCGAGAACCTGGAAGAAATCGTCGACGCCAGCGATGTGGTGATGGTGGCCCGTGGCGACCTGGGCGTGGAAATCGGCGATGCCGAACTGCCGGGCCTGCAGAAGAAGATCATCAAGGCCTCGCTGGCCCAGAACAAGGTGGTGATCACCGCCACGCAGATGCTGCAGTCGATGGTCGAAAGCCCGATCCCGACCCGTGCCGAAGTGCTGGACGTGGCCAACTCGGTCATCGACGGCACCGATGCGGTGATGCTGTCGGCCGAAACCGCCGCTGGCATGTACCCGGTCAAGGCGGTTGAGGCGATGGCACGTATCTGCCTCGGTGCCGAACGCCAGTTCCAGACCGAGACCGATTTCGGCGCCTCGCCGCGCAACCTGGAACGTGCCGACCAGGCCATCGCCATGGCCACCATGTTCCTGTCCCAGCACGTGGGCGTGCGTGCGATCGTGGCGATGACCGAATCCGGTGGCACCGCGCGCTACCTGTCGCGCTTCCGTGCGTCGGCCCCGGTGTTCGCAGTGACCCGCCACGACGGCGCCCGTCGCCAGATGGCGCTGATGCGCGACGTGTTCCCGATCAACTTCGACAGCCGCGGTTTCACTCCGCGCGAAGCCGCCCGCGGCAGCATCCGCCTGCTGGTGGAAGCCAACCAGCTGCAGGCCGGCGACCGCGTGGTGTTCACCAGCGGCGAGCACATGGAAACCCATGGCGCCACCAACACCCTGCGCCTGCTGGAAGTGGGTGAAGACGGGCGCGCCAGCGGTCTGGGCGACCTGTAAGGGAAACTGCCGGGCAAACCCCGGCAGTGCAGCACACGGCGGCGCGGCGGAAACGTCGCGCCGTCATGCGTTGGGCATCTGAAAGCGTTTCCAGATTCTGTGGACGGTCAGTTCACGGGAGGCGGGCGCTATAATTGCGTTTTTCCCGCACCCGCCACAGGAAATACATGAGCATCGAACAGCTGGCCGAAACCGCCCAGGCCATGGTCGCCCCGGGCAAGGGCATCATCGCGATCGACGAATCCACCGGCACCATCGGCAAGCGCTTCGCCAGCGTCGGCCTGGAAAACACCGAAGAGAACCGTCGCGCCTACCGCGAAATGCTGCTGACCACGCCGAAGCTGAACGAGCATATCTCCGGCGCGATCCTGTACGACGAAACCATCCGCCAGTCCACCAAGGACGGCGTGCCGTTTGCCAAGTACATGGCCGACAACGGCATCATTCCGGGCATCAAGGTCGACAAGGGCGCCCATGCGCTGGCCGGCTGCCCCGGTGAGCTGGTGACCGAAGGCCTGGACGGCCTGCGCGAGCGCCTGCAGGAGTACTACAAGCTGGGTGCGCGCTTCGCCAAGTGGCGTGCGGTGATCAACATCGGCGAAAGCATCCCGTCGGGCACCTGCATCGAGTCCAACGCCCACGCGCTGGCCCGTTACGCGGCGCTGTGCCAGGAATGCGGCCTGGTGCCGATGGTCGAGCCGGAAGTGATCATGGACGGCGACCACGACATCGAAACCTGCTACGAAGTCACCGAAGCCACCCTGCGTTCGCTGTTCGACGCGTTGTACCAGCAGAACGTGCTGCTGGAAGGCACGATCCTGAAGGCCTCGATGGTCATCTCGGGCAAGGGCTGCGAAGAGCAGGCCGACGTCGAGGAAGTGGCCGAATCGACCGTGATGTGCCTCAAGAGCACGGTGCCGGCGATCCTGCCGGGCGTGGTGTTCCTGTCCGGCGGCCAGAGCGACGAGCAGTCCACCGCGCACCTGGATGCCATGAACCAGATGGGCAACCTGCCGTGGCCGCTGAGCTTCTCCTACGGCCGCGCCATGCAGCAGGCCGCGCTGAAGCTGTGGGCCAAGGACACCAAGGCCAACATCGCCAAGGCACAGCAGACCGTGTACGACCGCGCCAAGGAAAACGGCCAGGCAGCACTGGGCAAGTGGAACGGCTGATACTGGCCTGACTGACCGCACCTGAAAAAATGCCGGCCCTGTGCCGGCATTTTTTTGCTTCTTTGCCCATCTGCGGGGCAAGCAGAAACGCCCTGACACTTTCCAGGCGCGGGGGGCGGTGGGTCGGGCGCTGGGGCCCCATGCCCTTTCCGGCGAATGTCCCCCGGCGTCGGCCTGCGGCCGACCCCTCCTCCTTTATTTCGCCTCCAAGGGCATGGGGCCCCAGCGCCCGACCCACCGACAGGCCCCGAAATGCCCGGCGTCCACTTGCTTACCGCAAGCCGAGCCCCGTAGCAGCCGGTAGGCCCCTGGGCAAAATAAAGGAGGAGGCCGCCACGCGGCCGGGGGACATTTGCACCAGGGGCCTACCGGCTGCTACGGGGCCCTCACGCGCGCGGCCGGCCCGATCGGAGATCGCCAGTCGATCCAAACGTGATCGAACCGTTCTGGCACGATGCGATTCACCTTTCCCGGATGGCCCTCGATGATCGTGCGCATGTGTGCCTGTTTGTTGGCCCTCCCACTGCTGCTGTGCGCCGCCGTTGGCCACGCCGCGCCTGCGCGCAGCTTTGATGTGCTGGACTACAACGTGGCGCTGGTGCCCGACATCGCCGGCAAGCGCGTTCAAGGCACGCTGATGATGCACTTCCGGGCCGAGCAGCGCCTGCACGCCCTGACCCTGGACAGCGGCGCGCTGACGATCGCGTCGGTGCAGCAGGACGGTCGCGCGCTGCCGTTCGAACAGCGCGACAGCCGCGTGCATATCACCCTGGCCGCGCCGCTGCCGGCAGGCGATACCAGCAGCGTGCGGATCGTCTATGCGGGTGCACCACCGTTCGGCCTGGAATTCGCGCCCGAGCGCGACGAGGTCTACACCGTGTTCTCCACCAGCCAGTGGATGCCCTCGGTGGACGCGCCCGATGAACGTGCACGACTGGCGTTGTCGGTGACCTTGCCGCCCGGTCTGCTGGCCACCGGCACCGGGCGCGCGTTGCCCACACGCACGCTGGCGGATGGCCGCATCGAGCACCGTTGGCAGCTGGATACGCCGATGCCCGGCTATGTGTACGGCTTTGCCGCCGGCCGTTACCAGCATGCGGAGCAGCAGCATGGGTCCATCGCGCTGCGCTTCCTGTCGGCGGATCGCACGCCGGCGCAACTGCAGCGCGTGTTCGCCCGCACCGGCGACATGCTCGACTACTTCGCCGCACGCGCAGGAATCCCGTATCAGGGCGACTACGCGCAGGTGCTGGTGAGCAGCACCATCGGCCAGGAGATGGCCGGTCTGTCGCTGCTGTCCGAAGACTACGGGCAAGGCGTGCTGGACGACCCGGACAACATCGCGCTGATGGCGCACGAGGCCGCCCACCAGTGGTGGGGCAACCGGGTGACCTGCGCCAGTTGGGAACATTTCTGGCTCAACGAGGGCATGGCCAACTTCATGACCGCCGCCTACCTGCAGCATGCGCAGGGCGAGGCCGCCTACCAGGCACAGGTGCAGGGCTGGCGCACGCGGTTGGAGGCGCTGCGCGCCAAAGGCGCCGATCATGCGCTGGTCTATGCCAACTGGGATGCGCCCACCGGCGACGACCGCGCGGTGGTGTATCGCAAGGGCGCGTATGTGCTGCACCTGCTGCGCGGTGAACTGGGGGAAGAGGCGTTCTGGCGCGGCCTGCGCGATTACACCCGCACCTATGACGGCCGTTCGGTGACCACCCTCGACTTCCAGCACGTCATGGAACAGTCGGCCGGGCGCTCGCTGCAACCGTTCTTCCAGCACTGGGTGTACAGCGCAGACGCAACGGCGCGCTGAAAACACTGGCAAGGGCACGCCGTACTAGGGCAGTGACGGCCCGTGGATACCGTTGATGCGGGCATCGGAAGAGAAGATGAAGCGGTGCTCGACGCGCCCGTCCTTGCCGGGCACCGTTACGTCGATCATCGAATAGGCGGGCGTGTTACCGGCCAGCGACAACGACTGCCGCCACTGCTCGACCTGCGCCGCGTCAGCGCGGCCGCCCGTGGAGATCGTGCCCGCGCACAGGCTCAGTCCGCACGCAAAATTCTGCATCGACAGCGCAGGATTTTCCTTCAGTGCGGCCTGCAGGTTCCGGGAATACGCGTCGGTCAGTTCCGCCGCTTCCGGAACGCGCATCGACTGCTGGGCGATCAGCGCCAGGTAGTGATCGAACGCGTCGCCCTTCAACGCAAGCATGGCCTGGTCGAAGGAGAGTTCCGAGCCCCGCAGCATCGCCGACTCAAACGCGAGGTAGGGGGCTGGGTTGGCCGCGGGCGGCGTCGAGGGGGATACCCGCTTTGCATATGGCGTACCCGCGTCACGCCCGTTGAGCGGTGACGTCGGTCGGGTAGATCCCGGCGTGGCTGACGCTGCCAGGCCATCTGCGGGTTCGCCCGTGCCGAGCATGCGGGCCAGCGAGCGCGGCTGCACGACCAACCAGAGGCCGGCCAGCAGCACGATCACCACCAGGCTGCCCACCCGCAGCGTGTTTCCCTTGCTCATACCATTCTCCGTGTTGGCGGCGGTAACGGCTGCGCTACCCCTGCGCCATGCCCATCTGCTACAGCGCAAACACTATCGGCGGTACGCAGGTGGAAATAGAACACAGTTCACGTTTCGATTGACGCAATGCGCAGTAGGCTGCATTGAGATGCATACAAGCTATTGCTTTTGCATCTGTACGCACGGTCCACGATGGCCGGGGGTGGTGTACGGAAGGGCGCGTCCTGCGCCCGGTTGCGGTTCGGCGTTCCGGCTTCTCCATGTGTCATCCAAGGGAATGTTCTTTCCAACAGGAGTAGGAGTGATGATGAAGCGTCAACTGTTTCCCGGTGTGCTGGTAGCGCTCGTTGCGGGCGGTCTGCTGGCAGGCGCCGCGTTCGCAGCCACCCAGACCATTACCGCAAGTACCCGCAACGGCGGCTCCACATCCGGCAATGCCATTGCCACGTCGGCCTCACGGATCACCTGCACGCAGGCCTCCGGGGGCAGTGCTGGCACCATCCCGCGCTGCAGTGTGCAGGCCCCGGGTTGGAACGGCGTTGTTGAAGTAGGGAAGTCCATTGGCACCACCGGCGCCGGCAACGTCGTCCTCAACTGCAACGGGACGTATCCCGCCACTGGGGGGCTGAGCTGCACGGCACAGATCGACGATACGGTGTGCACGGCATCGCAGACGATTTCCGGCGCGGCCAGCGGTGGCAACTCGTATCGCGGCCTGGCGGCCGTGAAAGCCAACGCCACCATCCAGTGCGTCTCGGCCACCGGCGGCACCAACGGCACCACCTGCGGCATCCAGGCGCCGGGCGCCAACGCGTCGATGACGGCCGGCCAGACCATTGCATCGTCGGGACCGGGCACGGTCTCGATTTCCTGTGGTGGTCAGTATCCCGCCGCGGGCGGTGGGCTGAGCTGCACCGCACAGGTCACCCAGGTCTGTCCGTGATCGGCAACGCATGAAAAAAAACGCCGGCGCAGTGCCGGCGTTTTTCGTGCATCAGCCGTTTTCGCTCAATGCGAGGCCGCCAAGCCTGCATCGCCGAGTGGTGGCATCACCAGTGGGCGCGGTTCGTCAGCGCTCTGGCCTGCCGTCGCCAGTGCCTGCAGGTAGGCCTTCGCGGTGGCCGTGTTGAACGCAACCAGCACGATCCGCTTGGGCTGCGCATGGCTGCGCTGCCACGCCAGGGTTTCGGTCACCGCCACCTGTGCCGCCTGGTGCAGCGGATAGCCGAACACGCCGCAACTGATGGCCGGGAACGCGATCGAGTGCAGGTCCAGCTTTTCGGCCAGCTGCAGCGACTTCCAGTAGCAGTTGGCCAGCAGGGCCGGTTCATCGCGCTGGCCGTCCTGCCACACCGGGCCCACCGTATGGATCACGTGGCGGGCCGGCAGGTTGTAGGCCGCCGTGGCACGCACCTCGCCGGTAGGGCAGCGCATGCCCGGGCGGATCTCGGGCAGGGCCTGGCATTCGGCCAGCAGCGCCGGGCCGGCCGCGCGATGGATCGCGCCGTCCACACCGCCACCGCCAAGCAGGGATTCGTTGGCCGCATTGACGATCGCATCCACCGCCAGGGTCGTGATGTCGCCCTGCCACACTTCGATCTTCATGCGTGCCGCTCCTTGATACTGATACCGGGTCCATTGCAACGGGTGACTGCTGCCTCGCACGTTACCGGGCGGGGGATCTAGGCTGCGTCATCATCGTCTCAGGCGGCGCGACCCGATGTGCGCCGCCTTGCAGTTCACACGATGCGGTCCATTGCCTTCACCGTAGATGAAGGCAACTTCGATAGCTGAATACGAAGACGCCCACCGGGCGGTGGGCGTCTCGGGCTCCTTCAGACCAACGCGGGGCTCAGGGCAGACCGGCCAGCCAGTCGTCGTCGGAGCCCTCGTTGATGTCGGCAAACAGCGGGGTCGAGAAGTAGCGCTCGCCGGTGTCGGGCAGCATCGCCAGGATGACGCTGCCCTTGTCGGCCCGGGCGGCGATGTCCAGCGCGCTGGCCACCGTGGCCCCGGCGGAGATGCCCACGAAGATGCCTTCCTCGGCGGCCAGCCGGCGCGAGGTCTCGATCGCGCGGGCATCGTCGATGCTCAGCAGTTCATCGTAGACGCCCCGGTTGAGCACCTCCGGAACGAAGTCCGGGGTCCAGCCCTGGATCTTGTGCGGCTTCCATTCCTCGCCCTTGAGCAGCGCCGCACCGGACGGCTCGGTCGCGACGATGCGGGTGTCCGGGCGGGCCACCTTGAGCACCTCGCCCACGCCGGTCAGGGTGCCGCCGGTGCCCCAGCCGGTCACGAAGTAGTCCAGGCGCTTGCCGGCGAAATCGCGCAGGATTTCCGGTGCGGTGGTGTTGCGGTGGTAGGCCGGGTTGGCCGGATTGGCGAACTGGCTGGCCAGGAACCAGCCGTGCTCGTCGGCCAGTTCCTTGGCGCGGCGGACCATGCCCGAGCCGCGCTCGGCCGCCGGGGTCAGGATCACCTTGGCCCCGTAGGCGCGCATCAGCTTGCGGCGCTCGATGGAGAAGGTCTCCACCATGGTGGCCACGAACTTGTAGCCGCGCGCGGCCGCAACCATCGCCAGCGCCACGCCGGTGTTGCCGGATGTGGCTTCGACGATGGTGTCGCCGGGCTTGAGCACGCCGCGCGCTTCGGCGTCCAGGATGATCGCCAGCGCGAGCCGGTCCTTCACCGAGCCGCCGGGATTGAACGACTCGACCTTGGCGTAGACGGTGACGTGGTCGGGGGCGATGCGGTTCAGGCGGACCACCGGGGTGTTGCCGATGGTGTCCAGGATCGAGTTGTACAGGGCCATGGGAATGCTCCAGGGAAGTCCGTTCACCGCGCCCGGCGCGGCAGGGGGAGGGCAGGGCGGGGATGCTCCGGCAGACCGTAGCCCCGGCATATGCCCCCGGGAAATGACCTGATACCCTTCTTAAACAACATTTGGTTATAAGCTGGTGACGGCAATTGCCCTACAGTCGGATTGCCCTCCCTTCGCCTGCCGTGCCACACGCCCATGACGCTGACCCAACTCCGTTATCTGGTGGCCATCGCCGACGCCGAGCTCAACATCACGCTCGCCGCGTCACGCGTGCATGCCACCCAGCCTGGCTTGTCCAAGCAGCTCAAGCAGCTGGAAGACGAGCTGGGCTTCCTGTTGTTCGTGCGCAAAGGGCGCAGCCTGGAAGCGGTCACGCCGGCCGGCGTGGAAGTGATCGGCCGCGCGCGTGCCGTGCTGGGCGAAGCCAACAACATCCGCACCTACGCGGCCAACCAGCGCCGCGAAAGCCAGGGCCAGCTGGTCCTCACCACCACCCACACCCAGGCGCGCTTCGTGCTGCCGCCGGCCGTGGCGAAGATCAAGCAGGCCTACCCGCAGGTCAGCGTGCACCTGCAGCAGGCCGCCGAAAGCGATGCGCTGGATCTGCTCAGCCAGGGCGATGCGGACATTGCGATCATTTCCACGGCCGGCGCCGAACCCAGCGCCGGTATCGCCATTCCGCTGTATCGCTGGCGGCGGCTGGTGCTGGTGCCGCGCGGGCATGTGCTGGACCGCCCCGGTGCCGCACCGGACCTGCAGGCGCTGTCCACCCAGCCGTTGATCAGCTATGAATCCTCCACCCGCGGCAGCTCCTCGCTGCAGCGTGCCTTCGCCAGTGCCGGGTTGACCCCCGACATCGCGCTGACCGCGCTGGATGCGGATCTGATCAAGACCTACGTGCGCACCGGCCTGGGCGTTGGCCTGCTGGCGGAAATGGCGGTCAACGCCAGCGACGAAGACCTGCGCGCGTGGCCGGCCCCGGCCCCGATCGACGAGTGCATCGCGTGGGCGGTACTGCCGCGCGACCGCGTGCTGCGCGACTACGCGCTGGAACTGGTGCACGTGCTGGCCCCGCAGATCGACACCCGCGACCTGCGCCGCGTCATCGACGGCAACCAGGAGGCCAACTGGCCGCTGCCGCCCACCTGGGAATCGCTGACGCAGACCATCACCGTCTGAGAAGCGACGGTGATGGCCGCGCAGGCATCCTCTACCCCGCGACTTTGACGCGCTCCCTTCAACAGAAGGGGGCTTTTCTCCAGAGGGGGGTAGGGGATCGGCCGGGGCTTTGCAGAGGCCGCTGCGACGGTTGGTCGCAGGGCGTCGGGCCGCCCGACCCACGGTCGGGCGCTACCATGACCGGGTGAATGTCCGCCGTCGCCCGTACGCCGTTCTGCTGCAGCTCGCCTTCGTGGCCACGCTGCTGATGGCGCTGGCGCCGCTGGTCAGCCGCTGGCAACAGGCGCATGCCGATGCGCCGCTGATGCTGATGCCCTCGGGCATGGCCCATCCCATGCCGGTTGCCGACGTTCCCGCTGATCCGCACGCCGGGCACGGCATGCCGGCCTCGCACCAGCACCACGCAATGCCGATGCAGGACATGCCGATGCACGGCATGGCCACGCACGCCGCCGCCCCGTCGCCGAGTGCACCTGCGCCACCGCTGGACGAACACGCCGGCCATGGCGAGGCGTGCGAGTACTGCATGATGGCCTCGCGGCTGATGCCGTGGCTGGCGGTGTTGATCCTGCTGCTACCGGCGCTGCCGGTGGTCGCCCCGACGGTGCTGCGCGCCGTCGCCACGCCGCGCAGCCTGCGCTGGCCTGCGCATGCCGCACGCGGCCCGCCGCTGAACGCCTGAAACCGCCGATGTCCTTTCCTGCTGCGTGACGCCGTGATGGCGGCGCGCGCCTGTGCGTTTTCTGGAGTTCCACATGAATCTCGCTTCCCGCAGTGCGGGCGCAATGACGCGCCTGTCTGTTTCCCTGTCGCTCGCCCTGGCCATGCTGCCGCTGCACGCCGCCGAGCGTGAGCCCGCGCAGACCCTGGACACGCTGGTGGTGACCGCCACCGCCCCGTCCTCGCCGCTGCACTGGGTCACCGACCCGCGCCTGCCGCGCCAACCGGTACCCGCCAGCGATGGCGCCGACTACCTCAAGACCGTGCCGGGCTTTTCGGCGATCCGCAACGGCGGCACCAACGGCGACCCGGTGCTGCGTGGCATGTTCGGGTCACGCCTGAACATCGTCAGCAACGAGGGCAACCTGATCGGCGCCTGCCCCTCGCGCATGGACAACCCGCTGTCCTACATCGCGCCGGAAACCTTCGACCGGCTGACCATCATCAAGGGGCCGCAGAGCGTGCGCTGGGGCGCCGGGGCATCGGCCGGCACGGTGCGTTTCGAGCGCGACACCCCCCGTTTCGACGCACCGGGCATGGATATCAACGCCAGTGCACTGGTGGGCTCGCGCAACCGCAACGACCAGGTGCTCGACCTGACCGCCGGTGCGTCGCAGGGCTATGTGCGGGTCAACGGCAATCGCTCCGAAGCGGAGGATTACAAGGACGGCAATGGCGACGTGGTGCCGTCGAAATGGCGCAAGTGGAACAGCGACGTGGCGGTGGGCTGGACACCCGATGCCGACACCGTGCTGGAGCTGTCGGCCGGCACCGGTGATGCCATCGCGCGCTACGCCGGGCGTGGCATGGACGGCGCCGCGTTCAAGCGCACCAGCTATGCCGCGCGCTTTGAAAGGGTCAACCTGCCCGGTGCCTGGGACAAGCTGCTGGCCAACGTGTATTACAACGACGCCGACCACGTGATGGACAACTACACGCTGCGCACGCCCAATCCGGACAGCAGCATGCCGATGCCGATGGCCGCCAATGTCGACCGGCGTACCACGGGCGGCCGCATCGCCTCGGAATGGCGCTGGCAGGACGTGGCGATCGTGGCCGGCGTGGATGCACAGGACAGCCGTCATCGCAGCCGCAGCGGCATGGGCCGCAATACCTATCAGCAGCAGCCCTGGCGCACCGACGCGCGGTTCGAGAACCTGGGCGCCTTCAGTGAGATCACCCTGGGCGAAGGCACCGCCCAGCGCTGGGTGGGGGGCCTGCGCATCGACCGCGCCGAGGTCACCGACGAACGCCGCACCAGCGGCATGATGGCCATGCCCAACCCCACCGCCGGCCAGCAGCGCCGGGAGCACCTCGGCAGCGGCTTCCTGCGCATCGAACGCGATCTGGCGCCGTCGCTGACCTGGTACGCCGGCATCGGCCACAGCGGACGCATGCCCGACTACTGGGAACTGTTCTCGCCGGACATGGGGCCGATGGGCGCGGCGAACGCGTTTACCGGCATCCAGCCGGAGCAGACCACCCAGCTGGACCTGGGCCTGCAGTACCGCAGCGCGCGCCTCAACGCGTGGGTCTCGGCGTATGCCGGCCGGCTGCAGGATTACATCCTGTTCACCTACTTCGACGGCGGCATGATGGGCAGCATGACCCAGGCCAACAACGTGGATGCCCGCATCGCCGGTGCCGAGGCCGGCGCCGACATCATGCTCGGTACGCACTGGAAACTGGGTGGAAGCCTGGCCTACGCCTGGGGCGAAAACCGCAGCGATGGCAGCCCGTTGCCGCAGATGCCGCCGCTGGAAGCACGCGTGAGCGCCACCTGGGAAGCCGGCCGCTGGAGCGTGGGCGCGCTGGCCCGTGCGGTAGCGCACCAGCATCGCGTCGCCGATGGCCAAGGCAACGTGGTGGCCCGTGACCTGGGCCCGAGTGCCGGCTTTGCCACCCTGGCGCTCAATGCCAGCTACCGCATCAACGACGCCCTGCTGCTCAGTGCCGGCATCGACAACGTGTTCGACCGCGCCTACAGCGAACACCTGAACCTGGCCGGCAGCGCCGATTTTGGTTTCCCGGCCGACCCGGTGCGGATCAACGAACCGGGCCGGACGGCGTGGATGAAGGTGAACTACCGGTATTGAGGGACGTGGCGCCGGGCGTTGCCGGCTGCCATGTGTCACCGTCACGTAGAGCCGGGCTCTGCCCGGCTGCATCCGCCACCGTCCGACACGGAACCGCCGCCACGTAGAGCCGGGCGCTGCCCGGCTGCATGCATCACCGCCCGACACGGAAGCGCAGCCACGTAGAGCCGGGCTCTGCCCGGCTGCATCCGCCACCGCCCGACACGGAACCGCAGCCACGTAGAGCCGGGCTCTGCCCGGCTGCATCCGCCACCGTCCGATACGGAACCGGAGCCGGGCAGAGCCCGGCTCTACGGGACGCGTCCAGCCGACCCACGGTCGGCTCCACCCGGCGATTGACGTCATCCGACACGCGCCGATACATGCCGTTACACACCCGCACAGGCCAGCACGAAAGGCATTTCGGCTGCCACCGGGCGCCGGTAAACGCTTGGCACATATGCCCGGCCAGCCCCGCCCCGTACACTCGGCGGTCGTGGGTTTAACGGGATTTTTCCAAATGTTGGGACGCATCACCGCGCGCATCGCCGCTGGCCTCACCCTGGCCCTGCTGGCCGGGTGCAGCAGCAAGGACGACACCGCGCGCCGGGCGGCAGACGCCGTACCGGTCACTACCCAGGTGGTGCAGACCTCCGCATGGAACGACACGCTGCAGGCCCTGGGCACCGCCAAGGCGCGTGAGTCGGTGACCATCACCGCCAAGGTCAGCGAGATCATCGAGACCGTCCACTTCGACAGCGGCCAGCAGGTCAGCGCCGGCACCCCGTTGGTCACCCTGCGTGGGCAGGCCCAGGAAGCGGCCTTGCTGCAGGCCCAAGCCACGTTTGCCGAGGCCGACCAGCTCTACAAGCGGCAGCGCGAACTGGCCGCCCAGCAGCTGGTCGCCAGCGCCACCCTGGACACCCAGCGCGCCATCCGCGATGCCGCCGAGGCGCGCGTGCGCGAAATGCAGTCGGACATCGGCGACCGTCGCGTGCGCGCGCCGTTCGCCGGCGTGCTCGGCATCCGTCAGGTCAGCGCGGGCTCGCTGGTCACCCCCAGCACAAGCATCGCCACCCTGGACGACATCGAACGCATGCACGTCGATTTCCAGGTGCCCGAAGCCGAACTGGCCAGCCTGGGCAACGGCGACAAGGTCACCGCCACCAGCGTGGCGTATCCCGGCCGCAGCTTCGAAGGCGTGGTGGCCACCATCGATACCCGCGTCGACCCGGGCACCCGCGCGGTCACCGTGCGCGCCGACTTCATCAACGCCGACCACGCCCTGCGCCCGGGCATGCTGCTGGATATCCGCATGTTCCGTCCGGAGCGCCAGGCCCTGGTGATCCCGGAAATCGCCGTGGTCCAGGTCGGCCGCGACTCGTTCGTGTACCGGGTCAAGGCCGACCACAGCGTCGAACGCCTCGATATCACCAGTGGCGCGCGCCGTGCCGGCGTGGTGGAAATCCGCAGCGGGCTGAAGGCCGGCGACCGCATCGTGGTCGACGGGACCGGCAAGCTGCGCCCGGGCCTGAAGGTCGATGACCGCCCGGCGCCGGCGGCTGCCGGCGTGCCCGCCGCCAAGCCCGCGGACCCGGCCGGATGAAACTCTCCAACATTTCCATCCAGCGCCCGGTCTTCGCCGTGGTGATGAGCCTGCTGCTGGTCGTGCTGGGCGTGATGTCGTTCACCCGCCTGACCCTGCGCGAGCTGCCCGCGATCGACCCGCCGATCGTCTCGGTCTCGGTGGATTACACCGGCGCCTCGGCCGCGGTCATCGAAAGCCGCATTACCCAGGTGCTCGAAGATGCCCTGGCCGGCATCGAAGGCATCGACACCATCAACGCGCGCAGCTCCAACGGCCGCGCCCAGGTCAGCATCGAATTCACCTCCAACCGCGATATCGAAGCGGCGGCCAATGACGTGCGCGATGCGGTCAGCCGTGTCGCCGACCGCATGCCCGAAGAGGCGCGGCCGCCGGAAATCGCCAAGGTCGAGAGCGACGCCGACCCGATCATCTGGTTCAACATGACCTCCTCCAGCATGGACACGCTGGAGCTGAGCGACTACGCCGACCGCTACGTGGTCGACCGCTTCTCCAGCCTGGACGGCGTGGCCCAGGTCCGCATCGGCGGGCGCCAGCGCTATGCCATGCGCATCTGGCTGGATCGCGACCAACTGGCCGCGCGCGGCCTCACCGTGGGCGACGTGGAAACCGCGCTGCGTAACGAGAACGTCGAGCTGCCGGCCGGCCGCATCGAGTCGGCCGACCGCGACTTCACCCTGCGCGTGGAGCGCAACTACGTGAAGCCGGAAGACTTCGCCACCATTCCGCTCGGCAAGGGCGCCGATGGCTACGTGGTGCGCATGGGCGACGTGGCCAAGATCGAGCTGGCTTCGTCCGAACGGCGCGCGTACTACCGCAGCAATGGCGAACCGGGCATCGGGCTGGGCATCGTCAAGACCTCCACCGCCAACTCGCTGGACGTGGCCCGCACCGCACGTGCCGAAGCCGAGCGGGTCGGGCAGACCCTGCCCGAAGGCACCCACATCTTCGTCGCCTTCGACAACACCACCTTCATCGAAGCGGCCGTGGACCGCGTCTACGCCACGCTGGTGGAAGCCATGCTGCTGGTGCTGGCGGTGATCTGGCTGTTCCTCGGCAGTTTCCGCGCCGCGCTGATTCCCGCGGTCACCGTGCCGGTGTGCCTGGTGGCGGCGTTCATCGCGTTGTACGCGTTTGGTTTCTCCATCAACCTGCTGACCCTGCTGGCGCTGGTGCTGTGTATCGGCCTGGTGGTTGATGACGCCATCGTGGTGGTGGAAAACGTGCAGCGCCGCATCGACCTGGGCGAGCCGCCGCTGGTGGCCTCCAAGCGCGGCACCGCGCAGGTGGCGTTCGCGGTGATCGCCACCACCGCCGTGCTGGTGGCGGTGTTCCTGCCGGTGGGCTTCCTGGAAGGCAATACCGGTCGCCTGTTCCGCGAGTTGGCCGTGGCGCTGGCCGCCGCCGTGGCGTTGTCGGCATTCGTCTCGCTCACGCTGACCCCGATGATGGCCTCCAAGCTGCTCAAGCCGCACAGCGGCCAGCCGCCGAAGGGACTGCACGGGGTGATCAACCGCAATCTGGACCGCGTCTCGGCCGCCTACGGGCGGGTGCTCGACGCACACGTCGGGCGCACCTGGATCTACGTGGTGGTGATGCTGCTGTCGCTGCTGGCCAGCGCGCTGCTGCTCAAGCTGCTGCCGTCCGAACTGGCGCCGGCCGAAGACCGCGGTTCGTTCCAGATCATGATCGATGGCCCGGAAGGCGCCGGCTACGACTACACCGTGGGCCAGGTGCAGGAAGTGGAGAAGGTGGTGGCCGGGTTTGTCGGCGACGACAAGCCGATCGTGCGCGCCAACCCGCGCGTGCCCGGCGGCTTCGGTGCCAGCGAAGAAATGCATACCGGCCGCATCAGCGTGTTCCTGCAGCCATGGCGCGAGCGCCAGGCTGCCACGCCGGACGTGGCCGCCGACCTGCAGAAGCACCTGGACGGCATACGCGGCGTGCGCGTGCGCACCCAGGTCGGTGGCGGGCTGGTGCGCAGCCAGGGCCAGCCGTTCCAGATCGTGCTGGGCGGGCCGGAGTACGCCGAAATCGCGCAGTGGCGCGATCGCATGCTGGCACGCATGGCCGACAACCCGGGCCTGGTCGGCCCGGATTCGGACTACAAGGAAACCCGGCCGCAGATGCGGGTCAACATCGACCGCCAGCGCGCCGCCGACCTGGGCGTGTCGGTCACCGCGATCGGCAGCGCGCTGGAAACCATGATGGGCTCGCGCCGGGTCACCACCTTCGTCGACAACGGCGAGGAATACGACGTACTGGTGCAGGCTGGCCGCGACGGTCGCGCCACCCCGGCCGACCTGGCCGCCATCCGCGTGCGCGCCAGCGGCGGCGAACTGGTGCCGTTGTCCAACCTGGTCACGCTCAGCGAAGTGGCCGAGGCGGGCAACCTCAACCGCTTCAACCGGCTGCGCTCGATCACCATCACCGCCGGGCTGGCCCCGGGCTACCCGCTGGGCGAGGCGATCGCGTGGGCCCAGCAGATCGCCCGCGAGGAACTGCCGCAGCACGCGCAGCTGGACTGGAAGGGGGAATCGCGCGAATACCAGAACGCCGGTAGTGCGGTGCTGCTGACCTTCGCCATGGCATTGCTGGTGGTGTACCTGGTGCTGGCCGCCCAGTTCGAGAGCTTCATCCACCCGCTGGTGATCATGCTCACCGTGCCGCTGGGCGTGCTCGGCGCGCTGCTGGGCCTGTATGTCAGTGGCGGCAGCATCAACCTGTTCAGCCAGATCGGCATCGTGATGCTGGTCGGGCTGGCCGCCAAGAACGGCATCCTGATCGTGGAGTTCGCCAACCAGCTGCGCGACGAGGGCCGCGACGTGCACCGGGCCATCGTCGAGTCGTCGATGGTGCGCCTGCGCCCGATCCTGATGACCTCCATTGCCACGGTGGTCGGCGCGATCCCGCTGGTGGTCGCCGGCGGCCCGGGCTCGGCCAGCCGCGGCACCATCGGCATCGTGGTGATCTTCGGCGTCACCGTGTCCACCTTCCTGTCCCTGTTCGTGGTGCCGGCGTTCTATTCGCTGCTGGCCCCGTACACGCGTTCGCCCGAAGCGGTGGCCCGTGAGCTGGAGAAGCAGGAGGCGGAGACCCCGTCGGTGGGCGGGCACGCCTGACCGGGGCAGATGAATACGTAGCTGCCGTGTAGAGCCGGGCTCTGCCCGGCTGCTCTGCCGATAAGAGGCCGCGTAGAGCCGGGCTCTGCCCGGCTGCTCTGCTCCGCGCGGCCAAAAAGCATCAAGCAGCCGGGCAGAGCCCGGCTCTACAGCGCGGCGTGTCATTGCCCCGGCGCGTGGCGACGCGTTCATCCGCCCCACGCCGCCGCCCCCCACGCACCCGGCGCTACCCGTGGCGGCCGTGATGGTGGAGAATCGACCCGGTCCCCTCCAGCCGACGGGACGTCCTTTTTTTCCGCCGACTGGAGAGAGCGCGTGGAAGCAACCGTACATTTCATCAACAGCATCATCTGGAGCAAGGCGCTGATCGCCGTGTGCCTGGGCGCTGGCCTGTTCTTCAGCGTCCGCACCCGGTTCATGCAGATCCGCGGCTTCTTCGAGATGTGCCGCCTTACGGTGAAGGGCGAGAAGTCCGATGCCGGCGTGTCCTCCTTCCAGGCCCTGGCCATGTCGATGGCCGGCCGCATGGGCATCGGCAACATCGCCGGCGTGGCCACCGCCATCGCCTTCGGCGGTCCCGGTGCGATCTTCTGGATGTGGGTCATGGGCTTTGTCGGCGCCTCCACCTCGTACGTGGAATGCACCCTGGCCCAGATCTACAAGACCAAGGACGCCGAAGGCCGCTACCGCGGCGGCCCGGCGTACTACATCGAAAAAGCGATGGGCATGAAGTGGTACGCCCTGGCCTTCGCCGTGGCCACCATCATCGCCGCGGGCTTCCTGATGCCGGGCGTGCAGGCCAATGCCATCGCCGACAGCATCATCAACGCCTGCCGTGGCGGCGCCCTGTGCGGCCCGCTGGATGGCCAATTCATGGGCCTGGCCGACGTCCAGGCACTGAAGCTGGGTATCGGCGTCGTGGTGGCGCTGCTGCTGGGCGTGGTCATCTTCGGCGGCGTCAAGCGCATCGCCAACTTCGCCGAAGTGGTGGTGCCGTTCATGGCCGCCGCGTTCATCCTGATGGCCATCGTCATCATGATCATCAACTACGACCGCGTGCCGGAAATGTTCGGCATCATCTTCGACAGCGCCTTCGGCACCCACGCCGCGTTCGGCGCGATGATGGGCCTGGCGGTGGAGTGGGGCATCAAGCGCGGCATCTATGCCAATGAAGCCGGCCAGGGCTCGGGCCCGCACGCCGCGGCTGCGTCGGAGGTCTCGCACCCGGCCAAGCAGGGCTACGTGCAGGCCTTCGCGATCTATTTCGACACCATGATGGTATGCACCGCCACCGCCTTCCTGATCCTGGCCAGCGGCACTTACAACGTGTACTCGCCGGTGGCCGGTGCCGAGCCGATCTTCCAGGGCCTGGCCGGTATTCCGGAAGGCGCGGGCTACGCGCAGGCCGGTGTGGAAGCGGTGTTGCCGGGCTGGGGCGCCTCGTTCGTGTCGGTGGCGATCTTCTTCTTCGCCTTCACCACGATCATGGCCTATTACTACATGGCCGAAACCAACCTCAGCTACATCAACCAGAACCGCAAGCGCCCGCTCACCGTGCTGGTGCTGCGCCTGGGCATCATCGGCATGGTGGTGTTCGGTGCGTTCCACAACGCCACCCTGGCGTGGGCGCTGGGCGACATCGGCGTGGGCCTGATGGCCTGGTTGAACATCATCGCCATCCTGATCGTGCAGAAGCCGGCGATGCTGGCGCTGCGCGATTACGAACGACAGAAGAAGCTCGGCCTGGATCCGACCTTCGACCCCGATGCATTGGGCATCAAGAACGCCGATTTCTGGCGTCAACGCAAGCTGGAGTTGTCCCGTAGTGAATGATCCCTGGAAGAATGCCCGCCGCCCGTCTTCGCGGCCGCCGCGGGCCACCCCGCTGCCCCCGCGCGAGGGCGGCACGCCGCCACCGCCGGGGCGGGGCAATGACGAGCTGCGCCTGTATGGCTGGAACGCCGTGCAGGCCCTGTTCGACAAGCGCCCACAGGCGCTGCGCAAGCTGTACCTGGCCGAATCGCTGATCCCGCGCCTGCAGCCGATGCTGAAGTGGTGCGTGTCCAACCGGGTGGGCTACCGCGTGGTGGAAGAGGGCGACCTCAACAAGCTGGCCGCTACCACCCACCATGAAGGGGTGGTGGCCGACGTGCTGCGCGCGCCGATGCTGGAGCTGGGCGAGTGGCTGGGCACGCTGCCGGCCGGCACGCCGGCGCTGGCGCTGTGGCTGGATGGCGTGGGCAACCCGCACAATTTCGGCGCGATCCTGCGCTCGGCGGCGCATTTCGGCGTGGCCGGCCTGCTGCTGCCACCGGGGTCCACGCTGGCGTTGTCCGGCGCGGCCGCGCGCGTAGCCGAAGGCGGCGCCGAATCGGTGCCGCTGGTGCGGCTGCCGGCAGTGCCGCAGGCGATGCAGCAGCTGCGCGACGCCGGCTTTGGCCTGGCCGCGACGCTGGTGGACGGCGGCGACAACCTGTTCGCCAGCGATGTGCCGGCGCGCCTGGTGTACGTGATGGGCGCCGAAGGCGAGGGCATGGACCGTGAGCTGGCGCAGGACTGCGACGCGCAGGTGTCCATTCCGGGTACCGGCGCGGTGGAAAGCCTCAACGTGGCATCGGCGACAGCGGTGCTGTTGTCGCACTGGTACGGACGCCAGGTCCGCTGAACAGGTGATGTTTTTCGGGTAGCGCGCGTGCGCGCTTGCCCAACGCGGTGTGATCGGTGTCACTGATGGCGTAGTGACTACAGCCGATTCGGATTTTTCGCATAGTGCGCTGGCCTTGAGCTGCGTCACAGTGCTCGGCGGTGCTGTGTTGGGTAGGTGAGGAGAGACACCCACCCAGCGCGGCGCCGTTGTCCGGATCGCAGAATGTCTGTGACGCTCACCGCGTGGGGTGTGACGAGTCCCGGTAGCCCGGTCGTTTTTCGACCGGGCTTTTTTATGCGTCATCGATGGGTAGAGCCACCCCACGGGTGGCTGCACGCAGCGCGGGAACACCCGCTCTCTACGCTTCCGTCATTGCCCCACGCAATGAACACCACCGTTGCGATTGCCAGCCAAGAACGCAAAACAGCACCATCGCAAGTGTTTTGAATTTACATGCGTGAAGCCCCGCACAGATCGGAAAAAATAAGGTTTTCGCACGTTGTTGCCGCCCGGCGCGCTGTGCAGATTGGCGCAGCGGTGTGCTTGCGCACCGCCTTCTTTCCAGTCTCACGGGAGTCTTGGCATGACCTTGTCCGCGTTGTCGTTTCATCGTGTCGCCGCACTAGCGCTGGCGGCTGTTTCCATGGGGCTTGTCGCTCCGCACGCCGCCGCGCAGGCGCGCAGCCTGGACGGGGTGAACTTCACCGGCCCGCTGGTGACTGCCAACCCGGCCGGGGTCGCGCGCGGCCACTGGTACATCGAGCCGTACCTGGTCCGCGTCGACAGTGATGCCGGTTACGACACCACCGGTCGCCGTCAGCGCAGCAGCGACAGCGGCGCCTGGCTCACCGTGGTGCCCATCGCCTATGGCATGGGCGAGCGCGTGACCGCGCAGGTCAATCTCAGCGCGGCACGTGCCGACGCGGCCGGCGCGCGCAGCGGTGCGGTACGTGCCGGTGACACCACCGCGCGCCTGCAGTACCTGCTCCAGGCGCCCAGCGCCGATGGCACGCGCCCGGCCATCTCGGTGGCGCTGCTGCAGCGCTTTGCCACCGGCAGTTACGACCGCATCGGTGGCAATCCACTCAACGCCCAGGGCGATGGCGTGCAGCGCACCACCTTTGCACTGGGCGTGCAGCAGGTGCTGTGGATGCCCAATGACCGCCCGCTGCGCTGGCGTGGCCAGCTCAGCGCCAGTCCGGCACCTGCGCGCGTGGCGCTGCACGACAGCAGCGTGTACGGCACCGATGCCGGCTTCCGCGGCAGCATCGCGCGGGGCTCGCTGCTGGGTCTCTCGTTGGGCGCCGAATACAGCTTCAACCCGCGCTGGGTGGCCGCGCTGGACGTTACCGCCAGCCGTGAAAGCGACCAGCACATCACCGGTTATGCCCCGGGCAGCGAGGGCCTGCGCAGCGTCAACCAGCGGCGGCCTTCCAGCAGCAGCGTCAGCCTTGCGCCGGCCATCGAGTACCACTTCAGTCCCTCGCTGGGGCTGATCGCCGGCGTCGAGTTCAGCGTGGGCGGCCGCAACAGCGGTGCGTTCGTCAGCCCGCAGATCGCGCTCGGGATGTACTTCTGATGCGCGCGCCCTCGACCCGCCGTCCTGTCCTCGGGAGCCGCCCATGACCATCGAATCCATCGTCGCCCGCCTGCTCGACCTGGTCTGGAGCCCGGCGCTGGTGGGGCTGTGCCTGCTGGCCGGCCTGTACTTCAGCGTGCGCACCCGCTTCATCCAGCTGCGTGCATTGCCGGACATGCTGCGCCTGTTGTTCAGTTCCAGCAGTTCGGCCTCCGGGGTGTCCTCGTTCCAGGCACTGAGCCTGTCGCTGTCCAGCCGCGTCGGCGTCGGCAACATCGCCGGCGTGGCGATGGCCATCGCCTACGGCGGTCCCGGCGCGATCTTCTGGATGTGGTGCGTGGCCTTCCTGGGTGCCAGCAGCGCGTTCATCGAATCGACCCTGGCGCAGATCTACAAGGAGCGCGATGCCAACGGGCAGTACCGCGGCGGCCCGGCGTACTACATCGAACGCGCGCTGGGCCAGCGCTGGTATGCCGTGGCCTTCGCGATCAGCGCGGTGATTGGCTGCGGGCTGTTCCTGCCGGGTACCCAGTCCAATGCGATCGCCAGTGCGCTCGACGGCGCCTGGGGCGTTCCCGCCAGTGCATCGGCGGCCGGCATGGTGGTCGTGGTCGGGTTGGTGATTTTCGGCGGCGTACGCCGTATCGCCAGCGTGACGCAGGTGGTGGTGCCGATCATGGCGATCGGCTATCTGCTGGTGGCCGCTGTGGTGATGGCGCTCAACGTGGATGCGCTGCCGGGCATGGCGCGGCTGATCGTCGACAGCGCGTTCGGTACCGATGCCGCCTTTGGCGCGATGATCGGCACCGCCATCCAGTGGGGCGTGCGCCGCGGGGTGATGTCCAATGAAGCCGGCATGGGCAGTGGCGCGCATCCGGCTGCGGCCGCCGAGGTCTCGCATCCGGTCAAGCAGGGGCTGGTGCAGGCATTCTCGGTCTACATCGACACCCTGGTGGTGTGCAGCGCCACCGCATTCCTGGTGTTGTCCACCGGCGCTTACAACGTGTACGACCCGGCGGCGGCAAGCCATGCCGGCATGCTGGTGGCGAACGTACCGGGGCTGGCCGCCGGACCGCACTTCGTGCAGCACGCGGTCGAGTCGGCGTTGCCCGGATTCGGCACGGCCTTCATCGCGTTGGCGATTCTGCCGTTCGCCTTCAGCACCATCCTGGCGCTGTATTACAACGCCGAAACCAACGTGGTGTACCTGTGCCGCAACCAGCACCGCCCGTGGGTGCTGCGGCTGTTCCAGGTGGCGTTCCTGGGCGTGGCCACGTGGTCGGCGGTCAATACCGCAACGGTGGCATGGTCGCTGGGCGACATCGGTGTCGGCCTGATGAGCTGGTTGAACATCATCGCGCTGCTGCTGTTGCAGAAGCCGGCACTGGCCGCATTGCGGGACTACGAGAAAAGCCGGCGTGCCGGCATCGACCCGGTGTTCAACCCGCAGGTGGCCGGCGTTGCCCGGGCTGAGCTGTGGAACGAGATCGCCGCGCGCGGCGGCAAATGAGCAGGGCAGGGACCGTGGCGAAGCGCCACGGTCCCTGTGGACCGTCATTCGTTGGGCGGCGTGGTCGGCTTGGCTTCGCTGCCGAAGCTGCCGTCGGCCTCGGCGGCCAGGTAAGCAAACACGGTGTAGGCGGCTACGTTCTGTGCCAGCGCGGCCGGGTCGATCTTGTCCAGCGTGTCGTCGGCGGTGTGGTGCAGGTGGAAGTAGTCGCTGCCGTCCTGCGCCAACCACGCCCAGGCGCCGCCCTTGGCGGCCAGCGGACCCACGTCCGGGCCGGGGCCGCCCTTGTCGGCGGCGTACTCGATGCCGAGTGGCTTGAGCACGTCGGCAATCTGGCGGGTGGCATCGCGCGAGCCCTGCGGGTTCGGCGAGCCGGTGTTGAAGGCGTAGATGCGGCCGGCGCCGAAGTCGCTCTCGGCGGCCAGTTGGTGCAACACCACGTCCTTGGCATGGGCCTCGGCATACGCCTTGCCGCCGTACAGACCCTGTTCCTCGTTGGCGAACGCCACCACGCGGATGGTGCGCTTCGGGGCCTGCTTGAGCTGGCCGATCAGGTGGCCCGCGGCCATGGTGATGCCCACGCCGGCGCCATCGTCCACGGCACCGGTGCCCAGGTCCCAGGAATCGAGGTGACCGCCGATGACAACGACTTCCTTGGGCAGGCTGCGCCCGGTGATTTCGCCGATGACGTTGTACGAGGTGGCCTTGCCGTCCCACCCGCAATCCAGGCTCAGCTTCAGCGTGGTGCTGCCAAGCGCGACCAGGCGGGCGAGCTGGTTGGCATCGGGTACCGACAAGGCCGCGGCCGGTACCGGCGTCAGGCCGTCATCGAAACGGGTGATGCCGGTGTGCGGCACGCGGTGCGAATCGGTACCGGCCGAGCGCATCACAAAGCCCACCGCACCCTTGCGGATCGCCTCGGACGGGCCCTTGCTGCGCACCGCGCCTCCGTTGCCGTAGTCACGGCCGTCGCGGTAGGCGGTCATCTGGTAGTCGACGAAGGCGATCTTGCCCTTCAGGGAACCTTCCGGCGCCGCCTGCAGCGCGGCGAGGTCGGCAAAGCGCACCACCTCGGCCTCGACCGTGCCGCCCGGGCTGCCGCCCAGCGCGGTGATGGTCAGCGGCTGGGCGTGCTTGCCGATCACCTGGGCGTGTTCACTGCGGCGTTCCCACTTGGGGAAGGTCACCGGCTCGGTCCAGACCTTGTCAAAACCCAGTGCCTTGAACTTGGCCACGGCCCAGGCCACGGCGCGGGCATCGGCCTCGCCACCGGCGATGCGCGGGCCGATCTCGGTGGTGAGCGACTCGACCACCTTCCAGCCGGTGTCGTCCTTGAGGGCCTGCTCGCGCAGTTCGGCGGCGGTGGCCAGCGACTTGGGCGCCAGCGTGGTGGGGCCGGTCGCCGCGAACGCCGGGGCGGCCAACAGTGCGAGGGAGGATGCGATGGCAAGGACGCGGCGACGCATGGACAGCTCCGGAAAGCAGGACAGAAGCGTCCGAGCTTAGCAGCCTGCCCGGCCCGCACATGGGTGGGAGGTCATGGTTGCGCGGACGCTGTTTTCCATACGCGAAAACCCCGCCGGGGCGAGGTTTCGCATGTGCATCGGCAACCGCCAGAACCACCGGGTAGTGCCGGCCGCTGGCCGGCTCTGCAGGAACCCATCATCGCCCGGAGCCGGCCAGCGGCCGGCACTACCGGGATGCTGATGCTTCAGCGCTTGAGGTTGTCGCGGATTTCGCGCAGCAGCAGCACTTCTTCAGCCGGGGCGGCCGGCGCGGCTTCCTTCTTGCGGGCCAGGCGGTTGATCACCTTGACCACCAGGAAGATCGCAAACGCCACGATCACAAACTGCACCAGCGTGTTGAGGAAGTCACCGTAGCCGATCACCACCGCCGGGATTTCCTTGCCATCCGGTCCCAGCCGCGCGGGGGCAAGGGTCCAGGCAAGCTGCGAAAAATCCACCCGGCCGATCAGCCAGCCCAGCGGCGGCATGATGATCTTGTCCACCAGTGCGGTGACGATCTTGCCGAACGCCGCACCGATCACGACACCGACCGCCAGGTCGATGACGTTGCCACGCATGGCAAATTCCTTGAACTCGGTAAACATTCCCATCGGGCTCTCCTGTGGCAGGGGTAATCAAATGACGGCGCAGCGTAACGCAGCAGGTGTCATCCGGCGATGATGCCGTGGCGCTCTGCCACATTCTCCAGACGCGCGCTGAAACGGTCGCCGGGCTGCAGTGCCGCCACGCCGGCCGGGGTGCCCATGAAGACCAGGTCGCCGGCCTTCAACGCCCACAGCTTGGACAGCTCGTGCAGGATCTCCGGCACGTTCCAGATCATCTGGTCCAGCAGCGATTGCTGGCGCACTTCGCCGTTGATTTCCAGCGACAGGTTGAGCGCGGCCAGGTCGCCCACTTCACCGGCCGGCACCAGTTCGCTGATCGGCGCGGAATGATCGAAGCCCTTGGCCGGGTCCCACGGGTGGCCCTTGGCCTTGGCCGCCGCCTGCAGGTCGCGGCGGGTCAGGTCCAGCCCGACACCGTAGCCGAACACCAGCGCCTCGGCCTGGTCCACCGGCAGCTCGCCGGCGGGCGCGTCGCGACCGATCGCCACCACCAGCTCCACTTCGTGGTGCAGGTCGTGGGTGGCAGGCGGGTAGGGGATCACATCGTCATGCCCGACCACGATCGCATCGGCGGGCTTGCTGAAGAACATCGGGCGGCCGCGGTCATCGGCTGCCGGAACGGCGGCGCCCATCTCGCGTGCGTGGTCGGCGAAATTGCGCCCAACGCAGTAGATGCGGCGCACCGGGAACGTACCGCCACCGGCCACCGGAATGCGCGGCTGCTCGGGCGTGGGGATTACATCGGTCATGCTCGCGTCCTGTCACGTTGGGTCACAGGCAGTCTAGAACGAGCGCGCGCGACGTGCCACGCCAAACGTGGCCGAATGCGGGACGGACAGAGGGCCGCGCGAAGGGCGCGGCAACCCCTCAACGCGACAGCGGCAATGCCTGCTTGCGAACCACGCGGTACTCGGCGTCCACCACCTGCGGGTCGCTCGGGCGCGTGCCCTGCTTGCGCTGGGCAAGCAGCTTCCACGCAACACCGGCGATGATCATCGCCGCACCCACGAACACCCCCACGAACACCAGCGCGGCCAGGATAGCCAAGCCCAACAGACCCACCGCGACGCGCACCAGCGGATGGCGCGGCTTGCGCGGCGCGAACAGGGTGCGGAACGTGTTGAACTGGAAGTAGCGCTTGTACATGGCGTTTCTTTTGGCTGAAGTCAGCGAGCCATCAGTATCCGGGGTGGCCTCTGCCATTGAGTGAAAAACTCGTTAAACGTACCGTGCGTTCATTTCAAATCAATGACTTGTGTTCATCGCCGGGCCAGCCACGTGACGGCGTGAGAGAATGCCGCCCCGTTGAATCCTCGTGCCGACATGTCTGTTTCCGATACCGCCGCCGTTCCCCTGATGGCCCTGGACGCCATTGCCGACGCAGGCTTTGCCGAGGTCGAGGTCACCCTGGACGGCGACAGCGAGTCGCTGGTCATGTACCGCCATGGTGACGATGTCCGCGGGTGGTTGAACATCTGCCCGCATGCCGGGCGACGGTTGGACTGGGCACCGGGACAGTTCCTGAAAAGCCGTGAAGGCCATCTGGTGTGCGCCGCGCACGGCGCGTCGTTCTCGCTTGACGATGGCAGCTGCGTAGCCGGCCCGTGCAAAGGCGACCGCCTGCGCGCGGTGTCGTTGCAGGTGCGCGACGGCCAGGTGTGGCTCGGGTAGGTAGCGACCGTGGGTCGCTACGCTTTCCTCAGAACATCAGGTTGATCATCGCCACCACCACGATGGTGTAGATCAACGACAGGGGCGCACCGACGCGCCATAGCTCGCGCGGGGTGTAGTTGGCCGGCCCGGTGATCATCGAGATCACCGGATTGGACGCGGTCATCAGGTTGTTGGACGCCGACAACGCCACGATCAACGCGAACGCCGTGGGGTTGCCGCCGGCGGCCAGCGCCAGGTTGACCGCGATGGGCACCATCACGATGGTCGCGCCCACGTGGCTGATGGTCAGCGAGAACACCGTGGTCAACAGCGCCAGCGCGATCTCCAGTACCCATACCGGAATGCCGGTGGGCAGGCGGTCGATGGTGTGCCCGGCCACCCACGCCGCCGCGCCGCTGCTGTCCATGGCCCAACCCAGCGGAATCAGGCCGGCCATCATGAAGATGGTCTTCCAGTTGATCGAGGCATACGCCTCGTCCATGCGCAGCACGCCGGTGAGCAGCATGCCGGCCACGCCGGTCATCAGGGTCAGCGCCACCGGCAGCTTGGAGGTCAGCGCGATCAGGATGGTGATGGCGAAGATGCTCATCGCGATCTTGAACTTGTGCGGGCGCTGCTCGCCTTTGGGGTAGTCGGTGACCACCACGAAATCGCGGCTCTTGGCGGCTTGGGCCAGGTCGGTCCAGATGCTGTGGAAGACCAGCATGTCGCCGGCGCGCAGGGCCACGTTGCGCACGTCTTCGCGGATCACCTGCTTGTCGCGGTTGATCGCCAGCAGGCTGATCCCGCGCTGCTTGCGCAGGCGCAGTTCCGAGGCGGTCTTGCCGATCACGTCCGAGGTGGGTGGGATCACGGCCTCGGAAATACCGGCGCGGCTGGGGTTGAACAGGTCGCCCAGATGCTTCAGCCGCGAGGACATGCGCAGGAACTGGTTCTGCGCGAAGTCGTTGACCTGCGCGCGGGCGCCCATCACCCCCAGCACGCTGCCCACCCAGATGCGCATCTCCGCCGGCGGTGCCAGCCGGGTGTCATTGCCGGTCTTGAGCGCCAGCAGCAGCGGCGCGTCGTGCACGTTCTCCGCTTCGCCCAGGGTCATGCCCACCAGCGGGCTCTCGGCGCTGACCACCAGTTCGAACACGTCGCCTTCGATGCCGTAGGTCTTGGCGAAGTAGCTCTCGGTGCGCGCCGGGGTGACCCCGTCGTTGGCCAGGGTTTCCTCTTCGACCAGCTTGCGGTCGCCGAAGTAGCGGAAATACAGCAGCGAGGCGACCAGCAGCGCCACGCCGATCGGCAGCGGCGCGAACATGCGCAACGGTTCGATGGTGGCCAGGCCCGAGGGCAGGTTGTTGTTGGCCGACGCCAGCAGATCGTTGAGCAGGATCAGCGGCGAATTGCCCACCATGGTCAGCGCGCCGCCCATCACGATCGCCGCGGCGATGGGCAGCAGCAGACGCTGCAGGGTCAGCCCGGTGCGTGCGGCCAGCCGCGAGGCCACCGGCAGGTACAGCGCCATCACCGACGGGTTCTGCATGAACGAGGAGTTCAAGCCGGCAATGGCGGTGGTCATCATCAGCAGGCGGGTTTCCACCCCGTGCCCGCGTCGCAGCAGCCAGGCGGCCAGCCGGTTCAACGCCCCGGTGCGGTCCAGGCCCGCACCGAGGATGGTGGTGGCGATGATGCTCATCACCGCGTTACCGGAGAAGCCGCCGAAGATTTCCTCCGGCGCGATCAGGCCGGTGACACCCAGTACCACCAGCACCACCAGCGCCACCACGTCGGCGCGGATGCGCTCGAACAGGAACATCGCCATCGTGAAGCCGACCAGCCCGAGCACGAGCTTCATATCGGTGGTCAGCGTCAGCGCGGTATCCATGGGGTGGCGCGGTTCCTTGGGCGGGGATCAGGTGCGGTCGTACAACAGGTCCCACACGCCATGGCCCAGCTTCTGGCCACGGGTTTCGAAGTGGGTCTGCGGGCGCCATTCGGGACGGTCCACCTGGCCGCGCGGACCGGCGCGGTTGGTCAGCCCGTCCGTGGCGTCCAGCACCTCCCACATCTGCTCGGCGTAGTCTTCCCAGTCGGTGGCGCAGTGCAGGCGGCCGCCGCTGCGCAGCTTGCGCACCAGCAGTGCAGCGAACCCCGGCTGGATCAGGCGACGCTTGTTGTGGCGCTTCTTGTGCCACGGGTCCGGGAAATAGATGCGCACTTCGTCGAGCACGCCATCGGCGATTTCCTTTTCCAGCACCTCCACCGCGTCGTGGTGGTACAGGCGCACGTGGTCGGCGTTGTCGTCGGCCAGCGCGTTGAGCAGGCGGCCCACGCCGGGGGCGTGCACTTCCAGGCCGATGTAGTCGCGGCTGGGGTCCTGCTGGGCGGCGAAGCGCAGCGCGGCACCGTTGCCGAAGCCGATTTCCAGCACCTTGCGCGCATCGCGGCCGAAGGTGGCGTCCAGGTCGCGCGGCTCGCCGGTGAAGTCCAGGCCGAAGCGCGGCCAGCGATCATCGAACGCGCGCTGCTGGGCGGGGGTGAAGCGGCCCTGGCGCAGCACGAAGCTGCGCACCTCGCGGCGGCCTTCAGTAATGGTGAACGGCTTGGCCGGGGCCTTGGCGCCGGCACTGTCGAAGGGATTGGTCATCAGATCAGCCCGTCCACCGGCGAGGAGGCACTGGCGTAGCGCTTGCGCGGGATACGCCCGGCCAGGAACGCCTCGCGCCCGGCCTCGACGGCCTTGCGCATCGCGCTGGCCATCAGCACCGGGTTGCGGGCCCCGGCAATGGCGGTGTTCATCAGCACGCCGTCGCAGCCCAGCTCCATCGCGATGGCCGCGTCCGAGGCGGTGCCCACGCCGGCGTCGACGATGATCGGCACCTTGGCGTCTTCGATGATCTGCAGCAGGTTGTACTTGTTCTGGATGCCCAGGCCCGAGCCGATCGGCGCAGCCAGCGGCATCACCGCGGCGCAGCCGATCTCTTCCAGGCGCTTGGCCAGGATCGGATCGTCGGAGGTGTAGACCATGACCGCGAAGCCATCCTTGACCAGCTGTTCGGCGGCCTTGAGGGTCTGCACCACGTCCGGGTACAGGGTCTTCTGGTCGCCCAGCACTTCCAGCTTGGTCAGGTTGTGGCCATCCAGCAGCTCGCGGGCCAGGCGGCAGGTGCGCACGGCGTCTTCGGCGGTGTAGCAGCCGGCGGTGTTGGGCAGGATGGTGTAGCGGTCCGGCGGCAGCACGTCGAGCAGGTTCGGCTCGCCCGGGTTCTGCCCGATGTTGGTGCGGCGGATCGCCACGGTCACGATCTGGGCACCGGCGGCATCAGTGGCGATGCGGGTTTCTTCCAGGTCCTTGAACTTGCCGGTGCCGGTCAACAGCCGGGAACCGTAAGTCTTGCCGGCGATCACCAGCGCGTCGTTGGGGGCGTGTGGATTCATGGCGCGAATTATCGCCTATCGCGCGTCACGATGCTGCGCCCGTGCACGCGCGGTCCAACACGGTCAACCGCCGCCCAGTGCGTGCACGATCTCGACCACGTCGCCGTCCTGCAGGGCGTGGCTGGCATGCCGGCTGCGGGTGACGATCTCGCCGTTGACCTCCACCGCCACCCGGCGCTCAAGCAGCTGCTCGGTGTGCAGCAGGTCGTGGACGGTGGCGCTTTGCGGAAGCTGGCGGGTGTCGCCATTGAGGACGATGTTCATGACGCCATTGTCCCTAATTGTGGCCGGGGTGCGTACCCTTGCCGGCCGCCTGCCGGGCGGCGGACGCCGCTGTGGCGGGTTTTCCCGGCTCCGGGGCGATTTCATGCGGCGACGCAGCGTGAATTGCCCGGGGCGCGGTGAAACCATTGCCACCGTGCGCCGGCGTACGTCCGGCTGTTCCCCCACTTCAAGGAGCTTTACATGCTGCTCAGCAAGCGCCCCCTGCGTTCCCTGATGGCCGTGGCCATCGCCATGGCCGCCCTGCCGGCCATGGCCCAGTCGCCGTATACCAAGACCGTGGTATTTGGCGACAGCCTGAGCGACGCCGGCTACTTCCGCCCGCTGCTGCCGGCCAGCGCGAACCCGATCATCGGCCAGTTCACCACCAACCCCGGTTGGATCTGGTCCGAGTACGTGGCCGACTATTACGGCACCAACGGCGGCGCGCACGGCAACGGCCAGGGCGGTGACAACTACGCCATCGGCGGCGCCCGCGTCGGTGTGGATACCAGCCAGGTGCTGGTGCCAGGCACCCCGGCAGTGCCGGTGTACTCGCTCAAGACCCAGATGAATCAGTACCTGGCTGCCAATGGCGGCAAGGCCGACCCGAACGCGCTGTACACCGTGTGGGGCGGCGCCAATGACCTGTTCGCCATCCAGCGCGGCGCGCCGCTGGCCGCCACCCTGGGCGCGGCGGTGACCGATCAGGTCGGCATCGTCGGCACCCTGAAGGCGGCCGGTGCCCAGTACGTGGTGGTGCCCACCATTCCCGACATCGGCCTGACCCCGGACGCGCGTGCGGCTGGCCCGGTTGGCATGGCGGGCGGCACCGCACTGGCCAAGGCCTACAATGACGCGCTGTTCGGTGGCCTGAAAGCGGCCGGCCTGCAGGTGATTCCGGTGGACACCTTCCACATCCTGCAGGAAATCGTCGCCAGCCCGTCCACCTACGGCTTCGTCAATGTCACCGACAAGGCCTGCCTCACCGCGACCTCGCTGACCTGCAGCCCGGCCGCCTATGCGACCCCGGACGCCTACAAGACCTACGTGTTCGCCGATGGCGTGCACCCGTCCAACGCGACCCACGAAATGCTGGGCCAGTACACCCTGTCGATCCTGGAAGCCCCGCGCAACCAGCAGATCCTGACCCACTCGGCCCAGACCATCGGCCGTTCGCGCGCCGACCAGGTCAGCTGGCATCTGGACGGCCGTCCGGCCGACGGCCTGAGCTGGTGGGGCAACCTGCGCGGCGACATGCAGCGCTACGCGCATGCCGACCTGTACGACGGCATGGCCCCGGCCGGCCTGTTCGGCGTGGATTGGGCGCGCGATGGCATGGTGGTCGGCGGCTTCGCCGGCTATGGCCGCATGGACGCCGACTTTGGCAACAGCAAGGGCGACTTCACCCAGTCCGATACCTCTCTGGGTCTGTTCGCCGGCTGGTATGGCGAGCGCGTGTGGGTCAACGGCCAGGTCAGCTACAGCTGGCTGGACTATGACGTCACCCGCAAGGTCCAGCTGGGCCCGGCGACCCGTATCCATGAAGGCTCGCCGGAAGGCAGCAACCTGACCGCCGCGTTGAACGCCGGGTATGAGTTCGGCGCTGAGGGCGGCTTCCGCCATGGCCCGGTGGCCGCGGTGATCTGGCAGAAGGTCAAGCTGGACGGTTACACCGAAAGCAACCCGAGCGCCACCGCGCTGGGCTATGGCGACCAGGATGTCGATTCCACCGTCGGCCGCATCGGCTGGCAGGCCCGTTTCGACGGCGGCAGCGTCAAGCCGTACGTGCAGGTCACCTACGACCACGAGTTCGAAGACGGCAAGCAGGCCAGCGCGTGGCTGCAGTCGATGCCGGACGTGGGCATGTACAAGGTGCCGGGCCTGGAGTTCGACAAGAACTACGCCACCGCTGTGCTGGGTGCGCGCCTGAACCTGTGGGGCCTGAACAGCAACGTGGGCATGAGCACCACCACGCTGCAGAAGCGTGCCCGCGACGTGTCGCTGTTCGCCAGCTTCAGCGGCAGCTTCTGATCCACCGCGCGCAACGCCCCGCACGGGGCGTTGCCGGCGGCTGGCGAAAGCCAGCCACAACGGGCGGCCCAGTGCCGCCCGTTGCGTTTTTACCGCCCCGCCGCATAAACTTGCCCGGCGCAACGCGGGTGTAGCTCAATGGTAGAGCTGTAGCTTCCCAAGCTACTGACGAGGGTTCGATTCCCTTCACCCGCTCCATCACCGGCTTCCGCCGCAGCCCGCGGCGCTCTGCAAGCCGTTGAACGAAGCGCATTCCCCTCTTTCTGCCTGCGCACCGCCATCGCGTCTTTCGCGTGCGGCATCCACACAGGGCGCCAGATCCGGGCACTTCCAATGACATCGCTTGGGAGCCATCGGCACGCGTTGGCCGCTGCCATCCCCACTTACTCGCGCATGGCCTTGAACACGAAGGGATCGTCGTGGTCGGGGAAGCGCAGCCGGTATCGCGCGATGCGCGTGATGCCGTCAGACAGCAGGTAGTCCACCTGCAGACCTTCCGGATCGGTTTCCATCCCGGCGCCCAGGTAGCTGTTGCTCGGATAGCTGAACCCCTGGTGCGGCGCTTCGCGAACCGCGGCACAGGTGCCGAACAGCGGGGGCAGCACGTAGAGTTGCTTCTCATGCAGCAGCACGACCTTGGTGTAGCGGTCGCCCTTGCCGCTGCTGACCTGGCGGATGTCCAGGCACACCGAGCTGCCGCGGTGCCACAGCGTCATGACCGCGACGTTCTCGGCAGCGATCGGCGCGTTGTCATTCCACGGTGCGGGCGCGAGGTTGATCGCACGGCTCAGGGGCCAGCGCTGCGTGCCCACCACCAACGCCTCGCCGTCGAACGCCACCTCGGGTACGCCGGCAGGGGCTGTCATGCCCAGGTCGCTCGGCCCGCTCCAGAGCGTCTGGTCGAAGCGTCGTAGCGCTTGGCCCATTGAGGTCACCCAGACGCAGTTGCGAGGCGCGTCTGTGCAGGGCATTGCCATGTCCGTCCCCGATCCCTGGAACAGGCTACCGCCCAACGAGCGGTAGAAATCCCCGTAGGTGGTGAAGGAACCCGGTGCAGCCTGTGTCGTCGCCGACAGGAGAAGGCTCAGCAGGGCAATGCCGGCGGGAATGATCCGTTTCATGGGAAATCCATTGGAGAGTGCAGGCCTGCGCGGCGTCGACACGATTCACCGTGCATCGGCGGGTGAGGATGACGGGATCGTGGCACGGGGCCGCCGTCATACTATCCGCTTGCCCGATCTGAAAAAGGAACGTTCATGATCCGTCGCAGTGTCGATCGCACAGCGTCTCGACTGCGGTATCTGCTGGTGCCCGCCTTCACCGCAATGGTCGCGCCCGCGTGGGCGGTGCTGCCGCCGTTGGAGCAGTTTCCGGCCGAGCCCGGCGTACAGGCGACGGTGTCGACGCGCACCACCTTGCCCGATGGCACGCGTCGCGTGGAAGGGCGTGTGCCGGGCTCCAAAACGTACCGGATCGAGGCCGACTGCACCCGGGGCACCGTCGCGATGTACCGGTTGGAGAAGGGGCAGTGGGACCTGCGATATGCCGCACGGCGACGCGGAGAAGGTTGGGAGCGCAGCACCATCGACGGACCGGTAGCGCGCATTCCGGCAGGAACCAACCTCGACTGGCTGGCCACCGCGCAGTACGACAGTGTCTGCACCCCAAAGGTGCGGATGGATGCGCCGCATGTCCCGCGGGAATAAGCGCGCCGTGTCGCCCTCGCCGGGGCCCGCCGACCGTACGGCGTTGCGTCGCTACACCCGCTGGTTGCCCATTGGGGTGCTGGTGGCGGTGTGCATCGCCTGGTGGTCGCCATTGGGCGTGATTGCGGCATTGGCCGCCTCTATTGCCGTACAAAGCGTGCTGGAGCGCTTCGACCTGGCCGGCGACGTGCTGCCGGTCGGTGGCGCGACACTGCACTCGACGCCGTTGTCGCCCTTCGCCCGCCAGCCCCCCACCGGCGATGTGACCCTGGGCTGGGCCGAGCTGGGCATGGGTGGCCCCGCGTACTGCACCCAGATGTTGCGCGACGGTGCGATCGTGGGTGACATCGCCTGCGAAGGCGGAAATGCGCGAAGCAGCACGTGGACCGACCTGGCAGGAACGCCGCTGCGCCTCACGTTGGCCTACGTTGACCGCAGTGGGGTGGTGCTTGGGTATGACGCGCAGCGCAAGGTCCTGCTTCACTTCAATGCGGTCCCGCATGTGTTCTGGCAGATGCTCGGCGAACGGCGCCAGGCTGACGGGGACGCCGCCGCGGCGGCGTGGGTGCTGCGCCAGCCGCATGTGGCCACTGCGCTGGTTGCGTACCACGGCCTTTGGCTGGCGCCTGATGACCCGGCATTGGCCAGCCCGATGCAGGCGCAGCTGCGTCACCGCCTGCCCGATGGTCGCGAGCTCAGCGCAGGCCTGCTGTTGCCCGACGACCTGCGGCTGACCGCACACCCGGAGCTGTTCAAGCACACGCAGCCGTACGCGCTGGCCCTGGACGGCGTTGACAGCGGGCGCCACGTCTGCGATCTGGACAACGTCATTGCCAGTCCCGGCGGCCAGTGCATTGTGGTGGCCGGCTCCTGCCTGGACGCCACCCATCGGCCAGTGGAAGGCGTGTGGCTGGTCTACTGGCACGGCCGCTGGCAGGCGGTGGGGCGCCATGTGTTTGCCGGGCAGGGCAAGCAGCGTCGCAGCGCCTGGCTGGAGGTGCTCGCTGCGGGCGACGACGGCCGTCTGGAATTGCAGGCCTATACCGAATGGGCAGATGCCGATGGCTGGCATCGGGAGCCGCTGCTGAACGTTCCCCTGTACGTGGTGGTGGAGTGGCGGCAGACCGCAGTGTCGGTGGGCGGCAGTGGCCTACGCGCGCGGCTGGCGGTGCCCAAGGGCTGACCGGGCATTCATCCGGGGCGCATGCATGCGCGGGCGCACACCGTCATCTGGACACGGTAGCCCCGCGCTATGCTGCGCGCTTTCCCGCCCCTTCGCACCGCGATGAAACTCGCCATCCTGTCCCGCAACAGCAAGCTGTACTCCACGCGCCGCCTGGTCGAAGCCGCGCGCACCCGCGGCCACACCGTGCGGGTGCTCGATCCGTTGCGCTGCTACATGCGGATCGCCGCCGACGGCTTCACCATGCATTACAAGGGCCGCCCGATCACCGGGGTGGATGCGGTGATCCCGCGCATCGGGGCCTCGGTCACCCGCTATGGGACCGCGGTGTTGCGCCAGTTCGAGATGATGGGCGCGCGCACGCCCAACCCCTCCGACGCCATCCTGCGGGCCCGCGACAAGCTGCGTGCACACCAGATCCTGGCCTCCAAGGGCATCGACATGCCGGTGACCGTCTTCGGCGACAACCCCGACGACACCGTCGACCTGTTGTCGATGCTCGGCCCGCCGCCGCACGTGGTAAAGCTCAATGAGGGCACCCAGGGCAGGGGGGTGATCCTGACCGAGAAGGCCAGCGCGTCGCGCGGCATTGTCGAGGCCCTGCGCGGGTTGTACGCCAACTTCCTGATGCAGGAATTCATCGGCGAGGCCCAGGGCGCCGACCTGCGCTGCCTGGTGGTCGGCGACCAGGTGGTGGGCGCCATGCAGCGCCAAGCCCCGGACGGGGATTTCCGGTCCAACCTGCATGCTGGCGGCAGTGCCCGCGCGGCCAAGGCCAGCCGCGCCGAACAGCAGGTGGCGGTGCGCTCGGCCAAGGCGCTGGGGTTGAGCGTGGCCGGGGTCGACCTGATCCGCTCCAGCCGCGGTCCGCTGGTGCTGGAGGTCAATTCCACGCCCGGGCTGGAGGGCATCGAGGCGATCTGCCAAGCCGACCTGGCCGGCCGCATCATCGATCACGTGGCATCCATGAAAAAGCCTTCCATTTCAAAGGCTTGATTGGTTTTCCGAAACCTTTCGGAGCGCTTAACACCGGTTTAATCGACCCCGGCGTAGGCTTCGACGAACCGCAGCTCTGCCCTCCTCAGCAGGATCGGTAATCGGGAACACACTTCAGGCCCAGGCGGTTTACCGTCTGGGCCTTTTTCCAAGGGCGTCCGCGCCTGCCAAAACTCACTTGCTGAGGGAAACCCGACAGGGATACAGTCGGCGTTCTGTTCAGGCTGACTAAAGGATTGGTTGAAATGAATCGCATGAAGCTCGCCACCGTTGCGTCGCTCCTGTTGCTGGCCTCCGGTGGGGTGCAGGCCGCCAAAGACGAAGTGTTCGCCACCGGCAAACCGCTGGCTGAACAACTCCAGCGCATCGATGTCGATATGAACGATGGCAAGACGTACTCTGAACTCAAGCTTGAAGATCGCAGTCGCGTTCGTGAAGCACTGGGGCGTATGCGTATCACCCTGGAACGCTTCCCGCAGGAGGCGTCCATTCCCGCCGCTGCCAAGACCGATCTGTTCAACGACCAGCAGATCGTGAACACGGTTTTGACACAGGCGCGCGAGGATAGCCGTCTAATATGTCGGCGTGAGAAGGCAACCGGCTCCAATTTCGCGGTTACCCAGTGTTTGACTCTCGCCCAGCGTGAGCGCATGAAGAACGATGCGCAGCTGCAGATGAACAAGGCGCAGCGCGTTGGCAATTTCTCCAACTAGAGGTCACAGTGCGAATTCTTGTAATTGAAGACAACAGCGACATCGCCGCCAACCTGGGCGACTACCTCGAAGACCGTGGCCATACTGTCGACTTCGCCGCCGATGGCGTGACCGGCCTGCATCTGGCCGTGGTCCATGAGTTCGACGCGATCGTGCTGGATCTCAATCTGCCGGGCATGGATGGAATCGAGGTCTGCCGCAAGCTTCGCAACGAAGCACGCAAGCAGACCCCGGTGCTCATGCTGACCGCCCGGGATTCGCTGGACAACAAGCTGGCCGGGTTCGATTCCGGCGCGGACGACTACCTGATCAAGCCATTCGCGCTGCAGGAAGTCGAAGTCCGTCTGAACGCCCTGTCGCGTCGCGGCAAGGGCGTGCAGACCCGCGTGCTGGAAACCGGCGACCTGGAATACAACCTGGACACGCTGGAAGTGCGCCGCCAGGGCAAGCTGCTGCAGCTCAACCCGACCGCACTGAAGATCCTGCAGGCACTGATGGAAGCGGCCCCGGCCGTGGTGACCCGGCAGGAGCTGGAAACCCGGGTGTGGGGCGAGGAACTGCCGGATTCGGACTCGCTGCGCGTGCACATCCACGGCCTGCGTGCAGTGGTGGACAAGCCCTTCGAGGTGCCGTTGATCCAGACCCGCCATGGCATCGGATACCGCATCGCCGCCCCGGAAGCCTGATCCGGTGACGGCGAAGGGGGAGCGCCGCCGGGCACCGTACCGGCGTCGGCTGCGCAGTCGCATCATCGTGTCCTTCGCGCTGTTGGGCTTGTGCCTGACGGCGCTGTTTGCGTTTGCCACCAACTGGACCCGCGCACGCGTGGAAAACCAGCTGGTGGAAGACGTGTTGAACCGCAACATCGACGAGTTCGCGATGCGGTATCAACTCGATCCGGGCCGCAGCCCGGAAGTGCCTTTCCAGCAGGTGCGCGCGTTTGCCTACCCCAAGGACAAGTTCGACCGGGTACGTGAGGAGCGACCGGAATGGGCTGCCTACGCCACGGGCAACTACAACGTGGCCGGGGTGGACGAAGAGAATCGCCCGTTTTCCTACAAGCTGGCCGTCCGCAAGACGCCCGATGCGTGGTTCTTCCTCGCGTACGACATGACCGAGAGCATCCGCGGCGAAGCCCAGCTCAACCGCGCGCTGTTCTTCTCCGTCCTGGTCTTCAGCGTGCTGTCGCTGGTACTGGGCTGGTGGTCGGCGTCCAAGGTGATGAAGCCGGTGTCCGACCTGGCCGCGCGCCTGCGCGCCTATCGCGGCGGCACCAGCGAACCGGAGCCGTTGGCCCCGCGCTTCCCCGATGACGAAGTGGGCCAGTTGGCCCAGGCGCTGGATGACTATTCGTCGCGGCTCACCGAAGTGGTGCAGCGCGATCGCGAGTTCAACGCCGACGTCAGCCACGAATTGCGCACGCCGCTGGCGGTGATTCGCGGCGCTACCGAGCTGCTGCTGGCGCGCCCGGGGCTGGACGAAAAAGTGGTGCAGCGCCTGCAGCGCATCCAGCGCGCCGAACAGCAATGCACCGACCTGATCGGGTCGCTGCTGCTGCTGTCGCGCAACGAGCGCGGGCAGGGCAACAGCAATGTCGCGCGCGTGACCGAGCAGCTGCTGGACGCGCACCGTGCGCAGCTGGGCGGCAAGCCGCTGGAGCTGGTGCTCGAAGGCGACCGCGATCTGGTCATCGATGCGCCCGAGTCGGCCTTGTCAGTCGCGCTGGGCAACCTGATCGGCAACGCCGTGAAGTATTCGCAGGAAGGCTCGGTGCGCGTGCGGGTCAGTGGCAACCGCGTGGACGTGATCGACAGCGGTCCCGGCCTGAGCGCCGAAGACGCGGCCAAACTGTTCCAGCGCGGCTACCGCGGCACCCATGCCGGCCATTCGCAGGGCGGCGGCATCGGCCTGTCGATCGTCAGCCGGCTGTGCGACCTGTACGGCTGGCAGGTGAGTGTGCGCCCGGGTGTCGAGCGCGGCGTGGTGGCCACACTGACGTTTGCGCCAGCGCTGTAAGGCGGGACCCGCGTTTCCCACGCAGGGTAGAGCCACCCCATGGGTGGCTGCTTTTCACAGCATACGGGCATCGCGCAGCCACCCATGGGGTGGCTCTACCGGGGGCTGGTCGCCAATTCGCGGTACAGGCGGTCCAGCTGCTCCACCTTCGCCTGCAGATGCTCCGGCTGGCCATCATTGACCACCACGTCATCGGCCAAGGCCAGGCGCTGTTCCCTACTGGCTTGGGCGGCAATCATCCGATCGGCCAGCTCGGCCGTAATGCCGTCGCGCTGCAGCAGCCGTGCGTGTTGCACCGATACCGGCACATCCACCACCAGCACCCGGTCGAGCCAGGGGTATTGCTGGCGGCCGCCGGCCTCGGCCAGCAGCGGAATGGCGGCCATCGCATAAGGCCCGGTGGCCTGCTCGCAGGTGGCGCGCAGCTGCTGCCGGATCGCCGGATGGGTAATGGCTTCCAGGGCCTGGCGCTCCTGCGCGGAAGCGAAGATGCGCTCGCGCAGCGCCGCACGGTCCAGCTGGCCATCGGCCAGCAGGATGTCGGGTCCAAAGTGTGCGGTGATCCGGGCCAGGCCTTCGCTGCCGGGGGCGACCAGGTCGCGGGCCGCCACGTCGGCGTCGGCCACGGTGATGCCCAGTGCCTCGAAGCGGCGGCTGAGCTCACTCTTGCCGGCGGCAATGCCGCCGGTCAGCCCGATGATGTAGTTGCTCATCGGCCGGCCCTCAACGCAGGCCGGCGTAGCCCATATAGGCGTTGATGATCTGCTCGCCCCACATGAACACGATCCAGCCGGCGATGGCCAGGTACGGTCCGAACGGGATGGGCGAGGCGCGGTCGCGGCCGCGCGAATACAGCCAGATCGAGCCGATGATCGCCCCGACAATCGACGACAGCATGATGATCGGCAGAATGCCCTTGAGCCCGCACCAGGCACCCAGCGCGGCCAGTAGCTTGAAATCGCCGTGGCCCATGCCTTCCTTGCCGGTGATCTGCTTGAACAGCCACCACACCGACCACAACGACAGGTAGCCAGCCAAAGCGCCCAGCAGGGCCGGCTTGGCCGGCATGTACAGGTTGTCGCTGGCCGCGATCAGGCCCAGCCACATCAAGGGCAGGGTCAACTGGTCGGGCAGCAGCTGGGTGCGCAGGTCGATGCCCGACAGCGCCACCAGGAAGCAGCTCAGCACGATCGCGCCGAAGCCCTGCCAGCCAAAGCCGAACTGCCACACGCTGGCCAGTACCAGCAGGGCGGTGACCAGCTCCACCAGCGGATACTGGATGGAGATGGGCGCGTGGCAATGGCGGCACTTGCCACGCAGGGCCAGCCAGCTGAACAGCGGGATGTTCTCGTACCAGGACAGCTTGTGCTTGCAGTGCGGGCAGTGCGACGGCTCCACCACGATCCCCGGCGGCGGCGGCTCGTAGATGTCCGGCTCTTCCAGCACTTCGCGGGCGTCGCGCTTCCACTGCCACTCCAGCCGCTTGGGCAGGCGCAGGATGACTACGTTGAGGAAGCTGCCCAGCAGCAGCCCCAGTCCGGCCGCGGCGGGGTAGCCGAGGCCGGGATGCTGGTCGAGAAATGCCATGTGTGTATCAGACCACCGAAGCGAGTTTGAAGATGGGCAGGTACATGCCGATCACCATGCCGCCGACGATGGTACCAATAACCACCATCACGATCGGTTCCAGCAGGCTGCTCAGTGCGTCGACCGCGTTGTTGACCTCCTGCTCATAGTACTCGGCCACCTTGAACAGCATGGCGTCCAGCGCACCGGCCTCTTCGCCGATGTTGGTCATCTGGATGACCATGTGCGGGAACAGGTTGGTCTGCTTCATGGCCATGTTGACCGGGTAGCCGACCGACACGTCGTCGCGCATGCGCAGCACAGCTTCCTCGTAGACTTTGTTGCCGGTGGCGCCGGCGACGATGCTCAGGGCCTCGACCAGCGGAACGCCAGCCTTGAACGTCACTGCCGTGGTACGGGCGAACCGCGCGATGGCACTGTTGTGCATCAGCTGGCCGATCACCGGTACCTTCAGAATCAGCCTGTCCAGCGTGTGCTGCATCGTTGGCGAGCGCTTGTAGGCGGCGATGAAGCCGAACACGCTACCGACGATGACGATCAGGATGGGGAGCCACCAGGACACCATGAATCGCGAAAGATTCACGATCATCTGCGTGAAGGCGGGCAGTTCGGCGCCGAAACCCTTGAACACGTCTTCGAACTGCGGCACCACCCAGACCAGCAGAATGCCACTGACGATCATCGCCACCGCCATCACCATGATCGGGTAGAACAGGGCCTTCTTGATTTTGCCCTTGAGTGCTTCGATGTTCTCTTTGTAATTGGCTACCGTATCCAGAACGGTTTCCAGCACGCCAGCGCCTTCACCGGCCTTGACCAGGTTGCGGTAGAGCTCGTCGAACTGGACCGGATGCCGGCTGATCGCCTCGTACAGCGAGGAGCCGCCCTCGATGTCGGTGCGGATGGTATTGACCATCTTCTTCATGCGCGGGTTCTTGTGCCCGCTGCCGATGATGTCCAGCGCGCCCACGATAGGTACACCCGACTTCATCATGGTCGCCATCTGGCGGCTGAAGAAGGCGATGTCCTTGGCGCTGATCGAACTGCCTGCTGACCCAAACAGTGGCTTGGGCTTGGGCTTGACCACCGTGGGCGTGATGCCTTGGCGGCGCAACTCTGCGCGCAGCAGGTTCATGTTCTTGGCGGGCTGCTCGCCCTTCATCTTTACCCCCCGCTTGTCGGTCCCCTCCCAGACAAACGGCTGCAACTCCGTGGTGCTGCGCGCCACGGGCTCTTTCTTGACTGCACTACGGCTGACAGACATACAGGCTCCCCAGCCACGCCATCCCCAGGCGGGCTATCTGCGCCGCATGTTAGCCGGTTCCGGGGCGCTGTGGCATCCCTGGATCTGGCCAAAGCGTGACCGGGATCCAGGACCCCCACGGTCACAAGGTGACGTAATACGTCACATTGCCGGTTTGGTCGCAAATTTCCGTGCGGGGGGTTCCAATCCTGAAGATTACTGCCATTATTGCGCCGGGGAATGCTGGGGAGCATTGCTGATGACGTTGGCACGCAACCTGCTTTGATCCACCCGCACGGGCGCCAGCCTCGCTCACCGGTTCGCCGGCCCAGGCTTCGACCCAGTGTTCATTTTTTTCCTACCTCTAGGGGATGTACTCATGAAGAAGCAGCAGGGCTTTACCCTGATCGAACTGATGATCGTTGTCGCGATCATCGCCATCCTGGCCGCCATCGCACTGCCGGCTTACCAGAACTACGTCGCCAAGTCGCAGGTCACTGCCGGTCTGGCCGATATTCGTGGCGGCGTGACCGCGTTCGAAGAAGGCATCCAGTCCGGCACCAAGACCGGCGCTGCGACCGTTGCCGACCTGGGTCTGGCTTCCAGCACCCCGCGTTGCGCCATCGCTCCGAGCGGCAACTGGGAAGCTGCCACCGGCCAGAAGATCACCTGCACCCTGAAGGGCAACCCGAAGGTTTCGGGCAAGACCATCGAGCTGGCGCGCAATGGCTCGGGCGCGTGGAACTGCACCGCTGCGAGCGAACTGGCTGCTTACAAGCCGGCCGGCTGCTAATCTTCAGCGCCATCGTTGAGTGAGGAAGGGGGGCGGTTTCGCCCCCTTTTCTTTTGAAGTGCAGCCGAACAGCATCCTATGGGGGGACGCCATGCGTGGGGAGCGTGGTTTTAGTTTGATCGAGTTGATGATCGTGGTCGCGATCATCGCAATACTGGCAGCTATCGCGCTGCCGGCTTATCAAAATTACGTGGCCAAGTCGCAGTTGACGGCGGGCCTGGCCGAAGTGACCGGCGGCCGGACAATGTTCGAATCGCAGGTGCTGGCCAACAATGTCACCACGTTCAATCTGTCGGACGTCGGACTGCCCAGCAGTACCGCGCGTTGCCGGTTGAGCATGTTGTCCACCGACGATGGGTACATCCGGTGCACATTGCGCGGTAGCCCAACCGTGGCCAACAAGACCATCGAGATCGCACGTAGCCGCTCGGGTGAGTGGCGGTGCAAGGCCGATGGATCGCTTGATGCAAAGCTGCTGCCGGCTGGCTGTAGCTGATTGATCCGTAGTCGAGGGAGAGGGCGTTGTCGAAGGGTGAGCATGCGGTGGGTAGGTGGCAGCAGTGCGTAGGATTTGCCCTGCTCGTTATCCCGGTACTGGTCATTTACTGGCCCGGGCTGAGCGGCGCCTTCATTTTCGACGACTTCAGCACGATTGTGGAAAACACGCGGCTGCACGTGGCTGCGCTGCAGCCGTCGTTGATCTGGCAGGCGGCAATCTCCTTCGATCCGGGAGGCACATTCGGAGCGCGTCCTCTGGCGATGGCTACGCTGGCAGTCAACCATGCGGTGGGCGGGTTGAATCCTTGGGGCTACAAGTTTGTCGGTCTGCTCGTGCACGCGTGCAACACCGTTCTCGTGTGGGTGCTGGTCAACCTTCTTCTAGGCATTCCGACGGCCACCGTTGTGCTGAAGGATCGTGCCCGGCACGTTGCGGCCCTCGCTGTTGCGCTGCTCTGGGCCATTCATCCCATCCAGGTTTCTAGCGTTCTGTACGTGGTGCAGCGCATGGAGACACTTGCGGCGACCTTCATGCTGGCCGCAATGATCTGCTATTTGCGCGGGCGCTTGTGCCAGATCCGATCCTGTTCGGGTTGGCGGTGGTTCGTGGCAGCGGTCCTGCTAGCCCTGTTGGGTTTGCTGTCAAAAGAGACGGCCGTACTCGTCCCGGTGTATGCGTTGGCAATGGAGCTGACGGTGCTTCGGTTCGCTGCATCCAGTACATCGGTCGAACGTCGTTGGCGGTGGCTCTACGGCCTGGGGGGGCTTGCCGGTTTCGTGGTTTTCGTCGCGGTGGTGGTTCCCCATTACTGGTCCGATCACTACTTGGCGCGCAACTTCGGCACGTGGGAGCGACTGCTGACTCAGTTGAGAGTGCTGCCGATGTACCTGCTGCAGATGTTCCTGCCGACGCCGGGCAATCTTACGTTCTATTACGACAATGTCCTGCCCTCGCGTGGCATTTTGCAGCCGGTGTCCACGTTACTCGGAGGCTTGCTGCTGTCGGGTCTGCTGGCTACCGCTGTATGGGCCCGTCGGCGCGCACCGTTGGTTGCGCTGGGTATCCTATGGTTCTTCGTATCGCACCTGCTCACCAGTAATGTCATTGCGCTTGAACTTGCCTTTGAGCATCGCAACTACCTGGCTCTGCTCGGCGTGCTGCTGGTGGCCTGTGACTTGATACTTCGCGCACCTGCTGCGGCGCGGCAGCTGGTGTTGCCGGCCGCCGTCGTCGCTGTTCTGGTAGGATCCGCTGGATTGACCCTCATTCGATCCGCGACGTGGGGGGATCCGCTGCTACTGGCGACCGAGCTGGTTGTCGAGAATCCGGGCTCGGCACGCGCCAGTGCAGATCTTGGCGCCATGTACTTCAGAATGTCCGATGGCTACTCGAACTCTCCATTCATCGACATGGCCATCGGCGAGTTCGAACGTGGCTCTCAGCTTCCCGGGGCATCAATCATCAGTGACCAGGGTCTGATCCTGACGGCCGCGCAGAGTGGGCGGGACGTGCCGTCGATCTGGTGGGACAGGCTGGTGAACAAAGTCCGGGCCGGGACCTTGAGCCCGGAGACAACGGGGGCACTTTTCTCGTTGCTGGAAAATCGCTACAAGGGCGTGGTGCTGGACGACAAGCGACTTGCCCAGTCGTTCCGCGTACTGTTCGAGCGCACCACGCTTCCCCCTTACAGCTACGCTCAGGTGGGTGACTACGCGATGGTGCACGCGCACGACGAGTCGCTTGCCGACGAGATGTTCGTCCGGGCAATCGACAACAGCGTTTCCAATCCCCTGTACGCGCGCAAGGTCATCGATACCCTCGTCCAGAAGGGGTGGCGCCGCCAAGCGGAGCTTGCACAGGCAAGGGCACGAGATCTGGGCCTGCTTGGCGATCCTGATGGAACTGTGCCCGTTGGAGTGAAGTAATTCCCTTCGTCTTTGCGCCTGATGAACCGGTACCTCATCGCTGATTCCCTCCCCTTCATCGCGGGGGGCGTTGAAGACACGTCGCCAGTAGAGCCGCCGTATCCCCTGCCAGTGCCTGCCAATCGCGTGCAGCGGTCGGTGCAGCCTGCGCGATCGTTGGTTCAAAAAGCTGATGTCGCAGTTTCAGCGCCAGATCGCTCGCGTCCCCTGGTTGGTAGCGTTGCGAAGCCGCGCTCAGCATCTCGTTGACGTCACCCACCCCGGCGGCCACCACCGGCACGCCACAGGCGAGTGCTTCGCTCAGCTTCAGCGGGAAGCAATAGCGACCGAAGCTGGAGTCCCGGTTGCAGATGACCGCAACATCCAGCGCATTGACGAGCAAGGGAACCTGCCGCCAGTCCAGGATGCCCAGGTCGATGATGCGGGGGTGCTTGTATCGGGAAGGCGTGGCATCGCGCGGTCCGGCGAACGCCAGGTGGAGGGTGGGATTCGTTTGGGCGAGGATTTCGAATGCATCGAACAGATCTTCGATGCCCCTGTCGGCCTGGATTGCACCGGCACAGCCGATGATCGTTGCATCTGCGGGGAGACCGAGCGCACGCCGGCAGTCGATTCGATCGAGCGAATGGAACACCGCGCTGTTCACGCCGTTGCCCACGATGGCGCAAGGTCCAGAGGTTGGATAATTCTGCTGGACATGGCGTGCGAGAGAATGGCTCACAAGTGTCAACCCCGCCGCGGCCCGGCAGGCTGCCCTGTATCGCCGTGAGATGCCCGGAAGCCGGGTCAGCCCGAAATGCTCGTAGTTGTCGTAGAGGTCGATCACGACCGGTATGCGCAGGGCGCGCCCAACCTCGACCGCCCAAATGGCATGGAACGCGTCGGAACTGGCCCATAGGACGTCAGGCTGGCAATCCGCAACCGCTTCAGCCAAGGCGCGGGTGGGGTGGAAAGGCCCCCATGGCACGGCATTGGCCGATCGCCATGCCACGCCCGCTCCGCTGACATGTCGCTGCAGGTCCCGCCGCGGGCGATAACTGGAAGCTAGGCCATGCACGCGGTGACCGAGCCGGGCCATGCCGTCGGGGATTTCATACAGACGGCCGTACTGATCAGACAGCAGGTCGCGCGCGGTGTATTGGCGTTTGCATAGGACGAGTATATTCATCGATGCGTTCTGTGCCAGCGCAGCGGTAGGGGGGGGCAGGGTGCCGCGGCCCGGGTGGCCAATTACAGTGTGACACGATCTGGGAGACAGGATTTGCAGCCATTGCTACGACTGAGGAAACTCGCAAACGCGTTGTCCAGCGAGCGTTTCCATCTTTTCCAGACCCTCATGCGGCGCATGTTTCGGCGTTCGCATGCTGTCGTGCGGGTGAATGATTTTGACGGCAATCTCGCCCTTCATCTGGACTTGGCCGAGCATATGCAGCGGCGCATCTTCTGGATGGGATATTACAACCTGCGTCTGGTCGCCCTGTTGAATCGCTTTCTTGCGCCCGGGATGGTGGTAGTGGATGTAGGGGCCAATATCGGTGAAGTCAGTCTGGTCTGCGCCAATCGCGTTGGAGCTGCGGGGCGAGTCATCGCATTCGAGCCGGTCAACACAATCGCCGATGAGCTGGAGCGCAACATTGGCGGCAACGGGCTGCAGCAGGTGGTCAGCGTACGGCGTCAGGGACTTGCGGAGGTCACAGGAGAGTTCGATATCTACGATTCCTGTGGACAGCACGATCTGGATGAGTCTCATCGCGGTCTTGGAAGCCTTCACGGCGATCCCGCCTCGCATCGGGTGTTGGGTCGAGTCAAAATCGAAGCCCTTGATAACCTGGCCGCCCTGCTTCAACTGAAGCGGCTGGATTTCATGAAGGTCGATATCGAAGGCGGCGAACTTGCCTGCCTGAAAGGCGCGCTTCAGACAATCGCGAACTTCTCTCCCGTGATCGCGGTAGAAGTGAATGAGCGCTCGGCGCAGATCGCCGGCTACCGGGGGCGGGACATCCTCGATGTGCTGGTTCCGCTGGGATATCGATTCCTCCGACTTGAGGCGCACGGACGTTTGGTGCCCATAAGTGCGGACGCCCTGGGCGACTATCAGGACGTCATATGCGTCGCGGACCGGACAATTCTGGCGCAGTTGATGGGCGCATGATCGCTCTGCTGCTGAGTCGGGTGGACGCCGGTGGTCTCGAGCGTGTCCAGTTCAACCTTGCCCGTGGGCTGGCGGAGCGTGGACACGCGGTGCAGATCGTCGCTGGTCGCCTGTTGGTCCCGGCCTCCAGCGTAGACGAGGTCCGCTGCATCGCGCCACTCGGCGCATGGGAGTTCCTGTGGCGACTTCCCGGGTGGATTAGGAAAAACCGTCCCTCCGTCATCGTGACGACTTCCAACGATGTCGCCGTCTGGCTACTGCTGTGGCGCCGCTGGCTGGGTACGGATGCGGCGGTGGTCGTCACCCAGCACCTGGCCATCTCCGGGCCGCGCTTGGCAGCGGGGGGCGTGCGCCGATTGAAGCTGGCCTGCATACGTTGGGCGATGGCACGCCTATTGCCGTCGGCGGATGCGATCGTGGCCGTGTCGGCTGCAGTTGCGGCGGACATGCGCCTCGAACTCAGCCTGGACGGCGTACCAATCGAGGTGATCCACAACCCGATCGTGTCGGCTGCTGATAGTGGCGCGCCCGATCTACCTTTGCCTGAAGCGTGGCCGTTCCCGCGCGATGATGTTCCAGTGCTCGTGTTCGCAGGGCGACTGGCGCCGGAGAAGCGACTGGATCTGCTGTTCGCGGCATTCCTAAAGATCAGGGCGACCAGGCCCATCCGCCTGCTTGTCCTGGGCGCAGGCCCGCTTGCCGCGCAGATCGAGCAGTGGCGCCAGGACGCCGCTGTGGAAAACGATTGCCGGTTGATGGGGGCCGTGCGGGACGTGCTGCCGTGGATTGCGAACAGCGATGTGCTGGCGCTACCCTCGGACTACGAAGGCTTTGGCAACGTGCTGGTGGAGGCGATGCAGTGCGCAACGCAGGTGGTGGCGACCGATTGCCCCAGCGGCCCGGCCGAAATTCTCGAGCACGGGCAGTTCGGGCAACTGGTCAACGTCAATGATGCGACAGCACTGGCGGCTGCAGTTGAGCGTAGCCTCAACGGCTCAATCAGGGTAGAGCGGGAAGCGCTGCTGACCCGTGCAGCTGAATTTTCGATAGAGCGCGCCGTAGAGGCTTACGAAGGTGTATTCACGGCGGCACGGCGGCGTGCGGCACGGCCTTCCCGCCGCTGAGCCACAGCGTTATCCAAGTGGCCAAAGCCATGCCTGTTTCCGCGTAAATCACCATCCAGATGGCACCGGTCAGCCCGTATCGTGGAATCAGCCACGCGCTCAACAGTGACATGGCGAGAAGTCCGACGGCTTCGATGAGTGTCTTGCGCAGCTTGAAGCCGCGTCCCACCAGAACATGGCAACCGATTTGGCGCAGGCTGTAGCCGAGGACGAAAAGCCCCATCCAGCGCAGAGCGGGCACGGCGGGGGCGAAGTCAGGCCCCACCAGGTAAGGCAGAATGCCGGCTCCCCACCACAGCAGGGCCGCGACAATACCGGTGTAGGTGGCAGCAGCTGCAGCCATGGTCAGCACCAGGCGATGATGGCGTGCCGGCGCCTGGTCTGCCCGGAACAGGCGCGGCATCGCCGACATCACCATCGCGTCCAGTGGCATGGCGGCCACCGCAGCGATCCGGTAGCAGACGGTGTACAGGCCCGCGATGGTATCCCCACCCGCGCGCAGTACCAATGACTTGTCAAAGGTAGTCACCGCGGTCATGGAGGTCCAACTAACCGCGTGGCCGGCACCATGCCGCAGATCACCAGGCCGAATCTGCCAGCGCTGCGGCTGCGGTGCCAGCACTCGCTTCACTGCCAGCAATGCGAACACGGCACCGCCCAGCGACGCCAGCAGGTGAAGGAACAGGTAATGGTCCAAGTCTCGCTGCATTGGGAGCACGCTGAAGACGAGGATCGCGATCAGGCGCAGCAATGCGCTAGCGGCCGGTAGTGCGGCCGCCCACCCCATGCGCTCATGCGCCGCAAACGCGAAGGCGGCACTGGTGACGTAGGGGAAGGCGAGGATTTCCGATGCGGCTATGAGGGCGATGCCGGTCAACGAGATCGATGCGTTGCCCAATACCGAGGGGAAAAGCAGCACCGCCAATGGCAGCGACGTGAGCGCACACAGCACCAAAGTCTGCTTCCAGTACGGCGAGAACCGTGAGGGATCCGACGCACTGTACTGATACATCAGCATGCCGCTGCCCAGCCCGACCAGGCCGGCTAGCGCCGAGGCGGTGCCCGCAATGCCCGAGAAGATGCCGTAATTCTGTGCGCCCAGTCCGCGTGCGGCCACCACTATCCACGCCGCCAGGCACACCAGGCGCACGCCCTGCCACACCATTACCTGCAGCGATGTGCGAGCCAGCGATCCAATGGGCAGGCGCCACTTCATGTGGGGGGCGGGTTCAGCTGCGTGTGCGCCGCCGCAACCAGCGCCTCCAACCGCGCCGAATACCCGGCCGCGACTGCGGCATGATCGAAACGCCGCACCAACGAAGGGCGAAGCTGCTCCACCCACGCTTGACCAGTCGACGGGTTGTCCAGTAGGGCGTTGATCTGTGCCCCCAGCGAACTTGCGTCTCCGGGCTCGGCCAGATACGGGGGCCAATGACCTTCTTGCAACTCGCGGATGGCAGGCAGCCGGGTGGTCACGACCGGGCAGCCGCAGCCGAGCGCCTCGACCATTACCAGCCCCAACCCCTCCTGGTCACCCGAGCGCGCCTGCACGAAGGGCGTAATCAGCATGCTGCTGCGCCGGTAGAGATCAGGCAGTGCATCCTGCGACAGAGCGCCGAGAAAACGTATGTGCGCTTGTAGCCCGAGCCTCACGACCTGCTGCTGGCAGGACGCCAGCTCAGGGCCGAAGCCGACGATGCTGAGCATCGTATGGGGATGACGTTGAAGGACAAGCGGCATCGCATTGAGCAGGTGTGTCAGTCCCTTCTTCTCCACCAAGCGCCCGACAAAGAGCAGTTGTTGCCCAGCGCGCTGCGTCTGCGCATCGGGCGTAAAGCGCTGCTGCAGGTCGACGCCCATGGGGGCCACTGCCAGCGACGCCGGGTCTGCGCCGAGGGCCAGCATCGGCTCGCGCATCGCGCTGCTGACCACCGTACCGGCCTGCATCCGGCGCATGGTCAGTCGCTTCAGCCACGTGGGCAACCGACCGCGCAATGCGAAAAGGTCCGCGCCGTGAGAAGTCACCAGTGTCGGTGGCGTACGCACGCCAACCATCCGCAGTAGCGCCACCATCAAGGCCTGGGGGAGTATCCAGTGTGCGTGAATGACGTCCGGTTGGACTGTCCGGAGCAGGCGGCGCAGGGACAATAGCTGAATGAGCAGGAAGCCGGGCAGCAGCAGTGCGGTCCACGGACGATGACGCAGGTTGCCGACGATGCCACCGTCGTTGACCAGCCGCTCCCAGCGCGCCGGCGCATAGCGGTAACGGATGATGGCCACCCCATCCATCCGTTCTCGACGCAGGGCGCCATCGGCATGCGGGCAAAGCACCGTGACATCGAACCCGGCCACCAGGCGTCTGCTCAGTTCGTGCACGAAACCCGGCTCCGGGTCCCCTGGCCAGCGCGGATAAGTCGACGCCAGCACCAGCAGCCGCGACCGCCGATGTGCACGGCTGGCGGGGACCGTCCCACTCACTCCGCGTCCCGCCCGTCCCGCGCTGCCAGGTAGGTCAGCCCGGTGATCTGCTCGGAGATCAGGCCGATCAGGAAGATGATCACCGAGGCGCTGAACAGCAGGGTGCTCATGTTGGTGAAGCGGTGCATGGTGGCGAAGGTGTAGCCGTAATAGCCCAGGCCCAGGGCGAAGAAGCCTGCGGCGATCGGCGCGAACAGCTTCAGCGGCGAATACAGGGTGGCGATCTTGAAGATGATGAGCAGGAAGCGGATGCCGTCCTTGATCGGGCGGATGTGGCTGCCGTTGCCCACCCGCTTGGCCACCGGGATCGGTACGTAGGCGACCGGGTAGGCGCTGCGGAAGAAGGCCATGGTGCTGGTGGTGGGGTAGCTGAAGCCGTTGGGCAGCAGGTGCAGGAACTCGCGGAACCGTCGCGCCCGAGCGGCGCGGAACCCGGAGGTAAGATCCAGGATCCTGAACCCGGTCATGCGGCTGGCCAGCCAGTTGTAGAAGCGGTTGGCCAGGCCGCGGTGGACGCTGGCCTGGCCGCTGCTGTCGCGCGCACCCACGACCATGTCATAGCCCTCGGCAAGCTTGCCCAGCAGGGTTTGGATGTGGGCCGGGTCATGCTGGCCGTCGGCGTCCATGAATACCAGGATCTCGCCGCTGGCGGCGCGGGCGCCGCGCTTGATCGCCGCGCCGTTGCCCATGGAGTACGGGCTGGACAGTACCGTAGCGCCATGGGTGCGGCCGATCTCGGCGGTAGTGTCGGTTGAACCGTCATCGACGACGATCAACTCGGCCTGCGGATATAGCTGGCGCAATGCCGGCAAGGTACGGAGCAGGCCTTCTGCTTCGTTCTTGGCGGGCAGGATGATGCTAATGCTATTCACATTGTTTCCCCGATTTCCCCGCGCCAATGTTACCCTGCCGCCCCGTCGGCAGGGGCGCCGAGCGGGCCAAAACGCATGATCGGGGCGCCGGTACGACCCCGCCCCTTCCCACAATGCAGTAATCTTCCGCCTATGACATGGGGAGCCTGCATCCAATGAACGCCGTGCTTACTGCCAATCTCGTCGGGATCACCGGCATCGCCCGCCGCCTGGTCCAAGATGGCGCGCTTGACGAAGCCACCGCGCGCGATGCGATGGCTAAGGCCACCTTGGCCAAGCAGCCGTTGCCGCAGTATTTCGCCGATAAAAAGCTGGTGACTGCCGCGCAACTGGCCGCCGCCAATGCGCTGGAGTTCGGCATGCCGCTGCTGGACGTGTCGGTGTTCGACAGCGCCCAGAATGCGATCAGCCTGGTTAGCGAGGAGCTGCTGCGCAAGCACCGTGTGCTGCCACTCTTTAAGCGTGGCGGCAAGCTGTTTATCGGCACGAGCGACCCCACCCACTCGCTGGACGAGATCAAGTTCCACACCAACCTGGTGGTCGAGCCGATCCTGGTCGACGAGGAACAGATCAAGCGCACGCTGGAGCAGTGGCAGTCCAAGCACGACACCCTGGGGGGCAGCCTCGGTGGTGACGACGAGGGCATGGGCGATCTGGATGTGTCCGGCGGGGACGAGGACGGCGGCTCCAGCGACACCGGCCATGATGCCAAGGGCGACGACACCCCGGTGGTGAAGTTCGTCAACAAGGTGCTGGTCGACGCCATTCGCAAGGGCGCCTCGGACATCCACTTCGAGCCGTACGAAGACGACTACCGCGTGCGCTTCCGCATCGACGGCCTGCTCAAGAACGTGGCCAAGGCCCCGGTCAAGCTCAACCAGCGCATCGCCGCGCGCCTGAAGGTGATGTCGCAGCTGGATATCGCCGAAAAGCGGGTGCCGCAGGATGGGCGCATCAAGCTCAACCTGTCCAAGACCCGCCAGATCGACTTCCGCGTCAGCACGTTGCCCACGCTGTTCGGCGAGAAAATCGTGCTGCGTATCCTGGACGGCAGCGCCGCCAAGCTGGGCATCGACAAGCTGGGCTACGAGCCTGAACAGCAACGGCTGTTCCTGGAGGCCATCCACAAGCCGTATGGCATGGTGCTGGTGACCGGTCCGACCGGCTCGGGCAAGACGGTGTCGCTGTATACCGCGCTGGGCATCCTCAACGATGAAACGCGCAACATCTCCACCGCCGAAGACCCGGTCGAAATCCGCCTGCCCGGTGTCAACCAGGTGCAGCAGAACAACAAGCGCGGCATGACCTTCGCCGCGGCGCTGCGTTCGTTCCTGCGCCAGGATCCGGACATCATCATGGTCGGCGAAATCCGCGACCTGGAAACCGCCGAGATCGCGATCAAGGCCGCACAGACCGGCCACATGGTGCTGTCCACGCTGCATACCAACGATGCGCCGCAGACCATCGCGCGCCTGATGAACATGGGCATCGCACCGTTCAACATCACCAGTTCGGTCACGCTGGTGATCGCCCAGCGTCTGGCCCGGCGGCTGTGCAGCAACTGCAAGCGGCCGATCGAGCTGCCGGCGCATGCGTTGCTGGCCGAAGGCTTCACCCAGGCACAGATCGATGCAGGCATCCGCCTGTTCGAGCCGGTGGGGTGCGAGGAGTGCACCGAGGGCTACAAGGGCCGTACCGGTATTTACCAGGTGATGCCGATGAGTGAGGAAATCTCGGTGATCGTGCTGGCCGGTGGCAACGCCATCCAGATTGCCGAGGCCGCGCAGCGCGCCGGGGTGAATGACCTGCGGCAGTCGGCGCTGGTCAAGGCGGCGGCGGGTACGACCAGCCTGGCTGAGATCAACCGCGTTACCAAGGATTGATCGGCGAAGATCTGAGGCTGCAGGGGCTTCCGCAGACTGCACCACCCGGTGTGGATCGGGTGGTACTACCCTGATTCAGCACAATTTGCTGCCTCGAGTTTATGGGTGGTAGAGCGATCGACGTGTGGGTGACATCATTGCGTGGGCGCGCGAGTTGTAGAGCATCCGCAATCTGCCGACAGGGCAGGCGCTGACACCTGTTCTTGACCGCCGTGCCTCTGGTCGTGACGTTCTTCTACAGCGGCTTGCTGACATCGATCGTGGTGCTCTCGTTGCCCGTAAACGCATTGATCTCGATGAGCACCACCCCGGTATTGCGCAAGCGCCTGAACGACAGGATCGTGCGCGGCGCCGACAGCCGGTCGTTCATGGTCGAAACCATCAGCGGCATAGGCACGGTCAAGGCTGTGGCGGTTGGGACAACCTGCTGGCCGCGGACGTGAGCGCCAGGCTTGGCGCTGCCAAAGTGGCAACCAGGGCCCAGCAGGGTGTGCAGCTGGTGTAGGCGCTAGGCAGCGCGGCGAGCCTGTCTGGGGCGCGAAGATGGTGGTGATCGACGACGCGCTACGCGTTCTGGTGATTGAATTACACCAACAGACCCTCGATGGCCCGCGCACGGCCGAAGAGCAGATCGAGCAGACGACGCGCAGGTGTAGCTCGGCGCGGTCATTAGCTTGAGTGCCAACATCAAGACCGGCAAAGGCGTGGTCATCGATTGCCTGCTCAGCCCGCTGGAGCAGCAAGCCACCGAGTCGCTGCGCGGGCACTGAGCTGTACCATTCGCAGTTGTGCTGTCCTTAATGGGCTGAAAGCGACTTTCGACAATCGATGAATTACCCGCCTGCATCTCAATTGGGCGAAGCGAGTGCAATGAGACAGTGGGTGGCGTGCGCTGCGGAAAAGAGTCGCCTGTCAGTGCGCCGGGTGGCTCGGCTCGGTTAGTATCGCCACCGGGGTGGGCGCGGCGGAATGCGATCTGCGGCCCTGAATGAAAATACTGCACATCTGCCAAGGAGTCTGGCGTGTCACGGATCACGAGCCTCTTACTGCTCATGCTGGCGTCGTTCCAACTGCACGCAAAGTGCGAACTTCGGTATCTGACCCACAACGGCTACGGCTACGTCTGCGACAGAGAGTCTGAAGCCGCAGATCTGATTCAGACACTTCCGGACGGAAGCGATCGCCTGTGCCATCTTGCGGTTGGTGGTGCGTCGGACAATACGAAGTACCTCCGCACCACAGTTGAACACGCAGCACCGCCGCCAGGCAGCAGCAATGGCGGGACGTTCTCTAAACGATATTTCTGCTTTCGCTACGACCAATCCGCAGCCTACGACAGGTACTACCACTCTGTTCAGTACAGTGGTGCGCAAAGGCCCGAACCAGACCCCGATTGGATCGCGAGCTCCCGCAATAATGAAATCTGCCCGGCCGGCGGTAATGGATCCAACCCCATCCACTCGGCACTGGGCCGCAAGGTTCAGCTGGAGCTGGATGCGCACGCAGGTGAGTACCTGAAGTTCGAGCGCCGGTACTCAAGCACCAATCTGAGGACGCTGCCGCACGGAGCAGGTTGGAACTCAAACCTCACTAGGTCGCTGCAGTACGTGTACAGCAGTGATCAGACAGGTGTGGCTGAGGTGCTGGCGCAGCGCCCCAACGGTGACACTATTCGATTCGATGTCACCGCCAGCGAGCCTCGGGTCATATCGAAAGGCTCCGGTTTGACGTTGAAGCGACGCGTCACCGCAACCGGCCGGCCTGGAGGCTGGGACCTGTATGTGGTGGGGGGCAGTATCGAGAGGTATGACGCCGACGGCCAGTGGGAGGCGGTTGTCGCGGATGGCATCACTGCTCTGAGTGTTTTTCGTGGCCCGACTGGGCAGATTTCCCAGCTGAAAGATGCCAATGGCCGGGCGATAACTTTCACTTACAACTTGGGGTCGCTGGAGAGCCTGACCGACCCAGCGGGCTATCGAACCAACTACACCTATGACGGCGAGCGTCTCGCCTCGGTCACCTATGCAGCAGGCACGCCATCGGAGACGACCCGCAGCTATCTTTACGAAGACCGGCGTTGGCCTAACGCATTGACCGGCATCATCGACGAGTCGGGAAGCCGCTACGCTACGTGGAGCTATGACGGTGCGGGTCGCGCGGTCAGTAGTGCGCATGGTGGCACTGCCTCGCCAATTGACCGCATAACCTTGCAATTCAACGCAGATGGCTCAACCACTATCACCAATCCGCTGGGGTCGCAGAACACCTACCGGTTCACCAACATCGATGGTGTCGTGAAGCTGGCAGACGTCGATCAGCGCTGGCCGCTCTGTGGCATCAACGCGAAGTCCAAAACTTACGATGCCAATGGATACGTGGATACTCAGGTTGGGTTCCTTGGCGAGCTTGCCGAGACCGAGTACGACTCCCGTGGGCTGTTGCTGCGGAAGGTGGAGAAGACACCGTCTGGCGGTGTGCTGCGTACGGCGGTCAACGAGTGGGACGCGCAGTACGGGTTGCAGGTCCGTTCGGCCACCTACAGCGACACCAATCAGCTCCTGATCGAGAGCACTACTACCTACGATGAAGCCGGTCGGCCGGTGCTGCGGAACGAGATAGATCCCCAAACTGGCGGTACCCGGCAGATAAAGCACCGCTACTGTGATGCGGCAGGCGTCGCGGCCGGCACGTGCGCCATCGTCGGCCAACTGATGACAACTGTTGGGCCCAGGCAGAATGTGTCGGAGATTCACTCGTTGGGGTACTACATCAGCGACGCTCCGGGATGTGCTGTGGCAGGTGGCGAGTGCTCTTACCGCAAGGGTGACTTGTGGAAGGCTATGAATCCGGCCGGTCACACAGTTGAGAACCTGAGCTACGATGGTGCGGGCCGGCTCGCCTCGCAGAAGGACAGCAACGGGCTGGTCACCAGCTTCGAATACCATCCCCGCGGCTGGTTGACCGCGACGCGCGTGCACGGTTCCGGTGGTGCTCCGGACCGCGTGACCCGAACCGAATACTGGCCCACTGGGCTGACCAAGCGGTCGATCCAACCGGATGGTTCGTACGTTAGCTATAGCTACGACGCCGCGCATCGACTGGTCGAGGTTGCCGACAGTGCAGGCAATAAGATCCAGTACGTTCTGGACGATGCAGGCAACCGCGTTGGCGAAAATACCCGCGACGCCGCAGGTACGCTCACCCGTACTTTGAGCCGTATCTACAATTCCCGTGGCGAGTTGACCACCCAGGCGGATGCCGCCGACAACCCCACCGACTTTGTCTACGACAAAAACGGCAACACCGCTTCGGTCATCGACGCGCTGGGCCGGGTCACCGAATACACCTATGACCATCTTAATCGCGTCGAGCGATCCCGTCGGGACGTGGGCGGAATTGCCGCAGAGAACCAATTCAAGTACGACGCACTCGACAACCTGACCGAGATCACCGACCCCAAGGGGTTGAAGACCAACTATGAGCGAGATGTGTTCGGACAGGTACTCAGCCAGACCAGCCCGGACACAGGGATTACGTCGTTTACGTATGACAGCGCGGGCAATGCGCTGACGCGAGCCGACGCGCGAGGTGTGACGGCACAGTACGAGTACGACGCCTTGGGCCGTGCAACCGCTGTGCGCTATGCCGATTCCGCAGCCGACATCCACTATGTCTACGACCAGCCGTCGGCTCAATGCCCGGTCGGTGAGCGTGCAGGGGTGGGGCGGCTTGCCAGCATGATCGATCCCAGCGGCCGGACCGACTACTGCTACAGTGCGATGGGGGACCTGGTCCGTCGTGTGCAGGTGGTGGAGGGCCAGGCGCTGACGCTGCGGTACGCCTACGATGCTTCGGGACGTCCGCAGTCGATGACGTACCCGGATGGCAGTCTGGTCGATTACAGCTACGACGCGCAGGGGCAGGTCAGCAGTGTGGGTGTCACCCCCATCGGTGGAAGCCGTGCGGTGCTTCTCCAAGGCGTAAAGATGCTTCCCTTCGGTCCGGAACAGTCCTGGACCTTCGGCAATGGCCGTCGTCTGGAACGCAGCTACGATCTGGACTACCGCCCGAAGACAATCAACGATGCGCGCGACGGATTGAATGTCGCCTTCGGGTTCGATCCGTTGGGCAACATCACCTCGCTTACCGATGGTGGGCCGCAGGGGCAGGGCGCGAACTTGGATTACGACACACTGGGCCGCCTGATCGCGTTCCGAGACTCGCAGAACGGCGTGGCCATCGAGCAGTACACCTACGACGCCACGGGCAACCGGTTGTCGTTTGGCAACTCGGCCGGGGTACAGCCCTACGTTTACCCGGCTGATAGCCACCGGCTGATGTCTGTGGATGGTGTTGACCGCACGTACGACGCGATGGGCAACACGCTGACGATCGGCGGCGAGTGGCAGTATGCCTATGACCTGGCTGGCCGGCTTGGTAGTGCGACCCGAGCAGGCTCCGCGCAGGCCATTTACCGCCACAACGCGGCAGGGCAGCGTGTTCTGCAGCAGGTGGGTACTGACAAGACGCTGCACCTGCATGGTGAGGGTGGCGAGTGGTTGGGCAGCTACGGTGCGACCGGTACCCCGGCCCAGCAGGTCGTGTGGTTGGGGTCTCAACCCGTAGGACTGATTCAAGCGGGCAAGCTGCTCTACATCGAGTCAGATCACTTGGGTTCGCCGCGCGCAGTGGTCGATCCTCAGCGCGATGTAGCGGTGTGGCGCTGGAGCCTGCTTGGTGAGGCATTTGGGTCTGGCATGCCAGCTGAGGATCCTGATCAGGATGGAATCCAGCAGTCCTTTGATCTTCGTTTCCCGGGGCAGCGCATGGATTCGTCTTCAGGCCTGAGCTACAACTACTTCAGGGACTATGAGCCGGGCAGTGGGCGCTACGCGCAAAGCGATCCTATCGGTTTGGCGGGTGGTGAATCGACCTACAGCTACGTCGAGGGGGATCCAGCTGGATCCGCCGACCCAACTGGTTTGCAACGAGCTAGGTCAATCCCCATCCCTACTCCTGGCCCGGTTGGGGGCTACGATTATTACAATGAGCGCTACTCCAGCGATGGCAACGGGTACTCAGGATCCGGCGGTCCGGAGAATGCTCCGATCGGTCAAGCTATTGGTCTCGCGCTTGAACTGTCTCGGCCATCTGGATGGCTAGACCCCAATGGCTTTGGTCAGACTTTCGGCGGCTTGGCCTTAAGGAGCTTGTGGTCTGAAAGCAGCGGACGTGCCGTCCCTTATCCTGATCGAAAGAAGGGTTACTACACATGTATATGCAGGGCCAATCGGGACGGAAGAAGTGAGGGGAACTGTTCAATTGACGATAAGGAGTATGCTTTTGGCTATGGTGTGGGCCTAACACTGATGGAAGCAAAGCGCATGGCTGAGAAAGATGCCAAAGAGAAGCTCGGCGCGCGTTCCACACATCACATCCAATGCCGCTGTAGGTCACCGAAGGGTGACAAGGTGACCCCGCATGGTTAGTCTGCCAACTGAAGTGACTGTTGAGTATGACCGTCTGCTAATGGCGGATGACTGGGATGGCGTGAACTTGCTACTTGCTCCCCTGGTAAGGTCCAGAGACGCAGAAGGGTTGTATTTGTGGTCTATGTCGAGCCTGCCGGAGGAGGATGAAGAGGCATACAACGCACGCCATCTCAGCCTTGTTGGTGAGGCTGCGGAGTTGGGATATGCCCCGGCGCAGTTCACTCGCGGTATGTATTATTTGTTTGGAGACTTGGGGCCGTTGGATTTAGAGCTAGCCGCGAAGTGCTTCGCCGCTGGTTCAAGTCAAGGATACCCTCCAGCCCAGTATGAATATGGACTAGCGTTGCTACATGGGGTTGGCGTTGCCAAGGATGGTGTGGAAGCGATGCGTTTGATTCACGCTGCCGCTGACGCGGGGAATGAAACTGCGAAGGAATTTCTGCAAATTAACCATGGCAACAGCTAGAAGCGTGCTGAGATTCGGCTTGTGCTCAGCTCCACGTCACTGATCGATGCTTATGCTGTAGCTCCAGCCACAGGCGCTGCGAGGTGTGGCAGAACGGCCCCAAGCGTTGAGCGAGGTCCGGGTCCACGTCGTGGTCGCCGGCGAGGAAGCATTCGGCGAAGTCCTGCGACACGCCGATGGCGTGGGCGAAATCCAACGTCGAGGCGCCCATGGGGGCGAGGATTTTTTCGCGTACCAGCCAGCCGGGATGGTCGTGCTCTACGTGGTCGCCAGGCTTCGCGCGGGCAAGCTTGGCAATATGTCTCTCAAACGCGCTGGAATGACGCGGTTCTGTTGAATCGGGGAACTCAACCAGAGTGATGAGCAGTTGGCCGACAGTTGCTTCAACGCTTACGCTTGCGCCAACCTTGAAGCCTGCGTTCTCCAGCCAGTGGCCGTGTACCGACAGGCAGGGCGCAGTGCCGCCGCCGAAGGTGTCCATCCATGCGTATGTGTGCGCGCGGACTGTGTAGTGGCGCGGCCGTGCGGAAGTCGGAAGGTGGATTTCGGGGAAGAGTGCGGTGTCGCGTGCCGAGCGCATGGGAAGCCTCCATGGGGGAAATCTCCCTTGCCGGTAGGGCAAGGGAGCCGGGAGGTTCGAAACCGTGGACTAGCGTACGGCGGGCGTATTTCCCCGGATGAGGGGTCTTGTATTAGCCACCCTCCCGACATGGGACGACCATAATTTTGCTAGTCCTTGGAGTTTCGAAGCTCCGTTGCCCACCATGCGCGGTGATGCTATCAATGGCTAATCGCTTGTGTCTGTTGGTTGTGCGGGGTTTGGTAGGCGTTGTCCATGCCGTGTCGCGACTGGCTTGGGTTTGGCAGGCAGTGCGACGGCGGTGCCGTTTTTTTGTGGCGTTGGCGTCATGTTTGCCGGACGCTACGTTAGACACGCATGGCGTGTCTCTACGTGGCTGGATACGTGCACGTGACCGGTAGCGACACGCCGTGCGTGTCCGTCGTAGTGTCAGGCGTGCGCGTGACCGGTAGAGACACGCCATGCGTGTCCGTCGTAAATGTCAGGCGAGCAGGTGACCGGTAGCGGCACGCCATGCGTGTCCATCGCAATGCCGGGTGACGCCGGTCCGGTTGGTGGCCGTTGGATTGAGGGTGTTGTGTTGTTACGTGGCCGCTTAATCCATCCCCAGCTTTTTCAACTTGTACCGCAACGCCCGGAACGTAATCCCCAACTGCGCCGCCGTCCGCGTCTTGTTCCAGCGGTTCTCTTCCAGCGCCTTCTGGATGGCAGTGCGCTCCATCTGTTCGATGTAGGAGGGCAGGGCGCCATTGCAGTCGTGAAGAAAAGGTATTGGGATATGCGCCAGGATGGCATGGACCTGTTCACTACTCGGCCAACCGGAAAGATGTCATGGGCGGGGCACCAGCAACAGTTCCGATCTTGGCAGGTGAATCTTCGCGGGTACCTTGAGGTGGCAGACGCGATGAACTGCAAAGATTATCCTTCCGACGCTTGGGAGTGGGCAACGAAGCCAGTCCCGACTCAGCCTGCACCGAGGTAGTTTTTGATGGAATTTTTTAACCGCCATGCTTTGGCAAGTGCTTGGGTTGCCTTGCAGAGCGCCACTGATGGTTCCGCTCTAAAAAGCGATTCCCAATGGTCTGCCATTCAGCTCAATATGATGTGTATTGAGGATCCTGAACAGGCATGGGGATTGGTTGTCGAGATATTTGAATTGAGCTCCGACCCTTGGGTGCTGGAAAATCTGGGGGCTGGCCCTGTGGAAACGCTGTTGAGCTTGCATGGCCAATTTGCATTGAACGCAATTGAGTCGTACATGTCGGAGAAGAAGGCCTTTTTTGCTGTCTTGGCCCATGTGTGGCGCGATGCACTGTCGCCGGAAGTCGCACAAGGGCTGACGTCTCTAACCGAGAGACGGTGAGCGCGCGAATTCAGTTCTGTTGAACTTGCGATGGAAAAACGTTATGCGTTGAGCAACGGTGATGCGATCGATGGCTAATCGCTTGTGTCTGTTGGTTGTTCGGGGTTTAGTAGGCGTTGCCATCATCGTGTCGCGAGCGGCTCGGGTTTGGCAGACAGTGCGACGGCGGTGCCGTTTTGTTGGGACGTTGGCGTCATGTTGGCCGAGTATTGCGTTGGACACGCATGGCGTGTCTCTACGCGGGTGGCTACGTGCACGTGATGGGTAGCGACACGCCATGCGTGTCCAACGCAATGCCGGGCGATGCGGGTGCGGTTGGCGCCCGTTGGATATTGGGTGTTGCGTTGTTACGTGGCAGCCACGCAGGGCATGGCTCTACGGTCAATCCTGGCCAGGATTCAATCCATCCCCAACTTTTTCAGCTTGTACCGCAACGCGCGGAACGTAATCCCCAGCTGCGCCGCAGTGCGGGTCTTGTTCCAGCGGTTCTCTTCCAGCGCCTTCTGGATGGCGGTGCGCTCCATCTGTTCGATGTAGGAGGGCAGGGCACCATTGCCGGCGGGCAGGTCGACCACGGCTTCTTCGTGCATCGGCGCCGGGCCGGCACCGTGGCGCGGCGTGGCGTGCTGGGGCAGGCGCAGGTCACTGGCGCCGATGCTGTCCGATTCGGCCAGGGCCAGGGCGCGTTCCAGGATGTTCTCCAGCTCGCGCACGTTGCCCGGGAAGTGGTACTGCGCCAGCGCGTCGATGGCCGACGGCGCCAGCAGCGGGGTGGGGCGTTCGTGGGTGCGGGCCAGCCGCGCCAGGATGGAGGCGGCCAGTTGCGGCAGGTCGCTGCGGCGCTCGCGCAGCGGCGGCACGCGCAGTTCGATCACGTTGATGCGGTAGTACAGGTCGTGGCGGAAGCGGCCGTCCTCGACGAGTTCACCCAGGTCCTTGTGCGTGGCCGACAGGATGCGCACGTCCACGGGTACTTCGGTGGCGGCACCGACCGGGCGGATCGACTTTTCCTGGATGGCGCGCAGCAGCTTGACCTGCATCTGCAGTGGCAGTTCGGCCACCTCGTCCAGGAACAGGGTGCCGCCATGGGCAGCCTGGAACAGCCCGGGCTTGTCGGCGTGGGCACCGCTGAAGCTGCCCTTCTTGTGCCCGAAGAACTCGCTTTCCATCAGCTCCGACGGAATCGCGCCGCAATTGACCGGAACGAACGGGCCGGCCGAGCGCGCGCTCTGTGCGTGGATGGTGCGGGCCACCAGTTCCTTGCCCACGCCCGATTCGCCCAGGATGTAGACCGGGGCCTGGCTGCGCGCGACCTTGGTGATGGTGGTGCGCAGCACGTCCATCGCCGGCGAATCCCCCAGCAGGCGGGCGGCCTGTTCCGACGGCGGCGCGGCGGGTGCGGCGCGCTCGGTGTTGTTGAGCTCCAGTGCGTGCTTGACCAGTCCGCGCAGCACCGAGATGTCCACCGGCTTGCTGACGAAGTCGAAGGCGCCGGCCTTCAAGGCCTCCACGGCCAGGTCCATGCTGCCGAACGCGGTGATCATCGCCACCGGCGTGCGCGGGTAGTGCTGGGCGATCTCGGTGACCAGCTCGATGCCGTTGCCGTCGGGCAGGCGCATGTCGGTGATGCACAGATCGTACGGGTTGCTGGCGAGCAACTCGCGGGCTTCGGCGAGGTTGGCGGCGGTGCTGATGCGCAGGCCCATGCGGCCCAGGGTCAGTACCAGCAGTTCGCGGATGTCACGTTCGTCGTCGACGACGAGGGCGCTGCGGGTGTCGTTCATATGGGGGAAAGATAGCCGAGGGCAGTTGGATCCGACAAATGTTTGACGCATGCGGCAACCCGCGAGGGGGCCGCCTGCCGTGAACGGTTCATTGCGGCAGCATCGTGTGCGGGCCGGCCAGGACCAGCCGGAAGCACGCGCCACCGGCCGGCACCGACACGTATTCCAGATTGGCCTGGTTGGCCTTGCACAGCTCGCGGGCGATATACAGACCCAGCCCGGTGCCGTGCTCGGAGGTGGTGAAGAACGGGCGGAACAGCTGGCTGGCCACCGTTTCTGGGATGCCCGGGCCGCGGTCCATCACGTCGATGACGGCGGCGCGCTCCTGGCGGGCCACGCGCAGCCGCACCCGTGCCGGTTCCTGGCCGATGCGGCCGTACTTGAGCGCGTTGTGGACCAGCACGGTGAGGATCTGGTGCAGGTGGCGCGGGTCGATCAGGGCGTGCACCGAGGTTTCGGTGATGATCGGCTCGATGCTGTCCGTCTCCAGGGTGATGCCCTGTTTGTACTCGAGCACGAAACGTCGCACGAACGCGGCCAGGTCCAGGTTCTCCGGGTTGGCGCGTTCGCGCCGGGCCAGGCCGAGCACGCTTTCGACGATGCCGTTGGTGCGCTGGCACTGCTGGTGGATGATCTGCAGCAGGCGGCGGTCGGTGTCGCCGATGGCGGTGGATTCTTCCAGCAGCTGGGCGGCGTAGTTGATCGCCGCCAGCGGGTTGCGGATTTCGTGGGCCAGGCTGGCCGAAAAGCGTCCCATCGCAGACAGGGTCAGGGACTCGGCACGCCGCGAGACCACGGTGGAGTCGTCCAGAAACACCAGGGTGAGGTCGCTACCGGCCAGCAGGCGGGCGAAGCGTGGCTGGACCTCGGGCTGGTCGGGGGACAGCTGCAGCGGGGTTTCCTCGTTGGTCCAGCCATTGCGCCAGCGCTGCAGGCGGCGGCTCAGGTCCGGGGCGGCGCTGCCCAGTTCGAGCCGGCCGCTGCCGCCGTTGCCGTCGGCGTCACCGATCAGGGTGGAGGCCGCTTCGTTGGCCAGGGTGATGCGGTTGGCGCCGTCCACCACCAGCACGCCGGTACGCATGCGGCGGATGATCAGCTCGTTGATTTCAAACAGGTTGGCCACTTCGTCGCCGCGCTGGTTGGCCAGCTGCTGGTTGCGACGCGCGCGGTTGCCCACCTGGTAGCTGACAAACGCCAGCGCCAGGTAGCTGGTGATGAACATGGCCAACTCGGCCAGGGTGCGGGTGGGATCGCCGCCTTCCACCAGTTTCCACACGTATTCGCCGGCGGTGGCGGCGCTGGCGGTCAGGGCCAGGCCCATGCCCAGGCTGAGCGGCAGCAGGGTGGCCGCGGCGGCGATGTTGAACAGCAGCGACATCGAAATGCCGGCGCTGGCGCCGGGCAGGGCATGGCAGAGCAGGGTGGCGGCCACGATGTCCACGCACACGCCCGCCACCACGATGCGGCGCAGCCAGCGCTCGCTGCGGCCCACCAGCAGGATCAGCAGGGCCAGAATCAGGTAGATGCCGCTGACCCAGACGGCCAGGCGCGGGTGGTCGGCCTCGCCCACCAGGCTGCTCAGCGGGCTGAACAGCAGCGCGGCGATCACGGTGGTGATCAGCAGGCGATACAGGGCGAAAAAGTACAGCTCCCGCTTCGGTATCGATTCGATGCGGTCGATCAATGAAGCACTGGGTGACACGCCGGAACTCCCCTTCTGGCTGCCCTGGTAGAGCCGAGCCATACTCGGCTGCCTCCCAACGGCCCGGGCCGGTCCGTTGAGCGCCCAGTATAGGCACGCCGCCTGGGGAAGGGGCCGGCCAATCGCGCCATGCCGCGCATTTTGGCCGACGCCGGGCCGGCCGCGTCCCCGCGGGCGTGCCGCAACTGTCTGAATGCCGGTGGAAATCTGCCCGGCCCCGCGCGCCGGTGCGCGTGTCTTTGCGCCTGCGCGCCGGCTCGTCCACAATAGTGGGCCCGCCGCGGTCCGTGCCGGTGCCCCGTGAGGGAGCCTTGGAGATGCGTGCGGTCGTTCCTATTCCCACGGTGACGCATGAATTTCCACGAATACCAGTCAAAACAACTGCTTGCCGAGTACGGCATCCCGGTCCCGGCCGGCAAGGTCGCCGCTACCCCGGACGAAGCAGTCGAAGCTGCCCAGTCGCTGGGCCAGGGCCCCTGGATGGTCAAGGCGCAGATCCATGCTGGCGGTCGCGGCAAGGCAGGCGGCGTCAAGTTCTGCAAGACCACCGACGATGTGAAGGCCGCTGCGGCCAAGATGCTCGGCACCAAGATGGCCACCTACCAGACCGCGGGCGTCGAGCTGCCGGTCAACCTGGTGCTGGTGACCACCGCCGGCGAAATCGTCAAGGAACTGTACCTGTCGGTGCTGGTTGACCGTGGCACCAAGACCATCACCTACATCGCTTCTTCGGAAGGCGGCGTGGAGATCGAGCAGGTTGCCGCTGAAACCCCCGAGCTGATCCACTCGCTCAACGTCGACTTCGTTGAAGGCGTGCAGGGTTACCACGGCCGTGATTTCGGCTTCAAGCTGGGCCTGACCGCCAAGCAGGCCGGCCAGTTCGCCAGCATCATGGTGAACCTGTACCGCCTGTTCAACGAAAAGGACCTGGCCCTGGTTGAAATCAACCCGCTGGCCATCCTGGACGACGGCAACCTGTACGCGCTGGACGGCAAGTTCGACAGCGACGACAACGCCGCGTTCCGTCAGAAGGCCCTGGTCGCCATGCGCGACAAGACCCAGGAAGATCCGACCGAAGTGATCGCGTCGGAGCTGGACATCAACTACGTCACCATGGACGGCAACATCGGCTGCATGGTCAACGGCGCAGGCCTGGCCATGGCCACCATGGACGTCATCAAGCTCAACGGCGGCGAGCCGGCGAACTTCCTGGACGTGGGCGGCGGTGCCAACAAGCAGCGCGTCATCGAAGCGTTCAAGCTGATCCTGTCCTCGGACAAGGTCGAAGGCATCTTCGTCAACATCTTCGGCGGCATCGTCCGTTGCGACATGATTGCCGAAGGCATCATCGCCGCCGTGAAGGAAGTGGGCGTCAAGGTGCCGGTCGTGGTGCGCCTGGAAGGCACCAACGTGGAAGAAGGCAAGCAGCTGCTGCGTGACAGCGGCATGGCCATCATCCCGGCCGACAACATCAACGACGGTGCCAAGAAGGTCGTCGCTGCTGTCAAAGCCGCCGCCTGATCCGACACCGAAGGAAATCCAATGTCAGTTTTGATCAACAAGAACACCAAGGTGATCGTGCAGGGCTTCACCGGCCAGCAGGGTACCTTCCACGCCACTCAGATGATCGAGTACGGCACCCAGGTTGTTGGCGGCGTGACCCCCGGCAAGGGCGGCACCACCCACATCGACCTGCCGGTCTTCAACACCGTTGCCGACGCCGTGCAGAGCACCGGCGCCAACGCTTCGGTCATCTACGTGCCGCCGCCGTACGCGGCTGACGCGATCCTGGAAGCTGCGGCTGCCGGCATCAAGGTCATCGTGTGCATCACTGAAGGCATTCCGGTGCTGGACATGCTGCGCGTCAAGAACGTGCTGACCCGTGCCCATCCGGACACCGTGCTGGTCGGTCCGAACTGCCCCGGTGTCATCACCCCGGGCGAGTGCAAGATCGGCATCATGCCGGGCCACATCCACATGCCGGGCAAGATCGGCATCGTGTCGCGCTCGGGCACCCTGACCTATGAAGCGGTCAAGCAGACCACCGAAGTCGGCCTGGGCCAGTCCACCTGCATCGGCATCGGCGGTGACCCGATCAACGGCCTGAACTTCGTCGACTGCCTGAAGCTGTTCAACGAAGATCCGCAGACCCTGGGCATCATCATGGTCGGCGAAATCGGCGGCGACGCTGAAGAAGCCGGTGCCGAGTACATCAAGAACCACGTGAAGAAGCCGGTTGTCGGTTTCATCGCCGGTGCGTCGGCTCCGGCCGGCAAGCGCATGGGCCACGCCGGTGCGATCGCCTCGGGTGGCAAGGGCACGGCAGAAGGCAAGTTCGCCGCCATGGAAGCGGCCGGTGTTGTCACCGTCCGTTCGCCGGGCGACCTGGGCGCCGCCATCGCCAAGCTGGTGAAATAAACCGCCGGCCGCACCCGCGGCCGACGTGTGGGTAGAGCTGACCGTTGGTCAGCTGATCCTTGGTAGAGCTGACCGTTGGTCAGCTACGCCCTGGTAGAGCTGACCGTTGGTCAGCTACCCGAAACAGAAAGGCCGCCTCCGGGCGGCCTTTCTGCGTTCTGGCCGCCGCCCGATCATGCGATCAGCGCATGCATGGTTGCCGGGCAGAGCCCGGCACTACAATGAGCGCATTGCAACTACAGGCTGGACCTTCATGGCTTCGATCCGCATCGCGATGGCGCAGTTTGATTTCCCGGTAGGCGCCGTAGCGCAGAACACCGACAACATCATCGCCATGATCGCCGAGGCGCGCGATGAGTACGGCGCCGAACTGGTGGTGTTTCCGGAACTGGCCATCAGCGGCTACCCGCCGGAAGACCTGCTGCTGCGCCCGGGCTTCCTGTACGACTGCGAGCAGGCACTCAAGCGCATTGCCGCGGCCACCCACGGCATTGCCGCCGTGGTCGGCTGGCCGCAGGCCACCGGCTCGGTGGTGTACAACGCCGCCAGCGTGCTGCGCGATGGCAAGGTCGAGCACACCTACCGCAAGCGCGAGCTGCCCAATTACGCCGTGTTCGACGAACGCCGTTACTTCGACGTGGACCCGGACGGCGGCAGCTGCGTGTTCGAGCTGAAAGGCGTGCCGGTGGGCGTGCTGGTCTGCGAAGACCTGTGGTTCGCCGAGCCGCTGGCCGATACCGTGCGCGAAGGCGCGCAGCTGGTGGTGGTGCCCAATGCCTCGCCGTACGAGCGGGGAAAGCATGCCCAGCGCGATGCGCTGCTGGCCGAGCGTACCCGCGAGAGCGGGGCGGCCATTGCCTACCTGAACGTGGTGGGCGGCCAGGACGCGCTGGTGTTCGATGGTGCCTCGGTCGTGGCCGATGGCGACGGCACCGTGCATCCGGCCGCCGCCGCCTTCACCGACCAGTGGCTGGTGGTGGACTACGACGCCGCCACGCGCCGCTTCATGCCGCGTGAGTGGATCGACGACGGCGATGAAAGCATGGATGCGCTGGCCTGGCGCGCGGTCACCCGCGGCATCCAGGACTATTGCCGCAAGAACGGCTTCAAGAAGGTGTGGCTGGGCCTGTCCGGCGGCATCGATTCGGCCCTGGTGCTGGCCATGGCGGTCGATGCGCTGGGCGCGGACAACGTCACCGCGGTGCGCCTGCCGTCGCGCTATACCGCCGGCATGTCCAACGACCTGGCGGCCGAGCAGTGCCGGGCGCTGGGCGTGAAGCTGGAAGCCGTTTCGATCGAGCCGGTGTTCGAAGGCCTGATGGCCGCGCTGGGGCCGATGTTCGAGGGCCAGGCCGCCGATGTGACCGAAGAGAACCTGCAGTCGCGCAGCCGCGGGGTGATCCTGATGGCGCTGTCGAACAAGTTCGGCGGGCTGCTGCTGACCACCGGCAACAAGAGCGAGTATGCGGTTGGCTACGCCACCATCTACGGCGACATGTGCGGTGGCTACGCGCCGCTGAAGGACCTGTACAAGACCGAGGTGTTCGGTCTGTCCAAGTGGCGCAACACCGTGGGTGGGGCGCCGGTGATCCCGCCGGCGGTGATCAGCCGCCCGCCCTCGGCCGAACTGCGCGACAACCAGACCGACCAGGACTCGCTGCCGGCCTACGACGTGCTGGACGGCATCCTGTACCGCTACGTGGACCAGGAGCAGTCGCGCGAGGAGATCGTGGCCGCCGGGTATGCCGCCGAGGTAGTGGACCGCGTGCTGCGCCTGGTGCGCACCAGCGAATGGAAGCGCCACCAGGCAGCGCCCGGGCCGAAAGTGTCGCGACGGGCCTTCGGGCGGGAGCGGCGGTACCCGATCAGTAACGGGTACAAGGGCTGACAGGCGATCGGCCCGACCAACGGTCGGGCGCTACCGGCCATCCCGGGTAGGTGCCGACCGTGGGTCGGCAAGCTCGTCCCGGGTAGCTGCCGACCGTTGGTCGGCGCGCCCATCTCCGGGTAGCTGCCGACCGTGGGTCGGCATGCTCCCAATACGAAAAAGGCCCCTTTCGGGGCCTTTTCATTATTTGCGTTCCATCTTGGCGTTGCGCTGCCCGGTGCTGGCGGACTTCTCGCCGGCGAAGGGGTTCAGCTTGCGCACCATCCACGGGTACTTCGGCCAGTTGCCCTGCAGCCAGGGGTGCTCGGGCTGGTTCAGCTCCAGCACGCGGCGGGCGTCGTCGGCCAGGGTCTTGTTGCCCAGGCGGGTGTAGGCCTCGCCCAGGGTGGCCACGGCGTCGTACTGGAAGGCGCTCTGCGGGTAGGTTTCCAGCAGGTAGTTGGCACGGCCCGCTGCCGATACCCAGGCCTGGCGGCGCAGGTAGTACAGGGCGTTGTCCAGCTCGTGCTGGGCGAACACGTCGCGCAGCTCGATCATGCGCTGGCGCGCGTCGGCGGCGTAACGGCTGTTGGGGTAACGGTCGACGACGATATTGAAGTCGGCGTAGGCCTGGTGCGGGGTGGACAGGTCGCGGCGGCTCGGGTCGAGCGCCCATACCCGGCGCAGGAACACCGTATTGCGGTTGCCGTTGGACAGGCCGCGCAGGTAGTACATGTAGGCGATGTTGCGGTGGGTCGGGTAGGTCCGGATGAAGCGGTCCACGCTGGACACCGCGTCATCGTGCTTGCCGGCCTTGTACTGGGCGTAGGCGGTTTCGATCATCGCCTGCTCGGTGTACGGGCCATACGGGTACTGGGCGATCAGGCGGCGGAAGTTGGCTTCGGCCCCGCTCCAGTTGCCGCCTTCCATCAGGCGGTGGCTCTTCTCGTAGATCTGTTCGACCGGCAGGCCTTCGTCCGGATTGTCACCTTTGGTGCCGCGGTGGCAGCCAGTGGCGACGAGGGCCAGGACCAGCAGCAGGGCGGCGGTGCGGACGGGCGCGGACAGCAAAGAAGAGCGTCGGATCATGGGGTCAGGGCGGGACGCGGCTGGAATACGAAGGGTCGATGATAGCCTAGTGGCCTGTCCTGCGACTGAAAGTGGTCGACGGGACCCCAAATTTGTCTCCCAGCGGTGCTTTCCCCATGTCCGATAACGCTTCCGAATCCGAATCCCCCCGCCAGGCCGTGGTGCCCGATACCGCCGCTGGACGGCGCTTCGACGCCGTCCTGGCCGAGCTGTTCCCTGAATTCTCCCGGTCCAAGCTGACCGAGTGGATCAAGTCCGGGGACGTCCTGCTGGACGGCCAGACCGTGCGCGGGCGCGACCCGGTGCGGGGCGGCGAGGTGGCCAGCCTGCATGTCGTGCTTGACACCCAGACCCATGCCGAGCCGGAAGACATCCCCTTGGACGTGCTGTACGAGGACGAGCACGTGTTCGTCATCAACAAGCCGGTCGGGCTGGTGGTCCACCCCGGTGCGGGCAACCCCACCGGCACGCTGGTCAACGCACTGCTGTTCCGCGACCCCTCGCTGTCGGTACTGCCGCGCGCGGGCATCGTGCACCGTCTGGACAAGGACACCAGCGGGGTGATGGTGATCGCCCGCACGATCCAGGCGCAGACCGCGCTGGTCGAGCAGCTGTCGGCGCGCGAAGTGCACCGCCAGTACCTGGCCATCGTGGTGGGCGCGCTGGTGTCCGGTGGCACCGCCGATGCGGCCATCGACCGCCATCCGCGCGACCGCGTGCGCATGGCCGTGCGTGAAGACGGCAAGGACGCGATCACCCATTACCGCCTGCGCGAGCGCTTCCGTGCGCACACCGCGCTGGAATGCCGCCTGGAAACCGGCCGCACCCACCAGATCCGCGTGCACATGGCGCACCTGCGCCACCCGATCATCGGCGACCAGCTGTACGGCGGCGCGCTGAAGCTGCCCAAGGGTGCCAGCGATGAACTGGTTGCGCAGCTGCGCGGCTTCAAGCGCCAGGCGCTGCACGCCGAAACGCTGGAGTTCGTGCACCCCATCACCGGTGAGACCATCACCAACAGCGCGCCGCCGCCGGCGGACATGCTGGCCCTGCTGCAGGCGCTGCGCGAAGACAGCAAGCGCTTCGCCGAGCTGGAACGCGGGCGTCGCTGATGCCAACGCCGGTTCCGCTGCTGGCGGCCGACTGGCCTGCGCCCGCCGGGGTACAGGCGGGTACCACCCTGCGCTACGGCGCGGGTGGGTCGGTGCCGCCGTTCGACCAGTTCAACATGGGCAACCGCTACGCCGCCGAGGGCGACGATCCGGCCCAGGTGCAGCGCAACCGTGACCTGCTGCAGGCCGGCCTGGCCCTGCCGTCGGCGCCGCACTGGCTGCGCCAGGTGCACGGCACCACGGTGCTGCGGTTCGACGCCGCGCCCACCGCGCAGGGCGTGGAGACCGAGCCGACCGCCGATGCGGCGGTCACCTCGGTGCCGGGCGTGGTGCTGGCGATCCTGACCGCCGACTGCCTGCCGGTGGTGCTGGCCGCCCGCGATGGCAGCGAGATCGGCGCGGCCCATGCCGGGTGGCGCGGCCTGGCCGACGGCATGCTGGAAGCCACCGTGGCCGCCATGCGCACCCCGGCGGCCCAGCTGCAGGCGTGGCTGGGCGCAGCCGCCGGCCCGGCCCATTACGAGGTGGGCGAGGACGTATTCGCCGCCTTCGTCGAACGCGACGCGGGCGCCGAAGCGGCGTTCGTGGCCACCCGCCCGGGGCATTGGAAGGTGGACCTGTACGCGCTGGCCCGGCGCCGCCTGCACAGCGTGGGGGTCGACCCGGCGCAGATCACCGGCGGCCAGCTGTGCAGCATCGATGACCCGCAGCGTTTCTACTCGCACCGGCGCGACCGCCGTACCGGGCGCATGGCGACCCTGGCCTGGATGGCGCGCTGAGCCCATGGACCGCACCCCCGCCGACGTCAACCGCAGTGCCGACCACGCGGTGATCGTGTTCGACGGGGTCTGCGCGCTGTGCAGCCGCTGGGTTCGGTTCCTGCTGCGGTTCGACCGGGAGGGGCGCTACCGGTTCGCGGCGATGCAGGGCAGCCACGGCCGTGCGTTGCTGCAGCAGCACGGGCTCGACCCGGACGATCCGCTGTCGTTCCTGTTGCTGGACAACGGCCAGGCCTGGACCGATACCGACGCGATCCTGCGGGTGCTGGCCGGCCTTGGCGGTGCTTGGCGGCTGACGGCCGTGCTGCGGCTGCTGCCTTCGGGCTGGCGCGATCGCGCCTACCGCGCGCTGGCGCGCAACCGCTACCGCTGGTTCGGTCGGCATGACAGCTGTTACCTGCCGGCGCCCGGACAGGCCGGGCGATTCCTCGACTGAGACGGTTTCACCGGTCCTGCCAGGCCACGGCAACGGCGTTCCCTGCGTCGCGCTCCGGCGCACGCACCGTGTAGGTGATCCGTCGATTGCGTGCGCGTCCGGCATCGTCGCGGTTGTCGGCGACCGGGTACTGCTGCCCGAGGCCGGTGGCGACCAGCATCGAGGCCGGTACGCCGCGTTCCTGCAGTGCCTGCACCACCGCCGCGGCGCGCTGTTGGCTCAGCAGCAGGCTGGCGTCGGCGTGGCCGGTGCTGTCGGTGTGCGCGGCCACTTCGATGCGCGTGCTCGCCGGCAGCAGCGTCAGTGCGGCCGCCACGGCATCCACGGTGTCGGCACTGTCGCCGGTCAGCGCCGCCGAGCCTGCACGGAACTTCAGGGTGGTCCGGTTCAACGCCTCCACCACCGTGGTGGCCTCGGCCTGCGCAGGCAGGGCGGCCAGCGCGGCCAGTCCCGGTCCCCACAGCCCGGTGGTCTGCAGGTCGCCGAAGTGGTGGCGGAGCAGCCGGGATACCTCCAGGCGCTGCTCGGCGACCATCGCCGAGGTATCCACCCGCAATGCATCGCCGTTGAAGTCCAGCAACAATCCGTCGCCTTCCAGCTGCGCAATGCGGGCGGTGAGCCGGTCCAGCCAGCGTGGAGGGCGGGTAGCAGGATCCAGCTCGATCCCGCCGCGCACGTTGTCGCGCCCATACAGGGCGGTGAGCGCATTCCAGACCTGGCGGCGGGCGGCCTCGCTGGGCAGGCGCCCCTGCACCAGGAGGCGGTCGCCGTACTGGTGCATCGACAGCCGCGCATCGCGTTGTTCGGTGATGACCGGGGCCACCCAGTGTGGCGCGCGGATCTTCAGGTGCAGCCAGGTGGTGAACCCGATCAGCGCGACGCCGGCCAGCATCCACAGCATGCCGCGCAGGGCCAGGCCCTGCACCGTGCGCGCCGGGGCGGGCGTGAGTCCCCGTGGGCGATGCAGGCCCGCAGGACCGAGTGCAGCGGCGCGTACAGGACCGGACGCGCTGGCCAGCGCGACCAGGCCGGGCAGCAGCTCGCAGGCGATCACCCGGAACGTGCCGGGCGGAAATCCGGCCCGGCGCGCCATCGTGACCAGCGCATGGGTGCCGATGGCGTGCTCCAGTTCGCTCGCCAGCACGGGGCGGGAGGGTTCGGTCGGTCGCTGCCAGCTACGGAACTGGGCGCCCAGCCCGGCCTGCTCGAACTGTTGCGCCAGGCCGTCCAGGCCCAGTGGGTGCGACGCGATCCAGCCGGCCAGCACGTTCACTACGCTGCGGGCGCGGTAGCCCAGCTCCAGTCGTGCGGCGGCATCATTGATGAAACGGTCGAGCGCTGACATGCAATCCATCCCCTTGAATGAACCGTGCACGCGACGGTGCACGAACCGGCCCATGCGATATGGATGGGCTCTTGGGGGCGTCACTTTGGTCAGGGACCGTCAATGCGAAATGAAATTTCGCGCGTGCTTTCGTCTCTGCGTGCCGTAGCGGGATCGCGATAAACGAGGTCTATTGCCGTAAGGCGTTGTGGCGCCGACGATTGCGTCGTGAGGCGGGTTGATTGCGACATCCTGCGGGACGATGGCCGCGCGCTGGACGACTTGTTTCATCTGCAATCAATTCGTGCGGAAAGCGTCATCTGTTGCGCGGTGCCCGCTGGCCGACACCAACAGGCCGGTGGGTGCCGATGGTCGGCCGGCGAACAACCCGGTAGAGCCGACCGTCGGTCGGCTGCACCGCGCAAGGCGCGGTGCATGCATCGGGTATCGCGGCGCCGGGAGGGAGGGCAGCCGACCAACGGTCGGCTCTACGAGTAAGGAATCAACATTGCGCCGGGTGACGATACGAACACCCCGGTAGAGCCGACCATTGGTCGGCTGCACCGCGCAATGCGCGGTGCATGCATCGGGTATCGCGGCGCCGGGAGGAAGGGCAGCCGACCAACGGTCGGCTCTACGAGTAAGGGATCCACGTTGCGTCCTGGGCCGATACGAACACCCCGGTAGAGCCGACCGTTGGTCGGCTGCACCGCGCAAGGCGCGGTGCATGCATCAGGTATCGCGTCGCTGGGAGGAAGGGCAGCCGACCAACGGTCGGCTCTAGGCTGGAGGGACCCACATTGCGCCGGGAGCCGACGCGAACAAGCGGGTAGAGCCGACCGTTGGTCGGCTGCGCCGCGCAAGGCGCGGTGCGTCCATCAGGTATCGCGGCGCCGGGAGGAAGGGCAGCCGACCAACGGTCGGCTCTACCCCTGAGGGCCCGCATTGCACTGGGTCCGCGATCAGCCCTCCAGCGCCTGCAGGTAGGTCTGCCGCCAGTGGTTGATGTCGTAAGTGCGCAGGTGCTCCATCATGGCCTGCCAACGCTCGGTGCGTTTGCGCAGGGGCATGGTGGCGGCGGTGGCGATTGCATCGGCCACGCCGTCCAGGTCGTGCGGGTTCACCAGCAGCGCCTGCTTGAGTTCATCGGCTGCGCCGGCCAGCAGCGACAGCACCAGCACGCCGGGGTTCTCCGGATCCTGCGAGGCCACGTACTCCTTGGCGACCAGGTTCATGCCATCGCGCAGCGGGGTCACCAGGCCCACGGACGCCGCACGGTAAAAGCCGGTCAGGGTGGCATGGGTGAAGTTCTGGTTGACGTAGCGCAGCGGGGTCCAGTCCGGCGCGGCATGGCCACCGTTGATGTGCCCGGCGATCTGTTCCAGCTGGCCGCGCAGCTGGCGGTACTCGGTGACATCACCGCGCGATACCGGCGCGATCTGCAGGTAGGTGAGGCTGCCGCGCTGGTCGGGATGGCGTTCCAGATACCGCTCGAAGCCCTGGAAGCGCTCCGGCAGGCCCTTGGAATAGTCCAGCCGGTCCACGCCGATGGCCAGCTGGCGGTCGCGCAGGCTGTTGCGCAGGTCGCGCACGGCCGGCTTGTTGGCGCCGGCCTTGGCCTGGCGCTCGATGTGGCCGGTATCGATGCCGATCGGGAAGGCGGCGGCACGGAAGCGTCGGCCACCGGGCGCTTCCAGTTCGCCATCGGACAACACCCGGCCGCCCCCGAACAGGCGCACGTAGGACTGGAACCGGTCGGTGTCGCGCTGGGTCTGGAAGCCCACCAGGTCGTAGGCGTAGAGGCTGGAAAACAGGCGCAGGTGGTCGGGCATGGCCTGCAGCAGGTCGGCCGAGGGCATCGGTACGTGCAGGAAGAACCCGATGCGGCAGCCGATGCCACGCTCGCGCAGCAGCGAGGCCAGCGGAATCAGGTGGTAGTCGTGGATCCACACGATGTCGTCTTCGCGCAGCAGCGGCGCCAGCTTTTCGGCGAACAGTGCATTGACCCGCCGGTAGGTTTCGCGGGTGGCGCGGTCGTAGTCCACCAGGTCCAGGCGGAAGTGCAGCAGCGGCCACAGCGTGCGGTTGGCAAAGCCGTTGTAGTAGCCGTCCACGTCGGGCTTGTTGAGGTCCATGGTGACGTAGCGGATGTCCCCCTCGGTCTGCTCATGCAGCGCACCGCTGGCGTCGCGCACCGACTTGCCACTCCAGCCGAACCACAGGCCGCCGCGTTCCTTCAACGCGGCCAGCAGCCCTACTGCAAGCCCGCCGGGCGCGGCCACGCCGGGTGCCGCGACGCGGTTGGAGACAACAACCAGCCGGCTCATGATGCTTCCTGCCAGCTGCGCGACAGACGCATCGCTGCGGTGATCAGGCCTACGTGCGAATAGGTCTGCGGGAAGTTGCCCCAGGCCTCCCCGTTGTCGAACGCCAGATCTTCGGAGAGCAGGCCCAGGTGGTTGCGGCGTTCCAGCAGGGTCTCGAACATGTCGCGCGCTTCGTCCATGCGGCCGATTGCCGCCAGCGCGTCGATGTACCAGAAGGTGCAGATGGTGAAGCTGGTTTCCGGCTCGCCGAAATCGTCCGGTGCAACGTAGCGGTACAGCGCATTGCCGTGCTTGAGGTCGCGGCCAATGGCCTCGACGGTGGCGATGAAGCGCGCGTCGTGCGCTTCGATGAAGCCGATGTCGGCCAGCAACAGCAACGAGGCATCCAGGCGGTGACCACCGAAGGTGTCGGTGAAATGGCCGAGGTCGTCGCTCCACGCTTCATGCAGGATGCGCGCGTGGATGGTGTTGGCACGGTCGCGCCAGTAGTCTGCGCGGTCATCCAGCTTCAGGCGGATGGCGATCTTGCACAGCCGGTCGCACGCGGCCCAGCACATCGCACTGGTATAGGTGTGCACTTCGGTGCGGCCGCGGAATTCCCACAGCCCCGCATCGGGCACGTCGTGCAGGGCGAAGGCCTGCTCGCCCAGGGGCTCCAGTCGCGCGAAGGTGTGCGCGTCACCGGGATCCTGCAGGCGCTGGTCGAAGAACAGCTGCGTGGAAGCCAGCACCACGCTGCCGTACACGTCGTGCTGGCGCTGTACCCAGGCCAGGTTGCCGCGCCGCACCGGGCCCATGCCGCGGTAGCCGTCCAGCGAGGCCACTTCGGTTTCCTCCAGCTTGGCCTCGAAGCCGATGCCATACAGCGGCTGCAGGCTGCCATCGGTGGTGGCCAGGTTGAAGATGTAGCCCAGGAACTGCTCCATGGTGCGGGTGGCACCGAGCCGGTTGAGCGTACGCACCACGAAGGCGGCATCGCGCAGCCAGCAGTAGCGGTAGTCCCAGTTGCGGATGCTGCCGGGCGCTTCGGGAATGGAGGTGGTCATCGCGGCGATGATCGCGCCGCTGTCTTCGTACTGGCACAGCTTGAGGGTGATCGCGCTGCGGATCACCGCGTCCTGCCACTCCAGCGGAATGGACAGGTAGCGCACCCATTCGCGCCAGTAGTCGCGGGTGCGCTGGAAGGACTCCTGCACGTACCCGCTGAGCGAGCGGTTCAACGATTCGTCCACGCCCAGCACCAGGTGCACCGGGTGGCTGAGCACGAACGGCAGGCCGTCGCGCACGAACCGCAGCGGCACGTCGGTGGTGAGGCGCAGCACGTGGTCGGGCAGCTCCCAGCGGATGTGGTTGCTGCCCCACGTGGAGGCCGGCACGCGTGCGCCCCAGTCGGCCAGCGGGCGGGCGCGCACGATGATGCGCGGATTGCCGGCCAGCGGGCGCACCTGGCGGATCAGGCTGACCGGACGGTAGAAGCGATCGTTCTGCCGCCAGCGCGGCGCAAAATCGATGATTTCCAGCGCGCCGCCGTGCTTGTCGTGCAGCACGGTGCGCAGGATCGCGGTGTTGGTGAGGTAGCTCTGCTCGGTGCCGACCAGGTCTTCCAGCTCGATCGCGAAATCGCCGCCTTCGTTCTGGTTGGGGCTGAGCAGGGCGCAGAAGGTGGGGTCGCCGTCGAAGGTGGGCAGGCAACTCCACACCACGCGCGCCTGCTGGTCGATCAGGGCGCCGAAGCTGCCATTGCCGACCACGCCAAGATTCAGATCAGGTTGTTTCATGGGCACTGCAATCTCGCTCAAGGCAGGCCGCTGCACGCAAGGCCAGCGGCACGTTGGATGGGGCGCCCACGCGGTGTGGCGCGGGCGGGAAGGATCAGTAGGCGTTTTCCTGCAGCCAGGCATGCACGCTGCGGATGTGCGGCAGCGCGAACACGGCGGCGCTGGGGCTGCGCGCGCCCACCAGGACGCTCCAGCCATGCTGGGCATTGGCCGCATCGAAGCCGAACTCGTCGGTGAGGTCATCGCCCAGGAACACCGGCAGGCGGCCACGGAACGGCGGGTGCTGCATCAGTTGTTGCAGGGCGCGGCCCTTGTCGCTGCCTTCGGGAACAAACTCCACGACGTGGTCGCCAGGTTGCAGGCGGTAGCCGGCATTGCCGCGGATATGTCGCTCAGCGAACGCGCGCACGTCGCTGGCCGCGTGCGGCGCGCCGCGCCAGTGCAGGGCCAGGCTGCGGCCCTTGTCTTCGACCAGCACGCCGGGATGGCCGTGCGCGAACCGCATGGCCTGCTGGTGCACGGCGTGCAGCCATTCACTGGTGTCGGTGGTGTCGGCGGGACTGTCGAGGCGGCCATCGGCACTGCGCAGCTCGTGGCCGTGCAGGCCGGCGGCGGGCAGGTGCAGGGGCGCGAACAGATCGTCGAGCTGGCCGAGCGGGCGGCCGCTGATCAGCGCGACCGCGCCTTCCAGGCGATCACTGATGCGCCCGATCGCATCACGCACTTCCGGCAGCAGCGTGACCGCTTCAGGGTCGCGTTCGAATTCAATCAGGGTGCCATCCACGTCGAGGAACAACGCGCAGGCATCGTCCAGCAACGGCGGCGGCGGACGTGGGGGGAGGTCGTTGGCCATGCCCGCCAACATGCCAGCGTGGGTGTGATCGTCAGGTCATGGCATGGTGCGGCGCGTTGTTTTCACGCGCGGTGCGCGCCGCGCATTCCCCCACGGCGCAGGTGCGGCGGCGGGGATCAGAGCAGCCGACCAACGGTCGGCTCTACCTGTTTCCGTTCACCGCCCGGTAGAGCCGACCGTTGGTCGGCTGCACAATACGGTAGAGCCGACCGTTGGTCGGCTGCACCCCCGGTCAGAACGTATACCGCACGCGCCCGTAGTAATACGCGCCGTTGCTGCCCACCGGCGACAACACGTCATACGGCAGGTTACCGTAGTAGTAGATATCGTCGTTGGACAGGTCCGAGTAGTTGTCGGTCAGGTTCTGCCCGCCCACCGCCACGCTCCACTGCGGGGTGATCTTGAATTCCACTTCCGCATCCAGCTGCCACTCGGCGCCGTAGGTCTGGCGCGGAATGAAGCCGTCGCCGAAGTTGAACACGCGGGTGACGCTGCCATAACGGTTCACCCGGCTGCTCAGCGACCAGCGGTCATTGCTCCAGCTGGCCGCCACCGAACCGCGGGTGCGCGGGGTGGCGTCGGTGAGGGTGTTGGTTTCCTCCACGCCGAACAGCACGTAGTCCGGGTCCAGCGCGAGCAGGCTGGCCGGCGTGGCCAGCACGTTCTTCAGCGTGGTCTTGGTGTACGCATAGGTGCCGGTCAGCACCAGCTCACCGTTGCCCAGCGACTGCCGCCAGTTGCTCACCAGCTCGGCACCGCGAGTGCGGGTATCGGCGGCGTTGACGAAGAAGCTGGCGCTCTGCAGGCCGGCCACGCCGAACTGCTGCTGCACGTAGTCGGTGAGTGCATCGCCGGTGATGCTCTCCGACAGCGCGATGCGGTCGTCGATATCGATCTGGAAGAAATCCAGCGACACATCGAAGTGGTCGCCGATGCGGCTGGTGAAGCCCAGGCTGGTATTGAGCGACTTCTCCGGCTTCAGCGCGGTGGCGCCCAGGCCGCGCGCGATCGGGTTGTTCACCGACAGCACCCGGCCCTGCACCAGCTGCCCGGCCGCGTTGTAGCCGGTGGAGGTGGATTCGTAGCCGATCTGCGCCAGCGACGGGGCGCGGAAGTTGTTGGAGATCGCACCACGCAACGCGAACGCCGGGGCGAACTCGTAACGCAGGCCGAGCTTGCCGGTGAGCTCGCCGCCAAAGTCGTCGCTGTGCTCGTAACGCGCGGCCAGGTCACTGGAGAAGTGCTCGCCGAACTGGCTGGACAGGCTGACGTAGGCGCTGGCCACGTCGCGCGACAGCGTGGTGGCGTCCTGCGGGGTCAGGCCGCCGCCGGCCTGCGAGCCGGTCGGGCGGTCGGTGAACGGGCCGGCGGCATAGCTGCTCGGGTCGCCCGGGCGGGTCTGGTAGTGGTCGCGCCGCGCCTCCACGCCCAGGCCAAGGCTGTGGGTGATGTTCTCGCCCTGGCTGAACACCCGACCCAGGTCGAGGTTGGCCACGGTTAGCTCGTTGCGGTAATCGCCGGTCTTGAAGCGGGTTGGGCTCGTCGGGCCCAGCGAGGCATTGAGCGAGTTGCGCAGGCGGTAGGTGAAGCTGTTGGTGCCGTAGTCCAGGCTGGCGTCGTAGTTCCACTCGCCCCACTGGCCCTTGGCGCCGGCCACGGCCTGCACGTCGCGGTTTTCACCCTCGGAAATCGGCCGGTAGCCGTTCGGGTACACCTGCGCCCAGTTGGCGTCGCTGTCGGGGTAGCGGAAGTAGTTGGCGCCTTCGCTGTCGCGCTGGTTGAAGGTGCTGAAGAAGTAGAACTTGGACGTCTCACCGAACGGCAGCTCGGTATTGATCCAGGCGTTCAGATCCTTGGTCTTGCCGTCGCCCAGCACGTAGTTGCGCTTGCCCTGCAGGGCCAGGTTGGTGGCGCTCTGGTCCCACGGCGGGATCTGGTCGAAGCCGGCGCGGTTGGTGCCTTCGTGGTTCTTCAGCTCCAGGCCCACGCGCAGGAAGCCGCCCTCATCGCCCAGCCGGGTGCCGACCTTGGCGCTGGCGTAGCTGGTCTGGCCGTCGGTGATGGTGCGGTCGATGGGCTTGAGGTCGGTGTGGTTGGCACCGAAGCTGGCCTCGAACGCGCCGCCTTCCGGGGCGTCGTCGAGGATCACGTTGATGACCCCGGCCACCGCGTCGGAGCCGTACAGCGCGCCGGCGCCGTCGCGCAGTACTTCGATGCGCTTGATCGCGCTGATCGGAATGGCGTTGAAGTCCACTGGCGTGGTGCCCTTGCCGATCTTGCTGTCGGTGTTGACCAGCGCGCTGCTGTGGCGGCGCTTGCCGTTCACCAGCACCAGCACCTGGTCGGGCGACAGGCCGCGCAGCTGCGCGGCGCGGATGTGGTCGGCGCCGCCGGAGTTGGACTGGCGCGGGAAGTTGAACGAGGGCAGCAGCGCCTGCAGCGCGCTACCCAGCTCACCATTGACCACGCCGGCCTTGCGGATGTCCTCGGCGGTGAGCACGTCCACCGGCGAGGTGGATTCCAGCACGGTGCGGTCCACCGCACGGGTGCCGGTGACGATCACGGTGTCCAGCGTGGTGGCCGAGCCGGGCGCGTCCTGCGCATGTACGTCCTGGGCGAGCAGGGGGGAGGAGAGGACGAGCGCGATGGCAAGGCCAAGGCGCGACGCGGACGGACGGGACATGCGGACTCCAGCAGGACGACGAGGGGGAGGGCGAAAGGGGTGGGGGCAGGGGGACTGGGGGGTGCCGACTGACGGTCGGCACTACCAATCCATCCGGATGAAGCGATATATTATCTTGGCGTGATGACCCCATGGGATGCAAGTCCCATCGCAAAGGGCATCAGCAGATAGCCGTTGGTGATCTGCACGGGAACCGGATGTCCTGCACGCTTCCTCCCCTCTGCAAGCCTGTTTTTGGAGTGTTTGATGAAGTCCCATGCCCTTCTGTTCGCCCTTGTGCTGGCCGCCAGCGGTTGCGCCACCGCCGCACCCGCCGCCAAGCCGGTTGCGCCGACGCCCGCCACCGCCACCCTGCAGGGCGATGCCGCGCGCCCCGACGCCGCCGCCGGCTGGGTGCGCAGCGAGCTCTATTTCGGCGTGGGCGAGGAAAGCGGCGCCTCCGAGCGCAAGCAGACCGATGCGATCACCGAGGCGCAGTGGCGCGCCTTCCTGGACAAGCAGGTCACCCCGCGCTTCCCGGACGGCCTGACCGTGTTCGATGCCTACGGTCAGTGGCTGTTCCGCGGCGCGGCCGAACCCAATCGCCTGCGCACCAAGGTGCTGGTGGTGCTGCACGAGAACACGCCGCAGCGGCGTGCCGATATCGAGGCGATCCGCTTGGCGTGGAAGCAGGCCACCGGCCACCAGTCGGTGCTGTGGGCGCAGCAGGCGGTTGAAGTATCGTTCTGATCCAAGGCGCCCGCGTGGCGCGGCAGGATGCAGCGATGAACAAGGTCAAGGGCAGGCGTTACGCGGTGCTGTGCGCCGCGCTGCTGTGGATGGGTGTGTCGGCGGCCGCCGATGACCCGGTGCTGCGCATGGTGGTCGGGCCGGACCAGGTGGCCACCGCGCGGGTGGAAGCGCAGGGCACCCTGGCGCTGCTGCTGCCGTCAGGCCGCCAACAGCGGCTGGACGGCGTGGCCGATGCCGACGGCGGCGCGCGCCTGAGCCAGCTGGACGTCGATTTCGATGGCCGTCCCGAGCTGGTGGCGCGTGCTTCGGTGGGGCAGGTCAACGAAGCGGTGGCCGTCTACCGGTTCGACATCCCGCAGGCGCGGTTCGTGCCACTGGCACTACCCGCCAGTTCGCACGAACAATGCGGTGGGTTGATGGGGCTGGACGTGGACGCGGCCAACCGCACCCTGAGCAGCAGCTGCCGCAGTGGCCCGATGTGGTACGTGGACCAGTACCGTTACCACGACGGGGGCCTCTACCTGTACCGCGCCGAGCGCACGCTGATGCTGGGCGACGCGCTGGAGGCGACGATCTTCGTCAAGCAGACCGCCGACAGTGGCCCGATGGCGGTCTGGAGCACGTATGACCCTGCCGGCAAGGTGCTGGAAACCGCGATCTCCGACGGGCTGGTGGCACCGCGTAGTGACCGGCGATTGCTGGCCTTCAGTGGCCAGGTGGTGCCGGCGCGGCTGCCGCTGTACGCCCGTCCCGGCGACACCGCCACCCGCCGCTATCTGGTGCGCGAGGACCGGGTGGAACTGCTGGACGAGAAGGACGGCTGGGTGAAGGTGCGCTACGCCAACCCGACCCGGGGCGAGATTCTGGGCTGGGTCAACGCCAACCCCTGAGCCACGCTCAGTCGCCCTCGCACTGGATATGCAGGCCGTGGCGCTGCGCCTGGTCGAACAGCAGGATCAGGCGCAGGCCCACCTCGGCCAACGGCCCCACCGCGCCATCGGGTGCTTCCAGCAGCCGGTCGATCACTTCCTGCACCAGCGCGGCGGCCTGTCCCGGCGAAATACGCGGCGCGCCGTAAAACTCCTGCTGTAGCCGGCTCAGCTGCGGGTAGCGGCTGGTGTCGGGGCTGAGAATGGCCTCTTCGTGGGTGTCGATCCAGGCATGCCGCATGCGCGGCCCGGCGTCGTCCAGGTACAGGTCAAATGCCATGCGTGCCTCCTCGTCTCACCGGTGCTGCCAGCTCACCGGCTGGCCTTGGCGCTGGCCGGTGGCCAGCCACAGCAACAGCCGCAGTCCGCTGCGGCGGACCACCGTATCGGCGGGATCCTGGCCGGCCATGCAGACCAGCAGCGCGTCCATCGCGGCGGGCAGGTCATCGGGCGCGATACCACCGCGGGGTGCACGCAGCAGCTGCGCCAGCCACGGGTGTGCCGCCGGGTCGATGGCGTGCAGCCACTGCTGCTCATGGAAGGACAGGAACTGCTGCGTGGTGGCGCAGCGCAGCGCAATCTGCATGAGCCTGAAGGCCAGTGAACGGGCCAGCCAATGTATAGGCATTTCACGTCACCTGCCTACAGGAAGATCACCTGCGGCTGGCTAGGCTGGGGGTCCCCCGTCCAAGGCTGTTCCCCCATGAGCAAGCGCGTTGCCGAGATCGTGGTTGAAACCCTGCAGGCTGCCGGTGTCCGTCATTGTTACGGCATCGTCGGCGACACCCTCAACTACGTCACCGATGCCATCCACCACAGCGATATCGAGTGGGTGCACATGCGCCACGAGGAAGTGGCCGCGTTCGCCGCCGGCGCCGAATCGCTGATCAGCGGGCAGCTCACCGCCTGCGCTGGTTCGTGCGGGCCGGGCGGGCTGCACTTCATCAATGGTGTATTCGAGACCAACCGCAACCGCGCGCCGATGGTGCTCATTGCCAGCCAGGTGGTTACTGCCGAGCTGGGCATGGAGTTTCCGCAGGAGGTCGATTTCAAGGCGGTGTATGCCAGCTGCAGCGTGTTCTGCGAGCAGGTGCACAGCCCCGAACAGGCGCGCCGCGTGGTGGCGCTGGCCTGCCAGGCGGCCATCAGCCGGCGCGGCGTGGCGGTGGTGATCCTGCCGGCCGACATCAGCGAAGCGATGGTCAAGCACGACGTGCCGTTCTCGGTGCACCACACCCAGCCGGTGCTGCGCCCCAGCGATGACGAGCTGCAGCGCATCGCGGCCTTGATCGGTGACGGCAAGCGCGTGGGCATCTACGCCGGGGCCGGCTGCGAGCATGCGCACGACGCGCTGGTGGCGCTGGGCGAGCGGCTGCAGGCGCCGATCGCACACACCTCGCGGGCCAAGGATTTCGTCGAGCATGACAACCCCTACAACATGGGCATGACCGGCATCTTCGGGATCGAATCGGGCTACCACACGCTGATGGCCTGCGACACGCTGCTGCTGCTCGGCGCCGATTTTGCCTGGGGCCAGTACTACCCGGACAAGGCCACGCTGATCCAGGTCGACCGCGATGGCAGCCACCTCGGCCGCCGCCACCCGGTCACCCTGGGCGTGGTGGGCGACATTGGCCCGACCCTGGACGCCCTGCTGCCGATGCTGCCCCCGCGCCAGGACCGCAGCTTCCTGGACGAGTGCATCGAACACCGCGAAAAGGCGCTGGCCACGCGCGAGAAGGAAGAGCAGCCGGGCGAGGGCGAACTCATCCATCCGCAGCACCTCACCGCCTTGATCAACCGCCACGCCAACGACGATGCACTGTTCACCGCCGACGGTGGCTCGCCGATGGTGTGGATCCTGCGCCATATCCGCACCAACGGGCGCCGCCGCACCCTGACCAGCCTGCTGCACGGCACGATGGCCAATGCGATGCCGCAGGCGCTGGGCCTGCAGAAGGCGTATCCGGGCCGGCAGGTGATCTCGCTGTCGGGCGATGGCGGCATTGCGATGCTGCTGGGCGACCTGCTCACCGCCGTGCAGGAAAACCTGCCGATCAAGGTGGTGGTCTACAACAACAGCTCGCTGAACTTCGTGGAGCTGGAGCAGAAGGTGGAAGGCCTGCTGGACAACTACACCGACCTGAAGAACCCCGATTTCGGCCGCCTGGCCGAGGTGATCGGCTTCTACGGGCGCACTGTGACCCGCTCGGAAGACCTGGAGCAGGCGGTGAAGGATTTCCTGGCCCATCCGGGCCCGGCGCTGCTGGACGTGCACACCAGCCCGACCGAGCTGGTAATGCCGCCCCAGGTGGAAGCGAAGCAGGTGGCCGGCACCGCGCTGTATGCGGCCAAGGCGTTGCTGAGCGGGCGGGTGGGCGACGTGCGTGATCTGCTGGCGAACAATTTCCTCAACAAGCCCTGAGCCCGTGGAGGGTCACCACCAACGGTGGTGACCTACCGGGGTGGCGGGCGTCACCACCAACGGTGGTGATCTACCGGGGTGGCGGGCGTCACCACCAACGGTGGTGATCTACCGGGGTGGCGGGCGTCACCACCAACCGTGGTGACCTACCGGGTAGGTGCCGACCGTTGGTCGGAACGGCGCTGGCTGGCTGCCGACACCGTCGGACCCACCCCGGTAGTGCCGGCCGCTGGCCGGCTCCCGGCACCGTCGGACCCACCAAGGTAGTGCCGGCCGCTGGCCGGCTCCCGATACCGCCGGATGCATCTGAGGAGCCGGCCAGCGGCCGGCACTACCGGATGCAATGGCCGCTTGGATCACGGGGCGGCAGCGCGTATGCGCTGACGCGTACACCCCCGGCGTTCCACCCATGCGCCTGTTACTGGCGGCGGTGAGGCCCTACCATCGGCTACCCCCTCCCCACGGCAGTGCCGCGCATGTCCGCCCCCGCTCCCGTCCGCTCCGGACCCCTCCGCTGGTTCGTTGCCGGCGATTTCAATGGTTTCTTTGGCTTGGTGGTCGACAACCTGTCGATCCTGGGCTTCATCGCGATGGCGCTGGTCGGCATCTTCCAGTTCCCGGCCGACGTGGTGTTCGGCCGCATGTTCCCCGGCACCGCCTTTGGCGTGCTGGTCGGCAACGTGCTCTATACGTGGATGGCGCGGCGGCTGGCCACGCGTACCGGCCGTGACGATGTCACCGCGATGCCGCTCGGCCTGGACGCGCCCACCAGCATCGGCATGGCGCTGCTGGTGCTGGGTCCGGCCTTCATCGCCTTCAAGACGCAGGGCCTGGCGCCGCACGACGCGGCGATTGCCACCTGGCAGCTGGGCATGGCCTCGCTGGTGATCATGGGCGTGCTGAAGGTGATCCTGTCCTTCTTCGGCGAGGCGGTCACCCGCGCGCTGCCGCGCGCGTCGCTGCTGGGCTCCATCGCCGGCATCGCCATCGTGCTGATGGGCTTCCTGCCGCTGCTGGAAACGCTGCGCTCGCCGGTCGTCGGCTTCGTCACCCTGGGCCTGCTGCTGTACGTGCTGATCGCCAAGCGGAAGCTGCCGGTCCGCGCGCCGGGCGTGCTGGTCGCCTTCGTGTTCGGCACCGCCCTGTACTACGGGCTGGGGCTGGCCGGGTTGGGTGCGCCGGGCTTCCACGTACCGGCCTGGACGCCGCCGCAGGTGGTGCTGCCGTGGCCCACGCTGGGCTTCATCGACGGCCTGCCCACGGCCATGACCTACCTGCCGCTGCTGCTGCCGTTCGGCCTGCTGATGGTGGTGGGCGGCATCAATGTGTCCGAGAGCGCGCGCGCGGCCGGCGACGATTACCGCACCCGCGACATCCTGCTGGTGGAAGCGGTGGCAACGCTGGTGGCCGGGCTGTGCGGTGGCGTGGCGCAGACCACCCCCTACATCGGCCAGCCGGCCTACAAGCACATGGGCGCGCGCAGCGGCTACACGCTGCTGACCGGCCTGTTCGTCGGTATCGGCGGCATTCTCGGGGTGATCTCCGGGCTGGTGCAGTGGCTGCCGCTGGCGGTGCTGGCGCCGATCATCGTGTACGTGGCCATCGACATCACCACCCAGGCCTTCCAGGCCACCCCGCGCGAACATGCCGGGGCGATGGTGCTGGGCTTCCTGCCTTCGGTGGCCTATCTGCTGGCGATCAAGGCACCGGGCTGGATCGCGCCGGAGCAGCTGGCGGCGATGACCACCACGCTGGACGGGCACGGCCTGCCGGAACTGGCGGTGATCTTCACCCTGGGCAACGGCTTCATCATCACCTCGATGCTGTGGATTGCCGCGGTGGTGGCGATGATCGATGGCAGGTTGCTGCGCTCGTCCGGGTTCCTGCTGGTGGCGGCGGCGTTGACCCTGTTCGGGCTGATCCACTCGGTGGACCCGCGCGGCGGCATCTACCTGCCGTGGCAGCTGGAGGGGTTGCCGAAGCTCATCATGTCGCAGTTCGCCGGGGCCTACGTGGCACTGGCCGGGTTGCTGGCGCTGCTGTCGTTGCAGAAGCAGCCGCGCGTGGATCACGACCAACGGTCGTGATCTACCGATCACTACCCGGTAGGCACCGACCGTTGGTCGGTGCGGAATCGCAGCAGGGTAATCACGACCAACGGTCGTGATTACCGGTCGCCGTCCAGTTCCGGGTAATGGCGGAAGATGCCGTTGGTGTTGAACGCCAGCCGGCGGTCGGACGCCAGGTAGGCGGCGATGTTCGGTCGCCGTTCCACCCGGTCCTTGAGCGCGCGCAGCAACGGCACGGTGGGCCACAGCGCCTGCATGCGCCGCGGGAACATGTAGTCCAGCCCGCTCAGCAGCTGGAACAGCGACAGGTCCACGTAGGAATGCTCGCGCAGCGGATGGCGCTCGCCGTTGTCCTTCAGCACGCCTTCGAAGTAGCCCAGGAATTTCGGCAGCCGCTCGGCACGCATTGCCTCGGCGCGTGCCTTGGCTTCGCGCTTCTGGTCTTCGTAGTACGTCGATGCGGAGATCGGGTGGTGGGTGTCGTGCACTTCGGCGACCAGGTCGGCGATGGTCAGCTGCAGCTGCAGGGCCTGCTGCCGGCGTGAGGCGGCCTCCGGCACCAGGCCGAGCTCCGGCGCAAGGTAGTCGAGGATCGCGCCCACCTGGGCCACTACCTGCCTGCCACTCTTCAAAAAGGGCGGGGCGAACGGGCGCAGGCCGTCTTCCTTGCCCTGCAGGAACGGCTGCATCACCGCGTCGCCATGCACGCGCGCCATGTCGGTGTAAGCCGCGCCGGCATCTTCCAGCGCCAGCCGGATGAACTCGCCACGGCCCTGGATGCCGGTCCAGTAGTAAAGCTCGTAATGCATCACGGTGCTCCACAAGAACAGTGCACAGCATCGGCGTGCCCATGCAAAGCGGGCGTGAGCGTGTGGTGGTTCACGTGGCAGCGGTTCATCGCGCCTGCGGGATGATGCGGTGACAACGCGCGCGCTGCGGTCATGCAGGTGCGCGGGGAACCCCGTCCGATGGCGGGGGTCATACGGTGTCCAGGCACGTGAAACGCGAGGTACGGCAACATGCAGAAGAGCGGAAAGGCGATCTGGCCATGGGTGTTGGGTGTGGTGGTCATCGGCGGTGCGGGAACGTGGTTGTTCAGCGACACCCTGCGCGGTCTTGTTGATGACATACAGGTGCCGGTGCAGGCGCCGGCAGTACAACAGGGCGCGGCTACGAAGATACCGCCCGTTCCTGCATCACCTGCAGCCCTGGCGCCGGCTCCCATCCAGCATCCGGTCGATCCCCGTGATGCGGCTGATCCGGCACTGCCGACGCTGGCCGACAGCGACGGCCCGGTATTCGACACACTGAGCGCGCTGTTCAATGGCGACGGCGCACTGGCACTGCTGCTGCGCGACCATCTGGTCCAGCGCGTGGTCACCCATATCGACAACCTCGACAAGCCCAGCGTGCCAACGCCCGCGATGGCGGTGCGTGCGTTGCCCGGCAGCCTGCAGGTCGACACGGTGGATGGCACGCTGCACATCGCCGCGGCCAATGCTGCGCGCTACGCCCCTTACGTGAAGGCGTTTGCCGCGCTGGACGCGGCTGCGGCGGGTAAGGCCTATGTGCGCGTCTACCCGTTGCTGCAGCAGGCGTACGCCGAACTGGGCCAGCCCAACGCCTACTTCAACGACCGGTTGGTGGCGGTGATCGACCACCTGCTGCAGACACCGGAGCCGCCGCGTCCGTTGGCGGTGACGCGCGATGAGCGCGGCCGCTATCGCTTTGTCGATCCTGCGTTGCAGTCACGCTCGGTGGGGCAGACGCTGCTGCTGCGCATGGACGCCGCGCAGGCGCACGCAGTGAAGCGGCAGCTGCGGGCGATCCGCGCGGCCATCAGCCGCGGCTGATCGCACGCGCTACAGGGCGCGCAGGAACGCTTCCAGGTCCTGCAGCTCCTGGCGGCTGAGTCCGCGCGGGCGCAGCAGCGGGTCCGGTTGCGGGAAGGGCGACGCGTCGGCAGCAGCCCCTGCCGGCGCGCGCGGTTTGCCACCGCCCACGTTGTAGAACGCCAGCACGCCGTCCAGCCGCGGCAACAGGCCGTTGTGCATGTAAGGCGCGGTGTTGGCCACGCCGCGCAACGAGGGCGTGCGGAAGCGGCCGCTGTCGGCCGGGTGTGCGGTCACCTCATAGCGGCCCAGGTCCTGGCGCGCGCGACCGTGGAAATGCAGGCCCAGGTTGTGGAAGCCGTTGTCGGTCAGTGTGGGACCGCTGTGGCAGTTCATGCAGCCGGCGCGCGTGCGAAACAGGTGCAGACCCCGCAGCTGCGCGTCGTCCAGGGCGCTGGACTGGCCACCGAGAAAGCGGTCGAAACGGTTGCGGGAGGGGGCCAGGCTGCGCTCGAACGCGGCGATGGCCTGCGCCAGTTGGCGGGTATCCACGCGGTCGTCGCCGAACACCGCGGCAAACGCTGTGCGGTAGTCGGCATCGGCGCGCACGCGCGTAGCCGCATCCTCGGCATGGAAGGCCATTTCCTTCGGGTCGGCGATCGGCTCCAGCGCCTGGTCTTCCAGCGTGGCTGCGCGACCGTCCCAAAACAGCGTGTGCGCGTAACCGGCCATCGCCACGCTGGGGGCATTGCGGCGGCCGGGCTGGCGGTCGTGGCCGAACGACACGCGCCGACCATCGGCGAAACCGAGGTCGCGTTCGTGGCAGCTCGCGCAGGCGATCTGGCCCGAGCGCGACAGGCGCGGGTCGTTGAACAGGCGCTGGCCCAGGGCGACTTTGGCCGGCGTGGACGGATTGTCGCGCGGTTGCGGTGGTGGCCCGAGCGGGGCCAGTTCCTGCCAGGCCACGCCGGGGTCGATGTGCGGCGCCGGCCACTGCGCGGTGGGTTGGGTGTAGCGATAGCGCAGGCACACGGCGCTGGGCATCGGCGTGTCTGGCAACGCCGGCCCGCAGCCGGGTGGCGGCGCCTGCGGCGTGTCGCGCTGGGCGCCCGCCGGCAGCACGCACAGCAACAGAGCGCTGGCTGCCAGGCGGCGCAGCCAGCGGTGCAGGACGCTCGATCGGGCGGTTGTCGCACTCAGAACCGGTAACCCACCTCGACCCAGAACGAACGGCCCATCTCGTAGTACGGCACCGACACCGGGCCGTTGGATACGCCGTTCACGTTGCTGGCATCGAGCAGGTTGAACACATCCACGTTGCTGAAGACCGTGCCACGCGTACCCACCGGCAGTTCCCAGGCCAGGCGCAGGTCCCAGGTGAGGGCGGGGCTGAAGCTGCGTTCCTCCCAGATGTCCACCGACTGGCCTTCGTACACGGTGTTGAGGTTGGTGTCGGCCACGGCGCTGAAGGCGGCGCGGTAGCGCAGGAAGTTGCTCACCGTCAGGTGGGCGGCGGGAATGCGCGTCATCGTGGTCAGGCGCGCGGTCCACGGGCGGTTGAAGTTGTCCGCCGGGCGGTCGCGGTAGCGCATGAAGTCACCCTGGTAGCGGATGATCGGGTCGAGGTAGTACATGCGCCCGTCTTCATTCTCGTAATCCGGGGCGGAGGCGCGGCTGTCGGTCCAGTCCAGGGCGAGCATGCCGGTGGTGTAGGTGTTGCCCCAGCGCAGGGCGCGCAGCGGTTTGATCACCAGGCTGTAGATGTCGGTGCGGCTGCGGCCGTCGTTGGTCCAGGTGGTGTAGCTGTTGGACAGGGTGGGGTCGTCGGCCGGCGCGCCGAGGTCACGGCCGGGCACCTGGATCACCTGGTCGCGACCGGTGCGGTTGACGTACTTGAACAGCACGTCGAAACCGCCCCACTGCTGCTGCGCACCCAGCATCCATTCGTCGTCGTAGGCCACCTTCAGTTCGTTGAAGCGCACCTGGTTGGTGGCCTGGGTGCCCAGCGTCCATTCGGCGTCCAGGCTGCTGCGCCGCTCGCTGTTGTAGCGCAGGCGGTTGACGCCATCGCGCAGCTGCCAGGTGGCCGCATTGCGACCGTAGTAGCGGTTGGCGCCCGCCAGCAGGCGGGTGTTGCCGGCATCGTGCAGCTGGTAGGCGGCGGCCAGGCGCGGGGCCACGGTGGTCTGGTCCATGTAGCTGTCCGCGTCGACACGCAGGCCCGGGCGCAGTTGCAGCGCGCCGATCTGGATGTCGTCTTCCAGATAGGCGGCGCCGCTGTCCACGTTGAAGCCGATGCGCCCGGCGGCAAAGCGGGTGCGCTGGCTGAAGTACTGGCCCGGCCACCCGGTGGTGCGGGCCGCGCCGGTGTCGGTGAGGCCCAGCGAGCAGGTGGCGGTGTCGGTGACACCGGCGCGGTTGGTGCAGGTGTCGGTGCGTACCGGCACCACGTAGGAGCTTGCGTCCTCCAGGCGCTCGAAGGACACGCGCTCGTGCGCCACCTGCAGGCCGGCCGACAGCCGATGGGTCATGCCCAGCCATTGAAACGCATCGGCGTTGGCATCCACCTTGTACTGCAGCCGCGAACTTTGCTGCTCGATGCTGCCGTACTCGCCCTGCGTCGACGACGCCGTGGTGCCCCACGGTTTGGACGCCGAGTGCAGCCAGGTGTAGAAGTCGTTGGCGTCGGCCTGCCGCGACTGCTCGGTGTCGCTCCAGCTCAGCTGGTGCTGCAGGCGGCCCCAGTTGGCCTGCCAGTTTGCCTTTACCTGCGCCTGCAGACCGCCGCTGTCGATGTCCAGCGCGCCGTCGGCGCTGTTGGAGCGGAAGTAGTGATTTTCACTGGGCGCGTAAGTCACGCTCGCGTCCAGGTCGAGCCGGTCGCTGGCCTCCCAGACGGCCTTGACGAAGACGTTGTCGCTGGCGCGACGCTGGGTTTCCTTCTGCGCGCCGTAGGTATCCACCAGGTGCGAGGAATAGAAATAGCTGGGAATGGTGGAGCGCTTGCGGGTCACGCTGGCCAGCAGGCCGACGGTGTCGGTGACGTAGCCTTCCAGGGTGGCGCGGGTGATTTCCTTCTTGAACTCCGGCTGGCCATCGTTGTAGCTGGAGGCCTTGTTGTAGCTGTCGGCGATGTCACCGTTGAGGTGGTAGCGCGTCCATTCCGAACGGGCCATCTGCGTGGACACGCTGCCGGACAGCGTGCGGCTCGGGCGGCGCGTAGTCGCATCGACCACGCCGCCATTGAAGCCGCCATAGGCCGCCGAGATGTTGCTGTCGAGCACCGTGATGTCCTCCAGCAGGTGGGTGTCCAGCGCCAGGGCCTGCGCGCCGCCGGGGACGCTGTCCAGCCGGTAGGGCGAAGCGTCGGCGGCCGGGTCGATGTCGTTGTTGAAGCTCACGCCATCCACCAGGAACGCGTTCTGGTAGAACTTGGCACCGTTGATGCTGATCTCGGCGGGGCTGATCTCGCCCGGGTTGAAACTGCCCAGCTGCGCGTTGTCGAACTGCACCGCCGGGTTGATCTTCAACAGGCTGGTGATGTCGCCATTGCCGGCCGGTTGGGCCTGCACGTAATCCTGGCCGAGCGACATGCCTTCGCCGAACAGGGACGCGCCCGTGCTGCCCACCCTCAGCGCGGGCATGGTGCCGCCTCGGCTGGTCTGGGCGGGCTGTTCCAGGGTGTAGCTGCCATCGTCGCGCCGCACGGCGCGTAGTCCGGTGCCGGCCAGCAATGCCGCCAAGCCGTCTTCCAGCGGCAGGTTGGCCGGCACGGAGGGCGCGCGCCGCCCGGCGGTCAGCGCCGGATCGAACGCAAGTGCGACGCCGTGCTGGCTGGCGAAGGTGGACAGCGCCCGGCCCAGGGGCACCACGCGTTGCAGGGCGGGGGAGGTGGACGGCGCATCGGCGGCAGCGGCGTGCAGCATGGGCGTGGACAGCACGGCCAGCGACAGGGCGCTCAGGGTCAGCAGGCGGGAAGATCGGGTCATGGTGGGGGTCTGGAATGCAGGGGTTCTCTGTGTTGCCCCGTGAGATCGAAAAAAGTGTCAGCGTGCCGCCACCAGCACCCACCAGCCGCCCGGGCTGCGCTGCACGCGCACGGGGTACGTTGCCTCCAGCAGGGCCAGGCTGCGGTCGCTGTCGTCCAGTGGAAAGGCGCCGGACACCGGCAGCAGCGCTACCTGCGGGTCGCAGCGCAGCACGCCGCGGCGGTGGCGGGCGAGTTCGGCCACCACCTCTCCCAACGGCCGGGCGTCGGCCACCAGCATGCCCTCGACCCACGCGCTGGCGCTGTCATCCAGTGCGGCGACGGCATGCCCGCCGGCGGCATCGAACCAGGCCTGCTCACCGACGTGCAGTCGCCACGCGTCGCTGCCACCTGCGCGGATTTCGAGGCTGCCCGCATACAGGGACAGCTCGGTGCGCTGGTCATCGAGTCGAACGTTGAAGCGCGTGCCCAGGGCGCGTATCTGCCCGTGCGCGGTGACCACCTGGAAGGGGCGCGCGGGCGACTGCCGATCCGGCGCGGTTTCCACCAGGATCTGGCCGCGTACCAGTTGCAGTTGTCGCTGCAGCGGATCGAACTGCACCTGCAGCTGGGTGTCGGTGTCCAGGTGCACGGTGCTGCCATCGGGAAGGATCCGCAGACGCCGCTGGCCGACCGCGGTACGTTCGCGCTGCCCGGGTGCGCCGGGAACGGCCAGCTGCCAGCCGGCCCAGCCGGCCGGAACCAGGGTCAGCCACAGGCCGATGCGCTTGATCGCCGCACGGCGGCGGCCGCCGCCGCCGCGCGAACGGCCCAGCACCGGCAGCGCCCAACCGGAGGGCACCTGCGCCACCAGCGCCTGCAACCGCTGCGCGCGCTGCCACGCGCGCGCATGGTCGGGGTGCTCTGCGCACCACTGCGCGCAGGCAGCGCGGGTGCGGGTGCTGTCGTCGTCGTGCAGCCGTAGCAGCCACTCGGCGGCCTGCTCCAGCACGGCCGCCGGTAGAGCCGGGTCGGCCGCGGCCGGATCAGCCGGCATGCGCAAGGCATCCCACCAGCGCCCGCTTCATGTGCCGCTTCACGGTACTCAGCGACAGCTGCAGGCGCTGCGCGATGGCCTCGTAGCGCAGGCCCTCGAACTGGGCCAGCAGGAACACCTGGCGGGCCGCGGCGGGCAGGGCGTCGAGCATCGCGTCGATCTGTTGCAGCGCTTCGCGCACCAGCGCCTGGTCCTCCAGCGATGGGACCCATGCGTCGGGCAGGGATGCCAGCTGCTCCAGATACGCCCGCTCCAGCGCCTGCCGCCGGAACCAGTTGGCCGCCAGCCCGCGCGCCACCGTGGTCAGGAAGGCGCGCGGCTCGCGCAGGGCCGACAGGTCGCGGTCCTGCAGCAGACGCGCGAAGGTGTCCTGGGTGAGATCGGCGGCGGTTTCCCGGCAGCCCACGCGACCGCCCAGCCAGCCCTGCAGCCAGCGGCGATGGTCCCGGTACAGGGCGCCGACGATCTCGCGTTGTGGGTGCATGGGAGTCGCCCGGAAGGCCAGGCACGGCGATGCCGGTCACTGGATAAGAATGAGAATGATTCGCAAGTATGGCAATACGGAGGCTGTATTGCCAGCGCGGATTGTCTTGAATCACTGCGCGACAACCGCATATCCGTTACATCTGCCAGCCACGCTGGCCATGACATGAAAGAGGAATTCCCCATGCGGATGGACAAGCTCACCTCGCGTTTCCAGCAGGCGCTGGCAGACGCCCAGTCGCTGGCCGTGGGCCGCGACCACAACATCATCGAACCGGTGCACGTATTCACCGCGCTGCTGGACCAGCAGGGCGGCAGCACGCGCCCGCTGCTGTCCCAGGCCGGGGTCAACGTGCCGGTGCTGCGCGAGCGCCTCAACGAGGCGATGGATGCGCTGCCCAAGGTGTCCGGGCAGGAAGGCAACCTGTCGATCGGCAATGACCTCAACCGGTTGCTCAACAACACCGACAAGCTGGCCCAGCAGCACGGCGATGCCTTCATCGCCAGCGAGTGGTTCGTGCTGGCGGCGCTGGACGACGGCGGCACGCTGGGCATGGCGCTGCGCGCCGCCGGTGCCGACAAGACCCGCATTGACGCGGCGATTGACAAGATCCGCGGTGGCGAAAGCGTGCAGTCGGAGAATGCCGAAGACCAGCGCCAGGCGCTGGAAAAGTACACCATCGACCTGACCGCGCGTGCCGAGAGCGGCAAGCTGGACCCGGTGATCGGGCGCGACGAGGAAATCCGCCGCACCATCCAGGTGCTGCAGCGCCGGACCAAGAACAACCCGGTGCTGATCGGCGAACCCGGCGTGGGCAAAACCGCGATCGTGGAAGGCCTGGCCCAGCGCATCATCAACGACGAAGTGCCCGAAGGCCTGCGCGGCAAGCGCGTGCTGTCGCTGGACATGGGCGCGTTGATTGCCGGTGCCAAGTTCCGCGGTGAATTCGAAGAACGCCTCAAGGGCGTGCTCAACGACCTGGCCAAGAGCGAGGGGCAGGTGATCCTGTTCATCGACGAGCTGCACACCATGGTGGGCGCGGGCAAGGCCGATGGCGCGATGGATGCCGGCAACATGCTCAAGCCGGCGCTTGCGCGCGGTGAGCTGCATTGCGTGGGCGCCACCACGCTGGACGAGTACCGCAAGTACATCGAGAAGGACGCCGCGCTGGAGCGCCGCTTCCAGAAGGTGCTGGTGGGCGAGCCCAGCGTGGAAGACACCATCGCCATCCTGCGCGGGCTGAAGGAAAAGTACGCCGTGCACCATGGCGTGGAAATCACCGACCCGGCGATCGTGGCGGCCGCCACGCTGTCGCACCGCTACATCGCCGACCGCCAGCTGCCCGACAAGGCCATCGACCTGATGGACGAGGCCGCCTCGCGCATCCGCATGGAGATCGATTCCAAGCCCGAAGAGCTGGACCGCCTGGAGCGGCGCCTGATCCAGCTGAAGATCCAGCGCGAAATGCTCAAGAAGGAAAAGGACGAGGCCTCGCGCCAGCGTCTGGCCGACCTGGAAAGCGACATCGACGCGCTGGAGCGTGAGTTCTCCGACCTCAATGAAATTTGGAAGTCGGAGAAGGCCACGCTGCAGGGGGCCACGAAGATCAAGGAGCAGATCGAGCACGCCAAGCTGGAGCTGGAGTCTGCCCAGCGCCGCCAGGATTTCGGCCGCATGAGCGAGATCCAGTACGGCCAGTTGCCGCAGCTGGAAAAGCAGCTGGCCGCGGCGCAGGAAGTGGAGACCACCGAGTTCAAGCTGGTGCAGGACCGGGTCACCGCCGAGGAAATCGCCGAAGTGGTGTCGCGCTGGACCGGCATTCCGGTCAACCGGATGCTGGAAGGCGAGCGCGACAAGCTGCTGCGCATGGAGCAGATGCTGCATGAGCGCGTAGTGGGCCAGGAGGAGGCGATCAAGGTCGTGTCCGACGCGGTGCGGCGTTCGCGTGCCGGCTTGTCCGATCCGGATCGCCCCAGCGGTTCGTTCCTGTTCCTCGGGCCCACCGGCGTGGGCAAGACCGAGCTGTGCAAGGCGCTGGCCGAGTTCCTGTTCGACAGCACCGACGCGATGATCCGCATCGACATGAGCGAGTTCATGGAGAAGCACAGCGTCGCCCGCCTGATCGGTGCGCCGCCGGGGTATGTGGGCTACGAAGAAGGCGGCTACCTCACCGAGGCCGTGCGTCGCCGTCCGTATTCGCTGATCCTGCTGGATGAGGTGGAGAAGGCGCACCCGGATGTGTTCAACATCCTGTTGCAGGTGCTTGACGACGGCCGCCTCACCGACGGCCAGGGCCGCACGGTGGACTTCCGCAATACGGTCATCGTGATGACCTCCAACCTGGGCTCGCACCAGATCCAGGACATGAGTGGCGACGACACGCCGGAGGCCTACACGCAGATGAAGGCCGCGGTGATGGGCGTGGTGCAGGCGCACTTCCGCCCGGAGTTCATCAACCGGCTGGACGACATCGTGGTGTTCCATCCGCTGGACAAGGTGCAGATCAAGCAGATCGCCCGCATCCAGATGCAGGGCCTGGAGAAGCGCCTGAGCGAACGCGGGCTGCGCATCGAGGTCAGCGACGACGCCTTCCAGCTGCTGGGTAACGTCGGCTTCGATCCGGTCTACGGGGCGCGGCCGCTCAAGCGCGCCATCCAGTCGCAGCTGGAAAACCCACTGGCGCAGAAGATCCTGTCCGGCGAGTTCGCCAGTGGCGAGGTGATCCAGGTTGATGCGGCCGAGGGCAAGCTGGTCTTCAACAAGGGCTGAGCCCCGTCCTTGGCCTGCTGATAACCGTTCGTGCTCAGGCCATGCTGCATGACCATCAACCCCCGCTCCGGCGGGGGTTTTTTGTTCGGTATCGTCGGCATTCAACCGGAGGAGGCGCGATGTCTGAGCACGGCAGTCCCGAATGGAAAGCGGAAACCATCGCCGTGCACGGCGGCTACAAACCCGACCCGACGACGCGCGCGGTGGCGGTGCCGATCTACCAGACCGTGGCCTACGCCTTCGATGACACCCAGCACGGCGCGGACCTGTTCGACCTGAAGGTGCCGGGCAACATCTACACCCGCATCATGAATCCCACCACCGACGTGCTGGAGCAGCGCATCGCCGCGCTCGAAGGCGGTATCGGCGCGCTGGCGCTGGCCTCCGGGCAGGCGGCCATTACCTACGCGATCCAGACCATCGCCGAAGCCGGCGACAACATCGTCTCCTCCAGTGCGCTGTATGGCGGCACCTACAACCTGTTCGCGCATACCCTGCCGCAGTTCGGCATCCAGACCCGGTTTGCCGACTACAACGACCCCGAGGCGTTCGCGGCCCTGATCGACGACCGCACCAAGGCCGTCTTCGTCGAATCGATCGGCAACCCGCGCGGCAACATCACCGATATCGAAGCGGTGGCGAAGATCGCCCACGCGCACGGCGTACCGGTGATCGTGGACAACACCGTGGCCACCCCTTATCTGCAGCGCTCGTTCGACTTCGGCGCGGACATCGTGGTGCACTCGCTGACCAAGTATCTCGGCGGCCACGGCACCAGCCTGGGCGGCGCCATCGTCGATTCGGGCCGCTTCCCATGGGCCGAGCACAAGCAGCGCTTCCGCCGGCTCAACGAGCCGGACGTGAGCTACCACGGCGTGGTCTACACCGAGGCGCTGGGTCCGGCCGCCTATATCGGCCGCGCACGTGTGGTGCCACTGCGCAACACCGGCGCGGCGATCTCGCCATTCAACTCCTTCCTGATCCTGCAGGGCATCGAGACCCTGGCGCTGCGCCTGGACCGGATCAACGCCAATGCACTGGCGGTGGCCACGTTCCTGCGCGACCACGCCAAGGTGGACTGGGTGAACTATGCCGCGCTGCCGGACCACCCCGAGCATGCGCTGGTGCAGAAGTACCTGCGCGGCCACGGCTCGGGCGTGCTCACCTTCGGCCTGCCCGGCGGCCGTGCGGCCGGCGCGCGCTTCCTGGATGCGTTGCAGTTGTTCACCCGGCTGGTGAACCTGGGCGATGCGAAGTCGCTGGCGACCCATCCGGCCTCGACCACCCACCGGCAGCTGGATGCGGCCGAACTGGAAAAGGCCGGGGTCAGCGAGGACACCGTGCGGCTGTCGATCGGCATCGAACATATCGACGACCTGCTGGCCGACCTGCAGCAGGCGTTGGCGAAGGCGTAGAGGTGGGGCCCACGGCGGCCGGTGCGGGCCGGCCGCCGTGGGGTTTTTGACGTCCCCGAAGGTGCGTTGTCGGACCGGGGCGCGTGCTGGCCACGCGGGGGCGGCGGCGCGGGCTAGACTGGTTGCGCGTGTCGACCAACGCTCGGCACCGATGATGACGGGTCCTGAAACTGCGCAAGATCGGCCACGCGCCGTGGCGGGCACCGACGCATGCTGGACGTCACCCCGACACGGAGCCCGTCATGAGCCGCATTGCCCAGCTACGCCAGCGCCACGGCATCGACCGTGTGATCGCCCACCTGCAGCAGTGCCTGCGTAGCGGCCAGCCCTTGCCCGATCTGGATGCGCTGGCCGCCATTGCGCACCAGTCGCCGTTCCATTTTCATCGCCTGTACCGTGCGCTGACCGGCGAAACCCCGGGGCGCACCGTGGCCCGTCTTCGCCTGCTGCGCGCGCTGCAGTTGCTGGCCCACGCCGACAGCCGGGTGACCGAGGTGGCGCTGGAGGTGGGCTTTGAAAGCCCGCAGGCATTGGCCCGGGCCTGCCGACAGGCCGTGGATGCCACGCCCAGCGCGCTGCGCGAGGATGCGGCGCTGCGCGCGCACTGGCAGCAACGGCTGTCGCTGCCGGCCGGTGACGGCAACGACGACACGCCCCCGCTGCAGGTGCAGGTGACCGCGCTGGAGCCGTTCGACGTGGTGGTATTGCGCACGCGCGGCGCCTTCGACGACCTCGACCAGGCGTTCGGGCAGGTGTATGCCTGGGCCGCGGAACAGGGCTTGGCCGAGCACCTGCAGGCGCTGGTGGGCATCGCGCTGAACGACCATCGCGATGTGCCGGCCGATGCGTGCGAGTTCGAGTGCGGCATGGGCTTTGGCCGCGCCTTGGCCGACATCCCCGCGCCGTTGCGCGCACTGACCCTGGGTGGCGGTGAATACGCCGTGCTGCGCCATGTGGGCAGCTACGCCGGGTTGGAAGCGGCCACCGACGCCCTGCTGCGCCAGTGGCTGCCCGACAGCGGGCGCGCACTGCGCGATGCGCCGCTGTACTACCACTACCTGGACGATCCCGAAGACGTGCCCGAGGCGATCCTGCGCGCGGACATCTGCGTGCCGGTGCGCTGACCAGACACAAGGCCGGTACGCGCGGCCGGAATGAAAAGCAGCCACCCATGGGGTGGCTCTGCCGGGGGGCGTTGACGGGGTGATGCGTGGCGCATCGATGTGGCAATACGTGGCGCATCGGTGCGGCGGTGTCTGGTGTATCGGCGCGTCGGGGGTAGAGCCACCCCATGGGTGGCTGCACGCGATGCCAAACCCCAGCCGGCGTCCCGCATGGCAGGGCGTTACACCACCGGGATGCTGTGCTTGCCCATGGTGCGGTACGGCGGGGTGGCCATGACCATCTCGGCCAGCGAATAGGCCAGTTCGCGCTCGGCCATCACCGTGCCGTCGGCGCCGTGCTCCAGCAGGTGCTTCACTTCGGCGTCGCTGTGCGCGCGGGCCAGCAGGGTCAGGCCCGGGTTGAGCGCGCGCAGCTTGGCCAGGGTTTCACCGGCTTCCAGCGGCTGCGGGATCGCCAGCACCGCGATCTTCGCGCGCTCGGGGTGGGCTTCGGCCAGCACCTTGTCCGAGGCGGCGCTGCCGCGGATGCCGGGCAGGCCGGCCGCGTGGGCTTCGGCCACGTGTTCCTTGTTGTCGTCGATCACCAGCACCGGCACGCCGCGGTCACGCAGCACCTGGGCCAGCGCACTGCCAACGCGGCCGTAGCCGATCACGATGGCATGGTCGTGCAGGTCCAGCGACGGGCCCGGCGGCAAATCGATTTCCACTGCGGTCGGCGTGGTTTCCTGGTGCTTGAGCAGCCAGCGGTCGAGCAGGCCGAACACCACCGGGTTGAGCATGATCGAGATCAGCGCGCCGGCCAGCACCAGCGCCTGGCCGGTGGGCGGCAGGATCTTCAGGGTCACGCCGAGCCCGGCGATGATGAAGGCGAACTCACCGATCTGCGCCAGGCTGGCCGAGATGGTCAGCGCGGTGCCGGTCGGGTGGCCGAACGCGCGCACGATCACGAACGCGGCGGCGGACTTGCCGAACATGATGATCGCCGCGGTGGCCAGCACCTGCCACGGGTGTTCGATCAGGATGGCCGGGTTGAACAACATGCCCACCGAGACGAAGAACAGCACCGCGAACGCATCGCGCAGCGGCAGCGAGTCGTTGGCGGCCTTGTGGCTCAACTCCGATTCGTTGAGCAGCATGCCGGCGAAGAACGCGCCCAGCGCGAAGGACACGCCGAACAGCATCGCCGAGCCGAACGCCACGCCCAGCGCGATGGCCAGTACCGCCAGGGTGAACAGCTCGCGCGAGCCGGTGCTGGCGATGCGCTCCAGGATCCACGGAATCACGCGGCGGCCGACCACCAGCATCACCGCCACGAACAGCCCCAGCTGCACGAATGTCCAGCCGATGCTGGCCAGCACGCTGCCGAGGGTGTGGGTTTCATTGGCCGAGTCCGGCCCGAACACGCCGGCCAGGACCGGCATCATCACCAGTGCCAGGACGCAGGCCAGGTCCTCGACGATCAGCCAGCCCACCGCGATCTTGCCGCGCTGGGTTTCCAGCAGGCGGCGTTCTTCCATCGCGCGCAGCAGCACCACGGTACTGGCAGTGGCCAACGCGAAGCCGAACACCACGCCATGGATGACCGGCCAGCCCATCAAGGCCGCCAACCCCCAGCCGAGCAGGGTGGCCACCAGGATCTGCCCGATCGCGCCGGGAATGGCGATCGCCTTGACCGCCATCAGGTCTTTCAGCGAAAAATGCAGGCCCACCCCGAACATCAGCAGCATCACGCCGATCTCGGCCAGCTGGTTGGCCAGCGCCTGGTCGGCGACGAAGCCGGGGGTGAACGGTCCTACGCAGATGCCCGCAACCAGATAACCGACCAGGGGAGACAAACGCAGCTTGTTGGCCAGCGCGCCGAAGATGAAGGCGAGCCCAAGGCCAACGGCAACGATGTTGATCAGGTCGGTGTCATGGTGCATCGGGGCTCGCAGAAATAGGGGATGTCCCGATTTTCACCGATGCGGTGGTATCGAGCAAACATCGGCGACCGCAATGCTGCTATGTCCCGTGGTCAGGTGATGTGCTGTCCGGGACAGACGCGCATGACAGGCATGAATGCGCGGAATCGCCCCGTTGCGGGCCGAAAACGCACATGCCCCGGCGGACCGGGGCATGGGGACGGTAGTGCCGGCCGCTGGCCGGCAACCACGCGATGCCCGGGGTTTCATGGGGTTGCCGGCCGGCGGCCAGCACTACCCTGTTACCACTTGTACGTAATGCGGCCGTACACGTAGGCGCCGTTGAACCCGTACGGCGAGTAGTTGCTGTACGGCAGCATGCCCCAGGTGGAGTTCTGCAGGTCCACGGTGCGGTCGGGGTACTCGTCCAGCAGGTTGTCCGCGCCCAGGGTGAGGGCCCAGTTCTCGCTGGGCTTGTAGCTCACCGAGGCGTCCAGCACCCACGAGCCGTCGTAGGTCTGGTCACGCAGCGCGGTGGCCGAGTTGCGCACGGTGAAGCTGCCGTAGCGCGTGGCCGCCAGGTTCAGGTCCCAATGGTCGCTGCGCCAGGTACCGCTCAGGATGGTCTTGTTGCGCGGGTAGCTGTCTTCGATGCGGCCGATCTCGTCGCGGCCGATCAGCGGCTGGGTGATGCCCAGCGTGCCGAACACCGGCGGCGAGGCGATGAACTGCTTCACCTCGGTGTCGTTGTAGCTGTAAGCCGCGGTCAGTTCCAGCGTGCTGGCGCTGAACGGGATCGAGTAGCTGGACACCGCATCGATGCCGCGGGTGCGGGTATCCACGCCGTTGGTGAAGTACGAGAACGCGGTGACACCGGGCAGCCCCAACCCGGCCAGCAGCGAATTGGCGGCGGCATTGGTGGTGATGTTGGTGGACAGCACGATGCGGTCGTCGATGTCGATCTGGTACGCATCCACCGTCAGGTACAGGCGATCGATCGGCTGCAGCACCAGGCCCACGCTGTAGGAGGTGGAGCTTTCGGCCTTCAGCGGGCTGGCACCCAGCGCCTGGGCGGCGGCACTGGTGGTGGGGAAGGTGCCGCGCTCGACGAAGGCACCGTTGATGATCGTGCTGGTGACCGCCTGGTAGCTCTGCTGGGCCAGCGACGGAGCGCGGAAGCCGGACGAGGCGGTGGCGCGCAGCGCGATCTTGTCGGTGAACGCATAGCGTGCCGACAGCTTGCCGGAGAACTTGTCGCCGAAGTCCGAGTAGTCCTCGTAGCGGCCGGTCACGCCCGCCGAGAACTTGTCGGTGAGGTCGGCTTCCAGCCCGGCATACACCGCGTAGTTGTGGCGGTCGGCGTCCACCGCGTTGAGCGGGGTGAAGCCGCCGAAGCCCTGCGCGCCGCTGCCGAAGTACGCGTTGGCTTCACCGGCCGACTGCTCCCAGTTCTCGCGGCGGTACTCACCGCCGAAGGACAGCGTGACCGGGTAGGCCAGGCCCCAGTCCAGCGACTTGGTCAGGTCGGCGTTGAAGATGTCCTGGGTGTACTTCAGCGCACCGTCGTAGAACGAGCGCGGGCTGGGCAGGCCGAGGCTGTAGTTGATGCTGTTGCGGGTGTGGAAATCGATGGTGTTCTCGCCGTGGTTGGCGCTCACATCCCAGGTCCAGCCGCTGTCGGTGTTGCCCTTGACCCCGGCCACCAGCGAGCGGTCCTTGGAGTACTGGTTGATCTGCGGCACGAACCCGTCCGGGTAGGTCTGCGCCAGCAACGGGCCCTGGCCGCTGTTGGTGCGCGAGCGGTAGAACGCGAACGAGGTGATGTCGCGGTTGCTGGCCATCGCCGTGGCGTAGGCCGACACGTGGTCGCTGAACTGGAAGCTGGCGTTGACCGAGGCGGCGGTGGCGTCCACCCGCGGATCGCCGACCACGAAGGTGGTCTGGCCGATGTCGGGGAAGTTGCCGGTGTTCGGCGTGGTGCCCTGGTAGGGGCCGGCACGGTTGCTCTCGTCCTGCTGCAGGATCTGTCCGGCCACGTGCACGCTGCCGCGGCCGTCGGCGAAGCCGATCCCGGCATCGCCGGAGAGCTGGTACTTGTTGCCGTCACCGGCCGAGTACTGGCCCGCGTCCACGGCCAGGCTGCCCCCGGCGGACGAGCCCTTCAGCACGATGTTGACCACGCCGGCGATCGCGTCCGAGCCGTACTGGGCCGAGGCGCCATCGCGCAGCACTTCCACCCGTTCGATCGCCGAGATCGGGATCGCGTTGATGTCCACGGCCGAGGAGCCCCGGCCGATGCTGCCGTTGACGTTGATCTGCGCCGAGGTATGCCGGCGCTTGCCGTTCACCAGTACCAGCACCTGGTCCGGCGACAGCCCGCGCAGCTGCGCCGGGCGGATGCCGCTGGTGCCGTCGGTGAGGGCCGGGCGCGGGAAGTTCAGCGAGGGCAGGGCCCGCGACAGCGCGGTGGCCAGCTCGGTGGTGCCGGTGGACTGCAGCGCCTCGGGGGTGATGATGTCGATCGGCGACTGCGACTCGGCCACGGTGCGGTCGGCGACCCGGGTGCCGGTGACGATGATGGTGTCCAGCGTGTTGGCGGCGGTGCGCGCAGGGGTGTCCTGGGCGCTGGCGGCGAAGCTGGAGACACCGAGCACGACAGCTACGGCGGCGGCGAGCGTACTGGTCTTGCGGTTCATCAGGGCGTGGCTCCGGTAGGGACGATGCGGCACCGGAACGACATCTCGACGGAAGGAAGCGGGTCGGCGAAGGCGGGTGTTGCGGTGCGCAATAAAGGAATTAACGGGATATTCATCGCTTGTCAAATAACCGCCATATCTACAAAAAACGTTGCAGAAGCAACCATTTACGTGAACTGGCGGGCCCGACATCAGGGTCCCGGGGAAGCGCAGGCAGGGTCGTGGGAGAGAGGAACGAGGCCTGCTGCGCATCCCGGGGCGCGTCAAGTATTCGTTAACGTTAGAATTACGTCGCAGGAAGGGTGCTCACCAGCACATTCCATTCCGTTATATGGACCCCCCAAGATGATTTCCCTCCGTAACTTCGCCTTGCGCCGTGGCGAGCGGCTGCTGTTGTCCAATGTCGACCTGACCCTGCACGCGGGGTACCGCGTTGGCGTGGTCGGCCGCAACGGTGCCGGCAAGTCCAGCCTGTTTGCCGCCGTGAAGGGCGAGCTGGAGGCCGACAAGGGCGATGTCGACCTGCCCGGCAAGGTCCGCATCGCCAGCGTGGCCCAGGAAACCCCGTCGCTGCCCGACCCGGCGCTGCAGTTCGTGCTGGAGGGCGACACCGAGGTGGCCGCGGTCATGCGCGAAGAGGCCGATGCCGCCGCGCGCGAAGACTGGGAGGCGGTGGCCACCGCGCACCAGAAGATGGCCGAGATCGGCGCCTACGACGCCGAAGCCCGTGCCGGCAAGCTGCTGCATGGCTTGGGCTTCCCGGCCGAGACCCACTCGCGGGCGGTGTCCTCGTTCTCCGGCGGCTGGCGCGTGCGCCTGAACCTGGCCCGCGCGCTGATGATGCCCAGCGACCTGCTGCTGCTCGATGAGCCGACCAACCATCTGGATCTGGACGCGGTGTTCTGGCTGGAACAGTGGCTGCTGAAGTACCCGGGCACGCTGCTGCTGATCTCGCATGACCGCGAGTTCCTGGACAACGTGGCCACCCACACCCTGCACCTGCATGGTGGTGGCGCCAAGCTGTACCCGGGCGGCTACACCGATTTCGAGCGCCAGCGCGCCGAGCAGCTGCGCCAGCAGCAGATCGCGCACGACAAGGAACAAGCCGAGCGCGCCCACCTGCAGAGCTTCATCGACCGCTTCAAGGCGCAGGCCAGCAAGGCCGCCCAGGCGCAGAGCCGCATGAAGCGCCTGGCCAAGCTGGCCGGCACCGAGGCGGTGCGCGCCGAGCGCGAGTTCCGCATCGAGTTCTCGCCGCCGGCCAAGCTGCCGTTCTCGCTGATCCGCCTCAACCACGTCGACGCCGGCTACGGCGCCGATTCGGTGATCCTGCACAACGTGGGGTTCGGCCTGGAAGCCGGCCAGCGCATCGGCCTGCTGGGTCCCAACGGCGCGGGCAAGACCACGCTGGTGAAGACCCTGGTGGGCGAGCTCGCCCCGCTGACCGGCGAGCGCGCCGCGCACCCGGACCTGCGCATCGGCTACTTCGCCCAGCACACGGTGGAGTCGCTGCACGAAGGCCAGTCGCCGATGGAGCACTTCCGCGACCTGGACCGCGATGCGCCGAACCAGGTGTTCCGCGACTTCCTCGGCAAGTGGAATTTCGCCGGTGACCGTGCCTTCGAGCCGGTGGATGGGTTCTCCGGTGGCGAGCGTGCGCGCCTGGCCCTGGCACTGATCGCCTTCCAGCAGCCCAACGTGCTGCTGCTCGACGAACCGACCAACCACCTTGACCTGGAAATGCGCGAAGCGCTGGCCGAGGCGCTGGCCGACTTCGAGGGCGCGATCGTGATGGTGTCGCATGACCGCCATCTGATCGGCCTGGTCTGCGATACCTTCTGGCGCGTGGCCGATGGCGTGGTGGAGCCGTTCGACGGCGACCTGGATGCCTACGCGGCGTGGCTGCGCTCCCGTCCCGCCGCGCAGGGCACCAAGCAGAAGATGGCCGCCGCCGCGCCGGAACCGGTGCCGCCGACCCCGCCGCTGCCGCCGAAGAAGCCGGTCAATCCGCACAAGCTGGCTGCGGCCGAAGCCAAAGTGGGCGAACTGGAAGCCTTGCTGGCGGATCTGGACCGGCAGCTGGCTGATCCGTCCAACTACGCCGACAGCACCCGCATGGCCGTGCTCGGCCGCGACCGCGAGGCCACCGCCACGCTGCTCAGCAAGGCCGAGCAGACCTGGATGGAACTGCTGGACGCGTAAACGGCATGCCGACCAACGGTCGGCATCTACCGGGCAAGCGGTGCCGGCGGGTGCCTGCATCGGGCAAGCCGCGTAGAGCCGGGCTCTGCCCGGCTGCTTCACCGGGACGCGCAAAAACGGGACGCCGGTGGGTGCGCCTTTCCGTCAGGCAAGCCGGGCAGAGCCCGGCTCTACGCGGGATTCACGCCGCGCCGTCCTGCGCCTCCAACCATTCCCGGAACCGCCGCGCCGCATCGCTTTCGGCGCGTGAGCGCAGGCGCGTCAACCAATACCGCCCCAGCTCCAGCGTCTGCGCGAACGGCTGGACCAATCGTCCCTGCGCCAGGTCCTGCTCGAACATCTTCAACGGCAGCAGCGCCACGCCCGCACCGGACGCCGCTGCACTGGCCAACGTCAGCGACGAATCGAACACCGGGCCGCGTGCTTCCAGCTCGGCCACGCCCGCCGCTTGCAGCCAGCGCGGCCATTCGTCACTGCGGTACGACCGCAGCAACGCCACGTTGGCCAGGTCGCGCGGGTCGCGCAACGTACGCGCCAGGGCCGGCGCGCACAGCGGCGCGAACGGAGCGTCCAGCACCGGCGTGCTCACCTGGCCCTGCCAGTCGCCATCGCCGAACCGGATCGCCAGGTCCAGGCCTTCGCCGGCCAGGTCGATGCGGTTGTTGTGGGTCTGCACGCGCAGGTCGATATCGGCATGGCGCGCGGAAAAATCGGCCAGCCGCGGCAGCAGCCAGCCGGTGGCGAACGTGCCCACCACGCCGACCCCGAGCACGTCGCGGAAGTGTCCCCCGACGAACCGGTCCAGGCTCACCGCGATGCGGTCGAAGGCCTCGTTGAGCACCGGGTACAGCCGCGCGCCTTCATCGGTAAGCGCCACCCCGCGCGGCAGGCGATTGAACAGCGACACCCCGAGCCGGTCTTCCAGCGCCCGGATCTGGTGGCTGAGCGCGGCTTGGCTGACACACAGCTCCAGCGCGGCCCGGGTGAAGTTCTGGTGGCGGGCGGCGGCCTCGAAGGCGCGCAGGGCATTGAGCGGCAACTGGGGGCGGAGCATGCAGGGGAGCCGTGAGCTGGAGTGATGGGATCATCGCATTCCTGCGGCGCGTATGCCGCCTGGAGTGAATGCAGAGGCGGTTTTCCCGTGGCGTCATTCTTTGTCGCAATCGATACGCATTAGGTCACGTTATGTCTTCCGCTGAAAATGGTTGCTGGTGGGCCGGGCGGGGCACTGGCAATACTCTGCCTTTGCCACGGAGGATCCGCATGCTCGCTCGACGTCATTTCCTGCAATGGACCGGCGCTGCCGCCCTCTCGGCGCTGGCCGCCAGTACGTTTGCGAAGACCCCCGCCGTGGCGGCAGCGCCCCGGTCCACCGCCCGCGACTTCGCCGCGCTTGAAGCGGCCAGTGGCGGCCGCCTCGGCGTCACGCTGCTGGATACCGGCAACGGCCAGCGTATCGGCCACCGCCAGGACGAGCGGTTCCCGATGTGCAGCACGTTCAAGTTCGCGCTGTGCGCGACCGTGCTGCGGTTGGCAGACCAGGGAAAACTCTCGCTGGACCGGCGCCTTGCCATGACCACGCAGGACCTGCTGTCGCATGCGCCGCTGACCGTCCGCCACGTGGGGAAGGACGTCACCGTGCGCGACCTGTGCCGCGCCACCATGGTCACCAGCGACAACCCGGCCGCCAACCTGCTCCTGCGTGTGGTGGGCGGCCCGGCCGGCGTGACCGCGTTTCTGCGTGCCAGCGGTGATGACGTGACCCGCAACGACCGGTACGAGCCGGACGTGAACCGCTTCGCCCCCGGCGACCCGCGCGATACCACCAGCCCGGCCGCGATGGCCGCCAGCCTGCAGCGGCTGGTGCTGGGCGAGCGGTTGCAGCCGGCCTCGCGCCAGCAACTGGCCGACTGGCTGATCGACAACGAAACCGGTGATGCGCGCCTGCGCGCCGGCCTGTCCAAGGCATGGCGGGTAGGCGACAAGACCGGCAGCAACGGCGAAGACACCACCAACGACATCGCCATCCTCTGGCCACTGACCGGCGGCGCACCGTGGGTGCTCACCAGCTACCTGCAAGGCGCCCGCCTCGATGATGCCGGCCGCAACGACGTACTGCGCCAGGTAGCCGTCATCGCCGAACAGCACATCCACCGGTAGAGCCGACCGTTGGTCGGCTGCATCCTCACGGTAGAGCCGACCGTTGGTCGGCTGCACGCAATGCCGGATTCAATGGCAGCCGGGCAGAGCCCGGCTCTACACCTCAACCGCGCACCGCCTCCAGAAACTCGCGTCCCCAACGATCCACGTCGTAATACTCCACGCTGCCGAACAGCTGCCGCATGCGCCCGGTGGCTTCTTCCTCGGGCATCGACAACGCCTGCAGCAGGCCGGCGGTCAGGTCGGCCGGATCGTGCGGATTGGTCAGCACCGCGCCCTTCAACTCCGCTGCCGCACCGGCAAACTCGCTGAGCACCAGCACGCCGCTGCTGCCTTCGATGCCGTGGGTGGCCACGAACTCCTTGGCCACCAGATTCAGGCCATCGCGCAACGGCGTGATCCACATCACCTGCGCCGCTGCGTAGTGCGCCACCACCTCCTCGAACGGCAGGGCCTGTGCGAAGAACCGCACCGGCGTCCAGTCCAGTCGTGAGAAGCGGCCGTTGATGCGTCCCACCGCCTGTTCGATCTGGTTCTGCAGCGTGCGGTACACGGTCATTTCGCGTGCGGCCGGCACGCACACCATCAACAAGGTCACCTTGCCCTGGCGTTCGGGATGCTGTTCCAGCAGGCGTTCGAAGGCCTCCAGCTTGGCCAGCGTGCCCTTGGTGTAGTCCAGCCGCTCCACCGACAGCACCAGCTTGCGCCCCCCGATCTCGCGGCGCAGCTTGAAGATGTCATTGCGCACGTCGCTGCGCGCCAGCACGTTATGGATGCGGCGCAGGTCGGTGCCCACCGGGTGCGCGCCCAGTGCGATCTCACGGTCGCCCACGCGCAGGCGCGTGGTCATGGTGTCCAGCCCCACCGCGCAGCCATAGGTGAGGAAGCGCGGGGCACAGCTCTCCCACGCCAAGCGCTCGGCCGGCACGGCGCCGCGCACCACGTCCACGAAGTTCTCCACCTGGCGCGGAATGTGGAAGCCGATGTAGTCGCACGACAGCAGGCTGCCGATGATCTCGCGGCGCCACGGCACCACGTTGAACACATCCGCCGACGGGAAGTAGGTGTGATGGAAGAAGGCGATTTTCAGGTCCGGGCGCAGTTCGCGCAGCGTGGCCGGCACCATCCACAGGTTGTAGTCGTGGATCCACACCGTGGCCCCGTGCGCGGCTTCGGCGGCAGTGGCCTCGGCGAACTTGCGGTTGACCTTCAGGAACACCTGCCAGTCGTCCTCGCGGAACTTCGCGCGTTCCCAGAACACATGCAGCATCGGCCAGAACGCTTCCTTGGAGAAGCGCTTGTAGAAGATGTCCACTTCCTGCCGGCTCAACGGCACCCGTGCGGCGGTGAGGGTGGGGTAGCGCTCGGCGTCCACCGCCAGGTGGGTCTGGAACGGGCCGCGTTTGGGATCGTCGATGCCCCATGCCACCCAGGAGCCTTTCTGGCCGCCTTCGAAGAAGCTCAGCAGCGAGGGAATGATGCCGTTGGGCGAGCGCGGCGGGCGCTGCACCAGCACGCCGTTCTCCATCACTTCGTCGAAGGGCAGGCGGTGGTAGACCATCACCAGGTCAGCGCCGGCGGCGCGGGCCTGCTTGGGCGGGTACAGGTAGCGGTCATCGTCGGCGAGCAGCGCGAAGTGCTCGATCGCCTCCAGGATGCCGCCACACCCCGGCGCCTGCGCGTGGAAGGTGGTGGCCAGCGTGGCGGTCGCCTCGGTCAGCGCCGGCTCGGAATCGCCCACGCACACGCCGCGGAAGCCGGCGGTGTACATCGACAGGTCATTGAGGGTGTCGCCAGCCACCAGGATGCGCTCGCGCGGCAGGTCCAGCAGGCGCGCAAGCGCGGCCAGGGTGCGGCCCTTGTCGGTGTCCGGCGGCAGGATGTCCAGGTAGCGGTCAGCCGAATACAGCACGTCGCAGCCCAGCGCCTGGGCGGCGGCTTGGATCTGCGCGCGCAGCGGCGCCAGCGTCTGGGGATCGCAGAAATACGAGCAGCGTCGTTCCTGCGGCACGTCCTGGCGCTGCAGCGCGGTGAACGGGCGCATCGCCGCGGCCACCACGTGTTCGCCGGGCCAGTGCGCATCGATCATCGACTGCAGCGGCTGCAAGGGCTGCAGCGTGTGGCCATCCACCACGGTCGCGCCGACATCGCAGACCACGTAGTCCGGGCGCGGGATCGCCGGGTCGGAGAGCAGCGGCATCACCGCTTCCAGGCCGCGGCCGGTGATGAAGATCAGGGCGATGCCGGGGTGTTGGTCAACCAGCCGGTACAACCGGTGGCGCGCGGCGGCATCGCCGGCAAGGAAGGTGCCATCCAGGTCGGTGGCAAGAATCAGCTGCGGGGCCGGCGTGGCCGGCGGTGTACGGGTCGGAGTGGAGAGAGAGGGTGTCGATACAGTCAATGGGCTTCCTTATCGGAATGAGGGGAATAGGGGGTGTCGGGCGGCGCCTCGAGGTCGGTCTCGGGCATCAGCTCCAGCGCCGACGGCGTGGTACGCAGCATCAGCCGGAACCCGACCGGATGCGTGCGCACCCGCTGGAATCGCAGCAGGCGCGCGCCGGTGAACAGCGCCAGCACCATCAGCACCACGGCGAAGTACAGCGGCAGTGCGGCGGGACCGAAGCGCTGCATGGCCGCACCGGCCAGCGCCGGGCCCAAGGCCGCGCCCACGCCGTGCACCAGCAGCAGGCTGGAACAGCCCGACAGCAGGTGCTGTCGCGGCAGGTAGTCCAGCATGTGCGCCACCGCGAACGGATACAGCGCGAAGGCCAGCCCGCCGTAGCAGAAGAACAGCCCAAACAGCAGGTGGGTCTGCAGCTGGATCATCGGCAGCGATGCCACCACCGCGATGCCGGCGGCGGCCAGGCTCAGCGCCACCAGCCCGCTGCGGCGATCGTGGCCGTTGCTGATATGGCCCAGCGGCCACTGCAGCAACGCACCGCCCAGGATCGCGGTGAGCATGAACAGCGCCACGCCATTGCCATCCAGGCCCACCGCACCGGCATACACCGGCAGCAGGCCCCAGAAGGCACCCATCGCCAGTCCGGACAGGCCCGCTGCCACGGTGGCCACCGGCGCCATCGCATACAGCCGGCCCAGGGTGAGCCGAGATACGACCGGCACGTCCGGTTGACGCAGCCGGGTGGCAGTCACCGGCAACACCGCCGCGCAGATCAGGATCGCGGTCAGCATGAACATCGCCATCGCGCTGGCATCGCCCAGCATCAGCAGCACCTGGCCCAGCGCCAGCGCAGAAAGATTGACCACCATGTACAGCGAGAACGCGCGGCTGCGCCGGGCCGGATCGGGCTCGGCATTGAGCCAGCTCTCGATCACCGTATACAGCCCGACCAGCGCGATGCCGGTGGCAATGCGCAGCACGCCCCACGCGACGGGATGCAGCCAGAGGGGATGCAGCAGCACGGCGATAGCCGCGAGGGCGGCGAAGAACGCGAACGCACGGATATGTCCGATGCGGCCGATCAGCGAGGGCGCGAAAAAGGTGCCGATGAAGAAGCCGGCGAAATACCCGGACATCACCAGCCCCAGCGTGCCGGCACCGAAGCCGGCCTGGCCGCCGCGCACCGCCAGCAGGGTGCCCAGAAGCCCGCTGCCGGTAAGCAGCAGCGCGACGCCGGTGAGCAGGGCGGTCAGCCGCAGCATGCGCGCGGCCTGGGTGGGAAGGCAGTAAACAACACCTGATCTACCGTAACACAGCCACGATGAAGCCCTGGTTGCAGCCACGCCCGCGCATTTGCACTGCCTGTGCATGCAGGCTAGGGTAGGGCGATGAATGTTCCCAACGTTGTTGCACCGCTCGCCATTGCGTTGTTGCTCGCCGCCTGCGGTGGGCGGCAGGACAGCGTGGCCCACGACGTAGCCAATGCACCGGCCGATGCATTCCTTGCCGCGGTCGCCGCCCATTGCGGCAAGGCGTACGAAGGCAAGGTGATCGCCAACGAACCGCGCACCGATGCACCCGATCCCTTCGAGGGCAAGCGGCTGGTGATGCACGTGCGCGGGTGCGACGACCCCGCACACGGGCTACGCATTCCGTTCCATGTCGGCGACGATCATTCGCGTACCTGGGTGATCAGCCGCACCGAGACCGGCCTGCGCCTGAAGCACGATCACCGCCATCAGGATGGCAGCCCCGATGCGGTGACCATGTACGGCGGTGACAGCAAGCCACCGGGTACCGCGCAGCGCCAGAGCTTCCCGGTGGATGCCGATTCGGTGGCGATGTTCCGCAAAGCCGACATGCTGCCGTCGGTGCACAACACCTGGGCGATGGACATCGAGCCGGACCAGCGCTTCATCTACGAACTCACCCGCCCGGGCGGTCGCCGCTTCCAGGTCGAGTTCGACCTGAGCAAGCCAGTGGCGCTGCCGCCCGCGCCGTGGGGCAGCACCCCGTAGAGCGGGGCTCTGCCCCGCTGCGGTTCGCGCGCCTGCCACGGATTGATGGGGTTGCCGGCCAGCGGCCGGCACTACCGTTTCGTGCGGGGGCGCCCGTTCGCCGCCGCGTAGAGCGGGGCTCTGCCCCGCTGCCGTTCGCGCACCTGCCACGGGTTCACGAGGTTGCCGGCCAGCGGCGGCATTACCCGTTGCTGCGTCTACCGCACCCCGAACCGGGCGCGGCAGCCGTTGCTGACCCACAGGCTGCTGTTGGTATAGCCCCAACTGCGGCCTTCCACGCAGGCGCTGCCGGACAGCTGCTGCTGCAGCACCGGGCGGCCTTGGCGGGCGTCCCAGGCGCACGTCTGCTGGCGGTTGCTGTTGCTGCTGCAGGTCACGCTGTAGTTGCTGTTGCCGCCGCCGTTACCGCCGCCCCAGCCGCCGCGGGCCTCGGCGAACTCGCCTCGGCAGCCGCGGTTGACCCATACCGCGCCATTGCGCACGCCCCAGGTCTGGCCTTCCACGCAGGCCGAGCCCGAGATCTGCCGGACCAGAGTGGCGTTGCGCCAGCCGGTGTTGCAGCTGCGCTCGCGGTTGTCCTGGCTTTCACAGCGGATGGTGCCGCCGGTGCTGCCGCCGCCACCGCCCCAGTTGCCGCCGTTGCCGCGCCCTTCGACGAACTCGGCGCGGCAGCCGCCGGTGACCCACACGGTGCCGTTGCGCGAGCCCCAGGTGCGCCCTTCCTGGCAGGCCGAGCCGGAGATCTGCCGCGACAGCTGGGCACTGCGCCAGCCGGTGTTGCAGACCCGCTCGCGGTTGTTCTGGCTCTCGCAGCGCACGGTGCCGCCGTTGTTGCCCCCGCCGCCACCGTTCCAGCCCCCACCGCCGCCGCTGCCGCGCAACGAGGTGGCGATGTCCTGCTTGATCCGCGAGAAGCCCCAGCCCGAATTGACCTGGGCCAGGTAGAAGCGCAGCTGGTCGTCGGGAATGCGGCGGCCATTGGACTGATCGGCATATTCCTGGGTGATCACCCGCGAGCGGTCGCTGGAGGACAGCTGCGACAGGTTCTCAGGGGCGTAGGCGCGGGTACTCATCTGGGCCTGGGCGGCCGGGGCGCTACAGCCCAGCGCCAGGGCCAGGCAGACAACGGTGAGACGACGGTTCATGGCGACATCCCCTTGCGGTCGTTGGTGCGCGGACTATAGGAACGGGCCGGGTTCACGGCGCGTGATGCCCGCCGGGCGGGGTCGCAGGGGCGGGCGGGGCAGGGGGCGGGCCACGGCCCATTTGCCCCGGCGCAGGCTACGCCGCAGAATAAAGGGCTGTCCGGCGCAACCTGGTGCCGGCATTCTCCTGCGGAGCTTTACCCCCATGCGTACCCACTTCTGTGGCCTGGTCGATGAGACCCTGATTGGCCAAACCGTTACCCTCGCCGGCTGGACCGACGTTGCCCGCAACCAGGGCGGCGTGTGCTTCATCGATCTGCGCGATCATGAAGGCATCGTGCAGGTGACGGTGGAAGTCGACAACGCGGCCGTGTTCGCCGTGGCCGCCAGCCTGGGCTACGAGGACGTGTTGCAGGTGGAAGGCGTGGTGCGCGCGCGTCATGCGGTCAACGACAAAATCCGCACCGGCAAGGTGGAAGTGATCGCCACGGCCATCACCATCCTCAACAAGGCCGAGCCGCTGCCGTTCCACGCCCACGAGAACCCGGGCGAGGAAACCCGCCTGAAGTACCGTTACCTGGATCTGCGCCGCCCGGAAATGCAGCGCATGCAGCGTACCCGCATCAAGCTGGTGCAGGCGCTGCGCCGTCACCTGGACGCCACCGGCTTCCAGGACATCGAAACCCCGATCCTGACCAAGGCCACCCCGGAAGGCGCCCGCGACTTCCTGGTGCCGGCGCGCATGCACCCGGGCGAGTTCTACGCCCTGCCGCAGAGCCCGCAGCTGTTCAAGCAGATCCTGATGGTGGCCGGCTTCGACCGCTACTACCAGATCGCCCGCTGCTTCCGCGACGAAGCCCTGCGTGCCGACCGCCAGCTGGAATTCACCCAGCTGGACATGGAGTTCGCCTTCGTGCGCGAGCGCGACGTGCAGGACTTCGTCGAAGACATGATCCGCGCCATCTTCAAGGAAGTGGTGGACGTGGAGCTGGCCGCCAGCTTCCCGCGCCTGACCTGGGCCGAGGCGATGCGTCGCTTCGGGTCGGACAAGCCGGACCTGCGCATCGCGCTGGAGCTGGTGGACGTGGCCGAACTGGTCAAGGCCAGTGAGTTCCCGGTGTTCACCGCCGCCGCCAACGATGCCGACGGCCGCGTGGCCGCGCTGCGCATCCCCGGCGGTGCCACGCTGAGCCGCAAGCAGATCGACGAGTATGCCGCGCATGCCGCCAAGTACGGCGCCAAGGGCCTGGCCTACATCAAGATCGGCGACACCGGCGAAGTCAGCTCGCCGATCGCCAAGTTCTTCAGCGAAGAGGCCTTCGCCGCGCTGGTGGCCCACGTCGGCGCCGGTAACGGCGACATCGTGTTCTTCGGCGCCGGTGGCTACAACAAGGTGTCCGACTTCATGGGCGCGCTGCGCCTGAAGGCCGGCAAGGACTTCAACCTGGTCGCTGCCGGGTGGGCGCCGCTGTGGGTCACCGACTTCCCGATGTTCGAGTACGACGACGAAGCCCAGCGCTACGTCGCCCTGCATCACCCCTTCACCGCTCCGGCGGTGGACGACATCGCCGACCTGCGCGCCAACGCCAAGACCGCCGTGTCGCGCGGCTATGACATGGTGCTCAACGGCAACGAGATCGGCGGCGGTTCGATCCGTATCCACCGCTCGGACATGCAGAGCACGGTGTTCGACCTGCTGGGCATCGGTGCCGAAGAGGCCGAGGCCAAGTTCGGCTTCCTGCTCGATGCGCTGCGCTTCGGCGCGCCGCCGCACGGTGGCATCGCCTTCGGCATCGACCGCATCGCCGCGCTGATGGCCGGCACCGAGTCGATCCGCGACGTCATTCCGTTCCCGAAGACCACCGGCGCGCAGTGCCTGATGACCGGCGCCCCGTCGCCGATCCCGGACGAGCAGCTGGCCGAAGTGCACATCCAGGTTCGCCCGCGCAAGGCCTGACCCCGCTAACGTAGTGCCGGGCTCTGCCCGGCACGCCCCACCAAACCCCGGAGATCCTGCAATGAGCGAATTCGCGTTTTCGTTGGAATGGGAAAAGCTGGGCAATGAAGGCGCCGACGCCGCCCTGGTAACCGAACGCGCCCGCGTGTTCGGTGGCTGGCTGGTGCGCGTGGGTACCAGTCCCGCCGCGATGGCCCTGACCTTCGTGCATGACGGCGAAGGTCGCTGGGATGGCGAGGACTTCGGCGTGGAAGACTACGAAGAAGACGAAGAAGACCTCGACGAGGAAGACGACGAGGAAGAGGAAGAAGAAGGCGAAGAGGACGAGGAAGAGTACGAGGACGAGGACGAAGAGGAGGGCGACGAGGAAGAAGACGCCCCCCACGGAGCGCAGGCCTGAGGCCTGCCCGGACGCCCGCCATGTACACCATCCGCCGCGCCACCGTTGACGATGCACCGACCCTGTCGGTGCTGGCCACGCGTACCTTCGTGGAAACCTTCGGCCACCTCTATCCTGCGCAGGACCTGCAGAATTTCCTCGACGAGGCCTATGCGGTCGACCGCCAGCACACGATCCTGGCCCACCCGGACTACGCGGTGTGGCTGCTGGAACGGGACGGGGTGGCCGTTGGCCATGCCGCGGCCGGTCCCTGTGGCCTGCCGCACCCGGACGTGCAGCCGGGCGATCGCGAACTCAAGCGCCTGTACCTGATCAAGGACGAGCAGAGCTGCGGCTGGGGCAGCCGGTTGCTGGAAACGGCGCTGGACTGGCTCGAACGCGACGGCCCGCACACCCTATGGTTGGGCGTGTGGTCGGAGAACTTCGGCGCGCAGCGTTTTTATGCCCGCTACGGCTTCAACAAGGTGGGTAGCTACGAATTCCCGGTCGGCAGCGTGCGCGACCTGGAATTCATCCTGCGCCGACCGGCCGGCCCGGCGCGCTGAGCGCCCGGCCCATTTCCGCCTCCATCGCACTGGACCGCAACGGCTTCACCCGCCGTTGCACGGTCTATTCGTCTAATGGCCGTGTTTTCTCCCGCAGGTCCCAAGCCAACCGGCTAGGCTGAGTGCATGAATCCCCCTGTTTTACTGCTTCATGGCATCTGGAATGCCCGCGCGTGGGTTGGCCCGTTGGCCTGGCGGCTGCGCGCGCGTGGCTTCAGCGTGGACACCTTCGGCTATTCCAGCGTCTTCGGCGGTCCCGACGTGGCGGTGCCGCAACTGCTGGAACGTCTCAAGGACAGCGGCCCGGTGTCGCTGGTCGGGCACAGCCTGGGCGGGCTGGTGGCGCTGGAGGCATTGCGCCAGCAGCCGGACCTGCCGGTGTCGCGGGTGGTCTGCCTGGGTTCGCCGTTGCGCGGCAGCGGCACCGCCCGGTCGCTGGCCGAGCATGGCTGGTCGCTGGCGCTCGGCCGCAGCAGCGACCTGCTGCTCGATGGCCTGCCGGCCTGGGAGGGCAGGGCGCAGGTGGGATTGATTGCCGGCTCGGTCCCGCATGGCCTGGGCAGCCTGCTGGGCGCCATCGGCGAGGCCTCCGACGGCACCGTGGCACTGGATGAGACCCACCTGCCGGGCCTGGCCGACCATTGCGTGGTCCCGGCGAGCCACAGCGGGCTGGTGTTTTCCCCCGAGGCCGCGCGCCAGACCGCCGCGTTCCTGCGCGATGGCCGCTTCCGGCCCGACCGCGCCGCCCACGCCGCCTGAGCCCGGGCGGCCCCCCCCGGCCACGACTAACACGGTCGCGGCGGGCGATCAGGTAGAATCCGCGCCCTGTTCCTCATGCAAGCACGGTAATACCCATGGGTAGAGGTCCCTCGATCGAGAACCGCAAAAACGCGTCTGACGCGAAACGCGGCAAGATTTTCACCAAGATCATCCGCGAGATCGGCGTTGCCGCGCGCGGCGGTGGAGGGGACCCCAACAACAACCCGCGCCTGCGGGTTGCCATGGACAAGGGCCTGGCCTCGAACATGTCCAAGGACGTGATCGAGCGCGCCATCAAGAAGGCCACCGGCGAACTGGAAGGCGTGGAATACGAAGAGATCCGCTACGAGGGCTATGCCCCCGGTGGCGTGGCCGTGATCGTGGACTGCCTGACCGACAACCGCGTGCGCACCGTGGCCGATGTCCGCCACGCGTTCAGCAAGTGCGGCGGCAACATGGGCACCGAAGGCTCGGTGGCCTTCATGTTCAAGCGCGTGGGCGTGCTGCATTTCGCCGCCGGCGCCGATGAAGAGACCATCACCGAGGCGGCCATCGAGGCAGGCGCGGACGACATCGTGGTGTACCCGGAAGACGGCGCGATCGACGTGTTGACCGCCGCCGACAGCTACCACGCGGTCAAGGACGCCATGGAAGCGGCCAAGCTGACCCCGGACCACGCCGAACTGACCTTCCGCGCCGACAACGACATCAAGGTCGAAGGCGACACCGCCCTGCAGGTCAAGAAGCTGCTGGACATGCTGGAAGACCTGGACGACGTGCAGGACGTGTTCTCCAACGCCGACCTCGGCGCGGACGCCTACGCCTGACCGGACGCGCTGCCGGTCGCCTTTGGCGACCGGTGGGCGGACAATGCGGACCATGATGACTCCCGCCGTTCCCTGCCATCGCCGCCGCACTGCTCCGTTCCGGGTCCTGCCCGGCCGCGTGCGTGCCGCATGACCCGCATCCTCGGCATCGACCCCGGTTCGCAACGCACCGGGGTGGGCATCATTGACGTGGATGCCACCGGCAAGGTCGTGCACGTGCACCACCTGCCGCTGGTGTTGCTGGGCGCCGACGATTTCCCGCAGCGCATGAAGCTGCTGGTGCTGGGCCTGAATGCCCTGGTCGAGGAATACCGCCCCGACGAAGTGGCGATCGAAAAAGTGTTCATGGCGCGCAACCCCGACTCGGCCCTGAAGCTGGGCCAGGCCCGCGGCGCGGCCATCTCGGCCGTGGTCATGCGCGACCTGCCGGTCAGCGAGTACGCGGCCACCGAAATCAAGCTGGCCGTGGTCGGCCGCGGTGGCGCGGAAAAACAACAGGTCCAACACATGGTCGGGCTCATGCTCAACCTGAAAACCAAGCTGCAGGCCGACGCCGCCGATGCGTTGGCCGTGGCCATCACCCACGCCCACGTACGGGCAACGGCGCAGCGCCTGGGCGTCAACGCCCGCATGGCCTGGAGCCGCAAATGAGGAAAGCTGCATGATTGGTCGTCTGCGCGGGATCGTGGCCTACAAGGCGCCGCCGTGGCTGCTCATCGACGTCAATGGCGTCGGTTACGAGCTGGAGGCGCCGATGAGCACCTTCTACGACCTGCCCGAGCTGGGCCGCGAGGTCACCCTGTTCACCCACTACGCGCAGAAGGAAGACAGCGTGTCGCTGTATGGCTTCCTGCGCGAGGGCGAGCGCCGCCTGTTCCGCGACGTGCAGAAGGTCAGCGGGATCGGCGCCAAGATCGCGCTGGCGGTGCTGTCGGGGGTGAGCGTGGACGAGTTCGCGCGCATGCTGCAGGCCGGTGACATCACCGCGCTGACCCGCATTCCCGGCATCGGCAAGAAGACCGCCGAGCGCATGGTGCTGGAGCTGCGCGACCGCGCGGCCAACTTCGGCGGGGGCGGTGCGCCCCTGGCCGGTGCAGCGCCGGCCACCGACCCGGTCTCCGAGGCCACCGTGGCCCTGCAGCAGCTGGGCTACAAGCCGGCCGAGGCGGCGCGCATGGCGCGCGATGCCAACGCCGAGGGCGACGATGTCGCCACCGTCATCCGCAAGGCCCTGCAGGCCGCGCTGCGCTGACCCGCGCGCTGCCTTCTTCCTGATACCGACCGCGTCCGCCCGGAGCACCATGTCCACCTCTTCCACCCAGCACGACAACGGCCACGCCGCGCACGGCCACGCGCCGGCGGCCGGCGGCATGGCCCTGATGATCGGCGCCATCGGCGTGGTGTTCGGCGACATCGGCACCAGCCCGCTGTACACGTTGAAGGAAGCGTTCTCGCCGCATTACGGCCTCAACAGCGACCACGACACCGTCCTGGGCGTGCTGTCGCTGGCGTTCTGGGCGCTGAACATCGTGGTCACGCTCAAGTACGTCACCATCATCATGCGCGCCGACAACGAGGGCGAGGGCGGCATCATGGCGCTGATGGCGCTGACCCAGCGCACCCTGCGGCATGGCTCGCGCTCGGCCTACGTGGTGGGCATCCTGGGCATCTTCGGGGCCTCGTTGTTCTTCGGCGACGGGGTGATCACCCCGGCCATCTCGGTGCTGGGTGCGGTCGAAGGCCTGGAGGTCGCCGCGCCCGGGCTGCATGCGTTCATCGTGCCGATCACGGTGGTGGTGCTGCTGGCGGTGTTTGCGGTGCAGCGCTTTGGCACCGAGAAGATCGGCAAGCTGTTCGGGCCGATCACCTCGATCTGGTTCATTTCGCTGGCCGCGATCGGCATCTGGAACATCGTCGATGCGCCGGAAGTGCTCAAGGCCTTCAACCCCATGTGGGCGCTGCGCTTCTTCATGGAGCACGGCTGGCACGGCATCTTCATCCTGGGCGCGGTGGTCCTGGCGGTCACCGGTGGCGAGGCGCTGTACGCCGACATGGGCCACTTCGGGGCGAAGCCGATCCGCCATGCCTGGTACTTCTTCGTGCTGCCGTGCCTGGTGCTGAACTACCTGGGGCAGGGCGCGCTGGTGCTCAACAACCCCGAGGCAGTGAAGAACCCGTTCTTCGAGGCCGTGCCCGACTGGGCGCTGTACCCGATGATCATCCTGGCCACCATGGCCGCGGTGATCGCCTCGCAGTCGGTGATCACCGGCGCCTTCTCGGTCTCGCGCCAGGCCATGCAGCTGGGCTACATCCCGCGCATGCGCATCACCCATACCTCGCACGACACCATCGGCCAGATCTACATCCCGGGCATCAACTGGGGCATCGCTGTGATGGTGATCGGGCTGGTGCTGGCCTTCCGCAGCTCGTCCAACCTGGCCGTGGCCTACGGCATCTCGGTGTCGGCGACCATGCTGATCGATACGCTGCTGCTGGCGCTGGTGGCCCGCGCGCTGTGGCCGACCTCGCGCTACTGGATCATCCCGCTGTGCGTGGTGTTCTTCATCATCGACCTGGGCTTTGTGATCGCCAACGGCGCCAAGCTACTGCAGGGCGCCTGGTTCCCGGTGGTGCTGGGCATCGTGCTGTTCACGATGATGCGCACCTGGCGGCGCGGCCGCGAGCTGCTCCGCGATGAGATCCGCAAGGACGGCATCCGCATCGACACCTTCCTGCCCGGGCTGATGCTTGCCCCGCCGGTACGGGTGCCGGGCACCGCGGTGTTCCTCACCGCCGACCCCACCGTGGCCCCGCATGCGCTGATGCACAACCTCAAGCACAACAAGGTGCTGCACGAGCGCAACGTGTTCCTGCACGTGGTGACCCTGCCGGTGCCGTACGCGCCGGAGGGCCAGCGCCTGAAGATCGAGTCGGTGGGCGATGAGTTCTACCGCATCTACGTGCGCTTCGGCTTCATGGAAACCCCGGACGTGCCGCTGGCGCTGATGCGCTCGTGCGACCACGGCGGGATCTACTTCGACCCGATGGACACCACCTTCTTCGCCAGCCGCGAGACCATCGTGGCCACCGCCAACCGGGGCATGCCGATCTGGCGCGACAAGCTGTTCGCGCTGATGCACCGCAACGCCGCCCCGGCGACCGGGTTCTTCCGGATTCCGGGCAACCGGCTCGTGGAGCTCGGGGCGCAGGTGGAGATCTGACTGCGTCAGATCGCCACCTGCGCCCCAAGGTTTGCTGCGCAAACCTTGGGACCCGGGCGCATTCCACCTGATCCCCGCGCCTTCGGCGTGCCCCTCCGACGCGTTCCCGGTAGTGCCGGCCGCTGGCCGGCTCCCCATGACCCCTGCATCGCGTGGAGCCGGCCAGCGGCCGGCACTACCGGGAGCGTGGAGCGCGTGGAGCCGGCCAGCGGCCGGCACTACCGGGAGCGTGGATCGCGTGGAGCCGGCCAGCGGCCGGCACTACCCGGGGCGCGGATCGCGCCCCTTTTGCCGCATAATTGCCGCATGACAGACGACCGCATCATCGGTGCCGGTGCCACCCGTGAAGACGAGGGCACCGACGCCAGCATCCGCCCCAAGCGCATGGCCGACTACCTGGGCCAGGCGCCGGTGCGCGAGCAGCTGTCGATCTATATCGAGGCGACCAAGGCCCGTGGCGACGCGCTCGACCACGTGCTGATCTTCGGCCCGCCCGGGCTGGGCAAGACCACCCTGAGCCACGTGATCGCCAATGAGCTGGGCGTGGCCCTGCGGGTCACCTCCGGCCCGGTGATCGAAAAGGCCGGCGACCTGGCCGCGCTGCTGACCAACCTGCAGCCGCACGACGTGCTGTTCATCGACGAAATCCACCGCCTCTCGCCCGTGGTCGAGGAAGTGCTGTACCCGGCGATGGAAGATTTCCAGATCGACATCATGATCGGCGAGGGCCCCGCCGCCCGCTCGATCAAGATCGACCTGCCGCCGTTCACCCTGATCGGGGCCACCACCCGTGCCGGGCTGCTGACCGCGCCGCTGCGCGACCGCTTCGGCATCGTGCACCGGCTGGAGTTCTACACCCCGGAAGAGCTGACCAAGATCGTCCGTCGCTCGGCCGCCATCCTCAACATCGACTGCACCGCCGAAGGCGCGGCCGAAATCGCGCGGCGCTCGCGCGGCACCCCGCGTATCGCCAACCGCCTGCTGCGCCGCGTGCGCGATTACGCCCAGGTCAAGGCCGCCGGCCATATCGACCAGGACGTGGCGCAGGCGGCCATGCAGATGCTCAAGGTGGACCCGGAAGGCTTCGACGAGCTGGACCGCCGCATGCTGCGGACCATGGTCGACTACTTCGACGGCGGTCCGGTGGGCATCGAGTCGCTGGCCGCGGCCCTGTCCGAAGAGCGCGGCACGCTGGAAGACGTGGTCGAGCCCTACCTGATCCAGCAGGGCTTCCTGATCCGCACCGCGCGCGGCCGCATGTGCACCCACAAGGCCTACCGGCACATGGGGCTGAAGCCGAAAAACCCGCCGGCCGATCTGTTTGCCGAGGCCATTGATGGAAATTGAGCCCCGGTTCAGTTGGCCGACACGCATTTACTGGGAAGATACCGACGCTGGCGGCGTGGTCTACCACGCACGCTACGTGGCCTTCATGGAGCGGGCCCGGACCGAATGGATGCGGGCATTGGGCTTTGGCCAGGAGCGCACGCGCACCGACCATGGCCTGGTATTCGCGGTCCGCGCGATGACCATGGACTTCCTCAAGCCGGCGCGGCTGGACGATGCGCTGGAGGTGACCGCCACGCTGGTGCAGTGCAAGCGCGCCAGCATGGTGTTCGACCAGCGCGTGTGTCGCGGCGATGAAACGCTGCTGACCGCCCAGGTCAGGATCGCGGCATTGGATGCCTCCACTTTCAAACCGCGCGGCATGGACGATGTCCTCCTTGCCGCGTTGAAACCCTACGAACTTCAAGTATCCGCACAGTGAGGAACAACGGATGATCGCAATGCTCCTGGCCCTGCAGGCCACGGTGACCGAGGCGCTGCCGCAGGAAGTGACCAGTGCTGCGGCGCAGACGGTTGCGCAGGCCGCGCATGGCGGTGGCATCAATTACCTGGACCTGATGGTCAAGGCCAGCCTGCCGGTGAAGATCATCGTGCTGCTGCTGCTGGCCGGGTCGTTCATCAGCTGGGTGATCATCTTCCGCAAGGCGCGCGTGTTCAACGCCGCCAACCGCGAAGCCGACGAGTTCGAAAGCCGCTTCTGGTCCGGCGCCGACCTGGGCAAGCTGTACAGCTCGGCCACGGACCGCAACCGCAAGGTGGGCGGCCTGGAAGCGATCTTCGAAGCCGGCTTCCGCGAGTTCACCCGCCTGCGCGACAAGCGCCGGCTGGACGGTCGCGCGCAGCTGGAAGGTGCCCAGCGCGCCATGCGCACCACCTACACCCGCGAAGTGGACCAGATGGAACGCAGCCTGGAGCTGCTGGCCAACATCGGTTCGACCGCCCCGTACGTGGGCCTGGTCGGCACCGTGTTCGGCATCATGGTGACCATGCACGACATGATCAACAGCGGTGAGCAGGCCGGTATCGCCTCGGTGGCCCCGGGCATCTCCGAAGCCCTGTTCGCCACCGCCATCGGCCTGTTCGTGGCCATCCCGGCGGTGTGGGCCTACAACCGCTTCACCACCCGCGTGGAGCGCATGTCGGTCCGTTTTGAAACCTTCGCAGAAGAGTTCAGCTCGATCCTGCAGCGCCAGAGCGCCGGCGACGAGTAAGCGCCCCGCACCAAGGACCCTGCCATGACTGCTGCCATCGGCCGCCGCAAGCGCCGCAAGCTCAAATCCGAAATCAACGTCGTGCCGTACATCGACGTCATGCTGGTGCTGCTGATCATCTTCATGGTCACCGCGCCGCTGCTGACGCTGAGCTTCGAAGTCGACCTGCCCAGCTCCCAGGCCAAGGCCCTGGAAAGCAAGCAGGACCCGGTGATCGTGTCGGTGCGCCTGGACGGCCAGCTCAGCCTGAAGCTGCCCGACGCCAAGGAACCGGCCCCGATGGACCCCGGCCAGCTGCAGGCGCAGCTGGGCGCGTTGGCCGCACAGGACAAGAACCTGCGCGTCATCGTGGCCGCCGACAAGGCCGTGGCCTATGAAAAGGTGGTCGCGGCGATGGACGTGATCAAGCGCGCCAACGTGGAAAAGGTGGGCCTGGCGACCGATGCACGCTGAAGCCCTGCCACCGCAGCGCCAGCCGGAAGAAAAGTGGGGTCTGCCGATCGCGCTGGCGCTTGGCGTGCACCTGCTGCTCGCGCTGGTGTTCATCGGCGCCTGGCTGTGGTCGCCGCAACGCACCACCGAGGCCGCCGCCGGCGACCCGGCGATCGAGGCCAGCCTGCAGTTGTCCGCGTCTGAGGCCGCCGCCGCGCGCCAGGCGCTGCGTGCCTCGGAAAAGCTGCCCGACCTGCCCGAACCGGTCGCCCAGCCCGAGCCCATTCCCGAAGACACCATGCCGCCGCCGCAGCCGATCGAGGAGCCGCGCCCGCAGGACGCGCCCACCCCGCAGCAGCAACAGGCGCAGGAGCGCGTGGCCCAGCCCGACAAGATCGACCAGGACGCGGTCAACGCGCTGGCGATCTCGGCCGAGAAGGCCAAGCAGGAACAGGAAGCCAAGCGCCGCCAGGAACAGATCGACCTGACCGAGCGCCAGCGCCAGGAGCAGGCCGAGCAGAAGCTGCGCCTGGCCAAGCAGCAGGAAGAGGCCGAGAAGAAGAAGCTGGCCGACCAGCAGCAGAAGGCCAACGACACCAAGGCCGAAGCCGAGCGCCAGCAGAAAATCGCCGAGATCCGGCGCAAGCGCGAGCAGGCCGAGAAGGAAGCCAAGCTGGCCGAGCAGAAGCTGCGCCAGGTCGCAGCGGCGCGCGCGGCCAGCGGCACCGCGGCCACCACCGGCGCGACCGGCGTCGCCAAGCCGGCGGCCGGCGCGGGCGGCACCAGCGACGACCTGCAGGCCAAGTACGCCGCCGCGATCCAGCAGAAGGTGCTGGCCTCGTGGACCCGCCCGGACAACGTGCCGTTCGGCCAGCGCTGCAAGATCGTCATCCAGCAGCTGCCCGGTGGCACCGTGAACAGCGCCAAGGTCAGCCCGGACTGCCCGTTCGACGAGGCCGGCCGCCGCTCGATCGAGGCCGCCGTGCTCAATGCCCAGCCGCTGCCGTACCGGGGCTTCGAGACGGTCTTCCAGCGCACCATCAACTTCACCTTCACCGCGCAGGACTGAGCCCGGGCCGTTGGCCTTGGGCCCTGCCTGCGCAGAGCGCCGCATGATGACGATGCTTCCCCGGATGGCCGTGGCCCTGTTGCTGCCCCTGCTGCTGCCGGCGCTGGCCCATGCCGCGCCGGTGCCGGGCCAGGTCAGCCTGCGCACCGCCTATGCGGTGGCGATCCGGGACCGGATCATCGCGTCCTGGTTGCCCCCGGCGTCGATGGCATCGGGCCAGCACTGCCGGGTGGCCATCACCCAGCTGCCGGGCGGAACAATCGTCAGCGTCAAGCTGGATGCGGCCTGCCAGTTCGATGCGGCCGGCAAGGCGGCGCTGGAGCGGGCGGTATTGCGCGCCCAGCCGCTGCCTTATAAAGGTTTCGAGGCCGTGTTCGACCGCAGCCTCACCATCGGTTTTACCTCGCCCTGATCCTGCAGGGGCACTGGCAGGGATGCCAATCGTTAATGCAATGTGAGTTTTGTACCGCGGTGACTCTGCTTTCACGTCCCTTTGGTTCATGATTGCGAAACGGTTCACCGCCGTCCTGCTATCCCTCGTTCCGGTTTTCCTTCCCTTGAGTGGTCCATGAAGAAAATGCCTCGTTGGCTTGCCGTTGTTGCGGCCCTGTTGTTGCCCTTTGCTGCCTTGGCGCAGCAGAAGGGGCTGGATATCGACATCATCGGCGGCAATGCGTCCGCAACCCCGATCACCGTGGTCCCGATGCCCTACCAGGGCTCGGCGGGTGCACCGCAGACCGACGTCGCCGCCGTGGTGCGCGCCGACCTGGAGCGTTCGGGCCAGTTCCGCACCCTGCCGGAAGCGCAGATCGTGGAAAAGCCGACCCGGGGCAGCGAGATCCAGTTCGCCACCTGGCGCGCGCTGAAGCAGAACTACATCGTGGTGGGCCGGGTCATGGACGCCGGTGCCGGCGCCTACCGGGTCGAATACGAACTGTATGACGTGCCCAAGGGCGAGCGCCTGCTGGGCCTGGCGATGACCGCCCGTGGCAATGCCATGCGCGACGTTGCCCACCAGATGGCCGACGCCATCTACGAAAAGATCACCGGCGTCCGCGGCGCCTTCTGGACCCGTATCGCCTATGTCACCGCCAGCGGCAAGGGCGATGCCATGCGCTATGCGCTGATGGTGGCCGATTCGGACGGCTTCAACCCGCAGACCATCGTGCGCTCGGCCGAGCCGCTGCTGTCGCCGTCGTGGAGCCCGGATGGCAACCGCCTGGCCTACGTCAGCTTCGAGCGGGGCAATTCGGCGATCTACATCCAGAACATCTCCACCGGCGCCCGCGAACTGGTCACCAGCTTCCGCGGCATCAACAGCGCCCCGTCGTTCTCCCCGGATGGCCGCCGCCTGGCCCTGTCGCTGTCGCGCAGCGGCAACCCGGAGATCTACGTGATGGACCTGGGCAGCAAGCAGCTGACCCAGCTGACCAACCACTTCGCCATCGACACCGAGCCGACCTGGAGCGCCGACGGCTCCAACGTCTACTTCACCTCCGACCGTGGCGGCCGCCCGCAGATCTACCAGGTGCCCTCCAGTGGCGGCAGCGCCTCGCGCGTGACCTTCCAGGGCAACTACAACGCCACGCCCAGCCTGTCCTTCGACGGCAAGAAGCTGGTGGTGGCCCAGGGCAGCGGCAATACCTACAAGATCGCGATGATGGACAGCAGCCTGGGTTCGGCGCGCTGGAGCACGCTATCCCCGGGGTCGCTGGATGAGTCGCCGAGCTTTGCGCCCAACGCGAGCATGGTGCTGTACGCCGCCCGTGAGGGTGGACGCGGCGTGTTGTACGCCGTCTCGGCCGATGCGCGCGTGCGCCAGCGGCTGGTGTTGGCCGACGGTGACGTCCGTGAGCCTTCTTGGTCGCCTTACCGTACAAAGCGCTAACAGAGTGTTAAGATTTCCACCGTATTCATCCCACATCCGGCTTTAGGAGCCTCAAAGGTATCGCCATGAACAAGACCACCCGCGTTCTGCTTGTCTCCCTGTTGTCCGTGGCCGCCCTGGCCGGTTGCTCCAAGAAGGTGAAGGAACAGCCGGCAGCCCCGGTTGACACCGGCTCCTCGACCACCACCCCGAGCGGCCCGTCGACCTCCGGCCTGTACGGCCCGGGCGACCTGGACACCGATTCCTGCCTGCGCCAGCGCGTGGTGTACTTCGACCTGGACAAGGAAGAAGTGAAGCCGGAATTCCAGGCCATCATGGCCTGCCACGCCAAGTACCTGCGTGACCGTCCGTCCTCGCGCATCACCCTGCAGGGCCACACCGACGAGCGCGGTTCGCGCGCGTACAACCAGGCCCTGGGCGAGCGTCGTGGCAACGGCGTCAACTCCGCTCTGCAGGCCAACGGTGGCTCGGCTTCGCAGCTGACCGTCGTGTCCTACGGCGAAGAGCGTCCGGTCTGCACCGAGTCGGGCGAGTCCTGCTGGTCGCAGAACCGTCGCGTCGAGATCGTGTACACGGCTCAGTAATAGATGCGCTTTCGATTTCTATCGATGATCGTTGCGGCAGCCCTCGTGGCTGCCGCACCGGCCAATGCGCAGCGCCAGAGCCTGGCCGACCGCGTTGGCGCGCTTGAGCAGCAGGCCCAGAACAACCAGTCCAACATGGACATGCTCAACCAGCTCACCCAGCTTCGCACCCAGGTGCAGGCCCTGCAGTCGCAGGTGGAGCAGTTGCAGCATGACAACGAGCAGCTGAAGCAGACCGCCAAGGACCAGTACCTGGACCTGGACAGCCGCTTGAACCGACTGGAAGGTGGCGCCCCGCTGCTGCCTGCCGCACCCGCTGCGAGCGCACCTGCGCCCGCCGCTGCAGCACCGAAACCGGCAACGGCCGCTTCCGAGCGGCCGCCCTCCGTGCATGGCGATGCCGGCAGCCTGGCTGCCAATGGTGACGAGCGTACCGCTTACAACGTCGCCTTCAATTCGCTCAAGGCCGGCAAGTACGACGACTCGGCGCAGCTGTTCCTGAGCTTCCTTGAGTTGTACCCCAACGGCGTCTACGCCCCCAATGCGCTGTACTGGCTGGGCGAGAGTTACTACGCCACCCGAAATTTCCCGCTGGCTGAGGCGCAGTTCCGCGACCTCATCTCGCGCTACCCGACCCACGACAAGGCGTCGGGCGGCCTGCTCAAGATCGGCCTCTCGCAGTATGGCGAAGGCAAGGTCGACCAGGCCCAGGCCACCCTGGAACAGGTGGTGTCCACCTATCCCGGCAGCGATGCCGCGCGTACCGCGCAGGACCGCCTGCAGTCGATCCGGCTGGGCCAGCAGATCCGCTGAACCGCCGTCCGGGCACCGCCAAGGCCGCCCCGCTATAATGATCCTTCGTAGAGCCGGGCTCTGCCCGGCTGCATGAACCGCCGGGCACGTCCGGCTGTTGTCGTTTCCGATGCCGCATTCCCAAGAATCACCGCCATGACCGTTTCCCTGTCCGCCGCCGCCGCGCTCCCCAGCGAGATCGTGCAGTCACCCCTCCCGCGCCTGAAGATCACCGAGATCTTCACCTCGCTGCAGGGTGAAGCCGATACCGCCGGCTGGCCGACCGTGTTCGTGCGCCTGACCGGCTGCCCGCTGCGCTGCACCTATTGCGACACCGCCTACGCCTTCCATGGCGGCACCTGGTGGGACATCGATGCGATCGTGGCCGAGGTGCTGGCCCAGGGCGTGCACCACGTCTGCGTGACCGGCGGCGAGCCGCTGGCGCAGAAGCGTTGCCTGGTGCTGCTGGAGAAGCTGTGCGACGCAGGCCTGGACGTGTCGCTGGAAACCTCCGGCGCGCTGGACGTCAGCGCGGTTGACCCGCGCGTATCGCGCGTGGTGGACCTGAAGACCCCCGGCTCCGGCGAACTGGCCCGCAACCGCCTGGAGAACCTGCCGTTGCTGACACGCCGCGACCAGATCAAGTTCGTGCTGTGCAGCCGCGAGGACTACGAGTGGGCGCGCGGCATGGTCGCCGAGCACCGCCTCAACGAACGCAGCATGGTGCTGTTTTCGCCCAGCAAGGACCAGGTGAGCCCGCGCCAGCTGGCCGACTGGATCGTCGAAGACCGCCTGCCGGTGCGCTTCCAGATGCAGCTGCACAAGCTGCTCTGGAACGACGAACCCGGCCGCTGAGGTCGGCTATCGAGCGCGCGACGCCCGCTCGCCACGCCTCATTTTCCAGTTTTCATCCCGGCGCGGGACAGCGTGCTGGCTCCCGCAACCCACCGGAAACACCCCCTCATGAAAAAAGCAGTCGTCCTCCTGTCCGGCGGCATGGACTCCGCCGCCGTCATCGCCATCGCCCAGGAACAGGGTTTCGCCGTGCATGCGCTCAGCGTGCGCTATGGCCAGCGCCACACCTCTGAACTGGATGCGGCCGCCGCGGTTGCCCAGGCGCTGGGCGTGGTGGCACACAAGACCGTCAACGTGGACCTGCGCAGCATCGGCGGCTCGGCCCTGACCGATGACATCGACGTACCCGAGGCGGGCGGGGAGGGCATTCCGGTCACCTACGTGCCGGCGCGCAATACCATCATGCTGTCGGTCGCGCTGGGCTGGGCCGAAGTGCTGGGCGCCAGCGACATCTTCTGCGGCGTCAACGCCGTGGACTATTCCGGCTACCCCGATTGCCGCCCCGAGTTCATCGCCGCCTTCCAGGCCCTGGCCAACCTGGCCACCAAGGCCGGCGTCGAAGGCGCGGGCATCCAGGTGCACGCGCCGCTGCAGTTCCTGAGCAAGGCCGACATCGTGCGTGAAGGCGTGCGCCTGGGCGTGGACTTCGGCCTGACCGTGTCCTGCTACAACGCCGACGACACCGGCGCGGCCTGCGGCCACTGCGATGCCTGCCGCCTGCGCGCGCAGGGCTTCACCGATGCCGGCGTGGCCGACCCGACCCGTTACGCCTGAGCGATAAGTGGTTTCGCCTGAGCGCCTTGTGGGTTAGAATGCGCACCCCCGGCAGCGATGCCGGGGCATGCAATGGGCCGTTAGCTCAGTTGGTAGAGCAGAAGACTTTTAATCTTTTGGTCGATGGTTCGAATCCATCACGGCCCACCATTGCAGCAACGAATCAGGCGCCCATCGGGCGCCTTTTTTGTGGCCTGGGGCCATCACTGCCCGCTCGGCAATACCGCCGCGCGACGACCCGGTCAGGGATCCAAAGCGTGCCGCCGCTACCGCAGCGCAGCTCATCCCCGCTACCAGCCAGATGGCTCGCCATCCTCATCGTCCACCGACATCCCGGTGCGGGCGCGGACCCAGGCAAACAGCCGCGCAAGATCCGCTTCGATGATGGTCGGGTGAGCGCTGATCTCAAGAAACACACGTTCCTCTTCCAGGAACACGCGTACGTCGTAGCACCACGCATCCGCGTCCCTCGGCTCGGTGCCTACCAGCCGGAACTCGTGCGCGCCAACACAGCGGGAAAACGTCTCAAGCTGGGTGATCTGCTGCTTCACCTCGTCACGATGGGACGCATACCACCCCCTATCTTCAAACGACAGCACGAACTCCGCTGACATCTCCATCTCCTTGCTGCTGTGATGCATCCCGCTGGGAGCACGTCGCGCCCCCGCAACTCTATGCCGCGCCTTCCTGGGTGGCCTGATGGGCGCTGAGCACGCGTGGACGCAGGTCTTCCACCAGCCGCTTCCTGCTGCTGCGCGCGTACTCGGCGGGCGAGAAGGGCATGGCGGAGTCGGCGTAATCATCGATCAACGTCAGCAGTTCGCCAGCGGCGATGCCGGGCGGCGCGGGGTCGCTTCCGTTGCAGGTCAACGCAACCAGGGTTTCCTGCAGCACCTCTTTTTGCACAATGCCCCTGCCACTGGACGGATCGGCGACGCACAGGCCGAATGTGCCATTGAAGAAGTGGGGAAGCAGCGCTGCTACCTTTGCGTCCACCCGGTGCGCGTCGTCGCCGCAGGTGCGCAGATGCGCCGCCAGTTCGCCCGCCAACGTCGAGACCACTGCCGCGCGCTCCTCGCCTGCGGCGGCGTCTGCGGCGATGCGGACCCAGCGTGTGCACTCGGGGCGGAAGAACGCACCGGATACCCGCGAATCGGTGTCGATCGATCCGAACGCGGCGGAGTGGATCGTCCCCGCGTTACAGCGGTACGTCGGCGCGGGAATGGCCTCTGCGGCGATCAGCGCATCCAGACGCTGCACGGTGATGCCTGCCAGCGCTGCGCAGGTGGATCTGTCGACAAAGTAATCGCGCAGGTACGCATCCAGCAGCATGGGATCTCCATCAGGAAAAAGTTGCAGCGTACGGAGGGTAGCCCAACACGCGCGCGCACGGAGGGCACCCGCCGCCTGCCCCCTGCCGCATCGGCGGGCAACGCGTATCCATGGCGTATCGCTGAGCGCCGCACGGCACGCTTTCGTGGGGGTGGCCGGAGCCCGTTTACCGCCACGGCCGGACCATCCTTCGTCTTCCACGGGGATTATGTATAGTCGGTTTTGTGATCAAGCGCGCGGTTTGGTGTTCAATCGGCGTGATAAAGCAGTAGATGATTATTCGCTCCATTTACTCTGACGAATCCAAGGATGGCGCCATGGCACGGAACTGGATTGTGATGGGAGACCCCACCAGCAGTGGCGGGCAGGTCATCACGGCATCGAACGAAACCGACATCATGGGAATGGGCGTTGCGCGGATAGGCGACAAGGCCACTTGCCCGAAGCTGCACAAGGGTATTTTCCCCATTGTCGATGGGGATATCACGATCCTGGTGGATGGACAGCCCGTGGCCTTGCACGGTTGCGCGCTGGCCTGTGGGTGTCGCGTACTGTCTGGCCAGCAGGCCAACGTCTTCGCTGAAAGTGGTGCGGCCGCGGGAGGCGCCGCCGCCGCTGGCGCAGGCACCGCTGCCGCCGCCGGGGCGGGCAGTGCGGCGGCTGGCGCAGCAGGTGTCCTGAAAGCGGTGTTGGCCTCGGCGGCGACGTTCGATCAGGCAATCCGCTTCGTCGGCAAGGGAGGCACGCCGTTGGCCGAGGTGCCGTACACCCTGCACCTGGCCGATGGCCGCACGGTGTCTGGAACCACCGATGCCCAAGGAGAAACCACGCGCGTCTCGACAGAGCAGAGCCAGTCCATCATGCGCGCGGAACTGCGCGCACCTGCACAGCCGGTCGGTTGCTGCGCGCGCGTGGCGCCGGACGACGCCGATGACGTGGAGGTCTTCGACGTCGACGGCGTGGTGACCACATCGGAGGCGCTGGGCACCTCGATAGCCCCGGTCACCGCACCCGGCCACGAGCGCGGCCTGACGCCGGGAGAGATCGACATGGCCCGCCTGGTCTTTGGCGATGCGGTCGACTACGCCCAGGTGAAGGTCCACGACCATGGCTACTGGATGTTCTTCGGGTTCCAGAACAAGGACACCGCAGTGACACCCAACGGGGAGATGTATTTCCCCAAGGGTATCTACAAGGACGATTATTCGACCGACAGCGTCGGTTTCCAGCAGTTCTTCATCCATGAAATGACGCATGTCTGGCAATACCAGCTCGGTTACAACGTCAAACTGGTTCGTGCCCCGCGCCCCAACATGAGCTACGACTACGTGCTGGATGAGATCCGCCTGTTCCCCGACTACAACATGGAAGCGCAGGGCGACATGCTGGCCGACTATTTTCTGGTGGCTTTCCGCGGCTCCCAGTCACGCATGAATAATGTGCGTTACCGTACCGTGCCCGATATCGGTGCGCAGCTCGAGCGTACCCTGCAGCCCTTCCTTGCCGCGCGCAGTGACAAAAACAACCTGCCCAGGACGACGCAATGAGCCGTTTGCATGTTTCCCTGCTGTTGATCGGTGTGCTGGTGCCGGGCCTGGCAAGCTGCGCCTCGCCCGCCGGCCGGTATCAGCAGGCGCTGGTCAAGGAACAGCAGGGCGTGCCCTGTTTTGGCTTGCCGGCAATCCGCACGGGCGACGCGCCTGCGAAGATAACCGGGGTGTCGGTGATGGAGGTCGGCTCGGGCGGCGCGGCGATCTGGGAACGTGATTTCCTGCGGGATGGCCAGGCCGAACCCACGCTCGCCCCGGATCAATGCCTGCGTTACGGCGACGGTGGTACGTCGCCACCGCCGCGCCTGCAGCCTGGCAAGCGGTACCAGGTGGAAATGTGGGGCAGTGCGCCGGCACAGCGCGGGGCGCCCCAGTCGCGCTGGTTCAACGGCTACTTCTGCGTAGTTGACGCAGGCGGCGCACCGAAGATCAACGCGGTCCAGCAGGGAAAGGACGGCGCGCTGCGTTGGGACACCTGCGGGTCCACTGCACAGCCGGTAGGCCAGGCCGGGCGCTGAGCACGCGCAGGTTGCAACGATTCCGACGCCTGGCCGGCCGCAGCCGTGGACGCCCGGGCGCCGACTCTGGCTACAATCAAATCATCCCGGTAGCTCCCGGGCGCTGACCAAGTGCCACACAGTGAAGATTCTCCTGACAGGAAGTTCAGGCCGGGTGGGGCGCGCGATCTTCGGCGCGCTGTCCGCACGGCACGAGGTGGTCGGGGTTGACCGCAGCCCCTTCAACACCACCCGGCACGTGGCCGATATCACCGATATGCGCACGCTGCGCACGGCGCTGGTGGGCGTGGATGCGGTGATCCACTGCGCGGCGCTGCACGCCCCGCACGTGGGGCTGATGCCCGACACCGAATTCCATCGCATCAATGTCGAAGGCACCCGCACCCTGGCGATGCTGGCCCGCGATGCCGGGGTGTCGCGCTTCGTGTTCACCAGCACCACCGCGCTGTACGGCCATGCGATCGTGCCGGGCCGTTGCACGTGGGTCGACGAGCGCACCCCGCCGCAACCGCGCACGGTCTACCACCGGTCAAAACTGGCGGCCGAGCACTGGCTGGAGGAGGCCGCCAGCCCCGCGTTCCAGGTGCGGGTGATCCGGATGTCGCGGTGCTTCCCTGAAACCGCCCAGCGCATGCTGCTGTATCGCCTGCACCGTGGCATCGACGTGCGCGATGTGGCCGATGCGCATGCGGCGGCCCTGCGTAACACCGGGCCGATGTTCCAGCGCTACATCGCCAGCGGCGCCACGCCGTTTGGCCCGGAAGACTGCGAACGGCTGGTCAGTGACCCGCGCGCGGTGCTGGCGCGGCGCTGCCCGCAGTGGCTGGCCGAGTACGACCGCCGCGGCTGGGCGCTGCCGGTGATCGACCGCATCCACGACGCCACTGCGGCCAGCATCGGCCTGGGCTGGCGCAGCCAGCGCGGGCCGGAAGCGGTGCTGGCGCAGTTGGCCGAGCACTCCATCGAAGTGCTGCCGCATCCGATGCGCGACGCAGACTGCACGGTGGACTGACCGCTGCAGGTCAGTGCCGGGCCAGGTCCATGCTCACCGCATCCAGCACCCGCTGCGCGCGGGCGCGGGCCGATTCATTGGCGCGCATGTCGATGGGCAGGTCCGGTGAGATGCCGGCCACTTCGTCGCTGCCATCGGCGCGCAGGCGCACGCAGTTCGGGATGCGCATGCGCAGCTGCGCGTGCGGCAAGGTGCGCGGTGGCGGCGGGCTCATGAAGCCGCAGCCATAGCCGCCGGTGGTGCTGCCGACCACGCGTGCGATGCGGTTGTCCTGCAACCGTGCGGCGAACATTTCCGCCGAAGAGGCGGTCTTCGCATCGGTGAGCACATACACCGGCCCCTGCCAGGCGGCCCAGTGCCGGCGCAGGTCCTGCGCCCAGTCCAGGCGGTGGGCAATCAGGAAATCGGGGATCGCGTCCACCGCCGGGGTGGCAAGGGGGCCGCCCGAACTACCGGCGGCGACCAGGTGCCGACAGGGCAGCGCCTGCCAGTCGCGCGGCGACTGCCACACCCACGTCATGTCGCAGGGCGGCGACTGCGTTGCGCGCAGGGACGCGGCGAAGCGGTCGCGCTGCTGGACCAGCAGCGGCCGTGCGGTGGCGTCGGGATGATGGTGGCGCAGGGCATCGTCGATGCGCTCGTACTGCTCCTGCAGGTAGTCGCGGCCGGCCGCCGACTGGCTGACCCACAGTGGCGCCGACTGCACCGGTGCGCCAGTGAACAGGCGCGTGAGCGTGTCGCCGCTGTCGTCGCCGCCCGGGTTGGTGCCCACATCCACCAGCACCGCATCCACGCCCTGCTGCTGGAAGCGCCGCAGCGTGGCGGCGATCTCGGCCACCCACGCATCATTCAACGTGGCCCGCATGTCGTTCACCGCGTCGGCATGCCGCAGTTGACCCCACAGGCGGTGGCACAGGCCGGGGTAACGCAGCGCATCGAATTCGTGCAGGCGCAGCAGACCCAGGCGGTGGCCATCGGCCAGCGCGATCACGCCGCTGCGCAGCGCCGGGTCAGCCCCACCGGCTGTGGCGTGGTAGCCGGGCAGGGCCTGCAGCGGCACGCTGTAGTCGTGCCGGCCTTCGTCCAGCACGCCCAGCGCCGCGCAACCGGTGGACGCATCCAGCGTGCGCGGGTCCACCGCGGCAGGGGCGGGTGCGGACGCGCCGGCTGCCTGCCGATCCAGCAGTTTCAGGTGGCCATCGTGAAACCCGGCCAGGAACGTGCGCAGCGCCTGTTCCGCCTGCGCATCGCTGCTGGCGGTGGTGATGGCCTGCTGCGCATCGCGTTCGAGCGCGGGCAGGTCCACGCCGCTCTGCGCGGAGGCCACCCACGCCAGGTGCGCATAGTCGTCCTGCAGGGTCTGCTTCAGTACCGCCAGATCGCCGCGCCAGGCATCGCGATCAATGCCGGGGGCGGCGTGGCTGGCAAACGCCATCGACAGCGCCATGGCCGTCAGCGCCCCTGCCTTCGGTGTGTGTCCTGCCGACATCGCCGTGCTCCCTGCCAAGGCGCTGCCTGCGCCTGCGAACCCCGATCCTAGCCAACCCGGCCCGGTGGCGAAAGCGCGCAGGGGCGCGGCATAACATTGGCCTCACATTGCCGTTCCACTGCCGGGCGCAGGTTGGAGGCGATGGAAAAGCTGGGGCCGTACTCCAGCGGAGCCGTGTGATGTCGACGCACACCGTGAGCCGCCAACACTACATCCGCCTGCTCAACCGCATCATCGCGGTGGCGCACGACGGCCACGCCCTGCATGCCCGTGCCGTGGCCCGGACGCAGGGCGAGGATGCTCCGCTGTGCGCGGTGATGATGCGCATGGCCGGCTCAAGCGCGGCCATCATCGGTACGCTTGGCAGGCACGTGCGTCAGGCCGGCGGGCGCCCCGCACGGCATGGCACCCTGCTCGGTGGCGTGCGCGCGGGCTTCGGCTGGTTGGGGACGGTGCTGGGGGATGCCGGCATTCAGTACGTCAGCGAGGGGCAGGCGTCACGGGCTCGGCTGATCCGCGTCCTGCAGGCTGCGTTGCACGACCAAACACTGCCGGGTGATGCACGGCAGGTGCTGGAAGAGATGGAGCGTCATGCGCAGCACGACTGGCAGCAACTGCATGGTCGGCTGAACGGTCTTCGCGCGCGCCAGGTGTAGCGCTGCTCACCAGAAGGTGCCGGGAAGCGCCACCGGCAACATGAGGCTGCGCGCAGCGCGCAGCCCCACTATGTGCGCCGCGGTTACTTCTGCTGCGGGTTCTTCGGGGCGTCTTTGTTGTCCTGTTGCTGCTTCTGCTGCTTGGCCAACGTGTCCTTGCGCTCCTGCTCCTTCTGCTGGTCGGTCTGCGCGGCGGCATTTTTCTGGACGTTGTTTTCGTTGTTCTGCATGGTGGACATTGCGGTACTCCAGGACGACGTGATGTCGTGCGATCCACACTGGACCGGGTGCTGTTACGCAGCGGTCGCACTCGCATGAGGGTAGGGTCAGGGTGGCCGTGAGCATTGCCTGGCGTTCATGCGCGGTGTCGTGTTCATGTCCACGATCGATCTGTTTGTGCACACCCAACACGCGGCGGCGGGCGCACAATAGCGCGTCTTTTGCTGACTGTTGTTGGAGGTGCCATGAACCGATTCGTCCTGCTGGGTGTGGGGGCGCTTGCGCTCGCGGCCTGTTCCAAACCGGCCCCGTCCGATACCGCCGCGCCGGCGCAACCGCCCGCCGCCGCTACGGCTGCGCCGACGCCAAGCGCGCCGGCCGCCGCGACCGATGCCACGTTGCAGCCGCCGTCGTTTGATTGCGCCAAGGCGCAGTCCGAGTCGGAGAAACTGGTCTGCGGTGACGCCCGCCTGGCCGCGCTCGACCGTCAGCTGGCCGCGCTCTACAAGCGCGTGCAGACCAGCCCGGATGAACTGGATATCGCCGCCGAGCAACGGGGCTGGGTCAAAGGCCGTGACGCCTGCTGGCAGGCGGTCGACCGGCACCGGTGCCTGATCGAGTCCTACCAGACCCGCATCGTTGAACTGAACATCGGCAATGGCGGCGTGCCCACGCCCACGCCGGTGCACTACCAGTGCGATGACGCCAGCAAGCCGGTCAGCGTGGTGTTCTACAACGAACTGGACCCGCAGGCCGCGGTGGTCAGCCTGGGCAAGGACCAGGCCATCGTGTTTCCGGCCCAGGCCGCAAGCGGCAGCCGCTACACCCGCGAAGGCGTGGAGTTCTGGGAACACCAGGGCGAGGCAACGCTGGACTTCTACGGCACCACGCTGAGCTGCAAGGCCGGCGGTTGAACCCGGTGCGCTACCGCACCCGGCGGTAGCGCACTTCGTTCTGGCGGTCGCCCACTTCGGTGGTGACAAAGCCGTCCCGGCTCTGGTTGATGTCGAACACGCTGCTGCCCACGTTGAGCTGGCCGCCGTTGACCCAGCCGCTCAGGTTCTGCCCGCGGGCCTGGGCAGACATGCGCCCGTCGCTGTCGATGCGCATGCGGATGTCGGCGCCGTAGATGGGGTTGTAGCCTTCGAACTCGCCCACCATCCAGCCCGGCACATAGGAGCTGTGGCGCGGCCCCTGGTAGGAGTCGTCGTCGTAGCGGTCGTCCTGCTTGTTGGCGTTGTGCACCAGCGCGCCAAGGATGGCCGCGCCGATCAGCACACCGGCGGCCACTTTGGCATCGTGGTTGTCGCCATGGTCGTCGCCGTCGTGCGAACCGCCGTCGTGTACGCGGAAGGTGGCGCGGCACCCGTCATCCACCCACACCTGGCGGCGGTCGTAGTCCCAGCTTCGGCCTTGACGGCAATCGGCCCCGGACAAGGTGCGCTCCAGGCTGACGTAGCCGGCGCGGGGCAGCGTGCACGACTGGTAGCGGTTGTTGCGGCTTTCGCAGGTCACCACATCATCGGCGCGCGCGTCGGCCATCGACGCGGTAAACAACAGCGGAGCGGTCAGCAACAGGCGGATCTGCATGGTGTCGGTTCCGGTGGCAGGGAAGCTGTGCACCGCTGGCCCGGGCGGGCGCGACAGCGGGCTGTCGAGCCGGACGATGACAGTTGCCGATGAAAACCGGATGAAGACCCGCCGATCAGGCAGCCTGGCCGACGTCCTGCTGCTGGAAGCAGGCACGGATGGCGTCCAGCAGTTCGCTCATCGAATACGGCTTGGGCAGGAAGTGGATGCCCGGGCGCAGCTGCGGCAGGACGTCGGACGGTTCCAGTCCCGAGGTCACCAGCACCGGCAGGCTGGGCTGGTACTGCTTTATGCGGTGCGCCGCTTCGATGCCGCTCACCCCGCCCAGGCACACATCGGTGAAGACCAGGTCGAACCGTTCGCCAGCCTGCAGCAGGCCGAGCGCGGCTTCTGCCGAACTGACGGCGGCGACATCACAGGCCTGGCTTTCCAGCACCATGCGGCTGAGTTCGCGGGTTTCTTCGGTGTCTTCGATCAACAGCACGCGCGGTGCAACGTGGCGCTTGGACAGCAACATGACGCAGTGTTCCCTGGCAGTGGTTCGGAATGGCGCGCAAGTATGCGGCGGCACCGGGTGAGGGGATCGTGCACGTCAGGCGCGGCGGCATTCCGCGCGCTGCCGCAAGCGTCGCAGTGCCAGCAGGCCCAGTACCGCCAGCAGCGCGGCGGACAGCCGCAGGCTGTTGCCCTGCCAGCCGATCGCCGTGGTTTCGCTGACCTGCATGACGTTCCAGGCCATGTTCAGTGAGTCGTGGGGCATAGGTCTGGGGGGACCCCGGTCATGCGCACGTTGCGCGGCGCTCAGGCGCGGCAGGGTAGAGTCGGGGTTTGAACCATGGAGCCGCGACGATGCAATGCCCCGTATGCAAGACCCAGGCGCTGGTGATGTCCGAGCGCCAGGGCATCGAGATCGACTACTGCCCGCAGTGCCGCGGCGTGTGGCTGGACCGCGGCGAACTGGACAATATCATCGAGCGCTCGACCGATGCGGCCGCCCCGGTACGGGCCGCCACGCCGCCACCGCCGCCGCAGGCCGTGCAGCATCGCGATACCCGCCACCTGGGCCAGCAGCAGTACGGCGACCAGCACGGCTACCGCAAGAAGAAGAAAGAGGGCTTCCTGTCGGACCTGTTCGATTTCTGAGCCGGGTGCCGGCCCTGTCTGATCAGGGCCGGCGCAGGATGAATTCCAGGTCGCGGCTGTCGCCCACCACAAAGTAGTAGGTGCCGACCTGGACGCAGCCGTAGCGCGCATAGAAGCGCTGCGCGCCGAAGTTCTCCGACCACACGCCCACCCACAGGGTGCGGCGTGCCGGGTGATCCAGCCACTGCAGGAACGCCTCCATCAGGCGTGCACCGTGGCCACCGGACTGGTGGCTGGCCAGCACATACAAACGTTTGAGTTCGACGTCACCGTCGACGGCATCGGCGTGCGCGAGGGTATTCGCACCGGCGGCCAAGTAGCCCACCGCGCGCCCGTCCTCTTCCAGCAGCCATACCGCACTGCGGGGATCCTCCAGTTCGCGCCGCTGCGGTGCGGGGCTGTAGTGCTCTTCCAGGAACGCGTGCAGGTCCTGCGGCGGGTAGGAATCGCCGAAGGTTTCGGTGTAGGTGGCGATGGCGATCGCCGACACAGCCTGTGCATCGGCCGGGGTGGCGCGACGGATCTGCAGGGACATGGCAGGGGGAGAACTGAAGGGGGTGGCAGCGTACGCCATCCGGGGTGCCCCGGACAAAAACCGGGCGGGGATGGCGGAACCCTGGCCCCGGCGCATCACATCACTATCCGGGAGCGCCGCTGAGCACGGCACCCGGGTGTCGGGCAGGGCGCGCCGCTGTACGCGCGCGTCCTGTGACGCCCCGTTCGGGCCCGTCGGATCCGGCTTGCACCATCCCTGTTGTGTTGTCCCGGGCGCATGCCGCGCCCGGGACTTTTTTACGCCGGTGCCGGCCTCAGAACCAGACGCGCACGCCGGCCACCCAGCGGGTATCACGCGCACGCTCGCCGGCGGCCTGGTGGTAATCGGCGGTATCGCCGAAGAGGCGTTCGTGGCTGATGCCGATGTACGGCGCGAAACGCCGGTTGAACTCGTAGCGCAGGCGCAGCCCGGCTTCCACTTTGTTCAAGCCGCTGCCGGTGCCATGGCGCGGATCGTCCTTGGCCGCGAGCGTGGCCTCCAGCAACGGCTGCAGGATCAGGCGGTTGGTCAACAGCAGTTCGTACTCGATCTCGGCGCTGGCCATCACCTGACCCCCTTCGCCCACATAGGCGGTGGCCGAGGTCTCGAACTTGTACGGTGCCAGGCCCTGGATACCCAGCGCCGCCCACGTGCGCGAATCGCCGGGGCCGAGGTCCTGCTTGACGCCCACCAGCACATCCCACCACGGTGACACGCTGCGCCCGTACAGCACTTCGACATCGGCCGCTTCCGTACGCCCGCTGCTGCGCTCGCCTTCGCTGCGCACCCACACCCGGTGGATGTTGCCGCCCACCCAGCCGCTGGCTTCCCACGCCTGGCCGTTGCCGTGCTGGCCATCCCACTGCTCCAGGCGGTTGACCAGCAGCATGCTGTGGATCGTCGGGGGGTGTTCCATCGCACCATGTTCGATGGGCGGGAACGCGGCGAGGCGGTCGGCGGCGGTGACGGCGGGAATCGGCTCCCGCGGTTCACTCGGCGCGGCCGTCTTGTGCGCGGCGTGGTCCATGCTCCCGTGATCCATTTTTGAATGGTCCATCTGGCTGTGATCCATGCTGCCGTGGTCCATTTTCGAGTGGTCCATCTGGCTGTGGTCCATGCTGCCGTGGTCCATTTTCGAATGGTCCATCTGGCTGTGGTCCATGCTGCCGTGGTCGACCGGCGGATCCACCGGCATTTCTTTGGTGGCCGTGGGTGCAGCAGCGGTGCCGTGCGCATGCGACTGCGCCCAGGCCGGGATGGTCAGCGCGATCAGCAGCGCGGCGGTGAGCAGGCGGCGGGTTGGCGTGGGGAAGCGGCTCATTCTTCGATCCTCACTTCGCGCATCATGCCCGCTTCCATGTGGTACAGCAGGTGGCAGTGGTAGGCCCAGCGGCCCAGCGCGTCGGCACGCACGCGGTAGGTGCGGCGGGTACCCGGGGGCATGTCGATGGTGTGCTTGCGCAGGTGGAACTGGCCGTCGGCATTTTCCAGATCGCTCCACACGCCGTGCAGATGGATCGGGTGCTGCATCATGGTGTCGTTGACCAGCACGATGCGCATGCGCTCGCCGTAGTTCAGGCGCAGCGGTTCGGCGCTGGCGAACGGGATACCGTCGAACGACCAGCTGAATTTCTCCATGTGGCCGGTCAGGTGCAGCTCGACCTCGCGGCTGGGTTCGCGGCCGTCCGGGTCATCGAACAGGCTGCGCATCGCGCCGTAGGTCAGCACGTTGCGGCCGTTGTCGCGCAGGCCGATGCCGGGGTCATCCAGCTTGGGCTCGGTGGCCATGCTCTGCATGTCGATCAGCGGGTTGCCTTTCTCGCTGGCCGGGTGGCGCGGGGCCTTGTCGCTGCCGCCGTGTGCGGCATGCCCCATGCTGGCACCGCAGCCGCCTTCCATGCCCTTCATGTCGTGGCCCATGCCGGCCATGTCATGGCCCATGCTGCCCATGTCGTGACCCATGTCGCCCATGGTCAGCAGTGGTCGCGGATCGCGGGCGGGAATCGGCGCCTGCAGGCCATGCCGCACCGCCAGGGTGCCGGCAGCGAAGCCGGTGCGGCCCATGTCCTGGCAGAAAATGGTGAACGCGTCCTGGCCGGTGGGCTCCACGATCACATCGAAGGTTTCCGCCGGCGCGATGCGGAACTCATCAATGCTGACCGGATGGATGTACTGTCCATCAGCGGCCACCACGGTCATCTTCAAGCCGGGGATGCGCACGTCGAAGTAGGTCATCGAGCCGCCGTTGATGAAGCGCAGCAGCACCTTCTCGCCGCTGCGGAACAGCCCGGTCCAGTTGCCGGCGGGCGCGGTGCCGTTGAGCAGGTAGGTGTAGGTGTGCGCGTTGATGTCGGAGATGTCGGTGGGGGTCATCCGCATCCGGCCCCACATGCCGCGGTCGGCGGTGGCCGCGCCCCAGCCGTCACGGCGCACGTCGCGCAGGAAATCGGGCAGGGTGCGCTTGTAGTAGTTGTCGAACTCGGCCAGCTTTTTCATGCGCCGGAACAGGGCGCCCGGGTCCATGTCGGTCCAGTCCGAGAGCATGATCACGTGCTCGCGGTCGAAGCGGTACGGAGCCGGCTGCAGCGGATCGATGATCAGCGCACCGTACAGGCCGGCCTGCTCCTGGAACATCGAATGGCTGTGGTACCAGTAGGTGCCAGACTGTTTGAGGGTGAAGCGGTACTGGTAGGCCTCGCCCGGGGCGATGCCGTTGAAGCTCAGGCCCGGCACGCCGTCCATGTTGGCCGGCAGCAGGATGCCGTGCCAGTGGATCGAGGTGGGGTGGGCCTGCAGGCTGTTGGCCACGCGCACGCTGACGGTGTCGCCTTCGCGCCAGCGCAGGATCGGGGCGGGCAGGCTGCCGTTGACGGTGATCGCCGGGCGGGTGCGGCCGGTGAAGTTGGCCAGCGATTCGCCGATGCTCAACTGGACGTCGGGTCCGCTGAGCACCTGCGGGGCGGTGGCCACGACCGGGCCGGCGGCAGCGAAGGCGCGGGCGGGCAGGCCGCTGGCCACCAGGCCGGCGACCACGCCACCGGCGGCAGCGCCCTGCACGAACAGGCGGCGCGACGGCATGGGCGGTGCGCCCGGGCCGGGGGGAGGGGAAAAGGACATTGCAACTCCGCATCGGATTCGAAAGGCACGCAGGTGCCATCAAGACGCGTACGCACGGGGGCGCACGGCATCGCTTCGCACAGGCGCTCGCAGTGAGCGCAGGCTCAGCCGATCGGAGGGCGGGTGATGCGGTCCAGGGGCGGCATCGGCAATGCCGCGCGGGTGTGGCCCAGGGGCGCCAGCGCGGGCGGCGGCGGGCTGGGCAGCCACGCGACGGACACGGTCAGGCTGGGCTGCTGCGCACAGCTGCGCAGGCAGTCCTTGATCTTGCAGTGGTCGCCATCGTGCGGCGCCTGCGTGCCGGCGGTGTCGGCAGCGGCGTGGTCGTGATGGGCGGGCATGGCAGGGGCCGGAGCATCGCCGTGGCAGGGCGCTGCGGGCTCGGCGCTGGTGGCATGCGCCATGGCCAAGGTCATCGGGCCGGCCATGGCGGCGTTCAGCCCGTTGAGCAACAGGCTGAGCATCAATACCACGCGCAGGAGCAGGCCACCGGGGGTCATGGGCGCCACCCTAGCGCCAAACCGGGGCGTGCGCACCTGTGGCTGAACGCGGCGTTCAACTCTGGAGGCGTATCCGTGGGGGCGCAGGTGGGCATCAGCCTTCCTCGCGGACGATCTCGACCAGGCGCTCGCCGTAGCGGGCGAGCTTGGTGCCGCCGATGCCGCCGACCTTGCCAAGCGCGTCGATGCTGGTAGGGCGCTGTTCGGCGATGTTGCGCAGGGTGCTGTCGTGGAAGATCACAAAGGCCGGTACGTTCTGTTCCTTGGCCAGTTCGGCGCGCAGGCTGCGCAGCGCGTTGAACAGGACCAGGTCTTCGGGCAGCACGGACAGGCCGGTACGCTGGCCGCTGCGGTCGCGCTCGCGGGTCTTGGGGCTTTCGCGGCGCATCATGACCTTGCGCTGGCCCTTGAGGACCTCGCGGCTGCCGTCGGTGAGGCGCAGGCCGCCGTAGGCCTCGGTGTCCACTTCGAGCAGGCTGGCGGCCACCAGCTGGCGGAACACGCTGCGCCAGGTGCGGGCGTCGAGGTCCTTGCCGATGCCGTAGGTGCTGAGCTCGCTGTGGCCGAACTGGCGGATCTTGTCGTTCTCGCCGCCGCGCAGGATGTCGATCAGGTGGCCCACGCCGAAGCGCTGGCCGCTGCGGTAGACGCAGCTGAGCGCTTTCTGGGCGGCCACGCTGGCATCCCAGGCGTCGGGGGGTACCAGGCAGTTGTCGCAGTTGCCGCAGGGCTGGGGGTAGGTTTCGCCGAACCCGGCCAGCAGCACCTGGCGCCGGCACTGCATGGATTCGCAGTAGCCGAGCAGGTGGTCGAGCTTGTTGCGTTCGAGGCTTTTGCGTTCTTCGCCGGCCTCGGACTGTTCGATCATCTGCTTGAGCAGCACCACGTCGCCCAGGCCGTAGCAGAGCCAGGCTTCGGCGGGTTCGCCGTCGCGGCCGGCACGGCCGGTTTCCTGGTAATACCCTTCCATGGACTTGGGCAGGTCGGTGTGGGCGACGAAGCGGACGTCGGGTTTGTCGATGCCCATGCCGAAGGCGATGGTGGCGCACATGACGATGCCATCCTCGCGCAGGAAGCGGCGCTGGTTGGCGGCACGCACTTCAGCGGGCAGGCCGGCGTGGTAGGGCAGGGCGTTGAGGCCTTCCTTGCACAGGAATTCGGCGGTTTCCTCGACCTTGCGCCGCGACATGCAGTAGACGATGCCGGCTTCCTGGCGGTGGACTTTGAGGAAGTCGAGCAGCTGGCGCTTGGCGTTGTCTTTCTGGACGACGGTGTAGCGGATGTTGGGGCGGTCGAAGGAGCTGACGAAGTGCTGGGCGCCGGTGAGGTCGAGGCGTTCGGCGATTTCGCGCTGGGTGGGCGGGTCGGCGGTGGCGGTGAGGGCGATGCGCGGGACGTCGGGCCAGCGTTCATGCAGGACGGTAAGCTGGCGGTATTCGGGCCGGAAGTCGTGGCCCCACTGGGAGACGCAGTGGGCTTCGTCGATGGCGAACAGGGCGATGCGGCTGCGCGAGAGCAGGGACAGGAAGCGGCCAGTGAGCAGGCGCTCGGGGGCGACATAAAGCATGTCGAGCTCGCCGGCGAGCAGGTCGCGTTCGACCCGGGCGGCGGTGTCGCCATCGAGGGTGGAATTGAGGAATTCGGCGCGCACGCCGAGCTGGCGCAGGGCTTCGACCTGGTCCTGCATGAGGGCGATGAGCGGGGAGATGACGATGCCGGTACCCTCGCGGAGGAGGGAAGGCACCTGGTAGCACAGCGACTTGCCGCCGCCGGTGGGCATCAATACGAGGGCGTCATTGCCGGCAGCGACATGTTCAACGATCGCCTGCTGCGGACCGCGGAAATCGTCGTAACCAAAAATGCGGCTGAGCAGGTCGTGCGCGGGGCTGGAAGGCATCGCACTAGTTTACCCCGCGACGCGGGCCGGCCGTGTCCTCCAACAGCGGATCAGTGGGTAGGGGCTTGCCCACTGGCCTCCCCAAGCCGAATCTCAAGCCAAGGCCGGAGCCAGAGCCAGAGCCGAAGCCCATGGTTTCACTGCCGATGGTTGGCGCGGGGTGGGTGGGTTGGCGGGACACGCCGTAAATCCATCCCTGGAGGCTCGTGGGCGCCATCCATGGCGCCCAACGGTCCCGCCAACCCACCCACCCCACGCCCCGACAGTCTTCCGGCGCGTATGGGGGTAGAGCTGAAGGCAAAGGCGGAGCCGAGGGCAGAGGCTGAGCCAATGGCAAAGGCAAAGGCAGAGGCAAAGGCAGAGGCAAAGGCAGAGGCAGAGGCAAGGGCAAAAGGCAGAGGCAAAGGCAAAGGCAAAGGCAAAGGCAGAGCAGAAGCCAGAGCCAGAGCCAGAGCCGGATTTCTTTCGCCAATCGCTGGAAAAGGGGCCCAAAACGCAGAACAGGCGCCACCGGGCGCCTGTTCTGCATGCTTCTATCTCTTCCCAACCGCCGGATGCACAAATCCATCTGGGCGAGGGTTCCAGCCCCTTGCCGGGACCGTTGGGCGCCATGGATGGCGCCCACGAGCCTCCAAGGATGGATTTACGGCGTGTCCCGGCAAGGGGGTGGAACCCTCGCCGCGCGCAGATAACAGAAGCGCCAGCGAGACTTACTGCAGCAACGACCGCAACATCCAGGCGTACTTCTCGTGCGTCTGCAGGCGCTGGGTCATCAGATCTTCGGTGGGTGCGTCGTCGGCGTCGTCGGCCACGTCCAGCACCTTGCGCGCCGTCCGGCACACCGCCTCGTTGGCGGCCACCAACTGGCGTACCATCTCACGCCAGTCCGCACTGTCGGTCAGGCCCGGTTCCTCGGCGATCGAGGTCAGGGCCGCGAACTCGCGGTAGGAGCCCGGGGCATTGAAGCCCAATGCGCGGATACGTTCAGCGACGTCGTCCAGGGCTGCCCACTGCTCGGTGTACTGGGTCTCGAACATGGTGTGCAGCGAGTTGAACATCGACCCGGTGACATTCCAATGGAAGTTGTGCGTCTTCAGGTAGAGCGTGAACGCATCGGCCTGGAACGATGCCAGCCCATCGGCAATCTTCTTGCGATCGCCTTCCTTGATCCCGATATCAATATTCGGGGCCGAAGGGGCGGCCGACGCCAGCTTCTGCTTACCGGTCTGGGTCTTCTTCACCGGTGTCTTGGTCTTCGCCATGGGGGGATTCTCCTTGTGGAATGGATGGCCTTCACAATAGATCAGACTAACCTTTCAGTAGTAATCAAAGTTCTAACCGATTCGATTGATGAGCACTATCGACAAACAATCTGCTTCCCGCCTGCGCCAACAGCGCGCCGCGATCGACGCTGGCATGAGCCGTGACCGTGGTCGCCTGCTCGGCCTGCTCTCGCGTTGCCAGTCCAAGCCCAACGATGCCGGCGTGGCCGCCGCGTTCGAACAGGCCCTGCAGGCCTCGGTGCAGCGGCGCGAAAGCCGCGCCCGCCACCTGCCATCAATCAGTCTGGACGACAGCCTGCCGATTGCGCGTGAAGCCGAACGCATCACCGCCCTGATCCGCGACCACCAGGTCGTGGTGATTGCCGGTGAAACCGGCTCGGGCAAGACCACCCAGCTGCCCAAGTTGTGCCTGGCCGCCGGTCGCGGCGTGGCCGGCATGATCGGCTGCACCCAGCCGCGACGGATTGCCGCACGTGCGGTGGCCACCCGCGTCGCGCAGGAACTGAAATCCGAACTGGGCACGGTGGTGGGCTACCAGGTGCGCTTCACCGACCGCGTCGGCGACGAAACCCGCATCAAGTTCATGACCGACGGCATCCTGCTGGCTGAAATCAGCAGCGACCGCTATCTGTCCCAGTACGACACCCTCATTGTCGACGAGGCGCACGAGCGCAGTCTCAATATCGACTTCCTGCTGGGCTATCTCAAGCAGCTGCTGCACAAGCGCCCCGACCTGAAGCTGATCGTCACCTCGGCGACCATCGACACCTCGCGCTTCGCCGAGCATTTCAACGATGCGCCGGTGATCAGCGTCGAAGGCCGCACCTTCCCGGTGGAGGTGCGCTACCGCCCGCTGGAAGGCGAGGGCGGGGGTGACAAGGAGGGCGGGCGCGATGGCGAGCGCACCGTCAACGAGGCCATCGTGGCCGCGGTGGACGAGATCACCCGCATTGATCCGCGCGGCGACATCCTGATGTTCTTCCCCGGCGAACGCGAGATCCGCGACGCGCACCAGGCGCTGGAACGGCGCAAGTACCGCGAAACCGAGGTGCTGCCGCTGTATGCGCGGCTGTCGGTGAAGGACCAGGACGAAGTCTTCAACCCCGGCAGCAAGCGCCGCATCGTGCTGGCCACCAACGTGGCCGAAACCTCGCTGACGGTGCCGCGTATCCGCTACGTGGTCGATCCCGGCCTGGCCCGGGTCAAGCGCTACAGCCCGCGCCAGAAACTGGACCGGCTGCATATCGAACCGGTGTCGCAGGCCAGCGCCAACCAGCGCAAGGGCCGTTGCGGGCGCGTGTCCGAAGGCATCTGTTACCGGCTGTACTCGGAAGCCGATTTCCAGTCGCGCGATGCATTCACCGATCCGGAAATCCGCCGCTCCAGCCTGTCCGGGGTAATCCTGCGGATGCTGCAGCTGGGCCTGGGCCGGATCGAGGATTTCCCGTTCCTGGAGGCGCCCGATGAGCGCGCCATCGCCGACGGCTGGCAGCAGCTGGGCGAGCTGGGCGCGGTGGACGACCAGCGCCGGCTGACGCCGGTCGGGCGGCAGATGGCGCGGTTGCCAGTGGACGTCAAGCTGGCGCGGATGCTGGTGGCCGCGCAGGCCCAGGGCTGCCTGCGGCCGATGCTGGTGATCGCCTCGTTCCTGGGCATCCAGGAACCGCGCGAGCGCCCGCCGGAAGCCCGTGGCGCGGCCGATGCCGCGCACGCGCTGTTCGCCGATGGGCGGTCGGAATTCGTGGGCGTGCTGCGCCTGTGGGATGGCTACCGGCAGGCCCACGAGGACCTCACCCAGTCCAAGCTGCGGGGCTGGTGCGAGCGGCATTTCCTGGGCTTCCTGCGCATGCGCGAATGGCGCGAGCTGCATCGCCAGCTGCGCGTGCTGTGCGAGGAACTGGGCTGGACCGAAGAACCGGCCGCCAGTGCGCTGGACCCGTTGCTGGCCGGTTCGTCGGCGCCGGCCCCGGCGCGCGATGACGAAGCCAAGGCCAAGGTGACGCGCGGCCAGCAGCACCGCGCCGCGCGCCTGGCCCGCGAGGGCAAGAGCGAGCCGGCCGCCCCGGCGCCAGCCACTGCGCCGGTCGTGGAGGGCCGCGAGGCGCGCAGTGCCTTCAGCGAGAAGGTGCGTGCCGCGGCCTATCAGACCCTGCACCGTGCGCTGATTGCCGGGCTGCCCACGCAGATCGGCCATCGCAGCGACAAGGGTGATTTCCTTGCGCCGCGCCAGCGCCGCTTCCTGCCGTTCCCCGGCTCGGTGCTGGCCAAGCGGCCGCCCCCGTGGCTGCTCACCGCGACGCTGCTGGACACGCAGAAGATCTGGGGCCTCACCAACGCAGCGATCGAACCGGACTGGGTGATCGCCGAGTTGCCGCACCTGCTGCTGCGCAAACACTTCGACCCGCATTGGTCGCGTGCGCAGGGCCAGGTGCTGGCGTCGGAGCAGATCAGCCTGTTCGGGCTGGTGCTGGCACCGAAGAAGCCGGTGCACTACGGTCGCATCGCCCCCGGCGAGGCGCACGACATCTTCGTCCGCCAGGGTTTGGTGACCGGCGAGATCAACACCCGCGCCAGCGTCATCGCCGACAACCTCACCGTGCTTGAACAGGCGCGCGAGGAGGAGGCCAAGCTGCGCCGGGCCGGTATCGTCGCCGACGAAGCCTGGCAGGCGCGCTGGTACCTGGACCGGGTGCCGTCGGAGATCCACTCGGCCACCGCGCTGGATACCTGGTGGAAGGGCCTGACCCCGGAGAAGCGGCATGGCCTGGCCTGGTCGCTGGCCGACCTGTTGCCCGGCGAAGGCAGCGATGCCGAGCGCTATCCCAAGTACCTGCCGCTGGGCGACGCACGCCTGGCGCTGCATTACCGCTTCGAGCCGGGCAGCGACGACGATGGCGTCAGCCTGGACGTGCCGCTGCACCTGCTCAACGCGCTCGATGCCGCGCGCCTGTCGTGGCTGGCCCCGGGCTTCGTCGCCGACAAGGCATCGGCGTTGATCCGCAGCCTGCCCAAGGCGATGCGTCGCAACTACGTGCCTGCGCCGGATTTCGGGCGTGCCTTCGCCGAAGCGTTCCCCGACCCGAGTGCCGACGACATCCGCGGTGAGCTGGCGCGGTTCCTGTCGCGGGCCACCGGTGCCCAGGTGGCGGCCACCGATTTCGACCTGGCTGCGCTGGACACCCACCTGCACATGAACCTGCGGTTGTTCGACGCGCAGGGCAAGCTGCTGGCCAGTGCCCGCGACCTGGATGCACTGCGCGCACGCTTCGGCGGGCAGGCCGGCGAGGCGTTTGCCGCCCGCGCCGGGCGCGCGCTGGCGGTGGAAGGCCTGCGCGATTTCCCGGCCACGCCGATCCCGGTGCAGGTGCCCGGCGAAGCCGGCGTTCCCGCTTACCCGGCGCTCGTGGATACCGGCGAGAGTGCGGCGCTGCGGATCTTCGCCGACCGCAACGAAGCGGCCGAGCAGCACCCACACGGGGTCCGTCGCCTGTTCGACATTGCCCTGGCCGACAAGGCCAAGCAGGCACGCAAGCAGCTGCCCGTGCCGCCCAAGACCGGGCTGCTGTACGCCGCGATCGAATCACAGGAGCGCCTGCGTGGCGACCTGGTGGATGCCGCCTTGAACGCGGTGCTGGCCGACGGCCTGGGCGATATCCGCGACCCGGCCGCCTTTGCACAGCGCCGCGATGCGGCCGGCAAGGGGTTGTTCGCCGAGGCGATGGCGCGGCTGAAGCTGGCCGAGAACATTCTGGCCCACGTGGCCGAGCTCAAGCCGTCGCTGCAGTCCACGCTGATGGGCTGGGCGCGCGGCAACCTGGACGACCTGGAGCAGCAGCTGGCCGGGTTGGTCCACCCCGGGTTCCTGCGGGATACCCCGGCCGATGCACTGGCCCAGTATCCGCGCTACCTGCGCGCGATGATCCTGCGCAGCGAACGGGCCAAGCGCGACCCACCGCGTGACCAGGCACGCATGCTGGAACTGCGGCCGTTCATCGACGCATTGGACGAGGCCGAGCGCCGCGGTCTGCGCCAACGCCCGCAGTGGCAGGCGCTGCGTTGGGACCTGGAGGAACTGCGGGTGTCGTTGTTCGCGCAGGAACTGGGGGCCAAGACCGGCATTTCGGCCAAGAAGCTGGCGCAGCGGATGGACGCATTGCGCCAGCTCTGAGAACGCCCCGCGCCCGGGTCGACGCCTCGCCTACTTGGTGCGGTGGACCTTGGCGCGGGTGTTCACACCTTCCACGCGCAGGTACCAGACGCCCATGACGCCGGGGCTGATGGACACCGCCGGATTGGTCTTGCGCACGCCGGAGAGCACGGTGTCGTCTTCCTGCTCCCATTCCTGGCCATTGGCCAGAACGAACGTGCGCGCCTTGCCAAAGCCGCGGAACTCGCCCTGCAGGGTGCTGGTGATCGGCTCGTTGCTGCCGAAGTCGAAGAAGCCGCGGTTCTTGACGATGACTTCCTGGCGGCCTTCCTCACGCGCCTGTTCGCGGACCTGCTCACGCACCTGCTCGCGCGTATCGGCGGCCACCGCCGCCACCTTGCCCTGCAGCCAGCCGTTGAGCGCGGTCAGTTCGGCCGGGCTGAGCTTGTCCAGGCCGGCGGCCTTGAACTCGGCCGGCGACATCTGCTGCTGCAGGTCACCGTCGACCACGCGCTGGGCAAGCGCCGGGCTGGCCAGGCTCAACAGGACGGCCGCACTGGCCAGCAGGCGAAGACGCGAAAAGCGCATGGCAGATCTCCTTGGGTTTGCCGCAGTGTAGGGCCAGCGGGGTGGTGTTGGCGCGGGCCCGGCATGACGACATGCCGGCCGATGCGGTGGTTTTGATTGTCCGCGACCGGCCTCGGCGCTAGTGTAGGGGTCTCTGTCTTGCCTGCACGATGCTGTGAACCGCGCTTCTGTCCCCGGCCTGGATGCCTTATTGAACCGACCCTCGGCGGCGTCGCTGCCGCCCGCCCTGCGCGAGGCGCTGCTGCAGCGCTGGCAGCTGCCCGATGCCGACGCGCAGATGCACTCCAGCTGGTCGGTGCTGGCCGATACGCTGGATGCGCTGGCGCTGCTGTCGGCCGATGAAAGCGCGCTGCTGGCCACGCTGCTGTTCGACCTGCCCGGGTTGCGCGCCGGGCTGGACACGCTGCCGCTGGGGACGCTGAAGCCGGCGGTGGCTGGCCTGCTGGACGGCCAGGATGCGGCCGACCAGGTCTGGGCGCTGCACGCCGGGCGCGATGCCGGGCGCAACAGCGAAGGCCTTCGCCGGCTGCTGTTGTCGATCATCCAGGACCTGCGGGTGGTGCCGATCCTGCTGGCGCGGCAACTGGCGCGCATGCGCGGCGCCGACCGCCTGCCCGAAGAAGAGCGCCGGGCACTGGCCCAGCTGACCCGTGACATCCATGCCCCGCTGGCCAACCGGTTGGGCATCTGGCAGCTCAAGTGGGAACTGGAAGACCTGGCCTTCCGCCACCTGGAACCGGACACCTACCGCCGCATCGCGCGTGAAGTGGACGAGACCCGGCTGGCGCGCGAGCGCTACGTCGAGACGGTCAAGAAGGTGCTGTCGCGCGAACTGCTCGCCCAGGGCATCAACGCGGAGGTCAGTGGCCGCCCGAAGCACATCTACAGCATCTGGCGGAAGATGCAGAAGAAGAAGCTCGCCTTCGAGCAGCTCTACGACATCCGCGCGGTGCGCGTGATGGTGCAGGACGTGGCCGCCTGCTACGCCGCGCTGGGCGTGGTGCATTCGCTGTGGGCGCCGGTGCCGAGCGAGTTCGACGATTACATCGCCCGGCCCAAGGCCAATGACTACCGCTCGCTGCATACGGCGGTGATCGGTCCGGACGGGCGCACCATCGAAGTGCAGATCCGCAGCCACGACATGCATGCCCAGGCCGAGCTTGGCGTGGCCGCGCACTGGCGCTACAAGGAAGGCAGCAAGGGCGCGGAGAAGGCGTTCGACCGCAAGATCACCTGGATGCGGCAGCTGCTGGAACACGCCCAGGACAGCCCCGCCGGTGAACTGGCCGGTGCCCTGGATGCCGAGCTCACCGAAGACCGGGTGTACGCGCTCAGCCCCAAGGGCGAGGTGATGGATCTGCCGCAGGGCGCCACCCCGCTGGATTTCGCGTACCACGTGCACACCATGGTCGGGCACCGTTGCCGCGGGGCCAAGGTCAACGGCCGCATCGTGCCGCTGACCTACCGGCTGCGCAGCGGCGACCGCGTGGAAATCCTGACTTCCAAGGAAGCCGATCCACGCCGCGACTGGCTGCTGGCGTCCAACGGTTTCCTGGCCAGCAACCGTTCGCGCGAAAAGGTGCGCGGCTGGTTCCACAAGCTCGATCGCGCCCGCAATGTGCAGGCCGGTCGCGACCTGCTCGACCGCGAACTGAAGCGGCTTGGCCTGCAACATGCCGACCTTGCCGTGGCGGCGAAGAAATTCCATGCCGACAGCGTGGACGACCTGTACATCCAGGTGGCGCTGGGCGACACCGGCCCCAACCAGGTCAGCCGTGCGCTGCTGGAAGCCGAGCGCGCCGCCAGCCAGCCTGCTGCCCCGGCGTTGCCGCGCCCGACCGCGCGCCGCGACAGCCTGGGCAAGTCCAAATTCACGGTGCAGGGCGTGGGCAACCTGCTGGTGCAGCTGGCGCGCTGCTGCCAGCCGGTGGCCGGCGAACCGATCGTCGGCTACCTCACCCGCACCCGCGGCGTGACCGTGCACCGCACCGACTGCGCCGCGCTGGCGCGGTTGTCGGCGGCCAGCCCGCAGCGGATCCTGCCGGTGGAGTGGGGCCAGGCCGGCGGTGGCTATGAGGTAGACGTGGTGGTCGATGCGGTAGACCGCCGCTGGCTGCTCAAGGACATCACCAACCTGATCGCCCAGGAAGACGCCTACGTGCTGGATATCCACAGCGACAACGTGCGCAACAGCGGGCGCGCGCATCTGCGCCTGCGCCTGAAGGTCAGTGACTACGGCCAGCTCTCCACGCTGCTGGGCAAGCTGGATGCGCTGCCCGGTGTCAGCGATGCCCGGCGTCTAGGCTGACATCACGTGACAGCCGCTAGGCTCAGCGGATGAGCCGTCATTCCGACCGCGAGGACGCCGTCCACCCCGCGCTGCGCCGGGTGCGCCGCGAAGGACGCTGGTGGTGGCTGCAGGCGCGGCATGCACGCCGCGTGTGGCGCTGGGCGCTGCTGGTGGCCGTGCTGCTGTTCGTGGCACTGGTGCTGCTGCGGCGTCCCTTGGCCAACTGGTTCTGGAACGAACCCCAGATCGAACAGTTGCTGGACCAGGGCGATCGTGCGCTGGCCGCCGGCCGCCTGAGCGCAGCCGACGGCAGTGGCGCGCGGGAGTGGTACCAGGCCGCACTGGCGCTGGACGGGGACCGCAGCCAGGCCCGTACCGGCCTGGCGCGCACGGCGCAGGCGGCGCTGCAGCAGGCCCGCGATGCGCTGGACGCGGGCGACCTGGACGCCGCACGGCGTGCGCTGGCGCTGGCGCGCGAACTGCAGGTGCCACAGCGCGATGCCGATCAACTGGCATACCAACTGCAGCAACGCGGCAGTGCCCACGCCGGCATTGCGGTGCTGCTGGGGCGCGCCGAGGCGGCGCTGCAGGCACAGCGCCTGGATGACGGCCCGGACAGTGCGCTGCCGTTGTTCCAGCAGGTGCTGGCGGTGGCGCCCAACCAGCTGCGCGCGCTGGAGGGGCGCGAAGATGCGTTGTCCGACCTGCTGCTGCAGGCACGCAGCGCCTGCGCCAGCGGTGACCTGGCCTTGGCGGCGACACTGCTTGGCAGCGCCCGCCGCTACGACCCCGGGCATGTGGACCTGCCGCAGACCGAGGCGCAGTTCAATGCGGCGCTGGAACAGGCCCTTGGCCGTGCCGACCGCGATCTGGCACGCGGGCGTGCGGACGCGGCCTGGGCGGGCTACCGCGCGGCAGCGGCAGCGGCGCCCGGGCATGCCCGCGCCCAGGCCGGACTGCGCGAACTGGCCGATCGCCAGGCCCGCCACGCCACGCGCCTGGCGGGTGATTTCCGCTTTGCGCAGGCCAGCCAGGCCCTGGATAAAGCGATGGCGATCGACCCGCAGGCACCGTCGCTGGCCGCCGCGCGCACTGCCATCGAGCAGGCCCGGCATGCCCAGCAGGCGTTGCGCGTTCCGCCGTCGACCCACACCAAGGGCGAATTGCGCGTGCTGCTGGCGCGTTTCGAACAGGCGCAGGCGCGCGGCGACTGGCTGCTGCCGCCGGGCCGCAGCGCATTCGATGCCTTGCGCGCCGCGCAGGCGCTGGCGCCGACCGACCCGGCCGTGCTGGCGGCCGCGCATCAGCTGTTGCCGGTGCTGGTGACGTGTTTTGACGACGAACTGCGGCGCAACCGGGTGCGCGCGGCGGGCGATTGCCTGCAGGCCTGGCAGGCATTGGCCGCACGCGACAACGAACTGGGCGAGGCGCGACGGCGGTTGGGGCGGCGCTGGCTGGCCATCGGCAGCGAGCGGCTGGGGGCAGGGGACGCGCGCTACGCCCGCGAGGCGTTGCAGCAGGCGCAGGCGTTGGGTGTGCCGGCCAGCGAGATCGAACCGCTGCAGGCGCGGCTGCGCGACGCGGCCACGCTGGAACGCTGAACGCAGCGCACCACCGTGGTCGGGCGGGTCGGCTATAGTGCGGGCGCGTTTTTGCCTGCCTTGTCCTTGGTATGACCCCTCCAGAACCCGCTGCCACCCGCACCCTTCCATCGGCCAGCGGGCGCCCTGCCATCGCCGCCGCCGACATCTGTGCGGTGATCGTCACCTACGCGCCCGAACCGGACCTGCTGACCCAGGTGCTGGACAGCGTGCAGCCCCAGGTGGGCCATGTGGTGGTGTTCGACAACGGCAGCCCCGGCATGGATGTCGCTGCGGGACTGTCAGGGAGGGCGGCGGTCAGCGTGGTCGCCTCGGCCTCCAACGTGGGGCTGGCGGCGGCGTTGAACCGTGCGATCGAACGCGCACGCGCGCTGGGTTTCGGCCATGTGCTGTTGATGGACCAGGACAGCGTGCTCGATGCGGGCATGGTGGCCACCCTGGCGCAGGCCCTGGCCACGCTGTCGCAGCAGGGGCCGGTGGCAGCGGTGGGGCCGCAGTTCGTGGATGCGCGCAGCGGCCGGCCGGCGCCGTTCGTGCGGATGGGCTTTCCGCTCAACGACAAGGACTACGGCGGGCCGGGGCAGACGGTCTCCTGCGATTTCCTGATCACCTCCGGCTCGCTGATTCCGCTGACGATGCTGGACCGGGTCGGTGGCATGGACGAATCGTTGTTCATCGACAACATCGACATGGACTGGTGCTTCCGGGCCAAGGCGGCGGGGCTGGCCCTGTATGGCGTGTGCGACGCGCAGATGCACCATCGCATCGGCGAACAGCTGCGTGCCTCGCGGGTCAAGCGCGATGGGGTGGTGGTGCACAAGCCGTTCCGGCTGTACTACATCATGCGCAACCGGGTGCTGCTGTACCCGCGCGCCAGCACGCCGCGGGTGTGGGTGGCCCAGGACCTGCCGCGGCTGGTGCTCAAGCTGATCGGCAATGGGCTGTTCATCGCGCCCCGCTGGATTCGGCTGCGGTTCATGTGCCGGGGGCTGTGGGACGGCGTGCGCGGTCGCAGCGGTCCCATGCCAACGCCCTAACGCTTGCTGTAGTGCGCCCGAACGGGCGCCGCCGCGATACCGCTGGCGCTGGTGTGCTGCGTTAGACTGCGCCGAGCCCACTGCTTCCCGATGCCCGTGCCCCGACGCTACGATACCGACGACACCGACGAGTTCGAAGACGACACCGACAGCCGCGGCCCGCTGTGGCGGCGTCGGCTGATCACCTGGGGGATGGCCGCAGTCGCGCTGTCCCTGGGCTTCCTGATTCCCTATACGGTCTATCTGAACAAGCAGGTCACCCAACGTTTCGGTGAGCTGCGCTGGCAGATCCCGACCCGGGTGTATGCCCGCCCCCTGGCCTTGGCGCCGGGCGTGGCGATGGATGCCTCCACGCTCAAGACCGAGCTGGCCGCCGCGGCCTACCGCGATGACGGCACCGGAAAATCGGCCGCCACCTACCAGCAGGAAGGGGGCCGCTTCGTCATTGCCAGCCGTGGGTACAGCGACGTCGATGGCCCGGTGGCGCCGCGCCGCGTCGAGCTGAGCCTGTCCGGCGGGCAGATCGCTTCGCTGCGCGATGCCGACAGCCGCAAGGCACTCAAGGCCGCGCGTCTGGATCCGGCGCGTATCGCCACCCTGTACGGACAGAAGCAGGAAGAACGCCGGCTGGTGCGGATCGAGGAAACCCCCGAACTGCTGGTCACCGGCCTGCAGGCCGTGGAAGACAAGGATTTCAACCGCCACCACGGCATCGACCTGAGCGGCATCGCCCGCGCGATCTGGGTGACCGTGCGTTCCGGTGGCCAGAGCCGCCAGGGCGCGTCCACGCTGACCCAGCAGCTGGCCCGCAGCGGCCTGCTGGGCATCGGCAAGGAACAGACCGTCACCCGCAAGTTCAATGAAGTGCTGTACGCGCTGATCATGGAAGCGCGCTACGACAAGCGCACCATCCTGGAGGCCTATCTCAACCAGGTGTACCTGGGCCAGCGTGGCAGCCAGGCCATCCACGGCATGTCGTCCGGTGCCGAGTTCTGGTTTGGCCGCGATCTGTCCTCGCTCAACACCGAACATGTCGCGTTGCTGATTGGCCTGGTGAAAGGTCCGTCCTACTACGACCCGCGCCGCAATCCCGAGCGCGCGCTGGACCGCCGCAACTTCGTGCTGGGCAAGCTGCACGAAAGCCAGCTGATCGACGACGCCGAATACCAGCGTGCGCTGAAGGCGCCGCTGGGCGTGCCCAAGACCCCGGGCCTGATCGCCGCCAACCGGTTCCCGGCCTATGTGGACCTGGTGCGTCGCCAGCTGGGCCACGACTACCCCGAATCGGTGCTGCAGGGCGCCGGGCTGAGCGTGATGACCGGCATGGCGCCGTCGGCCCAGGCCTACGCCGAAGGCGCGGTCACCAAGACGATCAAGTCGCTGGAAAGCAAGAAGCGCCCCGAGCTGCAGGCCGGCATGGTGCTGACCGACGTGCACAACGGCGACGTGCTGGCCGTGGTGGGCAGCCGCGATTTCGCCGAGCCCGGCTTCAACCGTGCCATCGAGGCGCAGCGCCCGGTTGGCTCGCTGCTCAAGCCGTTCGTGTACCTGCTGGCACTGGCCCAGCCGGATCGCTATTCGCTGGCCAGCTGGGTGGACGATTCGCCGGTGACGGTGCAGCTGTCGCGTGGCCGCAACTGGTCGCCCGGCAACGCTGACAACCGCAGCCACGGCACCGTGCGCCTGATCGACGCGCTGGCCCATTCCTACAACCAGGCCACGGTCCGGGTAGGCATGCAGGTCGGCCCGGAGCGCGTGACCCAGCTGATCCACGTGCTGGCCGGAATCAAGGCCGAGCCCAATCCGGCGGTCATCCTCGGCTCCACCGACCAGAGCCCGTATGCGATGGCCCAGCTGTATCAGTTCCTCGCCTCCGGCGGTGAGATCCAGCCGCTGCATGCCGTGCGTGGCGTGCTGGACCCGCAGGGCAAGCTGATGAAGCGCTACGACAAGTCGCCCGCACCGGCCCAGGAAGGTGACTCGATCGCCGCCAACCTGATCAGCATCGGCCTGCAGCAGGTGGTGGCCAGCGGCACCGCGCAACGCTTGAATGCCGACGGCCTGGGCCGCCTGCAGCCGGCCGGCAAGACCGGCACCACCAACGATGGCCGCGACAGCTGGTATGCCGGCTACACCGGCGACCACCTGGCCGTGATCTGGATGGGCAACGACCAGAACGAGCAGGCCGGGCTGTATGGCGCCACCGGTTCGATGCGCGTGTGGTCGAGCATTTTCCAGCGCCTGCCGAGCGCGCCGTTGAAGGTCAGCAGCAAGGGCCTGGACTGGCAGTACGTGGAAGCCAGCGGCACGTCCAGCACCGATGAAAGTTGCCCGGGCGCCCGGCGCTTCCCGTTCGTGGTGGGCTACGCACCGGCGTATGCGCCGTGTGCTCCGCCGCCGGCCGCCCTGCCCGAGGAAGAGGGCGGCGAAGGCAGCACCGAAGGCGGTGGCTGGCGCAGCTGGTTCGGCATGGGCAAGAAGCCGGAGCCGGCCGCCGAGCCGGCACCGGCGCCTGCCACCACTCCCCCAGCGCGATGATTCCGGAGCGAGGCCGGCCCGCATGACTACCCGAACCCTGATCCGTTCCGCCTGCCTGCTCAGCCTGGGCCTGGCACTCACCGCGTGCGTCACCCCGGCAGCGCCGGTGAAGGCGCCCGTGGACACCACCACCCCGGCCCAGCGCATGGCGGCCGTGGAGGCGGTGGCCGTGGGGGCCGATGACAAGGAACTGGCCGTGCAGCCGCTGCGCGACGCCGAGATCGAAGACCTGCGCATGACCGCGCAGGTGCGCCGCCAGGCCAACGACCTGCCCGCCGCCGCCGAGGCGTTGAACCAGGCGCTGCTGATCTCCGAAGGCGATCCGTCTATCCTGCAGGAACGCGCCGAAATCGCCTTGCTGCAAGGCGACTGGCCGCGTGCCGAATCGCTGGCGCGCAAGGCGGTCGACCTGGGCTCGAAGACCGGCCCGTTGTGCCGTCGTCACTGGGCCACCATCGAACAGTCGCGCCTGGCGCGGGGCCAGAAGGAAAACGCCGCCTCCGCGCACGCCCAGCTGGAAGGCTGCACGGTGCCGGGCATCAAGCGGTACTGACCGCAGGCATCCCCGTAGAGCGGGGCTCTGCCCCGCTGCCCCGGATTCAGGGCAGCGGGGCAGAGCCCCGCTCTACGTGGGGTTTGCGTTCCGCCCGCGCAGTCCATGGGGGGGTTACGTTCCGCGCGCGCAGTCCACATGGGGTTTGCGTTCCGCACGTGCGCCCGATCCATGGGGCGGGTGGCAGCCTTTATCATGGGCGCATGTCACGCCTTGCCCATGCCAGCAGCGAAGCCCTCAGCGAGGGTGGGACGCTTGCCAGCCAGTTGGATGCCTTCGTTGCTCGCCCGGCGCAGCTGCGCCTGACGGTTGCCATCGCCGAAGCCTTCGACCAGCGCGACGTGCTGCTGGCCGAGGCCGGTACCGGCACCGGCAAGACCTATGCGTACCTGGTGCCGGCGCTGTTGTCGGGGCTGAAGATCATCATTTCCACCGGCACCCGCGCGCTGCAGGACCAGCTGTACCACCGCGACCTGCCGCGGGTGCGCGCGGCGCTCGGGGTGGGCCACAGCAGTGCGTTGCTCAAGGGCCGTGCGAACTATCTGTGCCGCTACCGCCTGCAGCAGGCCCGTGGCGAACCCCGCTTCAGTTCGCCTGAGCAGGTGGCGCAGTTCCAGCGCATCCTGGCCTGGTCCGGGCGCAGCCGCTTCGGCGACATGGCCGAGCTGGAAGCCTTGCCGGAAGACTCGCCGCTGTACCCGATGGTCACCTCCACCGTCGACAACTGCCTGGGCAACGAGTGCCCGTTCTGGGACGACTGTTTCGTGGTGCAGGCGCGCCAGCGTGCACAGGCGGCCGACGTGGTGGTGGTCAACCATCACCTGCTGCTGGCCGACCTGGCGCTCAAGCAGGAGGGCTTCGGCGAGATCCTGCCGGGCGCGCAGGCCTTCGTGATCGACGAGGCGCACCAGCTGCCGGAACTGGCCGCCAACTTCTTCGGCGAAGGGTTCGGCATGCGGCCGTGGCAGGAACTGGCGCGCGACTGCCTGGCCGAAAGCCGCAGCGTGGCCGGTGCGCAGGCCGCGCTGCAGGTACCCGCTGCCGCGCTGGAACAGACCCTGCGCGACCTGCGCACCGCCATGGACGGGCTGCCACCGCGCGGCACCCAATGGCGCGCGCTGGCGGTGCCGCAGGTGCGCGATGGCTTCGATGCGGCGATGTCGGCCCTGGTGTCGCTGCGCGACGCGCTGGTCGGCGTGCGCGAGGCGTCGCCGGGCCTGGACGCCTGCCACGCACGGGCGCTGGAAGCGGTGGCGCGGTTGTCGCGCTGGCTCGGCGAAGACGCCCCGATGCTCGATTTCGACGCCGACCCGGAACTGGCCGCGGCCCCGGCGGACGTGCTGTGGTACGAACTGACCCCGCGCGGCTTCCGCTGCCAGCGCACCCCGATGGACGTGTCCGGGCCGCTGCGCGAGCATCGGCAGCGCTCGATGGCGGCCTGGGTATTCACCTCGGCCACGCTGACCGTGGACGGTGGGTTTGCGCATATTTCGCAGCGGCTGGGGCTGGACGATCCGGTCACCCTGCTGCAACCCAGCCCGTTCGACTGGGCAACGCAGGCGCTGTGCTACCTGCCCACCGACCTGCCCGACCCGGCGGCGCGCGGGTTCGGCACCGCCCTGATCCGGGCACTCACCCCGGTGCTGGAGGCATCGCAGGGCAGGGCGTTCCTGCTGTTTGCCTCGCACCGCGCGCTGCGTGAAGCGGCCGAAGCGCTGCGTGATGCACCGTGGCCCCTGTTCGTGCAGGGCGAGGCGCCGCGCGCGACCCTGTTGCAGCGCTTCCGCGAATCGGGCAACGGCGTGCTGCTGGGCTCGGCCAGTTTCCGCGAAGGCGTGGACGTGGTGGGCGATGCGCTGAGCGTGGTGGTGATCGACAAGCTGCCGTTCGCCGCACCGGATGATCCGGTGTTCGAGGCGCGGCTGGACGCGATCCGGCGCGATGGCGGCAATCCGTTCCGCGATGAGCAGCTTCCGCAGGCGGTGATCGCACTCAAGCAGGGCGTCGGGCGGCTGATCCGCAGCGAGACCGACCGCGGCGTGCTGGTGCTGTGCGACCCGCGGCTGCTCAGCCGCAGCTACGGGCGGATCTTCCTGGATTCGCTGCCACCGTTCCGGCGCACCCGCGCGCTGGACGATGTGCGCGGCTTCTTTGCGCCACAATGGCCGCCTGAAGCGCTGCCGGCACCGCGCGCGGTAACGGCGGCGCCCGCTGCAGCCCCTGTGTCACCCGCGGCACCCGATGACTTCCCCACTTCCCTGTTCTGACCGCCATGAAACTGCTCGCCTTTGAAACCGCCACCGAAGCCTGTTCCGTCGCCCTGTATGTGGATGGGCAGGTGCGTGAGCGGTTCGAGATCGCCCCGCGCCGCCACGCCGAGCTGAGCCTTCCGTGGGCCGAGGAACTGCTGGCCGACGCCGGCATCGCGCGTTCGCAGCTGGATGCCATCGCGCTCGGGCGCGGCCCCGGCGCGTTCACGGGCGTGCGCCTGGCCATTGCCATCGCGCAGGGCATCGCCTTGGCGCTGGACCGCCCGCTGGTGCCGGTGTCCACGCTGCAGGTGCTGGCGCTGCGTGCGCCGGCCGGCGCCGACCAGGTGCTCAGCAGCATCGACGCCCGCATGGGCGAGGTGTACGCGGCGCGCCAGGTGCGCGTGGACGGCCAGTGGCAGCTGCAGGGCGAAGAGATCGTGTGTGCGCCCGAGGCGGTGGTCCTGCCCGAGGGCAGCCGCTGGTTCGGCGTGGGCACCGGCTTCGGCGCTGCCGACGGTCTGCTGGCCACGCGCCTGGCCGATCAGCTCGACGGCGTCGATGCGCAGGCGCTGCCGCGTGCATCGGACCTGCTGACGCTGGCAGTGCCGGCGTTCGCGCGCGGCGAAGGCGTGGCCCCGGAACGTGTCGAACCGGCCTACCTGCGCAACAACGTGGCGCTGACGCTCGTGGAACAGCAGGCCGCCCGCGCCGCCAAGGCCGCCCGGTAGAGCCGACCGTTGGTCGGCTGCCCCCAACCTTACCGATCGTCGCGCAACGTACCGCCGGGCAGGAACGCCCAGGTCCGGGTTACCTGCAGGATCTCCACGCCGTCGTCGGTCTTGGGCAACGGCGGGAACGGCTGGGCCAGGCGGACCACGCGCAGGGCGGCCTCATCCAGCAACGGGGTGCCGCTGCTGCGCAGGATCCGCGCACTTTCCACGCTGCCGTCGCGGCGCACGCCGACGGTGATCACCACCTGCCCACCGAGGCGGCGCTGGCGGGCTTCGTCGGGGTAATTGAGGTTGCCCACGCGCTCGGCGCGGTCCACCCACGCCCGCAGGTAGTTGGCGTAGGCGTATTCCTTGGTGCTGGCCGACACGAACTTGCGGTTCGGGCGCTTGGCGTACTGTGCCGAGCGCAGGTGCACCTCGGCGGCCAGCCGCGCCATTTCGGCGTCGCGCTGCTCGCGCGCATTCAGCGGGGCCTCCGGCTGCGGGTGCTCGGGCAACGGCTGCGGCTGTGCGCTGGCGACCTGCTCGGTGCTGTTGCGGCTGGACACCACCCGTGTCTGCGGGGGCGGTGGGCTGGCCGCGTCCTGGCGCTGCTGCGGCACCGGCGACAGCCCGGCCTGCGGCTGCGGCACGATCCCGGCCTGGTTGTCGCGCGGGCGCTGGGCCTTGTCGTGGTCGCCGCCGCCCTGCTGGTTGGCCTGGGCCAGGAAATCGGCCTGCTTGGGCGTCAGCGCGGTCTGGGTCTGGCTGAAGATCACCTCCAGGGTGGGCACCAGCGCGGCCTTGTCGGTCACCGCAAAGCCCACCCCCAGGATCAGCAGCGCATGCACCAGCAGCGACAGCGCCAGGGTCGCGCCCAGGCGCTGCGATTCGCGCGCCTGCAGCGGCGTCAGCGGTGCAACCGTCGCACTCATCGCGGCAGGCTGGCCTCGATGGCGTCGAACAGCGTGCCGGCGATGTTCAGCCCGAACTGGGCATCCAGCTCGCGCACGCAGGTGGGGCTGGTGACGTTGACTTCGGTCAGGTAGTCGCCGATCACGTCCAGGCCGACAAAGCGCATGCCGCGGCGCTTCATCTCCGGCCCGACCTGGGCGGCGATCCAGCGGTCGCGGTCGCTCAGCGGGCGGCCTTCACCGCGGCCACCGGCGGCCAGGTTGCCGCGGAATTCGTCGCCCTGCGGGATCCGCGCCAGGCAGTAATCCACCGGCTCGCCGTCGACCAGCAGGATGCGCTTGTCGCCGGCGGTGATGTCCGGGATGAACTTCTGCGCCAGGGCCAGCGTGCGCTCGCCGTCGGTCAGGGTTTCCAGGATCACGTTGAGGTTGGGGTCGCCGGTGCCGCTGCGGAAGATCGAGCGCCCGCCCATGCCGTCCAGCGGCTTGAGCACGGCCTGGCCGTGTTCGAGCACGAAGGCTTTCAGGTCGGCGTTGCGGCGGCTGACCAGGGTCGGCGGGCAGCACTGCGGGAACAGCAGCGCGGCCAGCTTTTCGTTGAAATCGCGCAGTCCCTGGGGGTCGTTGACCACCAGGGCGCCGGCCTGCTGGGCCACGCTGAGCACATGGGTGTCGTAGATGAATTCGGCATCCACGGGCGGGTCCTTGCGCATCAGCACGACCTGGCCGGGGCCGAACACGGTCTGGCTGAATTCGCCCAGGGTGAACCAGTCGGCCTTGTCCTCGCGCACCTGCAGCGGCGCGGTGCGGGCGACCGCCTGGCCGTCGCGCAGGGCCAGCCCGCCGGGGCTGACGTAGTGCAGGGCATGGCCGCGGCGCTGGGCTTCCAGCAGCATCGCGAAGGTGGTGTCCTTGGCAATCTTGATGTGGGCGATGGGGTCCATCACCACGATGACGTTCAACGGCATGGTCGCAACCTGGCGGGCAGGGCGATGATGGTAGCCGCAACCGGGGCCGGTTGCCTGCCCGGCGGGGTGCAACGCTGCGTCCGCCCGGCCCCGGGTTTGCGCAAAACCGGCCGATCCGGCCCGGTCCGACCCGTCTGCGGCTTGGCTGAAGTGGCCGCGCTTGTAGCCTGCGCGGGAAGTGCGATATAGATACGCTTTCGCAGCGACGCCGGACCAAGCAGAAGCGTCGCGCGCCCGGGGAAAGGTAATGACTGAAAACATGGCTGCGGGTGGGGAACTCGCAGGGCTTAGGGTCATGGTCATCGATGATTCGAAGACCATTCGCAGGACCGCCGAAACACTGCTCAAGCGCGAAGGCTGCGAGGTGGTGACCGCGACCGATGGTTTCGAGGCGTTGGCCAAGATCGCCGACCAACAGCCGCAGATCATCTTCGTGGACATCATGATGCCGCGGCTGGATGGCTATCAGACCTGTGCGCTGATCAAGGGCAACCAGCTGTTCAAGTCGACCCCGGTGATCATGCTGTCCTCCAAGGACGGCCTGTTCGACAAGGCGCGCGGGCGCATCGTCGGCTCGGAGCAGTACCTGACCAAGCCATTCACGCGTGAAGAACTGCTGGGTGCCATCCGCACATACGTCAACGCCTGACCAGGGGGAAAGGCACAATGGCTCGAATCGTTCTGATCGAGGATTCACCGACCGACCGTGCGGTGTTCACGCAGTGGTTGACCAAGGCCGGGCACGAAGTACTGGAAGCGGACAACGCCGAGGACGGGCTGGTGCTCGTGCGCGAGCATGTGCCGCAGCTGGTGCTGATGGACGTGGTCCTGCCGGGCATGAGTGGCTTCCAGGCCACCCGTGCGATGGCGCGTGATGCGGCCATCAAACATATTCCGGTCGTCATCGTCAGCACCAAGGCGATGGAGACCGACAAGGCGTGGGGGCTGCGCCAGGGGGCGGCCGACTACATCGTCAAGCCGCCGCGCGAGGAGGAACTGATCGCGCGGATCAACCAGTTGGTGGTCTGATGCGTTCTCCTTTCGACATCCTCGAAGCCTACGAACGGCGCAGCCTGGCCCATGCCGTGCAGCTGCCCGAACGTCAGTTCGCGCAGGACCTGTGGCGTGGCGTCGGTTACCGCGTGGGCAAGCGCCACCTGGTGTCGGATTTCCGCGAAGTGGTTGAAATCGTGCCGATGCCGCCGATCACCCCGGTGCCCGGCGCACAGCCGTGGCTGCTGGGCGTGGGCAACCTGCGCGGCAACCTGTTCCCGGTGGTGGACCTGAAGTACTTCCTGGAAGGCGAGCGCACCGTGCATCAGGAAGGCCAGCGCGTGTTGATCATGCGCCAGGCCGGCGGCGACGTCGCGCTCACCATCGATGAACTGTTTGGCCAGCGCAGCTTCGACCAGGGCCAGGACATCGCCATTGGCGATCTCGCCAGCGGCCGCTACGCCCACTTCATCGACCGTGCCTTCCACGGCGATGGCCACGATTGGGGCGTGTTCTCACTGTCGCTGCTGTCGCGCACTCCCGAATTCAGGCAGGCCGCAGCCTGATTGCTGCCGCCTGTCTCACCGTATTTGATGATCGAGGTTGAACGATGAGTACTACTTCGGAATCCGCCAAGGCCGGCAAGCTCGGGTCGGTGGGAACCAATTTCTGGCTCGGCCTGCTGGCCCTGTCGATGATCGTGTTCGGCGTCAACACCGGCGTCGCCACCTGGCAGGGCAGTCGCCTGGCCGGCGCCAGTACCGGCGCGGCCGATCTGCAGGTGTTGTCCCAGCAGCTGGCCAACCAGGGCCGTGAAGCGGTCTCGGGCAACGCCCAGGCGTTCACCGCCTTCAAGGACACCAAGACCCGCATCGAGAGCACGGTGAGCAGCCTGCAGGGCCGCTACGGGTCCGAGGCCAACGTGTCCGGCCCGCTCACCCAGCTCAGCCAGACCTGGGAGCCGCTCGGCAAGAGCGCCGCCCAGCTGGTGGCCAGTGAGCCGGCGGTGCTGGCCTTGGCCGGCAACGCCAACAACTTCGTCAACGGCGTGCCGGCACTGCAGGCACAGCTGAACGAAGTGGTGCGCGCGATGTCCGCTGGCGGTGCGCCGGCCTCGCAGGTGTACAACGCGCTGCAGCAGGTGGTGGTGGTGGGCTCGATGGCCCGCCGGGTCACCGAAATGCGCGCCGGTGGTGCCAATGCCGCCGCGGCGGGCGACGCGCTCGCCCGCGACTCGGTGGTGTTCACCCAGGTGCTGGACGCCCTGCGCAACGGCAACGAAGAACTGGGCATCACCCCGGTGCGCAATGCCGGCGCGCTGGCCGCGCTGGAGCAGTCCCAGAAGCAGTGGGACACCATGAAGAAGGACGCCGACGCGATCCTGGCCAGTTCGCGCCAGCTGTTCTCGGCGCAGTCCTCGGCGGCCGCGCTGACCGGTGGTGCCACGCGCATGCTGGACGACAGCAAGAAGCTGTTTGAAGCCTTCTCCTCGTTCGGTTCGGTGCGCGACACGCGCCTGTTCCCGAACTTCTGGCTGGGTGTGATTTCCGGTGCGCTGTCGCTGATCGCCATCATCGGCTTCGTCAGCAGCACCGTGCGCAGCCGGTCGCGCGAGCAGGACCTGCGTTACCAGACCCAGGTGGAATTCAACAGCCGCAACCAGCAGGCCATCATGCGGCTGCTGGACGAAATCAGCTCGCTGGGTGAAGGCGACCTGACGGTGAAGGCCTCGGTGACCGAGGACATGACCGGCGCGATCGCAGACGCCATCAACTACGCCGTGGACGAACTGCGCCACCTGGTGACCACCATCAACGACACCTCGGCCAAGGTCGCGCTGTCCACCCAGGAAACCCAGGCCACGGCCATGCAGCTGGCCGAAGCGGCCGGCCACCAGGCCAACCAGATCACCTCGGCATCGGACCGCATCGGCGAAATCGCCTCGAGCATCGAACAGGTGTCGCGCAACTCGGCCGAGTCGGCCGACGTGGCACAGCGCTCGGTGGTGATCGCCGCCGAAGGCGCCGGCGTGGTCCGCGAGACCATCCAGGGCATGGACCAGATCCGCGACCAGATCCAGGAAACCTCCAAGCGCATCAAGCGCCTGGGCGAATCGTCGCAGGAAATCGGCTCGATCGTGGAACTGATCAACGACATTTCCGAGCAGACCAACATCCTGGCGTTGAACGCCGCGGTGCAGGCGGCCTCGGCCGGTGAGGCCGGCCGTGGTTTCGCCGTGGTGGCCGACGAAGTGCAGCGCCTGGCAGAACGCACCTCCGGTGCGACCCGACGCATTGAAGGCCTGGTCCAGGCCATTCAGGCCGATACCAACGAAGCGGTCAGCTCGATGGAGCAGACCACCGCCGAAGTGGTGTCCGGTGCGCGCCTGGCCGAAGACGCCGGTACCGCACTGACTGAAATCGAACGCGTGTCCAACGCGCTCAACAACCTCATCAAGAACATCTCGATCGCCGCCCAGCAGCAGTCGTCGGCCGCCTCGGACATCACCCGCACCATGGGCGTGATCCGTCAGATTACCGGCCAGACCTCGCAGGGTGCGGGACAGACCGCCGAGTCGATCGGTCATTTGGCACAGCTGGCGGCCGACCTGCGCCGCTCGGTTGCCGACTTCAAGCTGCCGGCGTGAGCCGCGGGCAGGGCGGAGAGGGAAGGAATCAGCAGATGATGCATCGCGATAAACCACAGCACGACACGCGCGCGCCCCTGCCGGGAGACCTGGCATGAGCACGCTGCGCGATGCCATGAGCCACGCCGCCCTGGGCTGGGTCAAGCCGGAACTGGACGAAACCCTGCGCCAGGTGCGCAACGAGGTGGAGTACTACGCCGAAGACCCCTCCGATGCCGGCCGCATGCGCTTCTGCGCCGGCTACCTGCACCAGGTGCAGGGCACCCTGCGCATGGTGGAGTTGTATGCCCCGGCGATGGTGGCCGAAGAACTGGAGCAGCTGGCCAACGCCATCGGCGCCGGCGAGGTGCCCGACCGTGACGAAGCCTGCGCCACCCTGATGCGCGGCAGCGTGCTGCTGCCCGACTATCTGGAGCGCCTGCAGAACGGTCACCGCGACATTCCCATCGTGCTGCTGCCGCTGCTCAACGACATCCGCTCGGCACGCGCCGCGCCGGGTATCAACGAGAGCGTGTTGTTCGCGTTCGCCCCGGACAGCGTGACCGCCACCGAGGCCGAACTCGACCACGCCCGTGGCAGCCTGAGCGGGCGCAACCGCGAGCTGCTCGATACCGTGGGCAATGCGGTCAAGGAAGAGCTGCTGCGGATCAAGGACGCACTGGACCTGCACCTGCGCACCGGTGGCGATCCGGTACAGCTGCAGACCCAGGTCAACGAACTGGGTGCGGTTGCCGACACCCTGGGCATGATGGGCCTGGGCGTGGCCCGCGGCGTGGTCGTGCAACAGCGCGATGCGCTGCGCGGCGTGGTACAGGGCGAACAGCAGATCGACGAAAGCCTGCTGCTGGATATCGCCGGGGCGCTGCTGTACGTGGACGCCTCGCTGGACGACCAGGTCGCCCATCTGGGCGCCGGCGGCAGTGGCGAGGACGATCCGAGCGCGGTGGAAAACCGGCGCACGGTGGAGGTGCTGGCGCATGAAGCCATCGCCAATTTCGCCGCCGCGCGCGAGCACTTCGTCGCCTTCATCGAAACCAACTGGAACCACCAGCAGCTGACGGAAGTGCCGCGCCTGCTGGGCGAGGTGTCCGGTGCGTTGCGCATGCTCGACCTGGCCACGCCGGCCGACTACCTGCAGGGTGTGCGCCAGTACATCACGGTGGAACTGATCGGCCGCCAGCGCGTGCCGAGCGGGCGCCAGCTGGATACGCTGGCCGATGCCATGGCCAGCCTGGAGTACTACCTCGAAGCCCTGCGCGAACGCCGCCCGGGCCGCGAGGAGATCCTCGATATCACCCGCACCAGCCTGGAAACGCTGCGTTACTGGCCGTTGCCGGACGTCAATGCCGTCCAGCCGGATACCACCGCAGAGGCCCTGCCGGTAGCCGCCGAGCCGATCGAGTTGACGCAGTGGGATGCGCCGTCGGTTGAGCCGATCGCCGTGGCCGTCACCCCGAGCGCACCGCCGCCGGGCAGCGTGCCGCCGTCGTTCCCGGACCTCACCTTCGACCCGCTGCCTGACACCGCCCTGGCCGCCACCGCGGCAGCAGGTGCGTCGCTGGTGTTCGACGCATCGACTGCGCCCGCGCCGGAGGCCCCGCAGTGGACGCTGTCCGCCGAGGCCGATGCGGCCGCCGACCACACCGAACCCAGCTTCGCCCGTTTCGACCCGGTGATTGCCGAGGACAACCCCGCGGTGCGCTGGGACGCGCTGCCGCCGATGCATGTCGCCCTGGATACGCTGGACGCCACCGAGACGGTGTCCGCGCAGGCCGACGCGCACGTGCAGGAAGAGGTGTCCTTCAGCGGTGGGTTCGACCCCGTTGCCGCCGAGCATGACGCGCTGGAGTTCAGCGACGAGCCGATCGAATTCACCTTCGATGCGCCGCTGCACAATGCCGGCGACGTGCTGTCGCTGCAGATCGACGATACCGTCGCGCCCGCCGTGGCGCCGGTTGCCGATACCGCGCCCGACCTGGACGTGGCCCAGTTGCCCTCGTTCCTGCAGGCGACCGACGCCGATGCCGTTGAGCCCATCGACGCGATCATTGCCGGACCGGTCGAGGCTATCGCGCCGGCCCTGGTCGCAGACGACAGCGCCGTCGCAGACGCATCCGTCGATGCGACAGCACTGACCGACACCGACGACCACACCCGCCTTGACGACGTTGTTGCGCCGGACCCGACCCCGGTCGTGACCCACAGCAGCACCGGCGTGCATGCCGCGGTGATCGGCACGATCGAGCTGGACGACGAGTCCGCGCGCTTCCTGGCCGAGCTGGATGCGGCCGCCGCGCAGTTCAGCACCGCGCCTGCGATCACCCCGGATGCCCTGGCCGCGGTATCGCCGGCCAATGCGGTCAGTGACACCGACAGCATCGAAGCCGGGTTCGAAGACGATGGCGAGAACATCGACCAGGACATCCGCGAGGTCTTCATCGAAGAGTTCGACGAGGAACTGGTCAACCTTGGCAATCTGCTGCCGGTCTGGCGCGCCGCGCCGGACAATCTGGACCGTCTGCGTCCGATCCGCCGCGTTTTCCACACGCTCAAGGGCAGCGGCCGACTCGTCGGCGCGCGTACCCTGGGCGAGTTCAGCTGGAAAGTCGAAGGCATGCTCAACCGCGTGCTCGACGGTACCCGGCCGGCCACCCCGGCCGTGGTGGCCATGGTCACCCAGGCGTACGAGGTGTTGCCGCAGCTCAACGCAGCGTTGCGCGGCGAAGGTCGCGTGACGGCCGACCTGCAGGCCATGCAGGCCATTGCCGATCGCGTGGCGGCCGGCGAAGAAACCTTCCATGTGCCGCTGCAGCGGGCCGCGCCCGTCGTGGCCGCGCCGGTGGAGGTGGCGGAAGCCCCCGAAGCCACCGCCGTCGTCGAAGCCGCCGGTACCCCGGCCAACATCGACGAAGTGCTGCGCGAGATCCTCGAAGCCGAGGTGGATACCCATCAGGCCACCTTGCAGGCGTGGTTGCGCGAGGCCAGCGTGGCTCCGCAGCCGGTCACCGACACCCTGCTGCGCGCGGTGCACACCATGAACGGTGCGTTCGCGATGACCGACGTGCCTGAAATCACCGCCGTCACCGGGGGCGCCGAGAGCTTCATCAAGCGCTCGCTGGCGGCCGATACCACCCCGGACGCCGATGGCGTGGACGCGCTGTCGGCCACCGCCGAGGCGATCACCGCGACCATGACGGCCCTGCAGGCCGACGCGCCGCGTATTCCGGTGCAGGCCGCGCTTGCCGCGCGTCTGCAGGCGCTGGCCGACACGCTGCCCGAAGCGCGCTGGCCGGCCCTGGTGGCCGACGATGAAGAAGACGACCTGGCCTTCGAGCAGGACGCGCTGGACGGCGATGCCGTCGAGCCGGGCGCTGCCGAGCCGCAGGCCGTGGATCCGGACGCCGTGGACGCCGTCGCGTCCTTCGATGCAGCCGCTCCGCGGACCGGCGACGACGTCGCCGCGAACGACGACGACGCCCTGGCCACGCTGCCGCAGGCAGACGCACAGGGCGGTTACGCGGGCCTGGACGACAGCGCCGATGCCGACCTGCAGCTGGCCGAGATCGATGCCGACGCCCTGACCGTGGTCGAGCCGACCACCGTTGAGACCGATGCGGTTGAAACGGAAACCGGTGACGCGCTGGACGCCAATGCGCTGGTGGTGGACGAACTGACCGGCAGCGATGACCTGTCGGCGTACTTCGATGCCGATCTTCCGGTGAATGCCGCGCCCACCGCGGGCAACGAGATCACGCTGGACGACGCACAGCCTGACGCAGGCCGTGCAGACGTGGGCGTTGCCGACGCCGCAGCGTTCGATGCGGTACCGCATGATGCCGCAGCGGACGGGCAGGGCGCGCACGACGGTCTGGAGGCGGTCGAACTGACCGGCGCCGACGACCTGTCGCGCTTCTTCGACGCCGAGGTGACGCCGGTGGCCGAGGCGAGCGGCGACGTTGCCGCCGCTACGGACGCTGCCGCAGACGACACCTCGATCGAAGACGTGGTCCTTGATGACGCGCCCGTAGTTGCTGGCGTTGAGACGCCGGACACTGCGGCCGAAGCCGAAGCCGAAGCCGAAGCCGAAGCCGAAGCCGAAGCCGAAGCGACCGTAGACGCAGACGCCAACACCTCGTTGGACGCGCCGCTCGACGCAACCGACGACGCCGCACCCGCCGCACCGGAACAGGCGCTGGATGCAGACGAACAGGACACGCGTGACGCACTGGACGAGGCCCTGCCGCCGACGCCGGCGTTCGGCGAACTGGTCGACGAACAGCAGGCACTGGACGACGGGCTGACCGTGATCGACGCGCCGCAGGCCGACGACACGGCCGACAGCGTGCTGGGCCTGGATGCCGTCCACGACGCGCAGGAACAGCCCGACGAGGCCGACGCCTTCGCCGAGGATGCGACCGACACCGATACCGACACCACCGCGCCGACGCCGTTCTTCGAACTGGAAGATGCGCCCGTGGCTGCCGCCGGCGCATCGGTTGCCGCCCTGGCCGCGCTGTCCACGCACGAGGATCCGGCCAGCCCGGCCGAGGCAACCGTTGCCACCGACACCGTGCTCGATACCGACGCCGATGACGCCGACGATGAAGACAGCGCCGACGCGCTGGACTTCAGCGTGCTCGACCAGGAGCTGGTCGACATCTTCGTGGAAGAAGGCAAGGACCTGCTCGACCATTGCGATGGCCTGATCAGCGAACTGCGCGCCGCGCCCAACGACCGCGATGTCATTGCCGGCCTGCAGCGTGACCTGCACACCCTCAAGGGTGGCGCACGCATGGCCGGGATCAACCCGATCGGCGACCTGGGCCATGGCATCGAATCGCTGCTGGAAGCCGTTGCGGCCAACCGCACCGACATCGACCGCAGCGACGTGCACCTGCTTGAACGCGGCTTCGATCGCCTGCACCAGCTGCTGACCCGTACCGGTCAGCACCGCAGCGTGTCGATGCCCGACGACCTGATCCATGCCTTCGAACAGCGCACGCTGGGCCGGGTGGACGTGGCCGTGGATACCCGTGCCGACACCGTGCAGGACAGCGCACCGGTCGAGGTCGATACGGCCGTCGCCGCGGCGCCGCTCTCGGCACCGGTGCCGCTGGAAACCAGCAGCGACGACGATGCCCTGGCCCGTCCGCAGCAGGAACAGGTGCGCGTGCGCGCCGACCTGCTCGACCGCCTGGTCAACCACGCCGGTGAAGTGGCGATCTACCGCTCGCGCCTGGAACAGCAGCTCGGCGCCTTCCGTGGCGCCATGGGCGAACTGGACCGCACCAACGCGCGTCTGCGCGACCAGCTGCGCCGCCTGGACCTGGAAACCGAAGCGCAGATCGTTGCCCGCTACCAGCGTGAGCAGGATCAGGCCGACCACAAGTTCGATCCGCTCGAACTGGACCGCTTCTCCACGCTGCAGCAGCTCAGCCGCGCGCTGAACGAGTCTGCCGCCGACTTGGGCGGCCTGCAGGGCGTGCTGGACGACCTGTCGCGCCAGTACGACGTGCTGCTGCAACAGCAGTCGCGCGTCAGCTCGGAACTGCAGGATGGCCTGATGCGTGCGCGCATGGTGCCGTTCGAGGGTCTGGTGCCGCGCCTGCGTCGCGTGGTCCGCCAGGCCGGCCAGGACACCGGCAAGCAGGTTCACGTGATCCTGGAAGGCACCCACGGCGAACTGGACCGCAACGTCCTGGATCGCATGGTCGCGCCGCTGGAACACATGCTGCGCAACTCGGTTGCCCATGGGTTGGAGACGCCGGAACAGCGCCGCGCTGCCGGCAAGCCGGAAGAGGGCGAGATCGCCATCCGTCTGCGCCGCGAAGGCTCGGAAATCGTGCTGGAAGTGGCCGACGACGGCGCCGGGCTGGACCGCGAGGCGATCCGTCGCCGCGCCGAACAGCGTGGCCTGGTGCAGGCCGATGCCGTGCTCGGCGAGGCCGAACTGGACGCGATGATCTTCTCGCCAGGCTTCAGCACCGCCGACCAGGTCAGCCAGCTGGCGGGCCGCGGCGTGGGCATGGACGTGGTGCACAACGAAGTGCGGCAGCTGGGCGGCTCGGTGGACATCCACTCGGTGCGCGGCCAGGGCGTCACCTTCACCCTGCGCCTGCCGCAGACGCTGGCGGTCACCCAGGCGGTGTTCGTGCAGATCGGCGAGACCACTTACGCGGTGCCGGTGGCCTCGGTCAGCGGTATCGGCCGGATCTCGCGCGAGCGCTTTGAAACCATCGACGGCGACTACCACTACGGTGGCGAAGCCTTCGCCCTGCACGACCTGGGTACGCTGGTGGGCCAAGGCCCAGCGCGTGCCGAGGGCCAGGCGCAGGTGCCGCTGCTGCTGGTGCGTGCCGGTGAACTGCGCGCGGCCGTGGCGATCGACCAGGTGCTGGGCAACCGCGAGATCGTGGTCAAGCCGGTGGGCCTGCAGATCGCCTCGGTGCCGGGTATCTACGGCGCCACCATCACCGGCGATGGCCGCGTGGTGGTCATCCTCGACGTCGCACCGCTGGTCCGCCGCTTCCAGGCCAACCCGCACAAGCCGATCGCCGTGACCAGCCAGGTCAGCGACCGCCAGGCACCGCTGGTGATGGTGGTCGACGATTCGCTGACCATGCGCAAGGTCACCGGCCGCATCCTGGAGCGCCACAACTTCGAAGTGGCGGTGGCCCGCGATGGTGTGGAAGCACTGGAGCGTCTGGAGGAGCGGGTCCCCGACCTGATGCTGCTGGATATCGAAATGCCGCGCATGGATGGCTATGAACTGGCCACGGCGATGCGCGCCGATCCGCGCTACAAGGATGTGCCGATCGTGATGATCACCTCGCGCAGTGGCGACAAGCACCGTCAGCGCGCCTTCGAAATTGGCGTCCAGCGCTACCTGGGCAAGCCTTACCAGGAACTGGATCTGATGCGAAACGTGTACGACCTGCTGGGGATCGCCCGTGTCCGCGAATGACCTGCCTTTGCTGTTGTCGGTAGCGCTGCTGGCGCGTCCGGGGCAGGCCCGCGAGCGCCTGCGCGACGCGTTGGCCCAGGCCGGCGCCACCCTGGTGCTGGAAGAGGATCCCAACACGCTGGACGTGCAGGTGCTGCGCGACGCGGCGCCGGGCGCGGTGCTGATCGCGCTGGAACCGGCGATCGAAGACGCGTTGGAGCGCCTGGACCCGGTGCTGGGTTCGCCGTCGCTGACCCTGATCTTCGACGAAGCCGAACTGGCCGCCCGCCGTGAAGGCTGGGAAGCGCAGCGCTGGGCACGGCACCTGGTGGCCAAACTGCACGGCCACCACGACGTGTTGCCGCCGGGTTCGGAACAGGACAGCCTGCTCCAGCCCGAGCCCGGCATGCCCACCACGCCGGCCGAACTGCATGCCGATGCCCCGCTGGACTTCCACGTCCGCGAGGCCTTTGATGCCGCCGCGGACGTTCCGGCCGATGGCCTGTACCAGGCCCCGGATGCGTTGAGCGAACCGATGTCGCTGGAAGAAGCGCTGGCCGCCCTGCAGCCGCCTTCGCCGGCCGCTGCACCATCCGTGCCGCCGCCGGTGCCGCCTTCGGCGCCGCCGGCCGTTGCCCGCGCGCCGCTGGGCGACCACAGCAGCTGGTCGCTGGTGGATGACAGTGCCGACACCGCCGCTGCCGCGCCGGCAAGCGCGTCGGCCGGCACCGCCGCGGCACCGCCGCCGCTGTCTGCGTTCGATATCGAACGGCTGTCGCTGGTCGAACTGGAGGCCGAGCGCCCCAACGACGGCGCCGCCGCAGGTGCCGTGCTGGTGCTGGCCGGTATCGGCGGCCCGGACGCGCTGCGCCGCCTGCTGGCCACGTTGCCGGCGGGGCTGGCCACGCCGGTGCTGGTGCACATGCGCCTGGATGGCGGCCGCTACGGCAACCTGGTCAAGCAGATGGCGCGCGTGTCCGCGTTGCCGGTGCTGCTGGCCGAAGCCGACCAGCCGGTCCAGGCTGGCAACGCCTACATCCTGCCCGACGACATCGGCCTGGCCGAACGCCAGCGCGGCCTGTATTTCCACGGTGATGCACAGGGCGTCCAGGTGGCCACGCTGCCGCCGGCGCACAGCGCCGTGGTGCTGCTCAGTGGCGCCGACACGGCCCAGGTTGACGACGTGCTGGCCCTGGCCGCCGCCGGCGCCTGGGTAGGCGCACAGGTCGGCGAAGGCTGTTACGACCCGGCCGCCGCAAACGCCGCGGTGGCCGCCGGGATGGACGCGGGCGAGCCCCCGCAGTTGGCCCAGAGCATCGTCGAACGTTGGGGTGTGAGCGAGTAATCGCCGCGCCGTACCCTTTTCAGGAATCACGCCATGAGTTACGCCAGCAACGACGAAATCCGCGGGGTATTGATCCAGGCCGGGCACGAACGCGTGCTGCTGCCCAATGCCACCGTGGCCGAGATGATGTCCAAGGTGGCCGTGCAGGGCGTGCCGGATGCGCCGGCCTGGCTGGTCGGCCAGATTGCCTGGCACGGTTGGGACGTGCCGCTGCTGTCGTTCGCGCGGCTGTCCGGGCTGGGCGACGAACTGGTCACCAGCAACAACAAGGTGGTGGTGCTCAAGGCGCTGGGCGGCAACGCGAAGCGCCCGTATTTCGCGCTGCTCACCCAGACCTTCCCGCAGCTGATCTCGGTGCCGCGTGACGGCCTGCTCGCCGACGCCTCCGAGGAAACCTTGCCGCAGGGCGTGCACATGCGCGTGCTGCTGGGCGAACAGAGCGCGCTGCTGCCCGACCTGGACGCGCTGGAAGCCGCGCTGGACGAGGCCTACCCCGTCGCGGGGTAGGTTCGCATTCGCGAAACCTCCCACGATCTGCGGCGCAGATCGCGGGCCCCCCGCAAACAATTCTCCAGATCCCCGCGCCTGGCGGCGCGCCCCCTTGACTCAAGGGGGCTGTTCCACCCGCTGGCTCGGCGTGCGCTGGCACATCACGCATCGGCCATTCGTGCACCGACCAACGGTCGGCACCCACCGCAATGTGATCGGTCAGCCCAGGTCGCCCAGCCGCGCCTGTACCGCCGCGATGGCGGCCAACCCGGCCGTTTCGGTGCGCAGGATGCGCGGACCCAGCTGCAGCCCCTGGAAGCCCGCCTCGGCCAATGCCTGCCGATCCCGTGGCGACCAGCCGCCCTCCGGACCGATGGCGATCACCACGCCACCTGGCGCCGGCTGCAGGGTCGACAGGCGATGCTCGCCCAGCGGGTCCAGGGTGAGTTTGAGCGCCTCGGCCGGCACCTGCCGTGCGGCGTCCAGCAGCGATTGCGGCGCCGCAACGCTCGGCACCCGCGCACGCCCGGACTGGCCACAGGCCGACACCACCACGCTGTTCCAGTGCGCCAGCCGCTTTTCCGCGCGCGCCGCATCCAGTTTCACTTCGGTACGTTCGGCGTTGACCGGCACGATCGCGTTGACCCCCAGTTCGGTGGCCTTCTGCAGGATCAGGTCCATCTTCTCGCCGCGGGCGATGCCCTGCAGCAGGGTGATGTGCAGCGGCGATTCGTTGGCCACCGCCAGCGCGGCGTCGATGCGCACCTGGGCATCGCGCTTGCCCACCACCACCAGGGTGGCGCTGTAATCGTGGCCGTCGCCGTTGAACAGCACGCAGCCGTCGCCCTCGCGCAGGCGCATCACCCGGACCAGGTGATTGGCCGCTTCCTCGGGCAGCGACAGGGTCTGGCCCACCGCCAGCGGATTCTCTACATGGCAACGGGTCACGCGCATGCAACAGCCTCCTCGATCGCGGCCAGGGTGGTCTGGGCCAACAGGTCCAGGTGGTCGTCGTCCACGCAGTACGGCGGCATCCAGTACAGCACGTTGCCCAGCGGGCGCAGCACCACGCCGCGCTTGAGCGCGGCGGTGTAGGCATGCAGGCCCACCCGTGCCTCGGCGGGGAACGGGGTGCGCTTGTCGCCGTTGCGGGTCAGTTCGAAAGCCACCACCATCCCCGCCTGGCGCACGTCGGCCACGTGCGGGTGGTCGGTGAACGGGGCGGCCAGCGTGCGCATCACCTCGGCGGTGCTGCGGTTGCGTGCGATCACGTCCTCGCCGGCGAAGATGTCCAGCGTGGCCAGCGCCGCGGCGCAGGCCAGCGGATTGCCGGTGTAACTGTGCGAGTGCAGGAATGCGCGCTCGCGCGAATCGTCCAGGAACGCGTCATACAACGCCTGGGTGGCCAGCACCGCCGACAGCGGCAGGAAGCCGCCGGTCAGGCCCTTGGACAGGCACAGCAGGTCGGGCATCACCCCGGCCTGTTCGCAGGCGAACATCGTGCCGGTGCGCCCGAAGCCGGTGGCGATCTCGTCAGCGATCAGGAACGCGCCGTTGGCGTCGCACAGTTCGCGCGCACGCTGCAGGTACACCGGGTCGTGCATGCGCATGCCGCCGGCGCACTGCAGGCGCGGCTCCAGGATCACCGCGCAGATCTCGCCGGGGTGCTGGTCGAACAGCGTGGCCAGCGCATCGGCCGCCTGGTGCGCGCGCTGCGCGGCGGTCTGCCCGTCCTCGGCCAGGTAGGCGTCCGGCGACGGGGCAAACAGCGCCTCGGTCAGCAGCGGCGCATACACCCGGCGGTACAGCGGGATGTCGCCCACCGACAGCGCGCCCAGGGTTTCGCCGTGGTAGCCGTTCTCCAGCGCCACGAAGCGGGTGCGGTGGTGCTCGCCCCGGTTGCGGAAGTAGTGGAAGGCCATCTTCAGGGCTACCTCGACCCCGGCCGAGCCGTTGTCGGCGTAGAACACCTTGGCCAGCGGGTCACGCCCGGCCTGGCGCGGGGCGATCGCCAGCAGGCGCTCGGCCAGCGCCACGGCCGGCTCATGGCTGAAGCCGGCCAGCATCACCTGTTCCAGCTGGGTGGCCTGCTGGGCGATGGCCGCACCGATCCGCGGGTGCGCATGGCCGAACAGATTGGTCCACCAGCTGCTGACCGCGTCCAGGTAGCGTTTGCCGTCGTGATCGATCAGCCACGGGCCTTCGCCCCGCGCGATCGGCACCAGCGGCAGGGTGTCGGGGTGCTCGCGCATCTGCGTGCACGGATGCCACAGCACGGCCAGGTCGCGTTGCCGCCACCGATCGGCCAGCGTTAAGGGGGCTGGGTCTGCTAGCATTTCAGGCTCATGAAGACGTTTTCACCAGCTCCCATTCTAGAGATGCTCGCATGAGCCGTCGCCTGCCCATCATCCACAAGATCACGGACGAGCAGAGCGGGCCGTTCCAGCGCCAGCACCTTGACCTGGAATTCTCCAATGGCGAGCGCCGCCGCTTCGAGCGGCTGGTCAGCCATGGCCATGGCGCGGTGGTGGTGGTGCCGATGCTGGACGATGAGACGGTGCTGCTGGTGCGTGAATACGCCGCTGGCATGCACCGCTACGAGCTTGGCCTGGTCAAGGGCCGCATCGATGCCGGCGAAAGCCCCGAGCAGGCCGCCGACCGTGAATTGAAGGAAGAGGCCGGTTACGGCGCCCGGCGCCTGGACGTGCTGCGGGCGATGACCCTGGCCCCCACCTACATGAGCCACCAGTCGTGGCTGGTGGTGGCACGCGACCTGTATCCCGAACGCCTGGTCGGCGACGAGCCCGAGGAACTGGAAGTGGTGCCCTGGAAGCTGGCCGAGCTGGACCAGCTGATGCTGCGTGAGGATTTTTCCGAGGGCCGATCACTGGCGGCGTTGTTCATCGCCCGGCAGTGGCTGGAACGCGGGGAATGATCAAGCTCACCACCGATCTGCGCGAAACCGTCATCGCCATCGCCCAGGACGCCGCCGCCGCCATCATGGCGGTGTATGCCACGCCGTTCGATGTGACGATCAAATCCGACCACAGCCCGGTCACCGCCGCCGACCTGGCCGCCAACGCGGTGATCGAGCGCGGTCTGCAGCAGCTCACCCCGGACCTGCCGATCCTGTCCGAAGAGTCGGCCCAAGTGCCGTGGGAGGTGCGCCAGCACTGGGGCGCCTACTGGCTGGTGGACCCGCTGGATGGCACCCGCGAGTTCGTCAAGCGCAACGACGAATTCAGCGTCAACATCGCCCTGATCTACCAGGGCGCGCCGGCCTTCGGCGTGGTGCTGGCCCCGGTCAGCGGCATTGCCTGGCACGCCATGCGCGGGGAGCTGGCCTACCGCCGCCTGGGCATGCACGACACCGTGCTGCGCGCGCGCGCACCGGCCACGCCGCCGCTGAAAGTAGCGGCCAGCCGCTCGCACCGCAGCGCGCAGACCGAGGCCCTGCTGGCGCGCATGGGGGAGATCGAGGTGGTCGCGCAGGGCTCCTCGCTCAAATTCTGCCGGATCGCCGAAGGCACGCTGGACGTGTACCCGCGGCTGGGCCCCACCTCCGAATGGGACACCGCCGCCGGCCAGTGCGTGCTGCACGCCGCCGGGGGCGCGGTGCTGTCGGCGGCCACCGGTAAACCGTTCCGCTACAACCGCCGCGAAAGCCTGTTGAACGGCGATTTCATCGCCCTCGGCGACACCCGCCTGCCGTGGCGCGCGTGGCTGCCGGCCTGACCCGCTGCCGAAGGAGCACTGCATGACCGCCACCGCTGAACTGGACCGCCTGCTGGGCATCATGGCGCGGCTGCGCGACCCACAGGGCGGCTGCCCCTGGGACCTGCAGCAGGATTTTTCCAGCATCGCGCCGTACACCATCGAGGAAGCCTACGAAGTAGCCGACGCGATCGACCGCGGTGATCTGGTCGACCTGCAGGACGAGCTGGGCGATCTGCTGCTGCAGGTGGTGTTCCATGCGCAGATGGCCAGTGAGCAGGGTGCGTTCGGCTTTGCCGACGTGGCCCGTTCGATCAGCGACAAGATGCAGCGCCGCCACCCGCACGTGTTCGCGCAGGTGCAGGTCGACGGCGCCGACGACGTGAACGCGAACTGGGAAGCGATCAAGCGTGCCGAGCGTGCCGCCAAGGGCCATGCCGACACCTCCGCACTGGCCGGCATCTCGCGCGGCCTGCCGGAGTGGCAGCGGGCGATGAAGCTGCAGGCGCGTGCGGCGCGGGTCGGGTTCGACTGGCCCGGCCCGGCACCGGTGATCGACAAGGTGCGCGAGGAACTGGACGAGGTGGCCGCCGAGTTCGCGCATGGCGCGGTGGAGGACAACCACGCCCGCCTGCAGGAAGAACTGGGCGACCTGCTGTTCGTCTGCGCCAACCTGGCCCGCCACGCCAAGGTGGACGTGGGCGCGGCGCTGCGCCAGGCCAACCACAAGTTCGAACGCCGCTTCCGGGCGATGGAAGCACAGGCCGCGGCCGCCGGCCAGTCGATGGCCGCGCTGGACCTGGAGGCGCAGGAACAGCTGTGGCAGCAGGCCAAGGCCGACGAAGCCACTCCGTGAAAACGCTGCTGCTGTTCATCCTCACCGCCGTGGCTGAAATCGTCGGCTGCTACCTGCCGTGGCTGTGGCTGCGCAAGGACGGCAGCGCCTGGCTGTTGCTGCCGGCGGCGGCCAGCCTGGCCCTGTTCGCGTGGCTGTTGACCCTGCATCCGGCGGCCAGCGGGCGGGTCTATGCGGCCTACGGCGGGGTCTACATCGGCACCGCGTTGATGTGGCTGTGGCTGGTGGACGGCATCCGCCCCAGCCGCTGGGACCTGCTCGGGGTCGGGCTGTGCCTGGCCGGCATGATGGTCATCATGTTCGCCCCGCGCACCGCGTAAACCGGTGCCGCCGATCGCCGGCGGTCACCACGGAAACCATCCACGCACGCGGTAGTGCCGGCCGCTGGCCGGCTCCCCGGAAACCATCCAGGCACGCGGTAGTGCCGGCCGCTGGCCGGCTCCCCGGAAACCATCCACGCACGCGGCAGCGCCGGCCGCTGGCCGGCTCCCCGGAAACCATCCAGGCACGCGGTAGTGCCGGCCGCTGGCCGGCTCCACGGAAACCACCCACGCACGCGGCAGCACCAGCCGCTGGCCGGCTCCTCGACGTCTGTGCAGAGCCGGCCAGCGGCCGGCACTGCCCGGGTAACGCGCTATGCTGCGGTCATCCGGTCCTGCAGGGCGTGCCATGTCCCGCTTCGCCAGCTTCCGTGCCTTTTATCCGTTCTACCTGGACGAACACCGCCATCCGGTGTCGCGCCGGCTGCATTTCATCGGCAGCTGCGGCGTGCTGCTGCTGGTGGCCGTTGCGATCGTGCGCGGCCACCCCGGCTGGCTGCTGGCCGCGCTTGGCTGTGGCTATGGATTCGCCTGGGTCGGCCATTTTTTCTTCGAGAAGAACCGGCCCGCCACCTTCCAGCATCCGTTTTATTCCTTCGCCGGCGACTGGGTGATGTTCTGGGACATCCTCCGTGGCCGGATCCGGCTGTAGCGTCAGCGTCGCCATGCCCCGGCCACGCCCGGGGTAAAGGAGTACTTCGATGTTTCCAACCGTACTGTTTTCGCTGGTCCTGGCTTTCGTGGCCGTGGTCATCCTGTTCAAGGCGGTGCGGATGGTGCCGCAGGGGTATGAATGGACGGTGGAGCGCTTCGGGCGCTACACCCACACCATGTCGCCCGGCCTGCACTTCCTGATCCCCATCGTGTACGGGGTAGGGCGCAAGGTGAACATGATGGAGCAGGTGCTGGACGTCCCCGGCCAGGAGGTGATCACCAAGGACAACGCGGCGGTGCGCGTGGACGGCGTGGTGTTCTTCCAGGTGCTGGACGCCTCCAAGGCGGCCTATGAGGTGTCGGTGCTGGAGGTGGCGATGATCGCGCTGGTGCAGACCAACATCCGCACCGTGATCGGCTCGATGGACCTGGATGAATCGCTCAGCCAGCGCGAGGTGATCAACGCCAAGCTGCTGAACGTGGTCGATCACGCGACCAACCCGTGGGGAGTGAAGGTCAACCGGATCGAGATCCGCGACATCCAGCCGCCGCGCGACCTGCTCGACGCCATGGCGCGGCAGATGAAGGCCGAGCGCGAGAAGCGTGCGCAGATCCTGGAGGCCGAAGGGTCGCGGCAGTCGGAGATCCTGCGCGCCGAAGGCGAGAAGCAGGCCGCCGTGCTGGAGGCTGAAGGACGCAAGGAGGCCGCGTTCCGCGATGCCGAAGCACGCGAGCGGTCGGCCGAAGCCGAGGCCAACGCGACCCGGATGGTGTCCGAAGCCATCGCCCAGGGCGATGTGCAGGCGATCAATTACTTCATCGCGCAGAAGTATGTGGAAGCGTTCAAGGAGCTGGCCACCTCGCCCAACCAGAAGCTGGTGCTGATGCCGATGGAGGCCAGCGGGGTCATCGGCTCGATCGCCGGCGTTGCCGAACTGGCGCGCGAGGCCTTTGCCAAACAGGAAGACAAGCGAACCCCGCGCGCTGTTCCGCCGCGGGCAGGAGGCTGAGATGCGCTGGGAAGTTGTCGGGTGGGGCGCGCTGGCGCTGGTGTTGTTCGCCGCCGAGGCGCTGGCGCCGGGTGCCTTCATGCTGTGGATCGGCATCGGTGCGGCGGCGGTCTTCGTGCTGGTGGCAGTGTTCAGCGACATTCCCCTGCTGTGGCAGGTGGTGGCCTTCGTGCTGCTGTCGGTGGTGTCCATCCAGTGCTACCGGCACTGGGGACGGGGCCGCGACCGGCAGAGCGACACGCCGCTGTTGAACCGCCGCGCGGAGCAGCTGGTGGGGCGGGTGGTGGTGATCGACCAGGACATCGTGGCGGGCAAGGGCCGGGCCAAGATCGACGACGCGTTCTGGGTGGTGGCCGGGCCGGATCTGCCGGCGGGCACCCGCGTGCGGGTGGTGGCGGTGGAGGGCATGACACTGCAGGTGCAGCCGGTCTGACGCAACGCCGCAGGCGTTGTGAAGACGGTTCTGGGATAATGCCGGTCTTGCCTTCATTCCCCCGGAAAAATGGTCATGACCCAGAAGACGCTTCTCAACGACACCCACCGCGCACTCGGCGCAAAGATGGTCGATTTCGGTGGCTGGGACATGCCCATCCATTACGGCTCGCAGCTGGATGAGCACCACCTGGTGCGCGCCGATGCCGGCATGTTCGACGTCAGCCACATGACCGTGGTCGACCTGCGCGGTGACCAGGTCAAGCCGTTCCTGCGCACGCTGCTGGCCAATTCGGTGGACAAGCTGAAGGCCACCGGCAAGGCGCTGTATTCGTGCATGCTCAACCCGCGCGGCGGGGTCATCGACGACCTGATCGTGTACTACCTGGCCGACGACTTCTTCCGCATGGTGGTCAACGCCTCCACCCGCGAAAAGGACCTGGCCTGGATCCGCGAGCAGGCTGCCGCGTTCAACGTGGACGTCACCGAGCGCGACGACCTGGCGATCATCGCCGTGCAGGGCCCGACCGCGCGTGAGCGGGTGATCGGCCTGGCCGCCGACGGCGACCGTGCCGCGCTGGAGAAGCTGGGCCGCTTCGCCGCGCTGGAGGCTACCGCTGCCAGTGGCACGCCGCTGTTCGTGGCGCGTACCGGCTACACCGGTGAAGACGGTTTCGAGATCCTGCTGCCGCAGGCCGACGTGGTGGCGTTCTGGAATGCGCTGGCCGCCGCAGGCGTGCGTCCGGCCGGGCTGGGCGCGCGCGACACGCTGCGCCTGGAAGCCGGCATGAACCTGTACGGCCAGGACATGGACGAAGACATCACCCCGTACGAAGCCGCGCTGGCCTGGACCGTGGCGCTGGACGAGGGCCGCCCGTTCATCGGCCGTGACGTGCTGGAAGCGCAGAAGGCGGCGGGCGACGCGCGCCAGCTGATCGGCCTGGTGATGGACGAGAAGGGCGTGTTGCGCCACGGCCAGCCGGTGCTCACCGCCAGCGGCCAGGGCGAGATCCTGTCCGGCACGTTCTCCCCGACGCTGGGCAAGGGCATCGCGTTCGCGCGGGTGCCGGCCGGCGAACTGGGCCAGGTGCACGTGGACATCCGCGGCAAGCAGGTGCCGGTGCGCGTGGTGAAGTTCCCGTTCGTGCGCGAAGGCCAGGCCCAGCCGGGCGTGCTCGCCGACGCCTGATTTTTTCCCGGCGCCGACCTGTCAGTGGTCGGCGCCGGTGGTTACACTACCCCCGTTTCTTGACCCCTGAAATTCCTCGGAGCAGTCCCATGAGCGAGATCCCCGGCGACCTCAAATTCCTCAAGTCCCATGAGTGGGCACGTGTCGAAGGCAATGGCCGCGTCACCGTCGGTATTTCCGACCACGCCCAGGGCCTGCTTGGCGACCTGGTGTACGTCGAACTGCCGGCGGTGGGCGACGAAGTGAAGGCGGGCCAGCAGGCCGCCGTGGTCGAGTCGGTGAAGGCCGCCTCGGATGTGTACAGCCCGGTCACCGGCACCGTTGTCGAAGTCAACGAAGCGCTGTCGGACAAGCCGGAAACCATCAACGAAGATGCCTACGGCGAAGGCTGGATCTACGTGGTCGAGTTCTCGGCCAACGACGAGTTGAACGATCTGCTGGGCCCGGACGAGTATGCCGAGCTGCTGGAAGACGACGAGCACTGATCGTCGCCTGATCGCGAAGAACGGCCGCCTGGTGCGGCCGTTTTTTTTTGCCTGCGCGGTGGCCGTCGGCGTCATCGTTATCCGTGTGTGACGAAAACCCCGGCGATGTGGTCGTCCATCGCGACGCCGTCGCCGGCTTATGCGCATCGGTGGGGTACGCATCGGTGTCCGGTCATGAGCACGCGTCGGGGTGTCGGCGTGTGCGCCGGGTGTCCTCGCCGAGCGCGTGCGCGGTGCACATCCGGGTCGCGCGCGGCGGTCGCGGCACGTCGAACCGGTGCGATCGGGGTGGCGGCGACCGCCTGAAAGTTTGCGCATTTGCGTAAATCCGGTGGCAAAAAGCGATCGAAGATGTGAAAAGTTTTCGCCTCCGTTTGGGTGCGGTGTGGGTAGCGTCCAGGGCGCCGCCGGGTGCGCGTGCACGGTTGCCGGGATACACGCGGTGCGTGCGCACTGAAAATACGAAAGTGCTTCTTTTAAGCGGTTTTCTTTTCGCGTAGTGCGTGTGTCGCGTGTCCGGTCGCTGCGCGCGCGGCAGCATTGCACGCCGCTGGCGGTGTTCGGCGAGGGTGCCGGCAACCGGTTGCGGGGGCGTTCGGTGTGAAAATTTTTCGCCGGGGTTGTTGACAGTGAAAAAAAGCGTGATTAGGTTTCGCCACAGCAGACCTTGCTGCGAACAGAGTGAGCAGAATCGACATCCAGTCGCGAAGCACAACCTGGACATCCACCTCGCGTCAGAAGACGGTGGAGATGGCTTCGCTTCCCTCAGCGAACCGCAAGGCCCCTTCCCATTCGATACCCGCCTGGCCACCTGCGGTGGGTATCCCCGTATCCGTCACGACGCGCTTGACGCGACGGCGGTCCCCGCGATGTCGCACTGCGGGTTTGCTTTACCTGGGCGTTTCCACTCCATAGATCACTGACGAGGAGCCATCCCATGGCAACCAAGAAAGCTGCGAAGAAAAAGCCGGCCGCCAAAAAGGCCGTCAAGAAGGTAGCCAAGAAAGCCGCCGCCAAGAAGGCCGTGAAGAAGGTAGCCAAGAAGGCGGCTGCCAAGAAGACGGTGAAGAAGGCAGCGAAGAAGGCGACCGCCCGCAAGGCAGTGAAGAAGACGGCAAAGAAGGCAGTCCGCAAGGTTGCCAAGAAGGCCGCCGCCAAGAAGACCGCGAAAAAGGCAGTGAAGAAGACGGCGAAGAAGGCAGTCCGCAAGGTCGCCAAGAAGGCCGCCGCCAAGAAGACCGCCAAGAAAGCCGTTCGCAAGGTAGCCAAGAAGGCCACGGCCAAGAAGGCGACCAAGAAGGCTGCAAAGAAAACCGCAAAGAAGGCCGTACGCAAGGTAGCCAAGAAGGCCACCGCGAAGAAGGCGACCGCGCGCAAGGCTCCGGCCAAGAAGGCGTCCGCCAAGAAAGCGGTGAAGAAGGTTGCAAAGCGCAAGCCGGCCGTTCGCAAGAAGAAGGCCGCTCCGGTCGCCCTGCCGGCAACCCCGGCACCGCTGATCTAACGCAGTTCCCGATGCCGTAACTGAAACCCCTTCCCTGGCAGCCCAGCGGGGAGGGGGTTTTTTTATGGGCATTCGGTATGCGGATCACAGCGCGCGGTGTCCGGTAGAGCCGACCGTTGGTCGGCTGGCTTTGCGGCGATTGCAAGGCAGCCGACCAACGGTCGGCTCTACCGCATCTGCACGCATCCCTGATTTCCGTCGCCCGCGACGTTGGTCGGTACGCTCCCCACCGCACCCCAAGCCAAAAAAAAAGGCGGCCAACCGGCCGCCTTTTCGATCCATCCCCGCGCTGCGATCAGCGCGGCGACGCCACCGCGCGGTTGGACGACACGCCCTTGCGCTTGGTCGCCGGGGCGCCGTCTTCCACCATCAGGTTGTCACTGCCGAAGTCGGTGTCCACGTCCAGCCAGCGTTGGGTGGGCAGGCCCATGGCCTGGTCCAGTACGGTCGGCAGCAGGCCGCTGGGCAGGCTGCTTTCGCCGTTCCACATGATGGCGATGCCCAGGTCGCGTTCGGGCACCAGCGCGACCAGGCCGCGATAGCCCTGCACGGCACCGGCGTGGAAAATCACCTCATGCCCGGCGTAGTCGAAGTTGCGCCAGCCCAGTGCATACCCGGCCGAGTGCAGGCGCTCGCGGCGCCAGCCCGAGCGCATCTCGCCGGGGGTGTTGATCAGGGTCGAGTGCAGCGTGGCCAGCAGCGGCGCAGGCAGCACGTCGGGACGGTGGCCGGTGTGGGCCAGCAGCCACTGCGCCATATCGCTGGCGCTGGCGTTGACGCCGGCTGCAGGCGCCAGACGGTAGTAGGTGGGCTTGGGGTTCAGCGACACCCAGCCGTTGCGGCTGCGCACGTGCGGGCGCGCCCAGCGCGAACTGGCCTGGATGCCGGCCAGGCCCAGGCTGGCGTCGTCCATGCCCAGCGGCTTGAACAGGCGGCGTTCCACCGACTGCTCGTAGAAGCTGCCGGAGGCGGCGTAGACCACGTCGCCGATCAGGCTGAAGGCCACGTTCTGGTAGGCATAGCAGTCACCCGGCAGGCACTTGAGCGAGGTCGAAGCCAGTTTGTGGGTGAGCGTGTAGTACTCGGCGTTGGCTTCCACGTCGCGGTCGTACGCGTTGTACGGCAGGCCCACGCGGTGGCTGAGCAGGTCGGCCACGGTCAGGCGTTCGGTGGCCTCCGGCGAGCTCAGCTGGAAGCCGGGCACGTAGTCGGTGACCTTGCTGTCCCAGCGCAGCGTGCCGTCGTTGACCAGCAGGCCGGCCATGGTGCCGGCAAAGGCCTTGGACAGCGATGCCAGGCGGAACACGGTGTGCGCATCGACCATCTGCGGGTTGTTGACGTCGGTGACGCCGTAGCCACGCGCGCTGAGCACGCGGCCGCCCTGGACGATGGCCACGGCCATGCCGGGCACGCGCTCGCCGTAGGTCAGCTGCTGGGCCATCGCTTCGATCGCGGCCACGTTGAAGCCCTGTGCCGGCGGCAGCACCTGCACATTCGCGGACGTGGTGCGATAGGCGGCCGGCTGGGTGTGCGCGATCGTCGCGGTGTTTTCGATGTTGACCGGGAAGGCGCCCGGCGCAGCACTGGGCGTCTGTGCAGTAGACGACATGGCGATGGGCATCAACATGCCCAGCAACCCGGTGGCCGCCGAACGGATCGGGCGACGCCTGCTGTTCTGATTCATCGTTCTGGACCCGTGCGCAACTGCTGTGCGTGATTCTAGCGCTGCTTTTCCTGATTGCACAAACCAAGCGAAGATGAATGCGTATCTGGTTGAAAAGGCGCGGTTTTTGCATCCGTAGCGTGCGCCCTGCCAGCACCGGCGGCGCAGCCCTGTTCAGCTTGCCCCGGCCGCCTCGATGATCCACTCCGCGGCGCGTTCGGCCAGCATGATGGTGGGTGCGTTGGTATTGCCGCTGACCAGGCGGGGCATCACCGACGCGTCCACCACGCGAAGACCGCGCACGCCGCGCACGCGCAGTTGCGGGTCGACCACGGCGTCGGCATGGGTGCCCATCGCGCAGGTGCCCACCGGGTGGTAGATGGTCTCGGCCTTGGCGCGGATGAAGGCCTCCAGCGCCGCCTCGTCCAGGTCCTGGCGCGGCGGGAAGATCGGCGCCCCGCGCCAGCGGTCGAACGCCGGCTGGCGCAGGATCTCGGCCGACATCCGCACGCATGCTTTCATCATCGCCAGATCCGCCCCCTCGGCGTCACTGAGGTAGTTGGCCTGGATCCGCGGCGGCGACGCGGGGTTGGCATCGCGCAGGCTGATCCGGCCCCGGCTGCGCGGGTGCAGGGCACACGCATGCAGCGTGTAGCCGTCGCCCGGCAGGCGGTGGCGGCCGTGGTTGTCCAGCATCGCCGGCACGAAGTGGAACTGCACGTCGGCGCGCGCGTCGCCGGCCAGCGGTGAGCGGGCGAAGCCACCGGCTTCGGCGATGTTGCTGGTGCCGGCGCCGCGGCGGCCACGCAGGAAGTAGTCGAAGGCGATCCGCGCCTGGCTGCTGCGGTCGTAGCTCACGCCCGGATGGGTATGCACCAGCGTGCAGATGTCCAGGTGGTCCTGCAGGTTCGCACCCACGCCCGGCAGGTCGGCACGCACGTCGATGCCCTGCGCGCGCAGCGGGGCGGCCGCGCCGATGCCCGACAGCATCAGCAGCTGCGGCGAGTGCACTGCACCGGCGCTGAGGATCACCTCGGCGCTGGCCGCGGCATGCCGATGCCGGCGACCGTGGCGGAAATACACCCCCGTGGCGGTGTCGCCATCGAAGCCCAGCGCGGTGGCATGCGCGCCGGTGAGCACGGTGAGGTTGCGCCGGGCACGGGCCGGGTGCAGGTAGGCGGTCGCGCTGGAGCACCGCGCGCCATCGCGCTGGGTGACCTGGTACAGGCCCACCCCGAGCTGCCCGGCGCCGTTGAAGTCGTCGTTGCGCGCATGCCCGGCCTGCACGCCAGCATCGAGGAACGCGTCGGAGAGCGGGTTGTGGTGGCGCAGGTCGGCGACCGACAACGGGCCGGCGTCGCCGTGCAGGGTGCTGCCGCCGCGGCTGTTGGCTTCGCTGTACAGGAACCACGGCAGCACCTGCGCCCACCCCCAACCCTCGGCGCCGTCGGCGGCCCAGCCGTCGTAGTCGGCGGGTACGCCGCGCACATAGCACATCGCGTTGATCGCACTGGAACCGCCCAGCACCTTGCCACGCGGCCACCACAGCCGGCGGCCTGCCAGGGCCGGCTCGGCGTCGGTGTCCAGGTTCCAGTTGATGCGGCGGTTGTTGACCAACCGCGCCAATCCGGCCGGCATGTGGATGAACGGGTTGCGGTCGCGCGGACCGGCTTCCAGCAGCAGCACGCGGCAACGCGGGTCGGCGCTGAGCCGGTTGGCCAGCACGCAGCCGGCCGACCCTGCGCCGACGATGATGTAGTCGTACGTGTCCGTCCCCACGGCTGGCGGCCCCTTCGGTAGGTAGCCCCGAGCATAGGGCAGCGCGGCCCGCGGCGGGGCAACGCGGATCATGGCTACGCAGCGTTGCGCGGATGAGGGGCGCTGCTACTGGCGATGTTGCGGTGCATCGTTTACCTTGCGCGCTTTCCTGCCCGGAGTTTCCACGATGCCGCCGTTGTCACGCCGCCCGAACCGGGAGTGGGTGCGATGAGTGCTGCAGCAACGGCCCCGGTGCGGCCGGGCCTGCGCGGGGCGCTGCGGCAGTCGCCGCCGCTGATCTGGGCGTGCGTGTACTTCTTCTGCCTGCTCAGCGGCTACTACGTGCTGCGCCCGGTGCGTGAGGCGATGGCCGCCTCGGCCGACGCGCAGGCGGTGTTCCCGCCCGTGTTGATCAACTGGTTCAGCGCACACGGCATCGCGATGCAGGACTTCGTGCTGCAGTTCCTGTTCACCGGTGTGTTCCTGATCATGCTGGTGCTGCAGCCGCTGTATGGCGCGGTGGTCAGCCGCTACGCACGGCGGGTATTCCTGCCGGCGGTGTATGGCTTCTTCATCGTCTGCCTGCTGGGCTTCTACCTGATGTTCGACAGCGGCGTGCCGGGGCGCGGCATGGCGTTCTTCTTCTGGGCCGCGGTGTTCAACCTGTTTGCGGTGGCGGTGTTCTGGAGCTTCATGGCCGACGTGTTCTCCAACGCCCAGGCGCGCGCGGTGTACGGCTACATCGGGGCGGCCGGCACCCTCGGCGCGTTCCTGGGGCCGATCATCACCGCGGCGCTGGTGCAGCGGGTCGGGATCGCCAATCTGATGCTGGTCTCGGCCGGCTTCCTGAGCGCCTGCCTGGTGTGCATCTGGCGGCTGCGGTTGTGGGCGGTGGCGCGCGAGCAGGAGCAGCAGCTGGCCTCCGGTGAAACGCCGATGGGCGGCAGCGTGCTCGATGGCCTGAAGCTGATCGCGCGTGAGCCGCTGCTGCGCTGGCTGGCGGTGCTGGTGCTGTTCGGGGTGGGGGTGGGCACGCTGCTGTACAACGAGCAGGCCGCGATCGCCCGCCAGTTCTATCCGGACGAGGCGGCGCGGACCGCGTTCTATTCGCAGATCGACCTGGCGGTGAACGCGCTGACCCTGGTGCTGCAGTTGGGCCTGACCCGGTGGCTGCTGTCGCGCCACGGCATCGCGCCGGCCCTGCTGATTCCCGGCGTGGCGATCATCTTCGGCTTCCTGCTGCTGGCCGCCTGGCCGTTGGCGCTGATGGTGGCGATCGTGCAGGTGATGACCCGCGCCAGCGAGTTCTCGCTGGCCAAGCCCGCGCGCGAAACGATCTACACCCGGGTGGACCGCCAGTGGCGCTACAAGGCCGGCGCGGCGATCGACACGGTGGTCTACCGCGGCGCCGACCTGACCTTCGCCTGGGTGCACAAGGGGCTGTCGCTGTTCGGGTCGCACGCGGTGTTCGCCGGGGGCGTGGTGGTTGCTGGCTGCATGACGGCCGCAGCCATCGGCCTGCTGCACGAAGAAAAGAAGCTGCCGGGCGAGCGCCCGGAGTAAGCTTCATCGACCCTCTTCAAGGCCTGCCCATGTACTGGACCGCACTGACCCTGACCCTGCTGGTCGCCCTGCTGCACGTGTATTTCCTCGTGCTGGAAATGTTCCTGTGGACCAAGCCGTTGGGGTTGAAGACCTTCCGCAACACGCCGGAAAAGGCCGAAACCACCCGCGTGCTGGCGGCCAACCAGGGGCTCTACAACGGCTTCCTCGCCGCTGGGCTGTTCTGGGGGCTGTTCGACCACCTGCCGATGCTGGTCAACTTCATGCTGGGCTGCGTGATCGTGGCCGGCTGCTACGGCGCCTACAGCGTCAACAAGCGCATCTTCTTCATCCAGGCCGTGCCGGCGATCCTGGCCGTGGCCGCGTGGTGGATGGTCCCCGCCTGACCCTGGGGGGGTAGAGCCACCCCATGGGTGGCTGCGCGGCACCAATCAGCGCTTGACCGGTGACACCCACATCTGGATCCGCGCCTGGAACACGGCCGTGCCGGCGTCGTCGCACACCTGCACATTCACTGGCAGCGCATAGCCGGCCTCGGCGGCCACGATCGGCTGCTCCGGCGTGGCCACGGCATGCTGCGTGCCGGTGGCCTTGGCCAGGTACTGCACCTCCATGCCCTTGGGGATCCAGCGCATGCCCTTGGGCAGCGAGGCATCGACCATCAGCCCGGCGGTGAGCTCGGCCAGATTGCACAGCGCGATCGCGTGCACGGTGCCGATATGGTTGGTGACCTTGCGCCGGTGCGCGATGCGCCCTTCGCAACGGCCGGGCTCGAGCAGGGTGATGCGCGGGGCGATGCTGGCGAAGTAGGGCGCCTTGAAACACACCGCGCGGGAAAACAGCCAGCTGCCGGCAGGCCAGCGCTGCATGCGGCGATACAGATTCAACAGGGGAGCGGACATGGACGCCTCTCAAAAAAACGGCGGACCGAAGTCCGCCGTTGTGGGTTACGTTGCTGCGTCGATCACGCCGCTTCCTGCGACTGTGCGTCCTTGCGCTCGCGGTCGTAGTAACCGGCCGAGCGCAGTTCGTGCGGATCGAAATCGTCCACGGTGATGGTTTCCAGGGTGAGCGCGCGCAGCTCTTCGAGCAGGGTGCGTTCGTCCTGGGTGATCACGCCTTCGGCGACCGCTTCGTCCAGCTGGGTGGTGAAGTCCAGGGCTTCGATGCCCTTGGTCTTGACCGCCTTGATGAACTTGCGCTCGACCGGCTCGGCCATGATCGCCTTGGACAGGTAGCTGTTGATGCGGCCACCCGGGTTGTTCTCGCACGGGGTCAGGAACACGCCACTGGCCAGACGGTCGCGGGCTTCGTTGGGCGCCATCAGCAGCGCGGCCACGCGGTGGCCCAGGCGGTCGCCGGGGGCCTCGGCACGGCGGCCGAACGGGAAGATCAGCAGCCACATCAGCCAGCCGATCGGACGGATCGGGAAGTTGCGCAGCGCCGCCGACAGCGACGTTTCGATCGTGTGCACGCTGTCATGGAAGGCCCAGGCCAGCAGCGGCTGGTCGGCCACCGGCGCGCCTTCGTCGTGGTAGCGCTTGAGCATGGCGCTGGTCATGTAGATGTGGCTCAGCACATCGCCCAGGCGGCCGGACAGCGATTCCTTGAACTTCAGCTTGCCGCCGAGGGTCATCATCGAGATGTCGGCCATCAGCGCCAGGTTGGCCGAGTAACGGTCCAGCTTGCGGAAATAGCGGCGGGTGTAGGCATCGCCCGGGGCGGCACCGAAGCGCGCGCCGGTCAGGCCGAACCAGAACGAACGCACGGCGTTGGAGATGCCGAAGCGGATGTGGCCGAACAGGCTGCGGTCGAACTCCTGCAGGCCGGCACGGGTGTCCGGATCCTGCGCGGCCTTCATTTCCTTCAGCACCCACGGGTGGCAGAGGATCGCACCCTGGCCGAAGATCAGCAGGCTGCGGGTCATGATGTTGGCACCTTCCACCGTGATGGCGATCGGCGCGGCCTGCCAGCTGCGGCCGGCGAAGTTGCGCGGCCCCAGGATGATGCCCTTGCCGCCGATCACATCCATCATGTCCGAGATCACTTCACGGCTCATGGTGGTGCAGTGGTACTTGGCAATCGCCGACGGCACCGACGGCACGTCGCCGCGGTCCACCGCAGCAGCCGTGGCCTGGCACAGCGCGCTGATCGCATAGGCCTTGCCGCCGATGCGCGCCAGCGCTTCTTCCACGCCCTCGAAGCGGCCGACCGACAGGCCGAACTGCTTGCGGATGCGCGCGTAGGCACCGGTCACCACTGCGCCGGCCTTGGCACCGCCACTGGCGGTGGACGGCAGGGTGATCGAGCGGCCCACGGCCAGGCACTCGTTGAGCATGTTCCAGCCCTTGCCGGCCTTCTCGGCGCCGCCGATCAGCTGGGTGAGCGGAATGAACACGTCCTTGCCGCGGATCGGACCGTTCTGGAAGGTCGAGTTGAGCGGGAAGTGGCGGCGGCCGATTTCCACGCCGGCGGTGTCACGTGGCAGCAGCGCCAGGGTGATGCCGATGTCGCGGGTGGTGCCGATCAGGCCGTCCGGATCGTACATGCGGAACGCCAGGCCGATCAGCGTGGCCACCGGAGCCAGCGTGATGTAGCGCTTGTCGAAGGTGAGCTTGACGCCAAGCACCTGCTCGCCGTTCCACTCGCCCTTGCAGACGATGCCGTAATCGGGAATCGAGGTGGCGTCCGAGCCGGCGAACGGGCCGGTCAGGCCGAAGCAGGGCACTTCGCGGCCATCGGCCAGGCGCGGCAGGTACTGGTCCTTTTGCGCCTGGGTGCCGTAATGGTTGAGCAGTTCGCCCGGGCCGAGCGAGTTGGGCACGCCGACGGTGGAGCTGACCACGCTCGACACCGAGGCCAGCTTCTGGATCACCTTGTGGTGGGCCAGCGCGCTGAAGCCCAGGCCGCCGTATTCCTTCGGAATGATCATGCCGAAGAACTTGTTCTTCTTGATGAAGCTCCACAGTTCCGGCGGCAGGTCGGCGTAGACGTGGGTGATTTCCCAGTCGTTGACCATTTTGCACAGCTCTTCGACCGGGCCATCCAGGAAGGCCTGTTCCTCGGCGGTGAGCTGCGGCTTGGGATAGTTCAGCAGGATGTTCCAGTCCGGGTCGCCGGTGAACAGCTCGCCTTCGAAACCGACCGAGCCGGTTTCCAGCGCGATGCGCTCGGTCTGCGACAGCGGCGGCAGCACCTTGCGGAACACCTTCATCATCGGCGCGGTCAGCAGCGGCTTGCGGATGAAGGGCAGCAGCAGCGGCACGGCGATGACCGCCACGATGGCCGCAGCGACGATGGTGGCGGTCTGGTTGACGTAGGGGATGAACCAGCAGGCGGCCAGCAGCACCAGGCTGACGATCGTCCAGGTGATCAGCCGCATCCGGTGGTAGGCGACGATGGCGCCCGCCAGCAGGATGGCCAGGAAGGGAACGACAATGCTCATGAGCGTGCTCCGGTGACGTGCTCGGTAGTGGCGGACTGTGCAACGGCGGAGGCCGAGGGCAACACGTCCAGATAGTCCAACACAGTAGCGGTAAAGGCGTTGTTGTCATCACCGGCGACCATATGGGTGGCCTCCGGCAACTGCACATGGCGCGCATGCGGCACCAACGCGAGGAATTCGGCCACCGTCTGCGGGGTGACCAACGTGCTGCGCCCGCCGCTGACCAGCAGCAACGGGCATTTGACCTGGCGCGCCGCCTCGGCAAGCGCGTCCTGGTGCTGTTCGCTGTCGCGCGCCAGTTCGGCCACCAGGCGCGGGTCCCAATGCCAGCGCCAGCGGCCACGGCCATCCTCGCGCAGCAGGGCGCGCAGCGAGTCGTCGGACTTGCGCGGCCGATGCGGCATGTAGGCCGAGATCACATCGGCGGCCTGCGCCAGCGAGGCGAAGCCGTCCGGATGGGCGGTCATGAACATCAGGATGCGTTCCACCCCGGCGGTGTCCCAGCGCGGGGTGATGTCCACCAGCACCATGGCCGAGAACAGGCCCGGCCAGCGCGATTCGGCGAGCAGCCCGAACAGCCCGCCCATCGAGGCGGCGACCAGGATCGGCGGCTGCGGCTGTTCGCCGGCCAGAACGATCAGGTCATCGGCGAACTGTTCGCCGTGGTAGGGCAGGCCGACCGGGTTCCAGTCGGAGTCGCCATGGCCGCGCGCATCGTAGGCCAACGTCTGGTAACCGGCGGCGGCCAGCGATTGTGCGGTGGAGGTCCAGGCATGCCGGGTCTGGCCGAAGCCATGGGCGAACAGCACGGTGCCGCGGCGCCCGGGCGAGGAGCGGGTGGCGGCCAGCACGGCATCGTGCGCGCCGGTCAGTCGCTCATCGTCAACGCGGGGCAGGGTAGAAGAAGGAATGACCATACTCGCTAGTATGGACCTGCCCGTGGGCATGTCAATACTTGGGGGTATGGAGGGCGGCCGCAGACGGCCGGAAGGGCGCCAACTCCGCCACGGTGCGGGCGTTGGCGCGGGTCACGGCGTGCCATTTTGGCGGACACGGACCCCGGCGTATGGTTAAATCAACGCCATGAATGAACCTGAAGCTTCCGCCGGCGAGCCACGTGCCGGCCGCAACAGCCGCCTGAGCGCGGAAGACTGGGCCCAGGCTGCCCTGGACCTGATTGCAGAACAAGGTGTCGGTGCCGTGGCGGTGGAGCCGCTGGCGCGTCGCCTGGGGGTCACCAAGGGCAGTTTCTACTGGCACTTCCCGTCCCGTGATGCGCTGCTGCAAGCCGCGCTGGAACGTTGGGAACTGTTCGAGCAGGAGCAGGTGTTCGGCAGCCTGGAAGACGTGCCGGACCCGCGTGCGCGCCTGCGCCAGCTGTTCCAGGTGGTGGCCCATGAAGTGCAGCCGCACATCATCTACAGCGAGCTGCTCAAGGCGTTGGATCACCCGATGGTGCGCCCGGTCATCGACCGCGTCTCGCACCGCCGGCTGGAGTACCTGGTGGCCTCGTTCCGCCAGGCCGGGCTGAGCCGTACCGATGCGCAGCACCGCGCGCGCCTGGCGTATGCGGCGTATGTGGGCTTCCTGCAGCTGTCGCTGCAGCTGCAGCAGCCCAAGCAGGCTCGCGAGGATTTCGAGGCCTACGTGGAGCATGTGATCGAGACGTTGATCCCGCTCGGCTGACGCAGGTGCCTGCGTTGAGACGAAGAAAAGGCCGCGGAAACGCGGCCTTTTTCGTGGGCGCGCATCAAGAGTGCCGATGCTGCGGAAAAGACAACGGCCCCTTTCGGGGCCGTTGGTTTACACCGTCAGATCGCGGTCAACTGCGATCAGAAGCGCTGACGGTACTCCATGTACATGTAACGCCCGGGGGTGTCGTACTGGTAGTCGAAGGAGTTGGCGAAGGCCTGGGTGGCCACCGGCGGTTCCTTGGCGAATACGTTGTTCAGACCCACCGAGATCGTGCCATTCCACGGCACGGTGTAGCGCAGCTGCAGGTCGTGGTAGGTGGTGGCAGCCAGCTTGTTCTGCGGGTCTGCACGACCTTCCAGGCCGATGTGGTCCGGATCGCTGCACAGCGATGCGGTGCCCGGGAACTTGCAGTTTTCGGTCAGGCCGGAGAAGTAACGCACCGTCCAGCTCGCACCGAAGTCACCGTAGTTCCAGTTGGCGGTCAGGTTCGAGCGGATGCGCCAGACCGGGGTGTCGCGGGTATAGGTGCCCACTTCAGACGGATCCCACTCCGATTCCGGCGTGGCCTTCTGGCGGTAGTTGGCCATGTAGACGCTGTCCCACACGAACGAGAACGAGCCGAAGTTCGTATCCGGGATCGAGTAGCGCAGGGTCAGATCGTAGCCTTCAACTTCCAGCTCACCCAGGTTCTGCAGGTAGCGGGCCATGTAGGTGATCTGGCCCAGCGCGTTGCGGGTCAGGCCGGAGTTGGCCAGCACGTCACACCAGCCAGCGCTGCCTTCCACATAGCACTGGTCCAGCATGTAGTCGGCGGTCGGGCGGCTGATCACGTCCTTGATGTTGATCTTCCACCAGTCCAGCGAGACGTCGAAACCGCTGACGAAGCTCGGGCTGTACACGATGCCCAGGCTCTTGGAGGTCGAGGTTTCCGGGCTCAGCTCCTGGTTGGACTTCCAATCAAACGGCCAGGAAGTCTGGGAGCCATAGCCTTCACGCTGCACGTAGCTGGTCGGAATGCCGGCGGCTGCGCAACGCTGTGCCACGGCTGCACCGCCGATGTACGGGCTGTCGCTCGAGCACGGATCGCCGTAGCTGTCGTAAGACTGGCCCGAACCACCGAACAGGTTGGAGATCGACGGAGCACGGAAGCCTTCGGCCCAGTTACCACGGACCATCAGGTCTTCGATCGGCTTCCACTTGAAGCCGAACTTGCTGTTGAGCGTGTCACCGAAGTTGCTGTAGTCCGAGCGGCGGGTGGCGGCGCTGATTTCCAGCAGCTTGGCACCCGGCAGGTCCTTCAGCAGCGGCACGGCCAGTTCGAGGTAGACATCGGTCAGGTCGTAGCTACCGGAGGTCGGCTGGCGGCCATTGCCCGAGCTCAGGCCGGCCGAGACGAAGGCGTCCGGCATGTCGTAGCCCGATTCCTTGCGCTTTTCCACACCGGCCGCGAAGCCCATCATGCCGCCCGGCAGTTCGACGATGTCGCCGGACAGGTTGGCGGTGAAGGCCTTGGACTTGTTCTGGTACTTGTCCTTGGCGTTGAACAGGATGTAGTCCAGCTGGTCCTGCGGCATGTTGCCCGCGCTGCTGAACGGATTGAAGGGCACGCAGCCGGCAATCACGGCACCCGGCGCACCGCACTTGACCACGCCGTCGGTGTCCAGGAAGGACGCGCCGGTGGCGGTGTACAGGTTGCCCATGTTGACGTCGCCAACCTGGGTGTCGATCTGGTCGGACACGTTGTAGCTCATGCCCGCATCCCAGCTGAAGAACCGGTCTGCGAACTGGAACGAGCCTTCCAGGCCACCGTACCAATGGAACGTCTTGACGTCCTGTTCGTAGAAGCGGTCCTGTTCGACCAGGCGGCGGTTCCAGTTGAGTTCGCGCGGGTTGCCGGTGTTCTTGGTCGGGTTGTAGTAGCTGTCAGCCGACAGGCCCTGGTCACCGCCCAGGTAGCTGCCCGCGCTGAGCGGGAAGCCGGCCAGCTGCTGTGCCGACAGACGCTGGTTGTACAGCGCATCGGTGCGGATGGCGATGGAGTCGGTCAGGTCGTAACGGCCCTGGATGAAGATCGACTTGCGCTCCTGCGGGGTACGCAGGTAGTTGTCGGCCGCGTAGTTGTACGAGTCGGCGCTGCTGAAGGGATGGTAGTTGGCGAGGTTGTTACCTGCCGCATCCGGGTTCACCACGAAGCGCGAGAGGCCCGCGCGGTCGGCGGTGGCTTCGTCGTCGCTGCCAGCCAGATCGGACCATGCGTCGTAGTCATCGGTGCCGACGCCGTCGATGGTCAGGTCCCAGATACCGCCCGAGGAGGTCTGGCTGCTGTACTGCGAGGCACCCAGGCCGTACACCGGATCACGCGAGATCTTGCGTGCGCCGGCCATCACGGCCTTTTCCTTCACGTAGCTGGCACCGAACACCAGGCTGCCGCGCTCGTTGCTGCTGCCCAGGGTCAGGTCGAGCGCCTGGCGCTGGCCGTCGCCCTTGCTGAACTGGCCGTAGTAGACGTGCGCTTCGCCACCATTGAAATTGTCGCGGGTGATGATGTTGACCACACCGGCGATGGCGTCCGAACCGTAGATGGAGGAGGCGCCGTCCTTGAGGACTTCAATGCGCTCCACGATCGCGGTCGGGATGGTGTTCAGATCGACGGTGCCGTCCAGGGCCTGCACCCAGCGACGACCGTTGACCAGCACCAGCGTGCGCGAGGCGCCCAGGTTGCGCAGGTCGACGCCGGCCGAGCCATCACCGCCGTTGTTGAACTGGGTGTTGATCGCCGCGCCGTTGCTGGCGATCTGCTGCAGCACTTCGGCGACGTTGGTGCGACCGGTCTGCTGGATGGCTTCGCGGGTCAGGGTGAGGACGGGCTGCTGGGTTTCCAGATCAACCGAGCGGATGCGCGAGCCGGTGACCTGGATGCGATCCAGGTTGGTCGGGCCGGAGGCCGGAACATCCTGGGCCTGCACGGCGCCCGTGGCACCCGTCGCGACCAACGCGACGATTACCGCGTCACGCAGTTTGTTGGATTTGAAATTCATTGCTCTCTCTCTCCAAGGGAATCTTGGGTATTCACTGGGGTGTTTGCCTGCAGCGGCACCAAATGAGCGCCAATCACCACGAGGCTGACTCGATAGTAACTGCCGACCGGAGAGAATTAAAGCCACGTTAATGGAAGGTGTGAACTAGGTTAAATTCGGCAAAGTCGTTGTGGATCAATGATTTTCCGCAGAAACACGCCTTTTGGGTCTCATTGGTTAAGCATTTGTGATGAAAATAGTTGCGGTTGATTTGTAACGGCATGTATCAGCACGTATCGACACGTCGCAGCGGCACGCCAAATGCGACATCGGCGATACACCGGGCACGCCCTGGCACCGGCTCGCAGGGGCGATGCCGTTTGAGGGTAGGAGTGCAGGCATAAAAAAACGCGCCATGAGGCGCGTGTTTTTGACTACTTCGACGGCGCCGCTCGGCGCCCGCCGATCACAGATCCTGTTCGTAACGGACGTACGGCACGGTGCCTTCGTCGGTGCTCTCGTTACGCGGCGCGAACGGATTCTTGCCGCGGGTGATCACATTCTCGGCACCCACGGTGAGCTGGCCGCTCCAGGGGGTGCGCCAGGTCAAGCCGACCCCGAGGCCTTCCCACTTGCCGGGCTGGCCGGGCACATCGACCACGCGGCCGATGATGTTGCCGCTGAAGTTGCCGTAGCCGGCGCCGATGGTCAGGCTCTTGCTGTCCCAGCGGTCCACGATGGCCGGGGAGGCGTCGGACAGCGGCACCAGGCGCGCCTTGGCATAGGTGCCACCGATCGAGACGAAGCCTTCGCGACCGATGTTCTTCTGGCCGAACACGGTCAGGTCGTTCTGCTCGGCGCGCAACGCCGGGGATTTGTTCGGGCCGGCCAACCACGCCGGCAGGGTGTCACGGCCGGTGCCGGCGGTGATGCCCAGGCGACCGCCGGGGCGGTTGAACGCAGCGGTACCGCTGACCCGGCGACTCAACGCGGTGTTCTCGTCGTCATCGCCCAGGCTGGCCAGCATGCAATGACTGGCCAGGCCGCTGATGCTGGTGCCGCGGCTGCTGTTGCAGAGCAGGCCCAGCGAATCGCCCGAGGACAACCCGAAGGCGGCGTCGAGCGAACTGCGGCCGAAGTGCCAGCGGGCGCCCACGGCCTGTTCGCCGGTGGGTTCCAGGTACAACAGGGCCTCGACCTTGCCGCTGCCCTTGTTCCACACCGGAATCACCGTGCTGTCCTGCCGCGGCTTGTTCTGCGCATGCGCGCCCGTCATCGCGGCGAGGGCGATCACAAGGGCCAGCGGTAGACGCAGAAGGGAGCGCATGGGAACTCTCAGACAGCAGCGGTGAGCACAAGTTCCCGCCGAAGCGGGACACTGATCCTAGGGCGTTTATGAATTCTTAACAAGTCTTGGTTCTCCCCAGAACAAAACTCGTGCGGCAATTACTGAAGCCGTTCAGGTGCCGGTGAGGAAACACCGGTGTCGCTGAACAGTATGGCGAACTCCGTCAACGGAAAGTGATACTCCTGTCCGCAGAATTCGCAACGCACTTCCACCGCACCGGTCGGTTCGGCGGCCGCGCGGGCTTCTTCCTCGCCCAGCGACTGCAGCATGCCTTCCACCCGCTCACGCGAGCACGAGCATGCGAAGCGCAGCCCCCGCTCGCCGAGCAGTTCCGGCCTCTCTTCATGGAACAGGCGGTGCAGCAGGTCATTGCCCGCCACGTCCAGCAGTTCCTGCTTGCCCAGGGTCTCGAACAAGGCGCTGGCGCGTGACCAGCCGTCGTTGTCGCCTTCGTCGCCGGGCAGCTTCTGCAGCAGCAGGCCGGCGGCCCGGGTGCCGTCGGCGGCCAGCAGCAGGCGCGTGGGCAACTGCTCGGACTGCCGGAAGTAGTCTTCGAACGCCTCGTCCAGGCCGGCGGCGGTCAGCCCGACCAGGCTCTGGTAGCGCTGCGGTTCGCGCGGGTCCAGGCCCGGGTTTTCGATGGTGATGGCCAGCAGCGCGTCATCGCCCAGGGTGGTGAGGTCACGCGGGGCGTCGCCGCCGTCGGCCAGCTGCACGATGCCGCGCAGGGTGCCGGCGGCCGTGCATTCGGCGAACAGCGTGCGCATGGCGGTGTTGCTGCGCAGCTGGATCGACAGGCGGCCATCGACCTTGGTGTGGCCGGTGAACAGGGCCGAGGCGACGGCGGCTTCGCCCAGCAGCTCGGCAGCGGCCGGCGGGTAGACCGCGTGCGACAGGATTTCAGCCCAGCTCGCATCGAGGTGGACATGCACGCCGCGGACGCCGGCATCGGGGAGCAGGAAACGGACAAGGGTGTCGGATTGGGCGGTCATCGGTTCTATGGGCGCGCGAAGTGGGATGCAGTTGCCGGATAATGCGCCGACAACCGTGCAAGCAAAGGATGCACCACTAATGGGGGCAGAGCGCAGCAACCTCAAGGCCGAACCGGGCCTGGAACCACCGCGCCCGCGACGCTGGCACTGGAAACGACTGCTGTGGCTGCCGGTGCTGTTTGCCGCGTTCAGCGTGCTGCAGGTACTGGTGCTGCGTTTCATCGACCCGCCGGTGTCCACGGTGATGCTGTGGCGGTACGGCGAGGCACTGGGCCAGGGCGAGTGGGGCTACCGGCTGCACTACCAGTGGCGCGACCTGGACCAGATGGCGCCCAGCCTGCCCATTTCGCTGGTGGCCGCCGAGGACCAGCGCTTCCCCGTGCACAACGGCTTCGACCTGCAGGCCATCGAAAAGGCGCGCGACCACAATGCCAAGGGTGGCCGCCTGCGCGGGGCCAGCACGATCAGCCAGCAGGTGGCCAAGAACCTGTTCCTGTGGCAGGGCCGCAGTTGGGTGCGAAAGGGCCTGGAGGTCTGGTACACCGTGCTGATCGAGGCGCTGTGGCCGAAGTCGCGGATTCTGGAGATGTACGCCAACATCGCCGAGTTCGGCGACGGCATTTACGGCGCCCAGGCGGCCGCACAGCAGTACTGGGGCAAGGACGCGGCGCGGCTGAGTCCGGCCGAAAGCGCCCGCCTGGCGGCCGTGCTGCCGGCGCCACGGCGCTACAACGCGGCCAAGCCGGGGCCGTTCGTGCAGCGCCGCGCGGCCTGGATCCAGCGGCAGGCCCGGCAGCTGGGCGGCACTGCGTACCTGGCCGACGACTGACGATTCATGATCGTGACGCGCCCCGCCTACAATCCCGGCATGACTGCCCAACGCCTGACCGTTGTCATCGCCGCCCACAATGAAGCACTGGCCCTGCCGCTGCTGCATCCGCGCCTGCGCGCGGTGCTGGACGGGCTGGACGATATCGAGGGGCGGGTGCTGTACATCGATGACGGCAGCAGCGATGCCACCTGGTCGGTGATGCAGGCGCTGGCCGCGGCCGATCCCGACGTGGGCGTGCTGCGGCTGTCGCGCAACTTCGGCAAGGAAGCGGCGCTGACGGCGGGGCTGGATTTTGTCGACGACGGCGCGGTGATCATCCTCGACGCCGATGGCCAGGACCCGCCGGAGCTGATTCCCGAGTTCGTCGCGCTGTGGCAGCAGGGCTATGACAACGTGTACGGCACGCGGTTGGCGCGCGACGGTGAAAGCTGGCTCAAGCGCAGCGCGGCCGCCGCTTTCTACCGGGTGATCGGGCGACTGTCCAAGACGCCGATCCCGGCCGACACCGGCGATTTCCGCCTGCTTTCGCCGCGCGCGCTGCAGGCGCTGGGGCAGCTGCGCGAACGCCACCGGTTCATGAAGGGGCTGTTCGGCTGGGTCGGTTTCCGACGCAAGGCGCTGCCCTACCATCGGCACGCGCGGATGGTGGGCGACAGCAAGTTCGGGCTGTGGAAGCTGTGGAATTTCGCGCTGGAGGGCATCACCGGTTTCTCCACGGCGCCGCTGCGGGTGACCACCTACCTGGGGCTGTTCACGGCCAGCGTGGCGTTCGTGTTCGCCGTATGGGTGGTGGCCAAGGCGGCGATGTACGGCGACCGCGTGGCGGGGTGGCCGACCATGATGGCGGCGATCCTGTTCCTGGGCGGGGTGCAGCTGATCGCGCTGGGCCTGATCGGGGAATACCTGGGGCGCCTCTACGAAGAATCCAAGCAGCGGCCGTTGTACCTGGTTGACACCTGGCAGCCCCCGATCGTGGCAGACTCGGCCGTGCATCCCATCGGTGGAGAGCAACGAGATGACCACGGTACGACAGCTGTTGGACGGCAAGTCCCCTGAGGTTTTCGCGGTAGGCCCGGAATCGGCGGTGATCGACGCGATCCGGCTGATGGCCGAAAAAGGCATCGGCGCCGTGCTGGTGATGGAGGGCCGGCAACTGGTTGGCATCCTGTCCGAGCGCGATTACGCGCGCAAGATCGTGCTGCATGAGCGGTCGTCGCGGACCACGCGGGTGAGTGACATCATGACTGCCAAGGTGGTGACGGTGGCGCTGTCCGAGCAGGTGGAGCATTGCCTGCAACTGGTGACCGACTACCGGATCCGGCATCTGCCGGTGGTGGACGGCGGCAGCGTGGTGGGCGTGATCTCGATCGGTGACCTGGTGAAATCGGTGATCGACGAGCAGGCCCAGAAGCTGGACCAGCTGCAGCAGTACATCGTCGCGGGGTAAGTAAGCGCGGTTGGCGCGTTGCTGGCACGTGGCTGAGCCCATGGGCAGGCCGGTGCAGGACACGCCGTGAACCCATCCGTGGGGGCTCGTGGGCGGCATCCATGCCGCCCAACGGTCCTGCACTGGCCTGCCCACGGGCTCTGGACAGTTCTTGAGCGCGCGGTTGGAAGAGGGGCGGAGCGTGTCGACCAACGGTCGACACCTACCTTGTGCTTAGTCCGATCGCGCGATACGCGCACACCTATCCCGGTAGGTACCGACCGTTGGTCGGTACGCTGACGCGGCGCACTCACTTTGCGTAACGACCGCCGCAGTTCGAATCCTTGCCCGGACCGGTTTCAATGGTGGCCAGCAGGGCGGCGGGCGGGGCGATGCTGCCCAGGGTCAGGGCGATCGCGCCGCGGATGCCGAGTGCCTTGAAGTCCGGGCGGAACGACGGGTCCTTGAAGCTGCCGCCGATGCGCAGCGGCGAGCGCAGGGCGAGGATGCTGATGTCCTTCGGGCGCGGTCGCAGCAGCAGGTCCAGCTGCTCCTGCTTGAGGTCCACGGTGCCCTCGCCGACGATCAGCGTGTCGGTGGTATCGAAGGCAAGCGCGCGCGAAGTCATCACCCCGTTGGCCACGCCGAAGTCACCGAAGGCGCAGCGCAGCGGAATCTGTTTGTCGCCGGTGAATAGGAATTTCAGCGACTCGGCCACGTCCAGCCCCGCCAGCTCCATCACCAGGTTACCGACATGGCCGCGGCCGATGCCGAGGGCGACGTTGCCGTCCGAACTGCCCAGCATGGCCGCGACGGAGTTGCCGGTGCCAGCCAGGGTGAGGTCGCCGCTGATGCCGCCGGAGGCCTGCTCGGCCAGCTTGGAATCGGGCATCAGCTTGCCGAGCTGGATCTTGCGCAGGCTGGCCTGCAACTGGGTGGCGATGGTGTCCTTGCGCGCGTCCATGCGGATGGTGCTGCGGATGTCACCGCCGGCCACGCCGAAATTCAGCGGCTCCAGGCGCAGCAGGCCGGCCTCCAGCTTGAGGTGCGCGTCCATGTCGTCCAGCGGCAGCACCGGCGAATTGATCCGCTGCGCCTTCCAGCGCACATCGGCGTCCATGGCGCGCAGCTTGGTGAGGTTGTACGGGGTGTCGGGCAGGACCTTGGCGCGCGCGGCGAGCGCGGCGGCCTTGGCCTTCTGTTCGGCGTTGGCGGTTTCGCCGGCGCCGGTCTTCGGGGGCGCCCCGATGAAGCCGGCCAGATCATCGAAGTCCAGGCGCTTGGAGACCAGGTCGGCCTTCAGGAACGGGCGTTCGCCACCGACGTCGATCTGCGCGGTGCCGCCCAGGTCGCTGTCGCCGGCGGTGCCGGTGAAATTCTCGTAGCGCCAGATATCGTTGTCGCGCTTGAGCCGACCCTTCAGCCGGTACGGCGGCGTGGAGGGCATGGCCACGCCGATCAGCGGGAACAGGTCCTCCATGTCCTGGCCACTGAGCATCAGTTCAAGATCGAAGGTGCGCAGCGCGAAGGGGTTGGTCAGGGTGCCGCTGGCGATGGCATGGGTACCACCGGCGCGCCCGTCCAGGTGGATGCGGAACGGGTGGTCGCTGTTGGTCAGTTCCAGCGGGGATTCGGTGCTGCCGTCCAGGGAGAACGGGTTGCCTTTCCAGCGGCCCTTGCCACTGACCAGCAGGGGCGGGGCGCTGTCTGCGCTGCGCGGTTTGCCGCTGTTGAGGGCCACCAGCACGTCGGTGCGCCCGGCGGCATCGAGGAACTTCAGGCGGCCATCATCGATGAGCAGGCGCTGCAACTGCGGCGGGTTGCCGGTGGAGGGCCCCAGGAAATCCCAGTTGCCGGGCGTGTCCTTGCCGGGCCCGGTTTCGAGCAGCAGGTCCGGGCGGGTGAGGCGGACTTCGGGGATATGAACCTGGCCGCGCAGCAGGGGCCAGACGCGGATGGCGATTTCCGCACGGTCGGCGCTGGCCATCTGCGGGGTCTTGGCCCAGGTGGCGTTGGCGAAGGTGAGGCGGTCGGCGCGGATGGTGGTGGTGCGGCCAAGGTCGACGTCGAGGTCCCCGTTGATATGGAACTCGCGCCCGGTCTTGGCTTGGACGGCGCGTTCGACGGGGCCTTTGAACCAGTTCCAGTCCCACAGCGCGATGAGCAGGAGGATGGCGGCGAAGAGGAAGACGAGGATGGCCAGCCAGCGCTGTCCACGTTTGCCGGGACGACGCCAGCGCCAACGGCGCGACACGGGGGATGGGGCAGGGGAGTCGACAGTGTTCACATGCTCCATCCTTCCCTGTTCATCGTGCAGGGGGTGCGAAGCATTGGTAAGGATGGTGTCAGGGTGCGTTTTTTTGTAGAAGCTTTGGAGCGAGATCAAGATCAAGATCAAGATCAACAGCCACTGCCACTGCCACTGCCACTGCCAGTGCCAATGCAACTGCCTTGGGCTGAGGGTTTTGCTGGTTGGCGCGGCGCGGGTGGGTTTACGGGACACGCTGCAAGTCCCGCTCCGCGGCCCGGCCCAGCCGCTGGCGGCTGTGCGTTCAGTCGCATGCGAGGCCGTGCCTCGCAAGCAATGCGCCTTCACCCATGTAAGCTCGTGAGCGCCATCCATGGCGCCCAACGGTCCCGTAAACCCACCCGCGCCACCCCCCGACAGACCCCGGTGTGCCAGGGGTAGAGCCACCCCATGGGTGGCTGATCTTGATGGACGCCGAGGTGTGTGGGCCGTCGATTCTCGGGCGGGGATTTGGGCGTTTGGGGTATTGGGGAACGTGTGTGGGGGAGGAGGGGGAGGAGGGGGAGGAGAGGCGCTGGCTGTTGCCTTGCCGTCGCTCCTGCACTCGCTCAGTGCCGACCTCCGGTCGGCATGCTCTCAACCCCTCCCACAAAAGCGGCAATAGCTCAGCTCAGCTCCACCGCTCCACCGCTTTCCCCAAGAGGCCCGAAAAACTGTCAGGGGTCGGGGCGGGTGGGTTGGCGGGACCGTTGGGCGCCATGGATGGCGCCCACGAGCCTCCAGGGATGGATTCACGGCGTGTCCCGCCAACCCACCCGCCCCGACCCGACCGACAGCACCGGCCAACCGGCTCCAGCAGTTGAAGTTGAAGTTGACCTTGACGTTAAAAAGTTGCCGAAAAAAATCAACAACCTCAAAGAATCTGCGCAGTAACCGCGACGAAATGGCAGACGCTGCCGCCGATCACGAACAGATGCCAGATCGCGTGCGAATAGCGGATCGACTCGCGGTGGTAGAAGTACGTGCCCAACGTATAGGACAGCCCGCCGGCCAGCAGCCAGCCCAGCGTCCAGCCGTCGATCGACGCCCACATCGGCTTGATCGCCACCATCACCATCCAGCCCATCGCGATGTAGATGATCGTCGACAGCAGCTTGAAGCGGCCCGTAAAGAACAGCTTGAAGATCACCCCGGCCAGCGCCAGCGCCCAGATCGCCGTGAACATTCCCCAGCCCCACGGACCGCCGCGCAGACCGATCAGCGTGAACGGCGTATAGGTACCGGCGATCAACACATAGATCGCACAATGGTCGAAGACCTTCAGCCGCCCCTTCGCCACCGGGTGCTGGATCGCGTGGTACAGCGTCGATGCCGTGTACAGCAGTAACAGTGCCACCCCGAACACGATCGCGCTGGCCAACTGCCAGCCGTCGCCATGGATGGCGGCAAGGGTGATCAGCACCGCACTGGCGGCGAGCGCGGCAACCGCGCCCAGCCCGTGGGTCAAGGCGCTGGCGATTTCTTCACGAACAGAAGCAACTGTAGTCATGGCCATCGACGGTGCGGGGAGGGGGACCCGCTCCCCCCTATCATCGCCGCGTTGGCACGCGCATGCACGCGTGCCTGTTCAGCCGCTGTCTCAGGACACCGAAATGCTGTGTGCCGCCTCGCGCGTGGCCGCGAACCGCACGTCCGGTGCGCGTTCCTGCGCCAACTGCAGGTTGACCCGCGTCGGTGCCAGGTACACCAGCTGGCCGGCGGCATCGATGCTCAGGTTGCCCGCGTTCTTCTCGCGGAACTCCTCCAGCTTCTTTTCATTGCTGCAGGTCACCCAGCGCGCCGTGGTCACGCTGACCGGCTCGAAGGTGGCTTCCACGCCGTACTCGTCCTTCAGGCGGTAGGCCGCCACGTCGAACTGCAGCACACCCACCGCGCCCAGGATCAGGTCGTTGCTCATCAGCGGGCGGAAGAACTGGGTGGCGCCCTCTTCGGACAGCTGCGCAAGACCCTTCTGCAGCTGCTTGAGCTTGAGCGGATCGCGCAGGCGTGCGCGGCGGAACAGTTCCGGGGCGAAGTTCGGGATGCCCGTGAAGCTCACCGCCTCGCCTTCGGTGAAGGTGTCACCGATGGAGATCGTGCCGTGGTTGTGGATGCCGATCACATCGCCCGGCCATGCCTCGGCGGCGATCTCGCGGTCGCTGGCCATGAAGGTCAGCGCGTTGGCCAACTTCATCTCCTTGCCGGTGCGCACGTGGAAGGTCTTCATGCCGGCCACGAAACGCCCCGAACACACCCGCATGAAGGCCACGCGGTCGCGGTGCTGCGGGTCCATGTTGGCCTGGATCTTGAACACGAAACCGGTCAGCTTGTTTTCCTGCGGGGCGATCACCCGGCCGGTGGTGGCGCGCGGCTGCGGCGACGGCGCGTGCTCGACGAAGAAGTCCAGCAGCGGCTGCACGCCGAAGTTGTTCACGCCCGAGCCGAAGAATACCGGCGTCTGCTTGCCGGCCAGGTAGGCCTCCAGGTCGAACGGATGGCTGGCGCCCTGCACCAGTTCCAGTTCGTCGCGCAGGTCGGCCAGCATGCGCTCGCCGATCTTCTCGGCCAGGCCCGGCGAATCGATCGACGGGAAGATGGTCGAATCCTGGCGGGTGAAGTTGCGGCCCTGCTCGTACAGGTGCACTTCGCCGCTGATCAGGTGGACCACGCCCTTCAGGCGCTGGCCCATGCCGATCGGCCAGGTCACCGGCGCGCACTGGATGCCCAGCACGCTCTCCACTTCATCCAGCAGATCGATCGGCTCTTTGCCTTCGCGGTCGAGCTTGTTGATGAAGGTCATGATCGGCGTGTCGCGCAGGCGGCACACTTCCATCAGCTTGATGGTGCGCTCTTCCACGCCCTTGGCCACGTCGATCACCATCAGTGCCGAGTCCACCGCGGTGAGCACGCGGTAGGTGTCCTCGCCGAAGTCGGCGTGGCCGGGGGTGTCGAGCAGGTTGACGATCTTGCCTTCATACGGGAACTGCATCACCGAGGAGGTGACCGAGATCCCGCGCTCCTTTTCCAGCGCCATCCAGTCGGACGTGGCGTGGCGGGCGGCCTTGCGGCCCTTCACCGAGCCGGCCATCTGAATCGCACCGCCGAACAGCAGCAGCTTTTCGGTCAGCGTGGTCTTGCCGGCGTCAGGATGGGAAATGATGGCGAAGGTACGGCGGCGCGCAGCTTCGGTAGCAACTTCGGACATGGCGTGACGCGCCCGCCCGGGGCGCTTTTCATGGAGATAAGCCGCCCAGTATAGCGGGGGTGGGGGGCGGCCGGGGTCAGGGCTGCCCGGCGTCGCCGCCGGCGGCGGCCTCGCGGGCGAAGTGCAGCTCGCCCTGCGGGGTCACGATACGCACCGGCACCGAGCGCAGTTGCATGCCGCTGTTGGCCTGGACCACGAAGTGAAGGTGCGGGGCGGTGCTGTAGCCGGTGTTGCCCGACACCCCGATGCGCTGGCCGGCTTCCACCCGCTGGCCGCTGCGCACCAGCACCCCATTGGCCTGCAGGTGGGCGTAGACCGCCATGCTGCCGTCCTCGTGCAGGATCCGGATGAAGTTGGCCCGGTCGCGATCGCGCTGCGGATCCAGGCCGTGGTCAACGAAGTTGCCCTGCACCTGCATCACCCGGCCGGCCCGCGCGGCCAGCACCGGGGTGCCCTCGGGGAGGGCGAAGTCGATGGCATCGCGGTTCTCGGCATCGGTATGGCTGAATCGGCCCTGCGGGGCCTGGCTGACCTGGAAACGCTTGGCGTCGAAGGGCAGCGCGTACGCCACGTCCTGCGGGCTGGCGGCCGGGTCGCCCGGTACGGCGTCCAGCAGCAGGTCCAGGCGCGGCACGTCGCCGGGCAGCTGCAGCCGGCTGACCACCACGCTGGCCGAACCCGCCAGCACGGTCTGCATCGGCAGCCCCGGCAGGGCGGTGGCCCCGGCCGGCTGGCGCAGTGCCACCTGCACCGGCCCCAGCAGGTGGTTGTCCACCCGGGCCTGCCAGCGGCTGCCGCCGCCCTCCAGCCGGACCGTGGCAATGCCCGCGCTGACCGGCGCCGTGGGGGCGTTGGCCGGCGGCGTCCCGACCAGGCCCCAGCCCGCGCGCCAGCCCGCGCCGCCGGGCACGGTGGCCGCCTGCAGGGCCAAGGGAACAAGCAGCACGGTCAGCAGCAGGGTACGGCGCATGGCAGGCATCCAATGACGATGGGCGCGACTGTACGCAACACGGTTCATTCAGGAAAGGTGCCGCTGCGGGCGGGCCTGGGCGCCTGATGAGAAAAAACTATATCGCTTCATCCCGATGAAAGGATTGACATGTCCGGGAAGGGCTGGCATCGTGGCTCCACCATCGAGACCGGCAGAGGGACAGGCCCTTTGAAGCCGGGGCAGCCCGCAGACGCGAAAGCGATCTGCGTAGGTGCCAAATCCTGCGGAGACCGTTGGCGTCTTCCGAAAGATGGTTCGAACCGTGCACCGTGCGTGCGCTTCGAACGCGAGCTCCGCGAAAGCTCGATGGCCGTTTTCCTACTTTGGATACCGCCATGGGTTTCGCCACTGCCGCCGCTGTTGCCACCGACACTTTCGCCCCCGTCAGCGTCCCGCTCGACGCCGGATTGCACGCCGTGCGCGGCGAATTCGCCGCGGTGCTGTCGATGCGTCACAACGGCCCGCGCCCGGTCCGGCTGCGCTATGAACTGGTCGGGCGTGGCGATGCGCCGGTGGTGGTGCTGGCCGGGGGCATTTCCGCGCACCGCCACGTGGCCGCCAATGCCGAGTTCCCCGAGAAGGGCTGGGCCGAAGGACTGGTCGCGGCCGGCCGCGCGCTGGATCCTGCGGTGCAGCGCATCCTGGCGTTCGATTTCATCGGTGCCGATGGCGCGCTCGACCTGCCGATCGACACCGCCGACCAGGCCGACGCGCTGGCGCTGCTGCTCGATCATCTTGGCATCCCCCAGCTGCAGTGCTTCGTGGGTTACTCCTACGGCGCGCTGGTGGGGCAGCAGTTTGCCATCCGCCACCGCCAGCGCCTGCTCAAGCTGGTGGCGGTCAGCGGCGCGCATCGCCCGCATCCTTACGCCGCCGCGTGGCGCGCACTGCAGCGCCGTGCCGTAGCGCTGGGCCAGCTGCAGTGCGCCGAAAGCCACGGGCTGGCACTGGCCCGCCAGTTCGCGATGCTCAGCTACCGCACGCCTGAAGAATTCGGCGAGCGCTTCGATGCGCCGCCGGAAGTGGTCAATGGTCGCGTGCGCGTCGCCGCCGAAGACTACCTGGATGCCGCCGGCGCGCAGTACGCCGCGCGCACTCCGGTGGATGCCTACCTGCGCTTGTCCGAATCGATCGACCTGCATCGCGTCGACCCGGCCGCCATCCTGGTGCCGACCGTCGTGGTGGCCGTGGAAGGCGACCGCCTGGTGCCGCTGGCCGACTGCGTCGGCCTGGTCGAAGGGCTGGGTCCGCGCGGCAGCCTGCGCGTGCTGCGCTCGCCCTACGGGCACGACGCCTTCCTCAAAGAAACCGATCGCATCGACGCGATCCTCGCCAACGCCATCCGTTCCCTGGGAGAAACCGCATGAGCCTGTCCACCGGTACCGAGCCGTCCTGTAGCCGTGTCACCGCCGCCGTGCGCGCCGGCATCGACCGCGACACCGCCCACGGCGCGGTGACCCCGCCGATCGTGCTGTCCTCCAATTTCAGCTTCGATGGCTTCGGCAACAAGCGCCAGTACGACTACACCCGCAGTGGCAACCCGACCCGCGACCTGCTGGGCGAAGCATTGGCCGAGCTGGAAGGCGGCGCGGGCGGCGTGATCACCTCCACCGGCATGGGCGCGATCAACCTGGTACTCAACGCGCTGCTGCAGCCCGGTGACACGCTGGTGGTGCCGCACGATGCCTACGGCGGCAGCTGGCGCCTGTTCAACGCACTGGCGAAGAAGGGCCACTTCGGCCTGATCACCGCCGACCTCACCGACCCGCGCTCGCTGGCCGATGCGCTGGCACAGTCGCCCACGCTGGTGCTGGTGGAAACCCCGTCCAACCCGCTGCTGCGCATCACCGACCTGCGCTTCGTCATCGATGCCGCGCACAAGGCCGGGGCCAAGGTGGTGGTGGACAACACGTTCCTGTCGCCGGCGCTGCAGCGGCCGATCGCCTTCGGCGCGGATCTGGTGCTGCATTCCACCACCAAGTACATCAACGGCCACAGCGACGTGGTCGGCGGCGCGGTGATCGCGCGCGATCCGGCCGTGCACGAGCAGCTGGTGTGGTGGGCCAACGCGCTGGGCCTGACCGGCTCCCCGTTCGACGCGTTCCTGACCCTGCGCGGCCTGCGCACGCTGGGTGCACGCCTGCGCGCGCACCAGGAAAACACCACCGAGGTGGTCAACCTGCTGGCTGCCAGCGATGCGGTGGCCAAGGTTTACTACCCGGGTCTGGCCGACCACCCCGGCCATGCCATTGCCGCCCGCCAGCAGGACGGCTTCGGCGCGATGCTGTCCTTCGAACTGGCCTCCTGCCCGGGCGATGATCCGCACGCGGCGGTGCGCGCGTTCGTGGATGGCCTGCGCTGTTTCACCCTGGCCGAATCGCTGGGCGGTGTCGAAAGCCTGGTGGCGCACCCGGCCACCATGACCCACGCGGCCATGACGCCCGAAGCGCGCGCGCATGCCGGCATCAGCGAGGGCCTGCTGCGCCTGTCGGTGGGCATCGAGTCGCCGGAAGACCTGGTGGCCGACCTGCAGGCCGGGCTGGAGCGCGCGCAGGCGGTGATCGACCTGCACGCGCAGGCCGTGGTGCGCAAACAGGTGGATGCATGAGCGCGGTTCTGACCCTGGTGGCCGCGCCTGCACGCCGCCTGGCGCTGCTGGGTACAGGCACCGTGGGCACCGCGTTCGTGCAGCGCTACCAGTCGCTGCAGGCGCGCGGCGTGGCCTTGCCGGCGTTCTCGTGGCTGGCCAATTCGCGTACCGCCCGTGCCTGCGCGCAGGCACCCGACCACGAACTGCAGCAGGCCAACCTGGCCGTGCGCGGCGCGCCGGCGCTGCAACCGTGGGCGGAAGCGGAAGGCCTGCAACGTGGCGACGTGGTGGTGGATGCCACGGCCAGCGACGACGTGGCCAACTGGCACGAACAATGGCTGGCGCGTGGCGTGCACGTGGTCACCGCCAACAAGCTGGGCCAGGGCGCGCAGCTGGCGCGGGCGCAGGCGATCACCGAAGGGCGGCTGGGCGGCGGTGCGCAGTACGGCGACAGCGCCACGGTCGGTGCCGGGCTGCCCCTGCTCAGCAGCCTGCGCACGCTGGTGGCCGGCGGCGACCGCATCCACCGCGTGGAAGGCGTGCTGTCCGGTTCGTTGGCCTGGTTGTTCCATCACTACGACGGCCAGCGCGCATTTTCAGAATGGGTGCGCGAGGCGGCCAGCGCCGGGTATACCGAGCCGGATCCACGCGTGGACCTGTCCGGTGAGGACGTGCGCCGGAAGCTGCTGATCCTGGCACGGGCCAGTGGCATCGCACTGCGCGGTGAGCAGGTGGCGGTGACCTCGCTGGTCCCGGCCGCGCTCGCCGCGCTGCCGACTGACGCCGCGTTGGCACAGTTGTCGTTGCTGGATGCACCGCTGCAGGCGTTCTGGCAGCAGGCGCAGGAGCAGGGCGGCTGCCTGCGGTTCGTGGGCGGCTTCGACCATGACGGTGCAACGGTGGGCCTGCGCATCCTGCCGCTGGGCCACCCGCTGGCCGGTGGCGGCCAGACCGACAACCGCGTGGCCATCCACAGCGATCGCTATCCCACCCAGCCGCTGCTGATCCAGGGGCCGGGTGCAGGCGCGGACGTCACTGCGGCGGCGTTGCTGGATGACGTACTGGCGATCGTGCGGCGGTAACGCCTACCGTTGGTGGGTTGCTCTTGATCTGATGCCTCGCGCGAACGGCAGCCGACCAACGGTCGGCTCTACCGGTGCGGGCGCATCGGTGACACGGGATATTGCAACGCTGGCGCACTCCGCTCGTAGAGCCGACCGTTGGTCGGCTGCTCTTGACGTCATGCATCGCGCGAGCGGCAGCCGACCAACGGTCGGCTCTACCGGTGCGGGTGCAGCGGTGAAGCGGGGCGTGCTATTGCTGGCGCATCTCTACGCCGGTGGTCAGGGGGCGGTGGACAGCGCCTTCAGCAACGCGGTGTTGAACCGTGCAGGCGCCTGCACCTGTGGCGAATGGCCCAGGTCGTCGAAGGTGACCAAGGTGGCACCGGGGATGGCGGCTGCTGCGGCTTTGCCCAATGCGGGATAGTCGCCGAGGGTGGCCTTGAGGGCGGGCGGCGCCAGGTCGCGGCCGATCGCGGTGCGGTCTTTCTGCCCGATGAAAAGCGTGGTGGGGACGCGGATGTCCGGCAGCTCGTAGACCACCGGCTGGTTGAACACCATGTCCGAGGTCAGTGACTGGCTCCAGGCAACCGCCTGTTTTCCGGGGCCGTCGTACATGCCCGACTGCATGCGCGCCCACTGCGCGTACGCCGGCGTCCAGTCGCCGTTGTAGTACACGTCCAGCTGGTACTTTTTGATGCTCTCGAAGCTGGTCTTCAGTTCGCCCGCATACCATGCATCCACGCTGCGCCAGGGCACGCCCTTGGCTTTCCAGTCTTCCAGGCCGATCGGGTTGACCAGCGCCAGCCGGCGCAGCTGCTGCGGGTACATCAGCGCATAGCGCGCGGCCAGCATGCCGCCCATCGAATGGCCGACCAGGTCGACCTGGGCCGCATCCAGGCCGAGGTGGGCGAGCAGCGCATGCGTGTTGGCAGCCAGTTGGCCGAACGAGTACTGGTAGCGCTCGGGCTTGCTGGATTTGCAGAACCCGATCTGGTCCGGCGCGATCACCCGGTAGCCGGCCGCGCTGAGCGCGGTGATGGTGTCTTTCCAGGTGGCCGCGCAGAAGTTCTTGCCGTGCAGCAGCACCACCGTGCCCGCCACACCCGTGCCGGCCGGGGGGACATCCAGGTAGGCCATCTGCAGCGGCTGCCGCTGCGATTCCAGGTCGAAGGTCTTGACCGGCCACGGGTAGTCGAAGCCCTCCAGGCGGGGGCCGTAGGTGTCGGCGGCAAGCGTGGTCAGCGGCAGGCAGGCAAGCAGGGCGGCAGCCAGGATGCGCATGGCGGTCTCCGGAACAGGGGAGTGCCGACTGTACCGGAGCGGCCGTGCAGGCGGGCCGATCATGCGCATGCGAGCAGCCGACCAACGGTCGGCTCTACCTCGGAGCAAATGTGCAGCGGCAGCGATGGCATGCCCGCGTAGAGCCGACCGGTGGTCGGCTGCCTTGGGCGGAATCAGGGAGCAGCCGACCAACGGTCGGCTCTACCGCCGGGGGCGGTCGATCAGCACTCGATGACGTTGACCGCCAGCCCGCCGCGGCTGGTTTCCTTGTACTTGTCCTGCATGTCGCGGCCGGTATCGCGCATGGTCTTGATCACCTTGTCCAGCGAGACCTTGTGCTTGCCGTCGCCGCGCATGGCCATGCGGCTGGCGTTGATCGCCTTCACCGCGCCCATCGCGTTGCGCTCGATGCAGGGAATCTGCACCAGCCCGCCGATGGGGTCGCAGGTCAGGCCGAGGTTGTGCTCCATGCCGATTTCGGCGGCGTTCTCGATCTGGCTGGGGTTGCCGCCGAGCGCGGCGACCAGGCCGCCGGCCGCCATTGAGCAGGCCACGCCCACCTCGCCCTGGCAGCCCACTTCGGCGCCGGAGATCGAGGCGTTTTCCTTGTACAGGATGCCGATGGCCGCCGAGGTCAGCAGGAAGTCGAAGATGCGTTGTTCGTTGGCGCCGGGGCAGAAACGGTCGAAGTAATGCAGCACCGCCGGCAGCACGCCGGCCGCACCGTTGGTCGGCGCGGTGACCACGCGGCCACCGGCGGCGTTTTCTTCATTGACCGCCAGCGCGTACAGATTCACCCAGTCCAGGGTGGTCAGCGGGTCGCGCATGCCCGCTTCGGGCTTGGACGACAGCTCGCGGTACAGCGCCGGGGCGCGACGGGACACGTGCAGGCCGCCGGGCAGGGTGCCTTCCTGGCGGATGCCACGGGCCACGCAGGCCTGCATCGCGCCCCAGATCTCGCGCAGCTGCTCGCGGATCTCGTCTTCGCTGCGCCAGCACTTCTCGTTCTCGAACATCATCTGGGCAATGCTCAGCCCGCTGCGCGCGGTCTGCGCCAACAGTTCGTCGCCGCTCTTGAACGGGTAGGGCAGCGGGGTTTCATCGGGCACGATGCGGTCGTCGGCGGCATCGTCCTGGTTGACCACGAAGCCGCCCCCGACCGAGTAGTAATCGCGCGTGGCGATGACCTGTTCGTCGGCGTCATAGGCGGTAAAGCGCATGCCGTTGGTGTGGTACGGCAGCTTCTGGCGCTTGTTCAGGCCCAGGTCGCGCTTCTCGTCGAAGGCGATCTCGTGGGTGCCCATCAGCTGGATCCGCTTGCTGCTGCGGATGCGTTCGAGGGTCTCGGGGATGATGTCCGGGTCGATCAGGTTCGGGCGCTGGCCTTCCAGCCCGAGCAGGACCGCCTTGTCGGTGCCGTGCCCGCGCCCGGTCAGGGCCAGCGAGCCGTACACGTCGGCGCGGATGCGCACCACGTCCTGCAGGCGGCCCGGGTCCAGCAACCAGCGGTGCACGAAGCGTTCGGCGGCCTTCATCGGTCCCACGGTGTGCGAGGAGCTCGGGCCAATGCCGATCTTGAAAACGTCGAACGTGCTGACAGCCATGATTGCCAAACTGCGGGTATCGGATGGAGCACTATTCTATGCTGTCGCAGGCGCCAGCCTTGAGTGCGGCGCAACATTTCCGAAGGCGGGTGGGCCGGTGTTTACCTTGTTCCAGCGTGATGACTGCCATCTGTGCGACCAGGCCCTGGCGGTCCTGGCCCAGGCCCGGGTGCCCGGGCTGGACAGTGTGTTCGTTGACGACGATGCGGCCCTGGAGGCCCGTTACGGCCTGCGCGTGCCGGTGCTGCGCGATGCGCAGGGGCGGGAACTGGACTGGCCGTTCGATGTGGCGGTGGTAGACGCCTGGATCGAAAACGCACGATCCGGGTAGAGCCGACCGTTGGTCGGCTGCGCGGACTACGGCAGCCGACCAACGGTCGGCTCTACCTCGGGTGTCATGGTTGCTGCGGCAGCCGACCAACGGTCGGCTCTACCCGGTTTGGGCGAGCCGGCCGGCACCCGGGCGGGTTACTTTGCTTTCAGTACGACCTTGGTGCTGATCGCGGTTTCGTTCGGGATGGTCTTGGTGTCGGCCCAGTCGCCGCCGCCCACGCCGAAGTCCAGGCGCTTGACCGTGGCCTTGCCGCTCAGCACCGGCTGCGCGCCCGGGGTCCAGGTGAAGGTGAGGGTGACCGGCTTGCTGACGCCGCGCAGTTCCAGGGTGCCGTCGGCGGCGTACTGGTTGTTGCCCAGGGCGCGGAACTTGCTGGCGCTGTACTTGGCCTGGGCGAACTTGCCGACGTTGAAGAAGTCCGCGCCCTGCAGGGTGGAATCGCGGTCGCTGTTGCCGCTCTTGGCGCCGGCCAGCGGAATGGTCACTTCCAGCTTGGCGCCGTCCAGCTTGGCCGGGTCGAAGCTGAGCTTGGTGTCGAAACCGGGGAAGCTGCCGGTGAACACTTCACCGTCGTACTTGGTGGCAAACACCAGCACCGAACCCGGCGCCTGCACGTAATCGGCGGCCAGCACCGGCGCGGTGGCCATCAGCCCGGCCAGGGCAGCGGCCACGGCCGCGGGAGTGGAGAGCTTGATGTTCATGGTCAGTCCTTCTGGGGGGAGGCAAGCCAGCGCTGCGGCAGCATGCGCGCAAGGGTGGCATCGCGTTGGTAAAAATGGTGGTAAAGCGCGGCGCCGGCGTGGGCCAGCACCACCGCGATAAGCAGCCAGAAGCCCCATTCGTGGATGGCATGGGACAGCTGCGTGGTGCGTTCATCCGGACCGCTGAGCTTGGGCACGTTGACCAGCCCGAACCAGCGGAACGGGCGCAGCCCGCTGGCCGAGTCGTACAGCCAACCCGACAGCGGAAGGGCGAACATCAGCACGTACAGCAGCCAATGCGTGGCCGAGGCGATGCGTTCCTGCCAGGTCGGCGTGCCGGGCACCGGGGCCGGGGCGCCGGCGTACAGGCGCCAGCCCAGCCGGGCCACCACCAGCGCCAGCACGGTGATGCCCACCGACTTGTGCAGCGTGTAGATCCAGAAGTACTTGGGCGTCTTGGGGAACTCGCCCATGGTCAGGCCCAGGATGCCCATGGCCAGGATCAGCAGGGCGATCACCCAGTGCAGGGTCTGGCTGACGCCGCCCCAGCGGGTCGCGGTGTTCTTGGCAGTCATGGCGTGGTCTCCTCGACCGGCGGTGGGGATGGAACCTGGGAGTCGTCGCGCGGCACGGGAGTTCCCGTGGCATCGACCGGCGGCGTATCTGCCGGATCGGCGGCGTTTCTGTCGCGAACGGCTTCCGCTTCGATCCGCAGGTCCACCGCGTCGCCGATCATCGACGGCCAGCCAGATACGCCGAACGCGCTGCGGCTGAGCGTGGCGGTGGCGGAGAAACCGGCGGTGCGGCGGAACGGGGGCAGCGGGTGACGCTTGAGGGCGTTGAGGGTGACCGCCAGGGTGACCTCGGCGGTGACGCCGTGCAGGGTCAGCTGGCCGGTCACGTTGGCGTGGGTATCGTCGATGGGCTCGACCCGGGTGGAGACGAACCGGGCCTGCGGGAAGCGCTCGGCATCCAGCAGGTTGCGCGCCAGGGTAGCCGTGTTCCATTTTTCATCGCCCAGGTCCAGCCGCTGGATCGGAACGTTCACGCTGAGAGTGGCGGTCCGCCAGTCCTGCGGATCGAACACCAGCACGCCTTCGCTGCCGGACACCGTGCCCAGCGCGTGGGAGAAGCCGGCGTGTTCCACCGCGAACAGCACGCGGGTGTGGACCGGATCCAGGCGGTAGGTATCGGGCGCGGCATGCGCTGCCCAGGGGGCAGTGCACAGCAGCAGGGCAAGGGTCAGGCGCTGGATCATGGCCGGGCTCCGGGAAGGTCAGGGCCGATCATACGCACTGCACCGTTATCGGCAGCAGTGTCATGGCTGCAACAGATCGTGGTGCAACTTTCCGGTTCGGGCGGCCCGGCGGCAGTTGACGCCCGCGCGCGGGCGCAGGGGCTGTGGGACAATCAGCGGCTACAGGGAGATCTGGATGGCGATGGGAACGCGTGGCTGCTGCGCGGGCATCGTGCTGCTGGTACTGGCACTGTGCCTGGTGCCGGCGGCGGCATGGGCCGCAGAAACAACGGCTGGATCATCGGCAGAAACGCCGCGCATGCGTCGCCTCGGCGCTGCCGACGGCATGCCGTCGCGCATGGTGTTGGCGCTGGCACAGGATCGCCAGGGCTACATATGGGCAGCCACCGACGACGGCCTGGCACGCGTGGATGGCGTGGGCCTGCGGGTCTGGCGGCACGACCCGGCCGACCCCGGCTCGATTCCCGGCAACGAGGTGGAAACCCTGCTGGTGGACCCCATGGACCGCGTGTGGGTGGGGGTGAACGGCGTCGGCCTGAGCATGTTGGCCCCCGGGCGTGCGGCGTTCCAGCATTTCACCGACCTCAATGCCCGCTGCGATGGCCAGTTCTGGTCGCTGGCCTATGCGGCCAAGTCGCTGTGGATCGGCACCAACCGGCACGGCATCTGCCGGCGGGGCGAAGACGGCAGCCTGGTGCAGTACCACGCCGATCCCAACGATCCCACCAGCCTGCCCGATGACACCATTTACACGATGCTGGCCGACCCGAAGGGGCATGTGTGGGTGGGCACCGGTAGTGGCGTGGCCCGCTGGGACGGACAGCGCTTCCATCGCATCGCACCGGCATTGCTGGGCGGCAAGAGCGTGTTCCGCCTGACCCGCGAACCCGATGGCACCGTGTGGGCCGGCACCGAAGGCGGCCTGTTCCGCATTGATGCCGATGGCAGCGTGCGCAAGGCGCCGTGGACGCTCAGCGCCGATGTGCGTGCGGCCACCGTCATCCATGACCGCAACGGCGGCTATTGGCTGGGAACGGCCGATGGCCTGTACCGCGGCGACGCGGCCGGCATGCACCTGCTGGCCGGCGACGCCGGTAGCGGTTTCCTGACCGCGCGCAGTGGCGTGCTGGACATGTTGCAGGACCACGAAGGCGGACTGTGGGTGGCCATGCTGACCCAGGGGCTGGCCTACCTGCCGCCGGGGTGGAAGCGCTTTTCCACCTGGTACCAGCTGGATGGGAAGCCGCTGGACAGTGTCTACCTGCTGAGCGCCGCCGCGGCCGGCAATGATTTCTACATCGGCGGTGCGCACGGCATCTACCAGCTGGACGCGCAGGGCACGCTGCGCCAGATCGCCGACGATACGCAGGTGGGCGTGGGCGCCATCTGGTCGGTGCTGCCGCGCGCCGATGGCGCGCTGTGGATCGGTCGGGGCGGGCGGCTGGGCCTGTACCAGCCACGTACCGGCCAGTTGCGCGAGTGGAAGATCGGCGGCGGTTCGGATGTACGTCAGCGCATCGATCTGATCCGCCAGGCACCCAACGGTGAGCTGTGGCTGTCGGTCATGAGCCTGGGCATCCAGCGACGCGATGCGCAGGGCAACCTGCTGGACACCATCCGCATTGAAGAAGGCCGCGGGCTGACCGAGAACCCGGTCGAGCAGATGCTGTTCGACCCGCGCGGGCAGCTCTGGATCATGGGCGACATGGGCCTGCTGCGCTGGAACGAGGACCGCTTCGAGCAGGTCCCGGGCATCTCCCGGGGCAGCATCTACGACATCACCTGGACCAGTCCCGGCGACGTCTGGCTGGCGCGCAACGGCGCGCTGGAGCGGTACAGCTGGGACGGCCTGAGCATGACCCTGCGCGAGCGCGTGGGTGCTGCGCAGGGTTTGCCGGCGGTATCGATGGGCGGGGTGGTCACCGGCCGTCAGGGCCAGGTCTGGGCCACCACGCCGCGCGGGCTGGTGCGCTGGGATGGCGCGCAGCGCCGGTTGCGCGTCTACGGTGAGCGCGACGGGCTGCCCGACGTGGAATTCAGTGGCCGGCCGCCGGTGCGTGCGGCCAACGGGCGGATGCTGGCAGTGACCGCGACGGGGCTGGTCGGCTTCGACCCGGATGCCGCCGATGTGCCGCTGCCGCCCTCGCAGCTGGTGATCGACAACGTGCAGGTACGCCGCGACGACGCCGAAGGCCAGCAGTCGCTGCCACCGGATGCGCCGATCGTGCTGGGGCCGCAGGACCGCGACCTGATCATCACCGCACGGCTGTTGTCCTTCGCCAATCCGCAGGGCAACCGCTATCGCTACCGCGTGTCCGGCTACGACCAGAACTGGGTGATGCAGGCAGCCGATGGCGAACGCCTGCTGTCGCGCCTGCCCTCCGGCCACTATGCCATCGACGTGCAGGCGGCCACGCCGCAGGGGCAGTGGACGCCCTCGCGTACGCTGAGCGTGGAAGTGCTGCCGCCCTGGTGGCGCAGCAGCTGGGCGATTCTGGGCTATCTGCTGCTGTGGCTGCTGCTGGTGGCCGTGGTGGTGTACGTGGCACGCGTGCGCCTGCGCCGTCGCCAGCAATGGCAGCTGACCGTGCACAAGCAGCAGATCGCGGAGCAGGCATCGCAGGCCAAGAGCCAGTTCCTGGCCACGCTGGGCCACGAAGTGCGCACGCCGATGACCGGCGTGCTGGGCATGAGCGAACTGCTGCTGGCCACGCCGCTGGATGAACTGCAGCGTGGCTATGCGGCCTCGATCCAGCATGCCGGCACGCACCTGCTGCGGCTGGTCAACGATGCGCTGGACCTGGCCCGTATCGAAGCCGGTCGCCTGGAACTGGACATCCGTCCGTTCGACCTGATGTCGATGCTGGCCCAGGTGCAGGCGCTGATGGAGCCGATGGCGCATCACCGTGGCCTGGCGTTCGAGCGCAGTTTCAATCTGCCCGGCCCGATCCTGGTCAGTGGCGACGAAATGCGCGTGCGGCAGATCCTGATGAACCTGCTGGGCAATGCGATCAAATTCACCGAGCGCGGGCACGTAAGCCTGGGCGCCGAGCTGATCGATGGCGGCATGGGCATCATTTTCGAGGTCGCCGACACCGGGCCGGGCATCAACACCGATCAGCAGCAGCGCCTGTTCCATCGCTTCGAACAGGCCGATGGCCCGCGTACCGCATCGCGCTATGGCGGAAGCGGGCTGGGCCTGGCGATCTGCCAGGAACTGGCGGTGGCGATGGGTGGGCGTATCGACATCGACAGCCGGCTTGGCCATGGCGCACGGTTCAGCGTGCAGCTGCCGCTGCCGTGGACGCAGCAGCAGGGCAACGTCGCCAGCCACGCGTCGGACGCCGCGCGGATCCAGTTGCCGCCCTTGCGACTGCTGCTGGTGGAAGACGACCCGACCGTGGCCGATGTGATTGCCGGCCTGCTGCAGGCGCGTGGCCACGAGGTGGTGCACGTGCTGCACGGATTGGCCGCGTTGTCGGAAGTGGCTGCGGGCCGCTTCGATGCGGGGCTGCTTGATCTGGACCTGCCGGCGCTGGACGGCATCGCCATCGCGGGCCAGCTCCGTGCCATGGGCTATGAGTTGCCGCTGATCGCCGTCACGGCACGGTCGGATGCCTACGCCGAACAGCAGGTGCTGGAGGGCGGTTTCGACGGCTTCCTGCGCAAGCCGGTGACCGGTGACCTGCTCATCGATGCCATTGCCAAGGCGCGTGCACTGCGTCAGCGAGAGAGCTGAGCGCTGCTCGTGATTCATCGCATCAGTCGATAGTCGGCATTCGATCCAATCTGGAATTCTCCAGAATGTGATCCCGCGCCGAGGCGGGGGCTGTGTTCCTGCTGTCGCCGCTCTATCGTTCCCGCGATGACTTGGTTGCCGTTCGATTGACAGGTGCGTTTGAGCAGGACAAGGCGGCGCATCGGCAGCCGCTGGCTGATAGCACTGGTGCTCGGGTGCTGGCCATGGGCCCTGCTGGCGGCCGTGCTCGATCTGCCATGGCCCCGGCAGCTGGGGGTCATCGATGGCCTGCCCACCACCGGCATCCACGCCATGGCCGAAGATGCCACCGGCTATCTGTGGATGGCCAGCAGCGAGGGACTGCTGCGCTTCGACGGGCGGCGGTCGCGGGTGTGGGGGGACGAACACGGGTTGCACGACACCACCTTGCGCGCGCTGCATGTCGATGCCGCCGACGGGGTATGGGTTGGCACCGTCTCGCAGGGGCTGTTGATGCTGGGAGGCGACCGTCGCCGCTTCGAGCGCGCCGGTACACAGATGCCGTGGGCCGTGCGTAGCGGCACCATCCACGGCATTGCGGGCGGTGGTGGCAGCACGCTATGGGTGATCGGGTCGGATCATCGTCTCTACATGCTGCCGGCGCTGGATGCGCGCTGGCAGGTGGTGGATGCCGCGGCGGATACCGTCACCGCCCTGGCCATCGACCACGCCGGGCGTCTGTGGGTGGGAACGTCGCAGGGACTGCGTCGCTTCGCCGACGGCCGCCTGCAGCGGGCCGGTACCCCCCCGGCTGCTGACGGTCCCATACAGGCCGTGTGGCCCGATCCCCAAGGCGGCATCCATGCCAGCAACGGAGTGCGCACATGGCGGGAAGCCGTGGGCCGGACGTCCGGCACCGCGCCGGGGGCCGGGCGACCGCTGCTGCGCAGCGCCGATGGCGCCTTGTGGACTCAGCGCGGCACGGGCCTGTACCTCACGCGCGGAACCCACACCCAGCGCGTTCCCCTCAGGCCCCTGCAGGGGCCGTCAACGCGCGCGGTGGAGATCGACGCGGCGGTGCAGGACCGGCATGGCGACATCTGGTTCCTGAGCAGGGCGCATGGCGTGTGGCGCTTGCCTGCACGGTGGCGTGAGTTCACCGCGTTGCCGATGGCGGGCGATGGGCTGCCCGGCATTCGCAGCCACGATGCGCTGGCCATTGCCGGGGCGGCGGATGGTCGGCTGTGGGTGGCGGGCAGCCAGGGCAGGCTGCAGCGCATTGACCTGCGCACCGGTGCGAGCAGCGATCATCTTGACCTGCCCCATGCAGGCCCCGGCGCGCAGCCGGTGGGCATGGCAGAGGACCCGCAGCGGCGTCTCTGGATCGCCAGCGCCGGGCAGCTGACGCGTTACGATCCTGCACGCGGCGAGGTGCGCCGGTGGTCGCTGGGCTGGCCATCGACCGACGCCGCCCTGCATCTGCAGGTCTGCCCGGATGGCACGGTGTGGTTGGCCGATAGCAGGCATATCCAGCAATGGTCGGCGCAGGGCCGGCAACAGCTGGCGCAACCGCCGGACACCCTCGGCCTGAGCGCGTCGATGTCGCGCCGGCAGCTGTTGTGCAGCCGCGACGGTGTGCTGTGGGCGACCGATCGCGACGGGCTCAAGACCTGGGATGCCCCCCGTGGCCGCTTCGTGGCCGCCGAACGCACGGGCGCTGCAGTGGCGGCCATTGCCGAGGCCGACGATGGAAGCCTCTGGCTCAGCCGCCAGGACGCAGTGGAACAGCATCGCTGGGATGGACGCGCGCTGCAGCGGCTGCGCCGGTTCGATGGCGCGCAGGGCTACCCGCTGCTGCGCGCCGAGGCACTGGTGGTGGATGGTCAGGGCGTGGTGTGGGCCGGTGCCGCGCGCGGCATGGTGCGGCTGGACCCGGCGCGCGGTGGGGTGCGCGTGCTGGGCAGCGCCGAGGGCCTGCCGGTGCAGGAGATTCTTGCGCACCGGCTGGTACGGCTTGGCACCGGGGCGCTGGCCGCCGCCGTGCGCGAGGGCGGACTGCTGCTGATCGACCCGGCGGCCGTGGTCGAGCGTGGCCCGCCGCCGGTATTGGTGGTCAACGCGGTGCGCGTCGAGCGCAATGGCACCCCGGTGACCGTGCGCGCCGATGCGGCGAACGTGGCATTGGCCAGCAGCGACCGCAACATTCAGATCGCGGTCAATCTGCTGGGCGCGGGCGATGCCGATCGCATCCAGCATCGGTTCCGACTGGACGGGCACGACCCGGACTGGGTGGAGACCGGGCCGGTTGCGCTGCGCACTTTCGCGCGCCTACCGCCGGGCGAGCACCGCGTGGAGATACAGGCACGGCATGGCGAAGGGACGTGGTCGGCGCCTTCCGAACGGCTGCTGCAGGTCGCGCCGGGGTGGTGGGAGACCGCCGCAGGCAAGGGTGTAGTACTGATGTTGGTGACCCTGGTGGTGGTCCTGCTGGGCCGGCTGGTCACATGCGTGTTGCGGCAGCGGGCCGCCCTGCGCGAGGCGCGCGTGCAGCGCTGCCTGGCCGAGCAGGCGTCGGCGCGCCGCACGCGGTTCCTGGGGCGTCTTGGCAGGCGCATCCGCATCCCGATGACGATCATCGCCGGCTGGAGCGAACTGCTGCTGCAAGGACCGCTCTCGCCGCCACAGCAGGCACGCGCCGACAGCCTGCGCCGCGCAGGCCTGCACCTGGTGCAACTGGTGGACGACGCCCTGGACCTGGCCAGCATCGAAGCCGGGCGCCTGCAGCTGGACCACGTGGCGTTTTCGCCGGTCGCCCTGCTGCACGACCTGCACGCGCTGATGGCGCCGGTGGCCGATGCAAAGGGCGTGCGGCTGCACTGGAGCAGCCACCTGGATCCGCAGCGATGGCTGCTGGGCGACCCGCGGCGGTTGCGTCAGATACTGCTCAACCTGGTCGGCAATGCGCTGAAGTTCACCGCGCAGGGAAGCGTCGAGGTATCGGTGCAACCGGGTGCGGGAGGGCAGGGCCTGCAGCTGGTGGTGGCCGACACGGGACCGGGCATGACCGCAGCCCAGGTGCAGCGGTTGTTCCAGCGCTTCGAACAGGCCGATGGGGCCGCGACGATGGCGCGCCACGGCGGCAGTGGCCTGGGGTTGGCGATCAGCCGCGAACTGGCCCAGGCGATGGGGGGCGATATCACGGTCGACAGCCGGCCGGGGCTCGGCACCCGGTTCGAGGTGCAGGTGCCGCTGGCAACCACATCACCCCCGACAATCGCGCCTGCCACGGACGCGGTGACCGGTGAGGCGGTGCTGGTTGGCATGTCGGTCCTGTTGGTGTTGCCGGATCCGGACATCGCCGAGGTCGTTGCGGCGCTCTTGCGCGCGCAGGGGTGTCGGGTGGCCGTGGGGTGTGATGATCCGAGGGCCGTGCCCGGCGTACCGGACGCACCGTGGCAGCTGCTGGCAACCGATCCGGATCTGCGGGTCGGCGATGTATTGGCCGGCGCGTGGCTGGCGCGGCGCTGGCCCGGGGTGCCGCGACTGGCGTTGACCGCGCGTGCCGATGCTGATGCAGAACGCGATGCGATGGCGGCTGGCTACGCTGCGTTTGTCCGGCTGCCCCTGGGCGATGCCGCCCTGCGTGCGGCCCTGCTGCAGTGCCGGGCAGGACGATGACGTGCCGGTTGGCATGCCGGTGCATGGCCCTGTTGCTGCTGGCATTGTTCGCATCGGCCGCAGCGGCGCGCTTGCCCGAGGCAGCCCGTTTCACTACCGCCGATGGCCTGCCTTCCAATGCCGTGCACCAGGTTGTCCAGGATCGGCAGGGGTACCTGTGGTTCGCCACCGACGATGGGCTCGCGCGTTTTGATGGACGCCAGTTCCGCCTCTGGCGCCGCGAGCAGGGATTGGCCGACAACGCGCTGCTCAGTCTGGCCGTAGACGCCCAGGACCAGCTCTGGATGGGCACCGGCTATGGCACGCTGATGCGGATGTCGGCCGATCGCAGCAGGATCGACGGGTTTGGTGGCGACAGCCACCCGGCCCTGGCCGGGGTGCCGATCAGCGCGGTGCTGCCCGACGCAGAAGGCGGGGTGTGGTTCGGTACCCGTGGCGCGGGACTGTTCCGGCTGGACCGGCAACAGCGTATCCGCCAGTTCCTGCCGACCCTGCGCGATGACGGGGTGCCGGCGGGCGATGTCGGGTACTTGTTGGCCGATGACCGTGGCGTGCTGTGGATAGGTACATCGCACGGGTTGGCCTGTTGGCAGGCCGGGCGCTTCCATCGGCCGCCCGATCCCCGCCTGGCCCAGGCGTCGGTCACCGGACTGCATCAGGACACCGCAGGCGTGGTGTGGGCCAGCACGGCGGTGGGCCAGTGGCATGGCACCGCGTGCAGCACGTTGCAGGCCGCACCGGTGCCTGCACCGCGCCGGTTGTTGGGCATCGGTTCCGATGGGGCGCACTGGCTGGCCGAAGCCGACCGGATCTGGCGCCAGCCAGTGGACGGCGCGGCTGCAACGCCGGTGTCGCTCGCCGCGGCCGGGCGCGGCGCACCGCCCAGCCTGCGGGCGGTCTTCGAGGATCGGGATGGGGGCGTCTGGCTGCTGGGACGCCACCTGGGCATGTGGCGCCTGCTGCCGCGCTGGTCCCGGTTCACGCGGCAGCAGGCGCCCGCGCGTCGGTTGGGGCTGGACGGATTTTTGCCCGAATCGGCCCGGGTAAGTGAGGAACTGGCCTGCGACAACGCACGCTATTGGCGCATCCACAACGGCATGCTGGAGGGCCGTGGACCGGCGCGGCGCCGCCAGGTGCGCTGGCCGCTTCAGGGGGCTGGGCAGGCACCGCTGCGCGGGCCGGTGTCGCTGCACTGCGCCGGCGACGGTGGCGTGTGGCTGGGCAGCCGCGATGGGCTGATGCGTTGGAACGGCGCGCAACTGCACCCGGTCGCCGGTGCACCCGCAGCGATCAGTGCATTGCACGTTGCCGCCGATGGGCACTTGTGGGTGGCCAGCACCGGCGCCCTGCAACGTTACCAGTGGCAGCAGGGACGCCTGCTGCGCAACCTGCGCCTGGACGACCGCGATGGCATGCCGGAACAGGCGGTGCATGCACTGGCCACCGACGCCGACGGCGTGCTGTGGGGGGTGTCCCACCATGGCCTGTTGCGGGTTGCAGCCCCTTGGCGTGAGGTGCACATCTACACGCGCGACGACGGCATCCCACCCGCCCTGCTGAAGGCCCGCCTGCAGGCGCAGGGTCGGCAGATGCTGGCCATCGATGCCGACGGCGCGATCGCGTTCGATCCCGCCCTGCTGGCGCGCCCGGCCACGCCATCGGCGCTGGTGATCGAACGGGTGCAGCTGCGTCGCGACCAGCGCCTGCTCACGCTGCCCCCGGCGGCGTCGCTGCAGCTGCATGAAGGGGATCGTGAGATCCAGATCACCGCCAGGGTGCTGTCGGCCCAGCTCGACCCGGGCCAGCAGTATCGCTTCCGGCTGCGCGATGGCACACGTGGATGGCGCCGAACCCGCAGCCGTGGGACGGTGGAGTTTCCGACGCTGGCGCCGGGTCGGCATGCGCTGGATTACCAGGAGCGCAGCGGCGAGGGCCGTTGGTCGGCCGTGCAGACCCTGGTGCTCAACGTGCAGCCCGATGGCTGGCCGCACCGGCAGCCGTCGGTTGTGCACGCCGCCAGCGTGGTCGCGTTGCTGGGGCTGTTGGCCTGGCTGGGCGGGCGGAGTCTGGCGCGTTCGCGCGCGCGCCGCGCCGCGGAGCAGCGGCACGCATGGGCGCAGCAGTCGGCGCAGGCCAAGGCGCATTACCTGGCCACGTTCGGGCACGAAGTACGCACGCCATTGACCGGCGTACTGGGGATGACCGAGCTGCTGCTGGCCTCGCCGCTGGACGCGCAGCAACGGCAGCGACTGCAACGGATCGATCGGGGCGGTCGGCAGTTGCTGGCGATCGTGAACCAGGCGCTGGACGACGCCCGCATGGATGCAGGCCGGTTGCCACTGCAGTGCAGCGACGTCGATCTGGCCACGCTGCTGCAGCGCTGGCGGCAGTCCGCGCAGCTGGACCTGTGCGCGCGTGGCAGCAGCCTGGCGGCGTGCGTGGACCTGCCCGGCGCGGCGCCCGTGCATACCGACCCGGCGCGCGTGCAGCAGGTGCTGCAGCGGGTAGTGGATGTGATGGTGCAGACGCTGGGCGCGTGCAGGATGTCGTTCCGTGCCAGCTGGCTGCCAGGCCGCAGCGGCCTGCTGGTGGATATCGACGCGGTCGCCACGTCAGCAGCGCCGCTGCCGTCAGGGACGTTGTCCAGCGACGCGTTGGAGTCCGCACAGGCCGGCGCGCACGCCTTGGGTGGATGCGTGCGGCTGGTCAGCGCCGGGGGCGGGTCGGGTGGGCGCGTGCTGCTGAGCCTGCCGATGGTGACGGGCGCGGAATGCGCCACCTGCATACCGGCCCCGTCCGGGGTGGCCGCGGACACGGCGGCGATACGCCACGGTGAGCGGGTTCTGCTGGTCGAAGACGAGCCTCTGGTGGCCGACGTGCACGCCGGCCTGCTGGCGGCAGGCGGCGCGCAGGTGGTGACCGCCGCGCATGCCCTGGCCGCGTTGGGCGAACTGGCGGTGGCGCCATTCGATGTGGTGCTGCTGGACCTGGACCTGCCCGGCGTGGACGGGTGGCAACTGCTGGACATGCTGGCCGCACAGGGATGCCCGGTGCCGGTTGTGGTCCTGACCGCGCGCCGTGACACCGACCTTGCCCGACGGTCGGCGGCGGCCGGCGCGGCAGGATGGCTGCACAAGCCGGCCAGCGGCGAGCAGTTGCTGGCGGCGGTGCGTGCGGCGCGGCAGGCCTGAGCGGATCGTCGCCGCGTAGCGAACCGTTTACCATGCGGACTGGCCCAGGATCGGCGCGCCGGCAGCAACGCGCGCCCGTAGCCCCTGGGGTGCATCCATGGACGATGGGGAGATCCACCAGTGGTGTCATTGCGTTGGCTGCTCCTGATCGGGATTGCATGGCTGTGGCCGACCTTCGGCCAGGCCCAGCCCGTGCCGCCAACGCCACGCCAGCTGACCGTGTTCGATGGACTGCCGTCCAACACGGTCAACCGCATGGCCGAAGATGGCTACGGCTACCTGTGGATCGCCACCAACGACGGGCTGGCCCGCTACGACGGGCGCAACTACCGGGTCTGGCGCGCCGAGGATGGCCTGCGCGACAACCACGTGTGGAGCGTGCATGTGGATGCCCGCAACCAGCTGTGGATCGGCACCGAGAATGCCGGCCTGGCGATGATGTCGGCCGACCGCCGCGAACTGCGCTTCTTCGACCGCGCCAGCCACCCGCAGATCGGCAGCAACACCATCTGGTCGATTACCTCCACCGCCGATGGCACCGTGTGGTTCGGGACTTACGAAGGCGGCCTGCACCGCCTGGACCGTGACGGCAAGGTCACCCGTTTCATGCCCGAGCGCGGCAATCCGCGCAGCCTGCCCGCCGCGTCGGTGACCCAGCTGGCCACCACCCGCGATGGCAGCCTGTGGGTGGGCACGCAGGCCGGCCTGGCACGTTGGACCGGCACGGATTTCGAACGGGTATCCACCCGCGATGTGCCGGCGCAGGTGATCAACGGCTTGACCGCCGAGATCGATGGCAGCCTCTGGATCGGCACCAATACCGGCGTGTTGGTGCGGCGGCCGGACGGGCGCTTCGAACCGGCACCGTGGAAGGTGGCGGCCGGCGACCAGGTGCTGGGCATGATGCTGCGCGACGAGCAGGGCGGCTACTGGCTCGATACCCGGTCCGGGCTGGGGCGCGCCTACGACAACCAGTTCCAGCAGGTGCCGCTGTACAGCGCGGTGGCGCGTGGCCAGGTACGCCCGAACTGGACCGGCGCCTATGAAGACCGCGAAGGCGGGATCTGGCTGGCCAGCATCAACGGCGGGTTGTGGCACCTGTTGCCGCGCTGGTGGCAGTTCTCGGTGCTGTCGCGCCTGGAGGACGATCCGGGGTCGCTGCGCAATGGTTACGTGCTGGGCACGTCCGCCGCCGCCGACGGCGGGGTATGGGCGGTGGGAACGCACGGGGCGCTGGACAAGTTCGATCCGGTCAGCGGCCGTGTGACGCAGCATCGGAGGGGGGTGGACGGGACGCAGTGGCTGCAATCGGTACAGGAAGATCCCCGCGGCCAGGTCTGGATCGGCTCGGCGTCGGCCTTGCTGCGCTATGACCCCCAGGATGCATCGATCCGCCGCTGGGGGCACGATGCTGCCGTTGACGCGGCGATGGAGGGCCAGCTGGAATCGTTGGCGGTCTGCGACGGCCAACGCCTGTGGAGCGCTGCGTCGACCGGGTTGCAGCAGCGCGACCTGGACGGTCGCGTGCTGCACCGGGTGCCGGCCGGGCATGCCGGGCTCGCGGCCGGGCAACTGGCCCTGGACCTGCTGTGCGGACCGGACGATACGCTGTGGGTGGCCACCAACCAGGGCCTGCTGCAGTGGATGCCGGGCCGTTCACGGTTTGAACCCGTGCCGGGTGGTCCAGCGGCGGCGATCCACGCGCTGGCGCGCGCCGACGATGACAGCGTGTGGCTGTCCGAAGAAGGGCGGCTGAGCCAGTACCGGTGGCAGGATGGACGGCTGTTGCTGCAGGCGGTCATCGGCGGTGGCGCGGGCTATCCGGAAGTGTCGGCAACCGGGCTGGTGGTCGATGCGCAGGGCGTGGTCTGGGCCGCCAGCGCACGTGGCCTGATCCGGGTCGACCCGCAGATGGGCAACGTGCGCCTGTATGGCGTGCACGATGGCCTGCCCAGCCAGGAGTTCCGTCGCAGCACGCTGAGCCGCACCGCCAGTGGCCGCATCGTTGGCGGCACGCCGGCCGGCGTGGTGGTGTTCGACCCGCGCCAGGTGCGGCCGTCCAACCGGCGTGCGCCGCTGGTGATCGAACGGGTCGAGGTGCGTCGCGGCGACCGCGTCGCCGACCTGACCCACCTGACCCCGCTGGAGGTCGCTGACGCCGACCGCGATCTGCGCATCGTGGCGCGTCTGTTGTCGTTCGCCGATTCGTCGTCCAACAGCTACCGCTACCGGCTGGCCGGCTACGACCCGGACTGGGTGGAAGTGGGGCCGGCCGGCGAGCGCGTGTTCTCGCGGTTGCCACCGGGCCGCTATCGGCTGGAGGTGCAGGCGCGTTCGGCCGACCAGGTGTGGTCGCGGGTGCAGTCGCTGGAATTCCGGGTGATGCCGCCGTGGTGGCGGAGCATGTCCGGGCTGCTGGTACTGACCTCGATGACGCTGCTGTTGATGAGCCTGATTGCGTGGTTGTACCGTCGCCGGTTGCAGCGTCGGCATGCCTACCAGCTGGCCTTGCAGAAGCAGGAACTGGCCGAGCAGGCATCAGCGGCCAAGACCCGCTTCCTGGCCAACCTGGGGCATGAGGTGCGCACGCCGATGACCGGCGTGCTGGGCATGAGCGAGCTGCTGCTGGGGTCGTCGCTGGACCCGCAGCAGCGCAGTTGGACCGCGTCCATCCGGCATGCCGGCGAGCATCTACTGCATCTGGTGAACGATGCGCTGGACCTGGCCCGCATCGAGTCCGGGCGGCTGCAGCTGCAGTCGCAGCCGTTCGACGTCCACAACGTGGTGAGCGATGTCTGCACGCTGATGGCCGCGCTTGCCGAGCAGAAGCACGTGCGTTTCGTGGTGGACAACCAGTTGCCACCGGGCCTGGCCAGCGTGGGCGATGCGGTGCGGGTGCGGCAGATCCTGCTCAACCTGCTGGGCAATGCGGTGAAGTTCACCACGCATGGCGAGGTGCGGCTGAAGGCAACCACGCTGTCGTCCGAGCGTGGCCTGCATTTCGAGGTCTCCGACACCGGGCCGGGCATCAGCGCCGACCAGCAGCAGCGCCTGTTCCGGCGTTTCGAGCAGGCCGACGGGGCGCGCACGGCGGCGCAGTACGGCGGCAGCGGGCTGGGCCTGGCGATCTGCCGCGAGCTGGCATTGGCGATGCAGGGCCAGATCGGGGTGGAGAGCCAGCTGGGCGTGGGCACGCGCTTCAGCGTGAGCCTGCCGCTGCCGCTGCACATCGCCGCGCTGCCGGCTGGCGGCGAGCCGGGCAGTGAGAGCCTGCGCCTGCCGCCGCTGCGCATTCTGCTGGTGGAGGACGATGCAACGGTGGCCAGTGTGATCACCGGTCTGCTGGGCGCGCGCGGGCATGACATGGTCCATGCCGAACATGCGCTGGCTGCGTTGCGCGAGGTCAGCGGGACGCCGTTCGACGTGGCGCTGCTGGACCTGGACCTGCCGGGTCTGGGCGGCATCGAGTTGGCCGGGCACCTGCACAACCAGGGCTACGAGATGCCGATGATCGCGGTGACGGCGCGTACCGACCCGGGGATCGAGCAGCAGGTGCACGAGGCCGGTTTCAGCGGCTTCCTGCGCAAGCCGGTGACCGGCGACCTGCTGGTGGAGGCGATCGCGCGGGCGCTGCGGCAACCGCGCGGGTAGCAGCGCACCGTTGCTGCGCTGGGTGGTCATCGGACGAACCAGGGTAGCGGCGCACCGTTGGTGCGCTGGTGGGTCATCGGACGAACCAGGGTAGCAGCGCACCGTTGGTGCGCTGGCCTTTCATCGGACCAACGGGCGCGGTGGGTAAACGCGTTTTTTAAAGGTCATCGGACCAACGGTCCGATGCTACCCGGAGGTCGCCTATTCGGCGACCTCCTCCACATCGCGCGGCGATGGGCGGGTGTCGGGCAGCTGCCAGAAGATGAGCGTGGAGGTCAGGGTGATGGCGCCGACGCAGACGAACGTGGCGTGCAGGGCGGCAGTGGCGCCATGCAGCTGGTCCAGGTGCGCGAAGGCGGCCAGCAGGCTGCCGGCGGCGGCGGCGCCGAAGCCGGTGGCGAGCATCATCACCATGGAGAGCAGGCTGTTGCCGGCACTGGCGAAGTCGCGGTCGAGGTCGCGCAGGGTGACAGTGTTCATGACGGTGAACTGCAGGGAATTGACGGCGCCGAACAGGGCCAGCTGGATGACGCGTACCCACAGCGGCTGGCCGGGGGTCATGAAGATGAAACTGGCCATGGCCAGGCCGACCAGCACGGTGTTGACCATCAGCACGCGGCGATAGCCGAAGCGCTCGACAAGTTTGACCGCGTAGCGTTTGGCCAGCATGCCGGCGGCGGCGACGGGGATCATGAGCAGGCCGGCATTCATCGGGCTCATGCCCATGCCGACCTGCAGCAGCAGGGGGATCAGCAGCGGCATGGCGCTGCTGCCGATGCGCGAGAACAGGTTGCCGAGGATGCCGATGCGGTAGCTGGGCACGTGGAAGAGGGCCAGCGAGAACAGCGGGGCGGTGGAATTGGCGGCGTGCAGCCAGTAGCCGACGAGGGCGGCCAGGCCGGCGACGGTCATGAGCATGACCAGGGCGTGCGGGGTGGCCATGCCGGAGATGCCGTCGAGTGCGAGCGACAGGACGATCATGCCGAAGGCGAGCATGAGGTAGCCGGCGATGTCGAAGCGGGTGCGGTGTTCGGCGTAGTGGTCGGGCATGACGTTCGTGGCGGCGATGTAGCCGATGACGCCGATGGGGAGGTTGATCAGGAAGACCCAGTGCCAGGAGGCCACTTCGACCAGCCAGCCGCCGAGGGTGGGGCCGATGAGGGGGCCGATGAGGGCGGGGATGGCGATGAAGCTCATGGCGCGGAGGAATTCTTCGCGCGAGACGGATCGCATGACGGCGAGGCGGCCGACGGGGAGCAGCATGGCGCCGCCGATGCCCTGCAGGACGCGGGCGCCGACGAGTTGGTGGAGGGTTTGGGCCAGGGCGCAGGCGAGCGAGCCGAGGGTGAACAGGATGATGGCGACGAGGAAGGTGCGCCGGGTGCCGAAGCGGTCGGCGATCCAGCCGGAGGCGGGGATGAAGGTGGCGACGGCGAGGGCGTAGCTGAAGACGACCGACTGCATCTGCAGGGGGCTTTCGCCGAGGCTGCGGGCCATGGCGGGGAGGGCGGTGTTGACGATGGTGGAATCCAGCATCTGCATGAAGATCGCCAGCGATACGAGCCACAACAGGGGCCGGATCGAGGCGTAGCTGCTGGTCGTCATCGTGGGGGCCTTCATCAACGAGGCGCACATGATCGCCGATGTGGGATCAGGGTGTGGTCAAGATGTGGTTGTGGACTGGATTGGCAAAGTTTTTCAGAAGCTGGAGCCAGAGCCAGAGCCAGAGCTCGAGCCGAAGCCGAAGCCGGAGCCGGAGCCGGAGCGCTTGGTGTGGTGGCGACCTGGCTGGGCTGGCGTGGGTGGGTTGGCGGGACACGCCGTAAACCCATCCATGGGGGCTCGTGAGCGCCATCCATGGCGCCCAACGGTCCCGCCAACCCACCCACGCCAGCCCCCGACACTTTGTCGGTGTGCATGGCGACAGCGGTAGAGCCACGCCATGCGGGACTGCTGTTGTTGCCGGTGCTGCGTAACCACATACCGGGTGGCCCTACCGGTTGCGGGATGGTTGGTGTGACCGTCGGTTGCGATGTGGTTGGTGTGACCGCCGGTGTTTGGGGGTAGAGCCGACCGTTGGTCGGCTGCCCTCCACGCCGATCGATCAACGCTTACATCAACCGATGCACGGGTTCGCGTGGCTGCTGTTCTTTCCGGCCCTACGTGTAGCCACCCATGGGGTGGCTCTACCGGTTGCGGTGTGGTTGGGCGTGACCGCCGGTTCGGATGTGGTTGGGTGTGACCGGCGACGGGGTGTTTGGGGGGTAGAGCCGACCGTTGGTCGGCTGCCCTCCGCGCGGATGGATCAGCGCTTGCTCAACCGGTGCACGGCCTCGACCAGCACGCCCACGTGTTCGGGGTTCATGTCCGGGGACATGCCGTGCCCCAGGTTGAACACGTGGCCTTCGCGGGAGCCGCCGTTGCCGTCGGCGTAGCTGTCGAGCACGCGGGCGGCGGCGCGTTCGATGGCTGCGGGGTTGCCGTACAGGGTGGCGGGATCCAGGTTGCCCTGCAGGGCGACGCGGCCGCCGGTGCGGGCGAGCGCGTCGGACAGATCGAGGGTCCAGTCCACGCCGAGGGCGTCGGCGCCGGTGTCGGCCAGCGCGCCCAGGTGCAGGCCGGTGCCCTTGCCGAACAGGATCAGCGGGGTGCGCTGGTCGCCTTGGCCGCGTTCGAGTTCCTGGGCGATGCGGGTCAGGTATCGCAGCGAGAATTCGCGGTACATGCCGGGGCTGAGCACGCCGCCCCAGGTGTCGAAGACCTGCAGTACCTGCGCGCCGGCGGCGCGCTGGGCGGCCAGGTAGGCGATGACCGCGTCGGTGACCACCGACAGCAACTGGTGCAGGGCGGCCGGTTCGTTCAGGGCCATGGCCTTGATGCGGGCAAAGTCCTTGCTGCCGCCGCCTTCAACCATGTAGCAGGCCAGGGTCCACGGGCTGCCGGAGAAGCCGATCAGCGGCACGCTGCCGTCCAGTTCGCGGCGGATCACGCGGACCGCGTCCATGACGTAGCGCAGTTCGGTTTCCATGTCCGGCACGGCCAGTTTGGCGATGGCGGCGGTGTCGCGTACCGGGTGACGGAACTTGGGGCCTTCGCCATCGACGAAGTACAGCTCCAGGCCCATCGCGTCGGGAATGGTGAGGATGTCCGAGAACAGGATCGCCGCATCCAGGTCGAAGCGACGCAGCGGCTGCAGGGTCACTTCGCAGGCGATGTCGGGGTTCTTGGCCATGGCCAGGAAGCTGCCGGCCTTGGCGCGGGTGGCGCGGTATTCGGGCAGGTAGCGGCCGGCCTGGCGCATCAGCCAGACGGGGGTGCAGTCCACCGGTTCGCGGCGCAGGGCGCGCAGCAGGCGATCATGGCGGGAGGGGCTGGTCACGTAACGCTTCCTTGGACTCTGGTGGCACGGGGCCGGGATGAAAGAGCGGGGCCGAGCCGGCGCTCAGCGCGGCGCGGTGCCGCTGGTGTAGGTGATCTGGTAGCCACGTTGCAGGTGGATGTCGCGCGTCTTCTCGAAGGCGCGCTGGGCCGGCTCGGCCTCCGCGAACACCTCGCACCGCAACCGCGCGCGACCGCCAACCACGCCCGATTCGTGCAGCAGTTCCCAGCTGCCGAACAGGTCCGGCTGCAGGGTCAGCTGGAGGTAGCGGGCCGGTTCAGTGCCGCCGGGGTGGTGCTGCAGGAAGACGCGCATGGCCGCGATTGTAGCCGTGAACGCCGGGGCAGGCCGTGGCGACCCACCCCACCTGCGGCCAACGGTCGCAGGTCAGTGGGCGACCAGCACGCGCAGCACGTCGGCTTCGTCGACATCGGCCACCACTTCGGCGCGGCCGATGCCCCGCCACAGCACCAGGCGCAGGCGCCCGGCGATGTTCTTCTTGTCCAGGCGCATGCGCGCCAGCAACGCCTCGGGGGCCAGCCCAGCGGGAATCTCCACCGGCAGTTCGTAGCGCAGCAGCAGGTCGCGCAGCTGCGCGGTGTCGGCCTCGCTGCTCATGCCCAGCTGGGCCGACAGGCGCGCCGCCAGCACCATGCCCACCGCGACCGCTTCGCCGTGGTTGAGGTTGTCGTTGCCGGGCGCGCCATAGCCCTGTTCGGTTTCGATTGCATGGCCGAAAGTGTGGCCGAGGTTGAGCAGGGCGCGTTCGCCCTTCTCATGCGGGTCGCGGGCCACGATCTCGGCCTTGTGCTCGCAGCTGCGCGCGATCGCCTGGGCCAGCGCGGTATCGTCGCCAGCCAGCAGCGCGGTGTGTTCGGCCTGCAGCCACTGGAAGAACAGCGGGTCGCGGATGGCGCCGTACTTGATCACCTCGGCCAGCCCGGCGCGCAGTTCGCGCGGGGGCAGGGTGCGCAGCGCGGCCGTGTCGGCGATCACCGCGCGCGGCGGGTGGAACGCGCCGACCAGGTTCTTGCCTTCGGGGATGTCCACAGCCGTTTTGCCGCCCACCGAGGAGTCGACCATCGCCAGCAGCGAGGTGGGCAGCTGTACGCAGTCGACGCCGCGCATCCAGCAGGCGGCCGCGAAGCCGGCCAGGTCGCCGGCAACGCCGCCACCCAGGGCCAGCACGCAGGCATCGCGGGTTGCGCCGAGGGCGGCCAAGGCGGTGATGGCTGCGCCGAAGTTGGCCAGGGTCTTGGACGCTTCACCGGCCGGCAGCACCAGCTCGCCGACCCGCAGGTCCGGGCGTGCGGCCAGCAGCGCTGCTTTCACGCCGGCCAGGTACAGCGGGGCCACCGAGGAATCGCTGAGCAGCAGCACGTGGCGGCCGCGCACGTGGCGGGCAAGCAGGTCACCCTGGCCCAGCAGGCCGGGGCCGATATGGATGGTGTAGGGCGTGTCGCCGCCGACGGCGACGGTACGGGGGGCGGGGGTCATGCAAGTGGGTCCTGTCGCTGCCATTGGGCGGCCAGCCGCAGCACGAGCTGCGCGGTGGCCTCGGCGGGGGTGTAGAGGTCGGTATCCAGGGCCAGGTCGGCCAATGCGCGGTACAGCGGGTCGCGCAGCGCCGCCATCTCGTGCAGCACCTGCTCGCGGTCCGGGCGCTGCAGCAGCGGCCGGGTGCGGTCGCGGGCCAGCCGTTCCAGCTGCCCGCCCACGCTGACCCGCAGGTACACCACGAAACCACGTTCGGCGATGATGGCGCGGTTGTCGGGGTCCAGCACGGCGCCGCCGCCGGTGGAGACCAGCTGGTTGCGCCCGCGCAGCAGGGTCTGCAGCGCCTGGCGTTCGTACTGGCGGAAGCCGGCCTCGCCGGAGTGCTCGAAGATCGCCGGGATGCTGGCCCCGGCGGCGTCCACGATGGCCTGGTCGGCGTCCACGAAGTCCAGCGTGAAGCGCTCGGCCAGGCGGCGCCCGATGCAGGTTTTGCCGGCGCCCATCGGGCCAATCAGGATCAGGTTCGGAGCAGGGTTCATTACCCCCGATCCTAACATTTCCGTGCCGTGGCCTTTACGCGCCGGCCCCCATGGTGGGGGCTGCGGAATGTCCCGCAGGCAGCCGGAGCGTGCCCATGTCAGTGGCCAAAATCATCGAGATCAATGCGTCCTCCAAGACCAGCGTCGAAGACGCGGTGCGCAGCGGGCTGAAGAAGGTGTCCGAAACGGTCAAGGGCATCCAGGGCGCATGGATCAACGAAACCAAGGTGGTCACCGACGGGGAGGGCAACATCACCGAATGGCGGGTCAACCTGCGGGTGACCTTCGTGGTGGGCTGAGAAAAACGGTGGCCGCCCGGTCGATTTGACCGGGATCGGCGCCGCCTACACGGGCGCCGTGACGACCTGCCGCTGCTCGTCCAGCGCGATGACCCGGTCGGCCAGCCCCGGCAGGGTGCGCAACGCCTGGCGGCTGACCCGTTCGTAGTACTGCACGAACCGCTCCAGCTGGGCGCGGCTCATGCTGCTGCGTTCCGGCTGGGCAGCCTGCAGGTTCTGTTCCTGTTGCCAGCGCCAGCGCGGCACCACCGCGAAGTCCGGCGGCTGCAGGAACCAGAGGCGGTCGCAGCGCTGCCACAGCGCGGGGTAGTGCGCGGCCAACGCCTGGTTGCACCACTGCCGCCAGCGTCCGTCGGCGTCGGCGTCGCGCTCCAACGCGTTCAAGGGCGGCTGCAGGTCGGCTTCGGGCTGGGCAGGCGTGCCCAGGAACCAGCCTTCGAACACCAGCAGGTCCAGCGGGCCGCTCACGCGCGGCCATTCGGCCTGCGCCACGCGTTCGTCGGCCAGCTTGTCGAACCGTGGCAATGCCACCGGCTGGCGTGCCGCGATGGCGTCCAGCGTGGCATGCGCCAGTGGCAGGTCGTGCGTGCCCGGCGGGCCGCGGGTAAGCAACAGCGGATGGACTTGGCGGGCCAGGCGTTGGCGTTGACTGCGGGTCAGGTAGAAATCGTCGATGGACAGGGCCGCTGCGCGCAGTCCGCGCTGTTCGGCCAGCGCCACCACCTGGGCTGCCAGCGTCGATTTGCCGCTGCCCTGCAGCCCGCTGATCGCCAATACTGGCACTTCCGTGCCCGCTGCCAGCGCATCTTCCAGTGCCTGGGCGACCAGTGCATCGGGAAATCCTTTGTTGCGGGGCATGTACGCGGTAGCAGGCATGCGGTGACAATAAACCCAAATCGAATGGCAAGAAACCAACCATGACCGATCTGTATACCGAAGCGTTGTCCACCTTTGCCGCGCTGTTCGAGGAGGCCAAGCACAGCGCGGAAATCGAACCCAATGCGATGACCGTGGCGACAGCCGACACCAGCGGCCAGCCGTCGGCACGCACCGTGCTGCTGAAGGCCTTCGACGCGCGTGGGTTCGTGTTCTATACCCATCTGGACAGCCACAAGGGCCGCGAGTTGCGCAGCAACCCGCGCGCGGCCCTGCTGTTCCTGTGGCGCAGCCTGCGCGAGGCGGGCATCCAGGTGCGGATCGAAGGCCGTGTCGAACAGGTGGACGATGCCGAAGCCGACGCCTACTTCGCCTCGCGCCCGCGCATGAGCCAGATCGGCGCATGGGCCTCGCTGCAATCCAAAACGCTGGCATCGCGCGAGGAGTTCGACGCGCGGGTAGCCACCACCGAAGCCAGCTTCGCCGACCGCGAGGTGCCACGCCCGGAGGGCTGGAGCGGGCTGCGCGTGGTCCCGCAGCGGATCGAGTTCTGGTACGGCGCGCAGTTCCGGCTGCACGAGCGCTGGTGCTATGAGGTCGATCACGACGGGCAGTGGAACAAGCGGTTGCTGTTCCCGTAAGGGCGCGTCCATCGGAAACTGCGCGCGGCACGCGGGGGGGGGAAACCGCCGGTTAGGATCGGGGCGGACGACACTGTCTGCCCTGGAACCGCGCTGTCATGCCCATTTCTGCCCTGCCTGTCGAGACCCGTATCCCCGCCTCGCTGTTGTTGCTGCTGTCGCGCATCGTCGCGGGCACCATGTTCGCCGTATCGGGATGGAACAAGCTGTTCACCGACGACGGCAGGGATCGCATGCTGGCCACACTCGCCGAGGCGGGTATCCCGTGGCCGGCGGCCAGTGCCCCTGCAGTGGCGATGGTGGAATGGGTGCTCGGCACCACCTTGGTGCTCGGCGTGTTGCCGCGCCTTTCGGCCGCGGCGCTGATGATGATCTGCGCGGTAGCGGCCTTCACCGACGGTATCGGACGTATTCCGGCGGGCCTGGGACCCCTGGATTGGTTGAGCTGGTTCCTGTATCTGCCGGAGGTGCCACTGGGCGTCGCCCTGGCGTGGGTGTGCGTGCTGGGCGCGGGGCGTTATGCGCTGTGGACGGGACGCGGCGCTTCGCCCATGGCATGAACGGTGGCGCGCAGCGCCCGCGATGCGGGCTCCTGCATACTTGCGGAGACATCCACCCACACACGGATCTGCCGCATGACCATCGCACCCGCTTCTTCGCCGGCCATCGATCTCTGCGCGGCCGCCCTTGCGGCCGACGTGGCAGCAGTGCAGGCCGGCCTTGCGGCGGGCGCCGACGTCAGCGCAGAAAACGCCCATGGCTTCACTGCGCTGGAATGTGCGGCACGCGCGACCCATGACACCCCGGCCGACCAGCACCTGCAGGTACTGCGCCTGCTCATCGATGCAGGAAGCCCGCTGGAACACCTCGGCGGCGGTGGGCGGACCGCGCTGTACCTGGCCGCTGAATTTGCGCTGGCGTGCGCGCCGGTGCAGATGCTGCTCGACGCCGGTGCGAACCCGGCGGTGCGCGACGGCGGCGGCAACCATATCGTCGTCAACGCGATGATGCTGGAGGTACAGGCGCTGCTGTCTGCGGTGACCGGCTTTCCCATTCCGGTGCAGGCTGAGCCCCGGCCGCCGCAGAAGATGCGGGCCGCCGACTGGCGCGCCGCCCACGCGAAGATCACGGCGGTGTTCGCCGGTCTTGAGGCCGAGGGCATCGTCACCGCGCAGGACATTGGCCTGACCCAGGACGATGGCTTCGCCGACACCGCCCAGCAGTTCATCGAACGCGGCGGTATGGACGCCGGCCTGGTGGGTCTGTGCTTCTACACCCGCCAGGATCTCAACCGCGCCAAGCGCAGCAGCGATCTCAGCCTGGGCTTCTGGGCCGGGCCGGAGGGCGCCAGCGCCGCCATGGAACAGGTGGGGTGCAGGATCGTGGATGCCTTCAGTGCGGCGGGGCTGGCGGTGGACTGGGATGGCTCGGCAGCGCAGCGGCCCACGGTGAACCTGCGCGGCGTGGCGTAAGCGCGTTCTTACCCGGTGGTGCTGCGCAGCCAGCGCCACAGCGTGGTACGCGACACGCCCAGGCGCTGGGCGACCTGCTCACGGTTACCGCCGTGGTCGTCGAGCAGCTGCTGCAGCGTGTCGCTGCCGGGGCGCGCGGCCGCGCGCTGGGCCACGCCACCCGGCACTGCGCCGGCCAAGGCGAGCGGCGCGGTGGGGACCGATGACAGCTCCGGCAGCCAGGCCTGCATCTGCGCCAGCGACAGCTCGCCCTGCCCATGCGGCCAATGGATGCGCAGCCGGTCGACCATGTTGCGCAGCTCGCGCACGTTGCCCGGCCACGCGTAATCGCACAGCCGGTGCAGCGCCGCGGCGGCGAGCGGTGACGGCGTACCGGCCAGCAGGGTGAAGAAGTGTTCCAGCAGCAGCGGCACGTCGTCGCGGCGTTCGTGCAGGGTCGGCAACGCGATCCGCAACGCAGCCAGGCGGTAGTAAAGGTCGCGGCGGAAGCGCTGCGCATCCACCAGCGATTCCAGTGTCTGCAGCGTGGCCGCAACCACGCGCACGTCCACCGGGGTAGGTTCGGTGGCACCCACGCGCAGCACTTCGCGCTCCTCCAGTACCCGCAGCAGCCGTGTCTGCAACGGCAGCGGCAACTCGCCGATCTCGTCCAGGAACAGGGTGCCGCCGTCGGCCGCCTCGACCAGGCCGACACGGCCGCCGCGCCGCGCGCCGGTGAAGGCGCCTTCGGTGTAGCCGAACAGCTCCGCTTCCAGCAGCGATTCACTGATGGCCCCGCAGTTGAGCGCGACAAACCGCCCGCGCCGGCCACTGCTGCCGTGCAGTTGCCGGGCGACCAGTTCCTTGCCGGTGCCGGTCGCGCCGGTCACCAGTACCGTGCTGTCGTGCGGGGCATACAGCGCGATGCGGTCGCGGACCTGCTGCATCGCGGCGCTGTCGCCGAGCAGCGCGTGGTCGGCATCGCGGCGACGGGCCGGCAGGCGACGCCGCGGCGAGGGGGCGCCCACCCGCGCCAGCGTCTGGGTGAGTTCCAGTGCGTGCTCGAACGCCTGGCGCACCGAATCGGCCGAGTACAACAGCACCCCGGGCAGGCCCACCTGTTCGGCATGGTCGATGGCCATGCCGGTGCCGACGATCACTTCGATGCCGTTGGCGCGCAGGTCGGCGATGCAGTCGCGTGCATCTTCACGGGTCACGAAGCGGCGGTGTTCGATGTCCAGCCCGAAGCTGTGCTGGAAGCTGCCGAAGGTGGGCACGTCGGTGGCGTGGGTAACCAGACCGATCCGGGGCGCGATCCGGCGCGCCCGCGCCAGCGCCTCCATCAGGTCGAAGCCGTTGGCCTGGATCGGCACCAGCGGCACCTCCAGCCGGCTGCGCAGGTAGGCCGCGTTGGAGCCGCCGGCGATGACCACGTCGCAGTGCTCGCGGCGCAGGCGTTGGCCGATCACGTCCACCGCTTCCTCGAAGCCGAGGTTGATCGGCACGATCCGCGCGCGGCGGTCGAACTCGGGGATCACATCGCCCAGCAGCCCGGTCAGGCGCGACACGCTGACGGTCCAGATCACCGGCAGGCTGCCGGCGTCCGGGTCGGGCAGGCGGGAACGGTGGCGGGGCAGGCTGATCGACATGGCGGCGTTTCAATGTTTCAGTTCCATCCATGTTACAGATGTTTCAATGTTGCACGGTGAAACGTGCCTGTTACCGCCCTGTCTCAATCAAATCAGACACTTGGCACTTGGCACGGCCCTTGCGCCTTCACTCCCGTCAACCACCCTGGAATGCTGCCCGATGAGCACCCCTGTTTCTTCCGCTGGCGCCCGTTTCCGCGCCGCACTGGCTGCCGAATCGCCCCTGCAGGTGATCGGCGCGATCAACGCCAACCACGCCCTGCTGGCGCAGCGCGCCGGCTACCGCGCCATCTATCTGTCCGGTGGCGGCGTCGCGGCCGGTTCGCTGGGCCTGCCGGACCTGGGCATCAACACCCTGGAAGACGTGCTGATCGACGTGCGCCGCATCACCGATGTGTGCGACCTGCCGCTGATGGTGGACATCGACACCGGCTTCGGCCCCAGCGCGTTCAACATCGCGCGCACCGTGAAGTCGCTGATCAAGGCCGGCGCCGCCGCCTGCCATATCGAAGACCAGGTCGGCGCCAAGCGCTGCGGTCACCGCCCGGGCAAGGAAATCGTCACCCAGGGCGAGATGGTCGATCGGGTGAAGGCGGCCGCCGACGCGAAGACCGACCCGGACTTCTTCCTGATCGCGCGCACCGATGCCATCCAGGTGGACGGCGTGGATGCGGCCATCGAACGTGCCATTGCCTGCGTCGAGGCCGGCGCTGACGGCATCTTCGCCGAGGCCGCCTACGACCTGGCCACCTACCGCCGCTTCGTCGACGCGGTGAAGGTGCCGGTGCTGGCCAACATCACCGAGTTCGGCAAGACCCCGCTGTTCACCCGCGACGAACTGGCCTCGGCCGGCGTTGCCATCCAGCTGTTCCCGCTGTCCGCGTTCCGCGCCGCCAACAAGGCCGCCGAGAACGTATATGAGACCATCCGCCGCGACGGCCACCAGCGTAATGTGGTCGATGCGATGCAGACGCGCGAAGAGCTGTACGACCGTATCGGCTACCACGCCTTCGAGCAGCAGCTCGATGCGCTGTTCGCCGCCAAGAAGTAACGTCGCACCACTTGTTTTCTGGAGGGATCATGAGCGAAGCAACCACCGCCCCCGGCTTCAAGCCGAAGAAATCCGTCGCCCTGTCCGGCACCGCTGCGGGCAACACCGCGCTGTGCACGGTGGGCCGCAGCGGCAACGACCTGCACTACCGGGGCTACGACATCCTGGACCTGGCCAACACCAGCGAGTTCGAGGAAATCGCCCACCTGCTGGTGCATGGCAAGCTGCCCACCCGCGCCGAGCTGGTGGCCTACAAGTCCAAGCTGAAATCGCTGCGCGGCATCCCGGCCGCGGTCAAGGCCGCGCTGGAAGAACTGCCGCCGTCGGCGCACCCGATGGACGTGATGCGTACCGGTGTGTCCGTGCTGGGCTGCGTGTCGCCGGAAAAGGATGACCACAACCATCCGGGCGCGCGCGACATCGCCGACAAGCTGATGGCCTGTCTGGGCTCGATGCTGCTGTACTGGTACCACTGGAGCCACAACGGCCGCGCCATCGACGTGGAAACCGACGATGACTCCATCGGCGGCCACTTCCTGCACCTGCTGCATGGCGAGAAGCCGCAGGACTCGTGGGTGAAGGCGATGCACACCTCGCTGATCCTGTACGCCGAGCATGAATTCAATGCGTCCACCTTTGCCTGCCGCGTCATCGCCGGCACCGGCAGCGACATGTACAGCTGCATCACCGGCGGCATCGGCGCGCTGCGGGGTCCCAAGCACGGCGGCGCCAATGAAGTGGCCTTCGAAGTGCAGAAGCGCTACGACAGCCCGGACGACGCCGAGGCCGACATCAAGGCCCGCGTCGAGCGCAAGGAAGTGGTGATCGGCTTCGGCCATCCGGTGTACACCGTGAGCGATCCGCGCAACAACATCATCAAGGAAGTGGCGCGCGACCTGTCGGCCGAGCAGCAGAACGTGAAGATGTTCGACATCGCCGAGCGCCTGGAAACGGTGATGTGGGACATCAAGAAGATGTTCCCGAACCTGGACTGGTTCAGCGCGGTCAGCTACCACATGATGGGCGTGCCGACGGCGATGTTCACCCCGCTGTTCGTCATCGCACGCACCTCCGGCTGGAGCGCGCACATCATCGAGCAGCGCATCGACGGCAAGATCATCCGCCCCAGCGCCAACTACACCGGCCCGGAAGACCAGGCCTTCGTGCCGATCGACCAGCGCAGGTAAGACAGACGTACCGCACCCGTTCGCGGGTGCCTTGCGGAGCAGGCCGGCGTGATGCCGGTCTACTCCGTTGCGGCGTCGCTACTCCTTCTTCGCCGGCGTCACGACGCCCCGGCCCGCCAACAAGCAGCTATCGCCAGCCATGAATACTCAGTACCGCAAGAACCTCCCCGGCACCGCGCTGGACTATTTCGATACCCGGGCCGCGGTCGATGCGATCCAGCCCGGCGCCTATGCCACGCTGCCGTACACCTCGCGCGTGCTGGCTGAAAACCTGGTGCGCCGCTGCGACCCGGCCACCCTGGACGCGTCGTTGCGGCAGCTGATCGAGCGCCGCCAGGACCTGGATTTCCCGTGGTTCCCCGCGCGCGTGGTGTGCCATGACATCCTGGGCCAGACCGCGCTGGTGGACCTGGCCGGCCTGCGGGATGCCATCGCCGATGCCGGTGGCGACCCGGCCCAGATCAATCCGGTGGTGCCGACCCAGCTGATCGTCGATCACTCGCTGGCCGTGGAATTCCCCGGCTTCGACAAGGCTGCGTTCGAGAAGAACCGCGCCATCGAGGACCGTCGCAACGAAGACCGGTTCCACTTCATCAACTGGACCAAGAAGGCGTTCAAGAACGTCGACGTGATTCCGCCGGGCAACGGGATCATGCACCAGATCAACCTGGAGAAGATGTCCCCGGTGGTGCAGGTGCGCGACGGCGTGGCCTTCCCCGATACCTGCGTGGGCACCGACAGCCACACCCCGCACGTGGACGCGCTGGGCGTGATCGCGATCGGCGTGGGCGGCCTGGAAGCCGAGAGCGTGATGCTCGGCCGCGCCTCGTGGATGCGCCTGCCCGACATCATCGGCGTGGAACTCACTGGTCGCCCGCAGCCGGGCATCACCTGCACCGACATCGTGCTGGCGCTGACCGAATACCTGCGCAAGGAGCGCGTGGTGGGGGCGTGGATCGAGTTCTTCGGTGAAGGCGCCACCGCGCTGACCATCGGCGACCGCGCCACCATTTCCAACATGACCCCGGAGTTCGGCGCCACCGCGGCGATGTTCTCCATCGACCAGCAGACCCTGGACTACCTGCGCCTGACCGGCCGCGAGGAAGCCCAGGTGCAGCTGGTGGAGACCTACGCCAAGGCCGCCGGCCTGTGGTCGGACGACCTGGCCAACGTGCAGTACGAGCGCGTGCTGCAGTTCGACCTGTCCAGCGTGGTGCGCAACATGGCCGGCCCATCCAACCCGCACAAGCGCGTGGCCACCAGCGAGCTGGCCGCACGCGGCATCGCCGATGAAGCCAAGCTGGCCTCGGGCAAGCTGGAGCAGGAACAGGGGCTGATGCCCGATGGCGCGGTGATCATCGCCGCCATCACCAGCTGCACCAACACCAGCAACCCGCGCAACGTCATCTCCGCCGCCCTGCTGGCGCGCAACGCCAACCGCGCCGGGCTGGCCCGCAAGCCGTGGGTGAAGAGCTCGCTGGCACCCGGTTCCAAGGCCGTGCAGCTGTACCTGGAAGAGGCCGGTCTGCTGGGCGACCTGGAACAGATGGGCTTTGGCATCGTGGCCTTCGCCTGCACCACCTGCAACGGCATGAGCGGCGCGCTGGACCCGAAAATCCAGCAGGAAGTGATCGACCGCGACCTGTACGCCACGGCGGTGTTGTCGGGCAACCGCAACTTCGACGGGCGCATCCATCCGTATGCCAAGCAGGCGTTCCTGGCCTCGCCGCCGCTGGTGGTGGCCTACGCGATCGCCGGTACCGTGCGGTTCGATATCGAGAAGGACGCCCTGGGCCACGACGCCGATGGCAACCCGATCACGCTGAAGGACCTGTGGCCCAGCGATGCCGAGATCGATGCGGTGGTCAAGGCCTGCGTCAAGCCGGAGCAGTTCCGCCAGGTCTACGACCCGATGTTCACCTTCAAGGTGGAGCACGGCGCGCCGATCAGCCCGCTGTATGCGTGGCGCGAGCAGAGCACCTACATCCGCCGCCCGCCGTACTGGGAAGGCGCTCTGGCCGGTGCGCGCTCGCTCAGTGGCATGCGTCCGCTGGCCGTGCTCGGCGACAACATCACCACCGACCACCTGTCGCCGTCCAACGCGATCATGGCCAGCAGCGCCGCCGGTGAGTATCTGGCCAAGATGGGCCTGCCGGAAGAGGACTTCAATTCCTACGCCACCCACCGCGGCGACCACCTCACCGCGCAGCGCGCCACCTTCGCCAACCCGAAGCTGATCAACGAAATGGCCGTGGTCGATGGCCAGGTCAAGCAGGGCTCGTTGGCGCGCGTGGAGCCGGACGGGCAGGTCACGCGCATGTGGGAAGCCATTGAAACCTACATGGCGCGCAAGCAGCCGCTGATCATCATCGCCGGTGCCGACTACGGCCAGGGCAGTTCGCGCGACTGGGCCGCCAAGGGCGTGCGCCTGGCCGGCGTGGAGGCGATTGCCGCCGAAGGCTTCGAACGCATCCACCGCACCAACCTGATCGGCATGGGCGTGCTGCCGCTGGAGTTCAAGGACGGCGTGAACCGCAAGACGCTGGGCATCGATGGCACCGAAACCTTCGATGTGATCGGCGGGCGCGTGCCGCGTGCCGAGCTGACCCTGGTGATCCACCGCCACAACGGTGAACAGCTGAAGGTGCCGGTCACCTGCCGCCTGGACACCGCCGAGGAGGTGTCCATCTACGAGGCCGGCGGCGTGCTGCAGCGCTTCGCCCAGGACTTCCTGGAAGCGTCGCAGGTGGCATGAGGGCAACACGGGCGCGCACACCCGGTGTGTGCGCCCGCAGCGTCGGTGGCATGGGGCCACCGATGCGCTGGCAAGCGATACCAGACAGGACGGTCGGCGACATGTTCTACACCGTGGCGGGCATCATCAACACCGCGTTCATCCTGCTCAGCCTGGTCGGCGTGTGGGCGCAGCTGCGCAAGGTCTGGCGGCGCCGCAGCGCGGGCGCGGCCAACGGTGGCGCCACCGACATCCTGTCGCTCAACCAGTTCACGGTCAGTTTCCTGGCCTATCTGTCGTTCTTCGTCTACGGCTACACCATCCAGCCGTTCAACCACTTCATTGTCTGGCCGCGCCTGCTCGCCTCGGTGCTGGTGCTGCTGATCCTGCGCGAGATCTGGACGGACCGGCGCAGCCGCGCGGCCACCACCGGGCTGGCGCTGGCCTGCCTGGCACTGCTGTGTGCGCTGGCCGGGCTGGTTTGGGGGCAGCGCCACGTCGACGAAGGGCGGGTGCTGGCCTCGGCGATGATCGTGGCCATCACCGCGTTGCTGGCGCAGGGGTATGCGCACCAGATCCTGCTGATCTGGCGCTCCGGCCGCACCGGTGCGGTATCGCTGCGGATGAGCCAGCTGATCCTGCTGATGGATGTTTCCACGGTCGTCTTCGCCTTCGCGATGGGGCTGCACCTGGGCTGGCCGCTGTTGCTGCTGGCCGTGGTCAGCGGCAGCACCAAGCTGGCCATCCTGTGGCTGTTCCGCTGGGAGCAGCGCAGCGCCCTGGCCGCGCACAAACGTCATCCTCTTCCCGCGCTGGTCGCCCAGCGCTGATTTTTCCAAGACTTCCAAGGCATCCGTTATGACCTTCCTCCCCCAGCTCCGCATTCCGGCCACCTACCTGCGTGGCGGTACCAGCAAGGGCGTGTTCTTCCGGCTGACCGACCTGCCGGTGGCGGCGCAGGTGCCGGGCCCGGCCCGCGATGCGCTGCTGATGCGTGTGATCGGCTCGCCCGACCCGTATGGCAAGCACACCGACGGCATGGGCGGTGCCACCTCCAGCACCAGCAAGTGCGTGATCATCGCCGCCGCGTCGGTGCCCGATCATGACGTGGACTATCTGTATGGTCAGGTCGCCATCGATACCGCGTTCGTGGATTGGAGCGGCAACTGCGGCAACCTCAGCACCGCGGTAGGCCCGTTTGCGATCAGCAACGGCTTCATCGACCCGGCGCGCATCCCGCACAACGGCATCTGCACCGTGCGGATCTGGCAGGCCAATATCGGCAAGACCATCCTGGCCCACGTGCCGGTCGTGGATGGCCAGGTGCAGGAGATCGGCGATTTCGAACTGGATGGGGTGACCTTCCCGGCGGCCGAGATCCAGCTGGAGTTCCTCGACCCGTCCGATGACGGCGACGGCGAGGGCGGGTCGATGTTCCCGACCGGCAACCTGGTCGACACCCTGGACGTGCCCGGCGTGGGCAGCTTCCAGGTGACGATGATCACCGCCGGCATTCCCACCATCTTCCTCAACGCGGCCGACCTGGGGTACACCGGTACCGAACTGCAGCCGGCGATCAACGAGGACAAGGCCGCACTGGCCCGCTTCGAGGCGATCCGTGCGCACGGCGCGGTGCGCATGGGCCTGATCGACAGCATCGACCAGGCCGCCACCCGCCAGCACACGCCCAAGGTGGCGTTCGTCGCCCCGGCGCAGGACTACGTGTCTTCCAGCGGCAAGCAGATCGCGGCGGGCGACATCGACCTGCACGCGCGCGCGCTGTCGATGGGCAAGCTGCACCACGCGATGATGGGCACGGCGGCGGTCGCGATCGGCACCGCCGCTGCGATCCCCGGCACGCTGGTCAACCGGGCCGCCGGTGGCGGTGAGCGTGAAGCGGTCACCTTCGGGCATCCGTCCGGCACGCTGCGGGTGGGCGCACAGGCGGCGTTCGTTGACGGGCAGTGGACGGTCACCAAGGCCATCATGAGCCGCAGTGCACGCGTGCTGATGGAAGGCGCGGTGCGGGTACCCGCCGACACCTTGTAGGTTCAACAGGAGATCACGATGTCCGGTCACGACCACAGCAGCAACCAGCGACCGCCATGGGATGCGGTCATGACCGACATCGTGGACTACGTGCGCGACTTCCGGGTGGAGTCGCCGCTGGCCTTCAGCACCGCGCGCCATTGCCTGATCGACACGCTTGGCTGCGGCCTGGCGGCCCTGGCGTTTCCCGCCTGCAGCAAGCTGCTCGGACCGCTGGTGCCTGGCACCCGGGTGGTCAACGGCGCGCGCGTGCCGGGCACGCGCTTCGAACTGGACCCGGTGCAGGCGGCCTTCAACATCGGCGCGATGGTGCGCTGGCTGGACTTCAACGACACCTGGCTGGCCGCCGAATGGGGCCATCCGTCCGACAACCTCGGCGGCATCCTGGCCACGGCCGACTGGCTCAGCCGCAACGCCGAAGCACTGCGGCGGCCGCCGTTGACCATGCGCGACGTGCTCGTGGCGATGGTCAAGGCGCATGAGATCCAGGGCTGCCTGGCGTTGGAAAACGCATTCAACCGGGTCGGGCTGGACCACGTGGTGCTGGTCAAGGTGGCCTCCACCGCCGTGGTCGCGCACCTGCTCGGGCTGGACCGCGAGCGCATGCTCAATGCGGTGTCGCTGGCCTGGGTGGACGGGCAGTCGCTGCGCACCTACCGGCACGCCCCCAACACCGGCTCGCGCAAGAGCTGGGCGGCCGGCGATGCCACCAGCCGCGCGGTGCGGCTGGCACTGATGGCCGCGGCGGGCGAGATGGGGTACCCGAGTGCGCTGACCGCACCCACCTGGGGCTTCTACGACGTCAGCTTTGGCGGGCAGCCGTTCCGCTTCCAGCGCCCGTATGGCAGCTACGTGATGGAAAACGTGCTGTTCAAGATCAGCTACCCGGCCGAATTCCACGGGCAGACCGCCGTGGAGGCGGCGATGCAGCTGCATGCGCGCATGCGCGCGGCCGGCAAGCGCAGCGAGGACATCGCCCACATCACCCTGCGCACCCAGCAGGCCTGCCTGCGCATCATCGACAAGCCCGGCCCGCTGCATAACCCGGCCGACCGCGACCACTGCGTGCAGTACATGGTCGCCATCGCGCTGATCTTCGGCCGCCTGGTGGCCGAGGACTACGAGGACGACGTGGCCGCCGACCCGCGCATCGATGCGCTGCGCGCGAAGATCACCTGCGTCGAGGAGCCGCGCTACACCGCCGACTACCTGGACCCGGACAAGCGCAGCATCGCCAACGCGCTGGCGGTGGCGTTCACCGACGGCAGCACCCTGGAAGCCGAGGTGGAGTACCCGCTGGGCCACGCCCGCCGCCGCGCCGAGGGCATCCCGCTGCTGGAGGACAAGTTCCGCGCCCACCTCACCGCCACTTACCCGACCCAGCAGCAGCGCCGCATCCTCGACGCCTCACTGGACCCGGTGGTGCTGGAAGCGATGCCCGTACACGACTACGTAAACCTCTACGTAGCCGGGTAGAGCCGACCGTCGGTCGGCTGCCACATCCCCAGCCGGCCACACCCGATGCGCGGTCGGCCACACCCCATCCCCGGTAGAGCCGACCGTTGGTCGGCTACCCCGGACGCCACGCAGACCCGACCGTCACCCGGCTCCGCTCGAGCCGGGTCGCCCTCTATACTGGCCGCCTTGATCAAGGAGCGTCATCATGGCTAGCCGCAGTCGGGTCGGGCAGTGGAGCTGGAAGGGAATCGCGGGCCTGGCGCTGGTCGCCGGCCTGGCCCTGGGTATCGGGGGGTGCAACCGCAACAACAGCGGGCAGCTGCCTACCCCGTCCGGCGCACCGATCGCGGCCAAGGCCGAGAAGGTCAGCGAGTTCACCCTGGTGCGGGCCTACCCCGACCAGAAGGGCGACGGCGTGTCGCTGGCGCTGGAATTCTCGCGCCCGCTGGTGGGCACCCAGGACTTCGACGCGCTGGTCCGCTTCGCCGAGAAGGTGGGCACCGAGGACAGCAGCTGGACCCTGTCCGATGACGGTCTGACCCTGCGCTACCCGTTCGTCGAGGCGGCCAAGGAATACAACCTGATCGTCTCGCCCGACCTGCTGGCCGCCGATGGCAGCCGCATCGGCAAGGAGCTGCGCCAGAAAGTGTTCACCGGCGAGCTCAAGCCGGTGGCCGGCTTCGCCTCGCAGGGCAGCGTGCTGCCGGCCAAGGACAGCCGTGGCCTGCCGGTGGTGTCGGTGAACGTGCAGGAAGTGGACGTGGAGTTCCTGCGCGTGCGCGAGAACCAGCTGCCCACCTTCTTCAGCCAGTACCAGCGCGGCGGGCGTCGCGGCAGCTGGGACCTGGACAGCGACTATGACGACCGCGTGCCGATGTCCAAGCTGGCCGAGCCGGTGTACGTCAACCGGTTCGTGCTGGGCGGCAAGCAGAACGAGCGCGTGCTGACCTACCTGCCCACCCAGGAGATCAAGCAGCTGCAGGAGCCCGGCCTGTACTTCGCGGTGATGAAGCGCAGCGGCTCGTTCGAAAGCGAGTTCGACACCGCCTTCTTCACCGTCAGCGACATCGGCCTGCACACCCGCGCCTACAAGGACAAGCTGTTCGTGCACACCGCCTCGCTGCAGAGCGGGGCGGCGCTGAAGAAGATCGAGCTGCGCATCCTCGACGGCAAGGGCGAGGTGGTGCTCAAGGGCAGCACCGACGGCAACGGCAATGCACTGCTCAACTACACGCTCGATGCCAGCCACGTGCTGATCGCCAGCAGCGGTGCGGACACCTCGATGCTGCCGTTCAACCAGCCGGCGCTGGACCTGAGCGAGTTCGCGGTGGCCGGGCGTGACAACGCCTGGTTCGACGTGTTCGCCTGGTCCGGCCGCGACCTGTACCGCCCCGGTGAAACGGTGCGCATCTCCGCGCTGCTGCGCGACAACGATGGCAAGCCGACCAAGCCGCAGCCGGTCTTCCTGCGCCTGAAGCAGCCGGACGGCAAGACCTTCCGCGAAACCCGCCTGCAGCCGGGCGAGCAGGGCTATTTCAGCTTCGAACAGACCATTCCGGCCGAAGCCCCGACCGGGCGCTGGCAGGTGGAGTTCCGCACCAACCCGGCCAGCAAGGAAGCCATCCAGGGCATGACCTTGCGCATCGAGGAGTTCCTGCCCGAGCGCATGAAGCTGGACCTGGACAGTGCCCAGAAGACCCTCAAGCCGGGTGAGCCGCTCAAGCTGATCGCGGATGCGGCCTACCTGTACGGCGCGCCCGCCGACGGCAACCGCTTCACCGCGCGCCTGGCCGTGGCGGCCGAGCAGTCCCCGGTGGAGGCGTTGCCGGGCTACTTCTTCGGTGACCCCACCATTGCACTGCCGCGTGAGGCACGCGACATCATCGACACCGAATTCCCGGCCGACGGCAAGCTGCGCCAGGACGTGGCGCTGCCCGATGAGGTCAAGCCGACCGCCCCGATCGCGGTGGTGGTGTCCGGCAGCGTGTACGAAACCGGCGGGCGCACCGTCACCCGCACGCTGAAGCGGGTGATGTGGCCGGCGCCGGCGCTGGTCGGCGTGCGTCCGCTGTTCAATCCCGATGACGGCGCCGATGCCAACAGCACCGCGCGCTTCGAAGTGATGCGTGTGGACGCCGCAGGCAAGCCGCAGCCGGCCAAGGGCCTGAAGATCACCCTGGTGCGCGAGCTGCGCGACTACCACTGGACCTTCAACGACAACCGCTGGGATTACGACTTCACCCGCCGCTTCGAGAACAAGGACACCCGCACCGTCGACGCCGGCACCGCGGCCACCACGGTCGACCTGCCGGTGGAGTGGGGCGAGTACCGCCTGGAGGTGTTCGATCCGACCACCGGGCTGACCAGCCGCTATCCGTTCCGCGCCGGCTGGAGCTGGAACGACGACAACCGCGGCCTGGATGCACGCCCGGACAAGATCAAGCTGGGCCTGGACAAGACCGGCTACAAGGCCGGCGACAAGGTCCGCGTCACCGTTACCCCGCCGCATGCCGGCAAGGGCATCCTGATGGTGGAAAGCGACAAGATGCTGTACGTGCAGGAGATCGACGCCAAGCCGGGCAGCACCTTCGACATCCCGGTCACCGCCGAGTGGGAGCGCCACGACGTCTACATCACCGCGCTGGTGTTCCGTGGCGGCAGTGCGCCGAGCAAGATCACCCCGGCCCGTGCCGTGGGCGTGGTGCACGTGCCGATGGACCGCAAGGCGCGCCAGATCGCGGTCGGCCTGTCGGCGCCCAAGCAGATGCGCCCCGAGCAGACCCTGCCGGTGACGGTGAGCGCGCCGCAGCTGGCGGGCAAGGTGGCGCACGTGACCGTGTCGGCGGTGGACGTGGGCATCCTCAACATCACCCGCTTCCCGGTGCCCGACGCGGCCGGCCACTTCTTCGCGCAGCGCCGCCTGGACGTGGATGCCTATGACATCTACAGCCGCGTGATCGAGAGCTTTGACGGCAGCAGCGGCAAGCTCAAGTTCGGCGGCGACATGGCGCTGGCGGCGATGCCCCAGGCCAAGCGTCCCACCGCGCGCGTGCAGACCGTGGACCTGTTCTCCGGCCCGGTGAAGCTCGATGCCAAGGGCATCGCCCGGATCGCGCTGAAGGTGCCGGACTTCAACGGCACCCTGCGGGTGTCGGCGGTGGTGTATTCCGATGACCAGTACGGCAAGCGCGATGTGGAAACGGTGGTGCGCGCGCCGATCCTGGCCGAAGCCAGCATGCCGCGGGTGATGGCGCCGGGCGACCGCAGCACGGTCACCCTGGACGTGCAGAACTTCACCGGCACGCCGGGCGAGTTCAAGGTGCAGGTCGACGGCATCGGTCCGCTCGCCCTGGGTGAACCGACCCGCACGCTGCAGCTCAAGGCCGACGCCAAGACCACCCTGAGCTTCCCGCTGACCGCGCGCGAGGGCTACACGGTGGCCAAGGTGCGGGTGCGGGTGGACGGCAACGGCTTCAAGGTGGACCGCCGCTACGACCTGCCGGTGCGCGCCGCCTGGCCGCAGATCCTGCGCTCGCAGACCCGCACGCTGGACCCGCTGGGTGCGGTGGAGATGGGCAGCGGCCTGGCCGATGGCCTGATGAGCGATTCGGTGACCGCCCGCATGCTGGTCAGCGCGCTGCCGCCGATTCCGTTTGCCAGCGCGCTCAACGACGCACTGAAGTATCCGTATGGCTGCGCCGAGCAGACCACCAGCAAGGGCTACGCGGCGCTGATGCTGGACGAGGCGACCTCGGCCATGCTCGGTGCCGACGGCCTGGATGCCAAGACCCGCCGTGAGCGCATGGAAGGCGCGTTCGGCCGGCTGGCCTCGATGCAGGTGGCGAACGGCAACTTCTCGATGTGGGGCGACGACGGCTATGTGAACCCATGGCTCACCCCGTACATCGCCGAGTTCCTGCTGGATGCCAAGGACGGGGGTTTTGCGGTGCCCGACAGCGTGCTGCAGAAGGCGCTCAACCGCCTGAGCGAAGACCTGCTGTCCGGTGGCAACCAGTTCTACGGTGAAGACCGCCGCGAGAACCTCAAGTTCGCCAACCAGGCCTACTCCGGTTACGTGCTGGCGCGGGTCAACCGCGCGCCGCTGGGTACGCTGCGCGCGCTGTATGACAACGAACGCAGCAAGGCGCTGACCGGCCTGCCGCTGGTCCACCTGGGTATCGCGTTGTCGCTGCAGGGCGACCACAAGCGTGGCGATGCGGCCATTGCCGCCGGCTTTGCCAAGCCGAGCAGCGAACGCCCGCAGTACTTCGGTGACTACGGCAGCGCGGTGCGCGATGACGCACTGATGATCGCGCTGCTGCACGAGCGCAAGCTGTCCAAGCCGGGCTATGACGCCCGTGCGGTCGACCTGGGCCGGGCCCTGGATGCACGCCGCAGCAGCAGCGGGCTGTGGTTGAGCACGCAGGAACAGGTCGCCATCGCGCGCCTGGGCAAGGCCCTGTCGGCCAACCAGAAGAAGCTGGTGTCCGGCGAACTGGCTGTGGGCGGTGAGGTGGAGGCCATCGCCGCGCGTCGCCTGTTCGGGCGCAGCTTCGACTACGCCGCGCTGGCCAAGGGCGTGCGCTTCACCCCGCAGGGGGAGCCGCCGATGTTCGCCAGCCTGGACGTGGCCGGCATCCCGCGCACCGCACCGGAGCCGGACAGCCGCCACCTGGGCGTGGAACGCACCTGGTACACCACCGACGGCAAGCCGTGGACGCCGCGCGCGTTGAAGGAAGGCGAGGCGTTGATCGTGCGGGTCAGCATCACCCCGAACGTGGACATGCCCGACGCGCTGCTGACGGACCTGTTGCCGGCGGGCCTGGAGATCGAGAACTTCAACCTGGGCGACGCCAAGCAGTGGGCCGACGTGGTTGTGGACGGGCTCAACGTCAACGACCGCGGCGATGCCGCCACGCTGCGCCACGAGGAGTTCCGCGACGACCGCTACGTGGCCGCGGTGAAGCTGTCGCGGGGCAGTACCGCCAAGGTGTTCTACCTGGTGCGCGCGGTTACTCCGGGAACCTACACGGTGCCGCCGCCGCTGGTGGAAGACATGTACCGCCCCGACCTGCGTGGGGTGGGCCGTAGCTACCCGACCACGTTGACCGTGGTCCAACCGTGAGCCGGGTGCGGGCCATCGCCGACGCGATGGCCCGCACCACGCTGTCGTTCAGCCGATGACGTCATTCCCCTTCAAGCGCCTGGCACTGCGGGCGCGGCAGTGGCTGTTGCCCACGCTGCGGTGGGGCACGGTGGCCGTGCTCAGCCTGCTGCTGGTGCTTGACCTGGCGTTCCCGCCGCCGCTGCCGAAGCTGCGCGACACCAGTACCCTGGTGGTCGCCCGCGACGGCACGCCGCTGCGCGCGTTCGCCGATGCCGACGGTGTGTGGCGGTACCCGGCGTCCATCGACAGCGTGTCGCCCCTGTACCTGCAGGCGCTGCTCAATTACGAAGACCGTTGGTTCTGGCGGCACCCCGGGATCAACCCGTGGGGGTTGCTGCGCGCCGGCAAGCAATGGCTGCTGCAGGGGCGGATCGTGTCCGGTGGTTCCACCCTGACCATGCAGGTGGCGCGCATCCTCGACCCGCATACGCGCACGCCGTGGGGCAAGGCCAAGCAGATGCTGCGCGCGGTGCAGCTGGAAGTGCACCTGAGCAAGGCGCAGATCCTGGCGCTGTACCTGGAACGCGCACCGTATGGCGGCACCATCGAAGGCGTGGAGGCGGCCAGCTGGGCCTACCTGGGCAAGCCGGCTGCGCGGCTGTCGCAGGCCGAAGCCGCATTGCTGGCGGTGTTGCCGCAGGCGCCCAGCCGGCTGCGCCCGGACCGCCACCCCGAAGCGGCGCAACGCGCGCGCGACAAGGTGCTCGAGCGCATGGTCGCGCTGGGCGTGTGGAGCCGTGACGACGTGGACGATGCCCGCATCGAGCCGGTGGTCACCCGGGCACTGCAGCCGCCGCTGCATGCCGCGTTGCTGGCGCAACGGCTGCGGTCGGCGCAACCGCGTGCGGCGCGGATCGAAAGCACGTTGGACATCGGCCTGCAGCGCACGCTGGAAGAACGGGTGTCGTCGTACTTCTCGCAGCTGCCCGAGCGAACGTCCGCTGCCTTGCTGGTGGTCGACAACCGCACGCTGGAGGCCCGCGCCTACGTCGGTTCGGTGGCCTTCGGCGACAAGCAGCGGCTGGGCCACGTGGACATGGTGCAGGCCTGGCGCTCGCCCGGTTCCACGCTCAAGCCGTTCCTGTACGGCATGGCGCTGGATGATGGGCTCATCCATTCGGAAAGCCTGATGGTGGACGCACCGCAGGCGTTCGGTGGTTACCGCCCGGGCAATTTCGACGCGGCGTTCAACGGACCGGTCAGTTCGGCCACGGCACTGCGGCTGTCGCTCAACGTGCCGGCGGTGGAGCTGCTGGACCGGGTCGGCTCGGCGCGCTTCGCCGCGCGGCTGTCGCACGCCGGCATCACGCTGCGCTTCCCGCATGGCAGCGCGCCCAACCTGTCGCTGATCCTCGGCGGCACCGGTGCGCGCCTGGAAGATCTGGTTGGGGCATTCGCCGGCTTCAACCGCAACGGCATCGCCGGCCGTGTGCGCTACACCGCTGCCGATCCGGTGATCGAACGCCGCCTGATGTCGCCGGGTGCGGCGTGGATCACCCGCGAAGTGCTCGAGTCCAACCCGCGGCCCGGGTACGGCAGCGGCACCTTCGATGTCACCGGGCGCCCGCGGGTGGCGTGGAAGACCGGCACCAGCTACGGCTACCGCGATGCCTGGGCGATCGGCAGTACCCGCCACTACACCGTGGGGGTGTGGGTGGGGCGGCCCGATGGCACGCCGTTGCCCGGGCAGTACGGAGCGGTCACCGCGTTGCCGCTGATGTTCGAGGTGGTGGACAGCCTGCCGCGCCAGGCCGGCGACGCCAGCGGCGCGCCGATGCCGCCCAACGTGACCCGCGAGGCGATCTGCTGGCCGACCGGGGAGCTGGCCGAGCGCACCGAGGACGCGTTGTGCCAACGCCGCCTGGATGCGTTCGTGCTGGACGGCGTGGTGCCGCCCACCTTCGCCGAACGCGACGCGCGGCTGTGGCAGCCGGGGCGCCAACGGTTCAACGTGGACGCGCGCAGCGGCCTGCGGGTGTCGCCGGATTGCCGCCTGCCGCACGAGACCGAGGTGCGCGAGATCGCACGCTGGCCGGCCCTGTTGTCCCCGTGGTTGCCCTTGGCACAGCGGCATGCGTCGCAGCTGCCGGCGTTGTCGCCGGACTGCAGCGACGATGGCCGCGAAAGCGGCGGCAGCCTGCACATCGAAGGCCTCAACGACCGCGCCACACTGGCCCGCGCGCCCAATGCAGAGCATGGCGTACGCCTGCAGCTGCGCGCGCTGGGCAACGACAACAGCATCGACTGGCTGCTGGACGGACGCTGGATCGCACGCACCGAGGGCGCGCGCCTGTTCCAGCGCGATTTCGACGAAACCGGCGAGCACACCCTTACCGCGCTCGCCTCCGATGGTGCCTGGACGCAGGTCCGGTTCCGCATCCTGCGGTAGCAACCCGCGGTGGCGCGTCCCGCCATGGCAACACCACGCGCAGGCATCCCGACGTCACCCACACCCATTCAACGGAATGCCCACCCATCCCAACGGCACGCGGCAATATCACCGGTAGGGTCGCGCCCCAGCCGACTGCCGATGCATCTTCCGCATCCGGTAGGGCATGACCTGTGTCGGAAAAGCGCACCAGCACCGTCCTCACCACAGGTCATGCCACCACCGCATGTTGAGGGCGTATCGGCAGTCGGCTGGGGCGCGACCCTACCGGTTTGATCATCCGCGAGCAGGGGCCGGGGCAGCAGCAGTTCCGGCAGGAGTACAGCGGAAGAGCCGGCCAGCGGCCGGCACCACCGGTTCCAGATGCGTGGGGGTTATTCCCCGATCCAGCCGTCCAGCAGGTCGGCGAACTCGTCGGCGTGTTCCTCTTCCTGGGCCAGGATCTCTTCGAGGATGCGCTTGGTGGTGGTGTCCTTGTCGCCGACGAAATTGATCATTTCGCGATAGCTGTCGATGGCGATGCGCTCGGCGATGAGGTTCTCGCGGACCATGTCGCGCAGGTCCTTGCCTTCCTTGTATTCGGCATGCGAACGCGCGGTCAGGGTGTCCGGGTTGAGATCCGGTTCGCCGCCCAGCTGCACGATGCGCTCGGCCAGCTTGCCGGCGTGTGCCTGCTCCTGCTGGGCGTGCTCCAGGAACTCACCCTTGACCGCGTCGGCGAGCATGCCCTTGGCCATGAAGTAGTGGCGGTAGTAGCGGAGCACGCACACGTACTCGGTGGCCAGTGCATCGTTGAGCAGCTTGATCACCGCCTCGCGGTCGGCGCTGTAGGTCGGCGTGATCGCGCCGTCCTCGATGTCCTTGCGCGCGCGGGCACGCAGGGTGGCGGTATCGCTGATGCCGTCCGGGCCGGTGCGGCGGGTGGCGGGGGCGGTGCTGGATTGCTTGGCTGGCGTTGACATGGCTGGCCGGGTTCCTTTGTTGCGGGGGATCAGCTGGGCAGGTGCTCCAGCACGTACGTTGCCGAGGACACCTCGAACTGGCCGGGTTCCTCGATGAAGGTCTGGCGCACCACGCCGTCTTCGACGTAGAGCGCGAAGCGGCGCGACCGCAGGCCCATGCCCGAACTGCTGGCATCCATCTCCAGCCCGAGCGCGCGGGTGAACTCGCCGTTGCCGTCGGACAGCAGCTGCAGGCCGTCGGGCACGTGTTGGCTTTCGCCCCAGGCCTTCATCACGAACGGGTCGTTGACCGCCATGCAGAACACGTCGATGCCGCGGTGGCGGAAATCGGCGAAGTGCTCCACATAGCCGGGCAGGTGGCGGGCCGAACAGGTCGGCGTGAACGCACCGGGCACGGCGAACAGCACCGCCCGGCGTCCGTCGAACAGGGCATGGGTGTCGATGGTCTCCATGCCCTCGCGGATGCGTTTGAGGGTGACTTCGGGAATGCGGTCGCCAACGTGGATGGTCATGCGGACTCCTTGGACACGGACAGCGTAGTAAGCGGGGTGGGAGGGTGGCGTCAAAACGTTGAAAAAATCGCGTGGACACCCATTTCAACGGCAGGGCAGCGCTGCCGGGGCCAGCGTAGCCGCCGCCCATGCGCGACGCATTGCGCCGGATCAAGCCCGCGCGTCACGGCAGCGGCGCTGCCAGCGGCTAGAATTGACGGGACGGTGCCCGCCGGCGCGGGCGACCGAACTTATTCGAGGTGTATCGATGGAATTCAAGGATTACTACGCCACGCTCGGGGTGGAACCGACCGCGGGCGATGCCGAGATCAAGACGGCCTACCGCCGGTTGGCACGCAAGTACCACCCTGACGTGAGCAAGGAGGCCGGCGCGGAAGACAAGTTCAAGGCCGTGAACGAGGCCTATGAAGCCCTGCGCGACCCGCAGAAGCGTGCCGCCTACGACCAGCTCAAGGCCCAAGGCTACCGGCCGGGCGAGGAGTTCCATGCACCGCCGAACTACGGCGGCGGCCAGGGCTTCGATTACGAGGAAGTGTTTGGGGGCGGCGCCGGCGGCGGCGGCTTCAGCGACTTCTTCGAAAGCCTGTTCGCGCGCCAGCGCGGCGGTGGTGGTGGCCGTGCCAGTGGCTTCGGCGGCGCCAGCCAGGGCCCGCAGCCCACCCGCGACACCCGCGCCAAGTTGTCGGTGCCGCTGGAAGCGGCCCATACCGGCGACAGCCTGCGCATCAACGTCAACGGCAAGCAGTTGGACGTGCGCGTGCCCAAGGGCATCCGCCCGGGCCAGGTGATCCGGCTGACCGGGCAGGGCACCGGCGGCGGCAACCTGCTGCTGGAAGTGGAATATGCCGAGCACCCGCAGTTCGAGGTGGACGGCCGCAACATCCTGTACACCCTGCAGGTGACGCCGTGGCAGGCCGCGCTGGGCACCAGCATCAGCGTGCCCACCCTGGGCGGGTCGGTGGAATTGAAGGTGCCGGCCGAATCCGATGCCGGGCGCAAGCTGCGCCTGCGCGGTCGCGGCCTGCCGGGCAACCCGGACGGTGACCAGATCGTGGAGCTGGAGATCGTGGCGCCGGCCCCGACCGAAGAGGCGCAGAAGAAGGCCTACAAGGCACTGGCCAAGGCGTTCGGCGAAAAGGTGTGATGCCGGCGGTGCGCCGATGCATCGGCGTACCGACCGGTGTCATCGACCGTTGGTGCGTACCGACCGTCAGTGCGTACCGACCAACGGTCGGTACCTACCGGGCCGGCCGTCGGCATCACGCCGTCGGCGGTTCCTGGTTGCTGAAAACGCGCTCCAGCACTTCAGACAGTTCGTCCTCGGAGAACGGCTTGGTGATGTAGGCCTTGGCCCCCTGGCGCATGCCCCACATGCGGTCGGTGTCCTGGTCCTTGGTGGTCACCAGGATCACCGGAATGTGCTTGGTGCTCGCATCGCGGGCCAGCGTGCGGGTGGCCTGGAAACCGTTGAGGTTGGGCATCACCACGTCCATCAGCACCAGATCGGGTAGTTGCGCCCGGGCCGCTTCCACCCCGGCGGCGCCATCGGTGGCGGTCAGGATCTCGTGCCCGAGCTTTTCGACGATGCGCTGTATCCCCAGCAGCTGCGACGGTGAATCGTCGACGATCAGAATGCGTGCCATGTTGTTCCCCAGGTTATGCCCGCAGTGTAGTGCCGCGCGCGCATGGCCGGGAAGCGTCCGGCATGCCGTCCGTCGCCCCCCTGCAACGCTCAGTCGATCCGTACCACCGTGCGACCCACTGCGCCGCCCGCAAGCATCGCGTCGAACACGTCGGCCAATCCGTCCAGGCCCACTTCGCGCGTGCAGATGGCCTCCAGGTGGCGCGGCTTCCAATCGCCGGCGAGCTTTTCCCACACCTGTTCGCGCAGCGCGCGCGGTGCAGCCGCCGACGACACCCCCAGGAGTGACACGCCGCGGATGATGAAGGGCATCACCGTCATGTCCAGCGCGGGGCTGGCCGCCAGGCCGGCGCTGACCACGCTGCCGTAAGGCACCGTCTGCGCCAGCAGGCTGGCCAGCATGGGGCCACCGGCATTGTCCAGGCCGCCGCCGAAGCGCGCCGATTCCATCGGTTTGCCCGTGGCCAGCGCCTCGCGCGGCAACACCTGGCTGGCGCCCAGCCCGTGAAGGTAGTCGGCCTGGTCGGCCTTGCCGCTGATGGCATGCACCTCGAAGCCGGCGCGGCTGAAGATGTCCACCGCCAACGAGCCGACCCCGCCGGTGGCCCCGGTGACCGCCAGCGGGCCATGCGCGGGGGTCAGCCGGTTGTCGGTCATGCGCAGCAGCGCCAGCGCGGCGGTGAAGCCGGCAGTGCCCAGCACCATCGCCTCGCGCGGGGTCAGCCCGGCCGGCTGGGCGATCACCGCGCTCGCGGCCAGCCGCACGTACTGGCTGTAGCCGCCGTCCCGGGTCTCGCTGAGCCCGCAGCCGGTGGCCAGCACCGCATCGCCCTCGCGGTAGGCCGGGTCGGTGGAGGCCACCACCGTGCCGGCGACGTCGATGCCCCCCACCAGCGGGAAGCGGCGCAGGATGCGGCCCTTGCCGGTGCCGGCCAGGGCATCCTTGTAGTTCACCGACGACCACTGCGCGCGGATCACCACCTCGCCCGGGTTGAGCTGATCCAGGCCGATCGCCTCGATGCCGCTGCGGTGGCCGTGCTCGTCCTGGTGGATGCGGAAGGCGTTGAAGGGGGCGGGCAGGGGCATGGGGGCGGCCTCATGGGGTGTGGAACGACACCTTACCTGCTGCCTGCGCGGGCCGGGACCCCCGGCTGGGCAACGCATGAATCGATCCCGTTGGCCCCTTGCCCCTTCCAATCCTGCCGATCCGCCCCATCTAGTAGAATCGAACAGGATTCATGGTTGACGGTGCGGAATGGCCCGCAGGCAACCTTTCACTGATGGAGCGTGCATGGCCTGGAATACACCCGGCGGCAACAAGGGCGGACAAGGTCCCGACGAGAACCGACGAGGGCCGTTTGGCCCGCGCGGTGGCGGCAATGGCAGCGGTTGGGGCGGTTTTCCCGGCCCGCTCAAGGATCTCTTCGATGGCAACATCCTGCGTTGGGTGGCGGTCGCGGTGGTTCTGCTGCTGCTGTTCTCCAGCTTCCAGCTGATCGGCGAACAGCAGCGCGGCGTGGTCCTGCGCTTCGGCCAGTTCTCGCGGATCCTGCAGCCCGGCCCCAACTTCAAGCTGCCCTGGCCGATCGAATCGGTGACCAAGGTCAATGCCACCCAGATCAAGACGTTCAGCAGCCAGGTGCCGGTGCTGACCCGTGACGAGAACATCGTCAACGTCTCGGTCAACGTGCAGTACCGCATCGACGACCCGCGCCTGTACCTGTTTGGCACGGTGGCAGCCGACCAGGTGCTGGAGCAGTCCGCGCAGAGCGCGGTCCGCGAGCAGGTGGGCCGTGCCGACCTCAACGCCGTCCTCAACAACCGCGGCCCGCTGGCGCTGGTTGCCCAGGAACGCCTGCAGGCCGCACTGAAGGCTTACCGCACCGGCCTGGCCGTGACCGGCCTGACCCTGCCCGATGCGCGCCCGCCCGAAGAGGTCAAGCCGGCCTTCGACGAGGTCAACGGCGCCCAGCAGGTCAAGGAACGCCTGATCAACGAAGCCCAGGCCTACGCGGCCAAAGTCGTGCCGGAAGCGCGCGGCCAGGCCTCGCGTGCCCGCACCACGGCCGAAGGTTACAAGCAGGCCGCCGTGGCCAAGGCCGAGGGTGACGCCGAACGCTTCACCCTGCTGCAGGCCCAGTACAAGGACGCCCCGGAAGTCACCCGCAAGCGCCTGTGGCTGGAAACCGTGCAGCAGGTGCTCGGCCAGAACCGCAAGATCATCGGGGGCGATGGCCGCCAGCTGATCTACGTGCCGATGCCCGGCGACACCCGCGGCGCTGCCGCACCGGCCGCACCGGCCGTGACCCCGGAAGTGATGCTGCCGTCGCTGCCGGCCAGCACGCCGGTGGATGGCGTGCGCAACACCGAACGCCCGACCACCCGCCCCACCGGTCGTGAAGGAGTCAGCCGATGAAGAGTTCCCTTTGGATCGGGTTGGCCGTGGCCGCCCTGCTGGGCCTGTTGGGCTCGGTATACGTCGTCCGTGAAGACCAGACCGCGATGGTGCTCAACCTGGGCAAGGTGGTCCGTGCCGACATCAAGCCGGGCCTGCACTTCAAGGTGCCGCTGGTGGAAACGGTGCGGGTGTTCGACCGCCGTTTCCAGGTGCTCGCCACTGCCCCGGCGCGTTACTTCACGGCCGAGCAGAAGGACGTCAGCGTCGACTTCTTCGCCATCGGGTACATCTCCAACGTGCGCGATTACTACCGTGCCACCGGTGGCGATGCCAGCGTGGCCGATGCGCGCCTGGCCCCGATCATCACCGACTCGCTGCGCAACCAGATCAACTCGCGCTCGCTGCAGCAGCTGGTGTCCGGTGACCGCAGCGAGCTGATTGCCGGGCAGTTGACCGGCATCAACGAAGCGGTGAAGGGCCTCGGCATGCAGATCATCGACCTGCGCATCAAGCAGATCGACCTGCCCACCGACAGCCAGGTGATCAACGATGTGTACGAGCGCATGCGCGCCCAGCGCAAGCAGGAAGCGGCCAAGCTGCGTGCCGAGGGTGAGGAGCAGTCGCTGACCATCCGTGCCCAGGCCGACCGCGACAGCACGGTGATCGTGGCCGAAGCCGAGCGCGATGCGCAGCAGCTGCGCGGTGTCGGCGATGCCGAAGCCGCGCGCATCTACGGCAAGGCCGGCTCGGCCGACCCGTCGTTCTACGCCTTCTACCGCAGCCTGGAGGCCTATCGTGGCTCGATGGCCGACGGCAACGGCGTGATCGTGCTCGACAAGAACGACCCGTTCCTGCAGTACCTCAAGAGCGATCGCTGAGGCCGCAGGCGGCAGGTAACCCACGGGGACCCGGTGCAGACCGGGTCCCCGTTTTGTTGGTGGAGATGTCATGAAAGAGTTGTTCTCGGCCCTGTGCCTGGTGGCCGTGCTCGAAGGCCTGTTCCTGTTCGCCGCCCCGCTGGCCTGGAAGCGCATGGCCGAACACCTGCTGATGCTGCGCAGCGCCACACTGCGCACCTGGGGCGGGGTGATCCTGCTGGCCGGGCTGACCACGCTGTGGTGGCTGAAACACTAGGTAGTGCCGGCCGCTGGCCGGCTCGCGACCTTGGCTGAGGAGCCGGCCAGCGGCCGGCACTACCGGATCGCATCAGCGGCCGGGCAGGGACCGGCGCTACGGCCCCTGGTCCTGACCGGTTGCCAACGCCCGCCTCCAGCGGGGTGGCACCTGCCCAAGGAAACCCGGATAATGCAAAAAAGCCGGACGGGCCTCCCCGTTCGGCTTTTTCCGTGTCTGGGCCTTCCATCGCCGGCCGCTCCCCGTTTGGAGCCGCCATCACCGCGCTGGCCAGCCCCGCCACGGTTTACCCGTCCGCGGCCCCGATGGCCGCAACATATGAGGAGCCCGTCATGGGTCAGTCTGTCGTAGTGCTTGGTGCCCAGTGGGGCGATGAAGGCAAGGGCAAGATCGTCGATCTGCTCACCGAGGAAATCGGTGCCGTAGTACGTTTCCAGGGCGGCCACAATGCCGGCCACACGCTTGTCATCAATGGCAAGAAGACCGTGCTGCACCTGATCCCGTCGGGCATCCTGCGTGCCGACGCGCTGTGCCTGATCGGCAACGGCGTGGTGATCTCCCCGGCTGCGCTGCAGAAGGAAATCGCCGAGCTGGAAACCTCCGGCGTCGAAGTGCGTTCGCGCCTGAAGATCTCCCCGGCCGCGCCGCTGATCATGCCGTACCACATCGCCCTGGACCAGGCGCGCGAACGCGCTGCCGGCGGCAAGGCGATCGGCACCACCGGCCGTGGCATCGGCCCGGCGTACGAAGACAAGGTGGCGCGTCGCGGCATCCGCATCGCCGACCTGCACTACCCGGCGCAGCTGGAAGAACTCCTGCGCACCGCGCTGGATTACCACAACTTCGTGCTGACCAATTACCTCAAGACCGACGCGGTCGACTTCCAGAAGACCTACGACGAAGCACTGGCCTTCGGCGAGTACGTCGAGCCGATGAAGTCCGACGTTGCCGGCATCCTGCACGACCTGCGCAAGCAGGGTAAGCGCGTGCTGTTCGAAGGCGCCCAGGGCGCACTGCTGGACATCGACCACGGCACCTACCCGTACGTCACCAGCTCCAACACCACCGTGGGCGGCGCACTGGCCGGTGCCGGCGTCGGCGCGGACGCGATCGACTACGTGCTGGGTATCGCCAAGGCCTACGCCACCCGCGTCGGCGGTGGTCCGTTCCCGACCGAGCTGGACGATGAAGTCGGCCAGGGCATCCGCGACCGCGGTGCCGAGTACGGTGCCTCGACCGGCCGCCCGCGTCGCTGCGGCTGGATGGACATCGTCGCGCTCAAGCGCGCCGTGGCCATCAACGGCATCAGCGGCCTGTGCATCACCAAGCTGGACGTGCTGGACGGCATGGAAAAGCTGAAGGTCTGCATCGCCTACGAATACCGCGGCAAGCGTACCGAATACGCCCCGCTGGACGCGCAGGGCTGGGAAGAGTGCACCCCGGTGTACCTGGAGTTCCCGGGCTGGACCGAGAACACCCACGGCATCACCAACTGGGACGACCTGCCGCCGGCCGCCCGCGCCTACCTGCGTGCGCTGGAAGAGCTGGCCGGCTGCCCGGTCAGCATCGTCTCCACCGGCCCGGACCGCGACCACACCATGGTCCTGCAGGACCCGTTCGCCTGAGCCACCCGGTAGTGCCGAGCCCTGCTCGGCACTGCCACCGCACCAGGCAGAAGCACGAAGGAGCCCCGCGAAAGCGGGGCTTTTTCGGTTCTGTCCCTGCCACAGGCGCTGTCCTGCTTGCATATACCCAATCTGGGTATTAACGTACCCAATATGGGTATTAGATCCAATCCAGCCGCCCGCGTAGCCGACCGCCCGATGGGTCTGGCCGATGCACTGTTTACGCAGACACAGCAGCGCGTACTCGGCCTGATATTTGGTCAACCGCGGCGCGAGTTCGGCGTTGCCGAATTGATCTCGGCGATCGGCGCCGGGTCCGGTGCAGTGCAGCGCGAACTGGCCAAGTTGGCCGCCGCAGGTTTGGTCACGCTCAGGCGCTCGGGCAATCAGAAGCGCTATCAGGCCAATGCGGATTCACCGCTCCACGACGAGCTGGTGGCGATCGTGCAGAAGACGGTGGGCCTCGCCGGCCCGCTGCAAGAGGCGCTGGCTCCCGTTCGGGAACAGGTCAAGGCGGCCTTTGTATATGGCTCGGTCGCCAAACGTAGCGATACGGCGCGTAGCGATATCGATCTGCTTATCGTGTCCGACACGCTGGGTTATGCCGATGTCATGCAGGCCCTGGACAGCGTCGACGCGCATCTCGGCCGTCCGGTGAATCCGACGCTCTATTCAACCGCTGAATTATCCAAGCGTATTCACGATGAAAATTCCTTCTTGATGCGGGTCTTGGCACAGCCCAAGATCTGGATCATTGGAGGAGACGATGAACTCAGCGCTGCAGAATCTGGCCGGACCGGGTAAACCGCTGAGCGTCGAGCTCCCGGATACACGCGAAATCGAGGGGTTGCGACGGTCAGGCCTGGCCCGCCTGCAGGATGCGCGCAACACAACGCTGTCCCTGGAGGGCCGCTTCGACCTGGCGTACAACGCGGCCCACGCGCTCTGCCTGGCTGCACTGCGGCGGCAGGGTTTTCGTCCGTCGCACCGCTATATCGTTTTTCAGACACTGCCGCATACCCTGGGTGCGGGGCCCGAGGTGTGGCGGGTGCTGGACAAGTGCCACCAGCAACGCAACATTGCCGAGTACGAAGGCGAACTTGATGTAAGCGAACGGTTGGTGGTGGACCTGATCCAGGCGTGCGACGCCGTGCGTATCGCGTGGGAGCAACTGGATGACCCCAGGCCGTCCACTCCAAGGTGAATGGGAGCCATTCCGTTAAGAAAGTGTGATCAAGAACGTCCGGGCGTGGGCCGATACCCCCTCACCCCCCACGTTCTTGGATGTCCCCATGGATTTTTTGCGTAACGTCAGAGTCGTCTGGCGTCTTGGTATGGGCTTTGGCCTGTTGTTGTTGCTGGTGGCGGCCGTGGTGGCCACCGGCGCCACCGGCAGCGCGGTGCAGAAGCACGCGATGCAGCAGGTGGTCGAGGTTGGCGTCGCCAAGGTGCGGCTGCTGTCGGAAATGCTCGATGCGAACAACCAGATGATGGTCGTGCGTCGTGAAATGCTGATCCGCCAGGGGCAGGACCGCGAGGCCGACGAGGCGCGCATTGCCGCGCTGGTCAAGCGCTACGAGGCCAGCTGGACCGCCTACCAGGCGCTGCCCACCGATGCAGAAGGCAAGGCGATCGGCGAGCAGATCGCGGCCAGGCGCGCCACCGCACGTCCGCTCAACAAGCAGACCAGCGAGCTGATGGAGCAAGGCGATTTCCCCGGCGCGGTCGCCCTGACCCTGGGCCCGGTGCAGGACGCGGCCAACGGCTGGAACAAGGCGCTGGCCAATGGCGTGGCCTATGAAGAGAAGGAAAGCCGCGAGGCCGCGGCCGAGGCGATCCGCCTGGGCGAGCGCACCCTGCTGCAGTTGCTGGTGCTCGGTGGCATCGCGCTGCTGGTCGGCATTGCCGCCTCGATCCTGATCGGGCGCAGCCTGACCGGGCCGCTGGCCCGCGCGGTGGGCCTGGCCGACCGCATGGCCCGTGGCGAGCTGGACCAGGATTTCCGCCTGGGCGGCCGCGACGAGCTCACCCTGCTGGGCAATGCCATGGGCAGCGTGCGCCAGAACGTGCAGGCCGCCATCACCGCGCAGCTGCAGATGGCGCAGCAGCACGAAGCCGGTGCGATCAGCTACCGGATGGACGCGGCCGCGTTGCCGGGCGATTACGGGCACATGCTGCGTGCCACCAACGAACTGGTGGGCTCGCACGTGGCCGTGCAGTCGCACATGGTCGATGTGATGCAGGACTACGCCATCGGCGACCTCAGCCGCGACCTGGACAGCTACCCGGGCGAGAAGGCACTGCTGACCCGCACCATGGCCACGGTCAAGAGCAGCCTGATGGCGATCAACCAGCAGATCGACACGCTGGCCAGCGCCGCGCGCGCCGGTGACTTCTCGGTGCGTGGCGATGAAGCCGCGTTCCAGTTCCAGTTCCGCGCCATGGTGGCCAACCTCAACGGCATGATGGCCAGCTCGCAGTCGAGCATCGCCGATCTGTCGCAGGTGCTGCGCGCCATTTCCACCGGTGACCTCACCTCGCGCATGGAAGGCCATTACGAAGGTGTGTTCGCGCAGATGCGCGACGATGCCAACGTCACCGCGGCACAGCTGACCGGTATCGTGCAGCAGATCCAGGGCGCCGCCGGCAGCATCAACGACGCCGCGCAGGAACTGGCCGCCGGCCACAACGACCTGTCGCGCCGCACCGAGCAGCAGGCTGCCAACCTGGAAGAGGCGGCTGCCTCGATGGAAGAGCTGACCTCGACCGTGCGCCAGAACGCAGAACTCGCCAGCCAGGCCGACCAGGAGGCGCATGCGTCCGGCGTCGCCGTGCGCGCCACCGAGCAGGCGATCGCGCAGATGGCCACGGTGATGAGCGAGATCGACAAATCCTCCGCGCGCATCTCCGAGATTTCCTCGGTGATCGACGGCATCGCCTTCCAGACCAACATCCTGGCGCTCAATGCTGCCGTCGAGGCCGCGCGTGCCGGTGAGAACGGGCGTGGTTTTGCGGTGGTTGCCAGCGAAGTGCGCACGCTCGCGCAGCGCGCCGGTACGGCGGCCAAGGAGATCAAGGACCTGATCGGTGAGGCCAGCGACAAGGTCAAGACCGGGTTGAGCGTCACCGTGGAATCCGAAGCGGCGATTGCCCGGCTCACCCAGGCCAGCTCGCGTACCAACCAGCTGATGAGCGACATCGCCGCGGCCACCAAGGAACAGGCCGCCGGCATCGAGCAGGTCAACCAGGTGGTGGTGCAGATGGACCAGGTGACCCAGCAGAACGCGGCGCTGGTGGAAGAAGCCACCGCGGCCAGCCGCGCGCTGGAAGAACAGGCGCACGCGCTGAGCGAATCGGTGGCGGTGTTCAAGCTGGAGCAGGGCACCCGGACCGTGGCTGCCCGCCGCGCGGCGTAGTTTTCCGTGCACCCGCGCGTCGCGCTGCCTGGCAGCGTTGACGCCGGGGTGACAATGAAAAGGCCCTGCTTGCGCAGGGCCTTCTTTTTTGGCGCTCCGCCCCAACACGGTAGGTCACCACCGTTGGTGGTGACGCCCTTGGCGCACACGCCCGCCTGGCTCGATCTTGGGATTACTTACGTTTCACCTATTCAGGCGACATCCACGGCGATGTGCCGGCCATTGCACACCTCACCACCGACCCGGTGCCTGCTGCGGGCATCGCGCCGCCCACCGACTGGTCGGTGCTGCCGGTGGTGCAGGGCAACGAGGATTCGGTGGTGATGGTGGTGTGGCGGCTGCTGCGGCAGGAGCCGGCGTTGATCGTCAGCGCCGGGTATGTGCTGCTGTCGCTGCTGGGGCTGTGGTCCAGTTATTTTTTCTACCGCGGTTTCCAACTGTCGATCCTGGACTACGTGCAGGTGAGCGATTTCCTGGTCGCCGGCCTGCGCGATCCGGCGTACGCGGCGATCCTGGCGGGCGGCGCCCTGCTGGCGATCCTGGTCGGTTGGCCGGACACGCTGCGCCGACGCAATCCGGCCCGGGTGGACGCACTGCGGGCGCGGCACTGGGGCTGGCGGGTGCTGTTTTCGCGTTCGGCGCTGACCAGTTGGGACATGTCCGGCATGCGGCCACTCACGGGTGTGTGCATGGCGGTGGCGTTCTTCATGGCGCTGGGAGCGGCCATCTACTCCCTGGACAAGGCCGAGAACATCCGCGAAGGCGGGCAGGGCAGTGCGGTCACCGTGCATCTGGCAGGCGATACCGCCGCGTTGCCCGGTACCGCGCGCCTGCTCGGCAGCAGCACCGGGTTCGTGTTCCTGTGGTGGCCGCAACAGCAGCGTGCCGAAGCGGTGCCGATCTCGGCGATCAAACGCATGCAGTCGGTGGTGCTGCCGGGCCAGGTGAAGGCCACGCCTGCGCGCACGCCAGCCGCCGAGCCACGCTGAGCTGTATCGCTGCTACGTAGGACCCGGCTCCGGTAGGGATGCGGCAGTCCGACGCTGCCGCATCCGTTGGGCGATTCAGCGCGCCGCTTTCTTTGCAGGTGTTCGCGCCGCGGCCGTGCGCGCAGATTTCGTCTTTTCCGTCGCTTTCTTCACCGCCTTCTTCGCCGCGCCATCCTTCCGGCCCCCGCCATCCTGCTTGTTGACGGTGGCCCAGGCGATCCGTTCGGCCGCAGCTTCGCTGCGGCCCTGATCCTTCTCGCTTTCTTCGATGTGCGCGGCTTGACGCTTCTGCTTGTCGGTGTAGGTGGATTTGTCACCCCGGGGCATCGAAGATCTCCTGTACGCGGTGGATGAGGTCAGGCCAGCATGCGGACCTTGGGTTCACGCGCCCACTGGCGGGTTGCCGCAGCAGTGAGGAAAGCCTTCGCATCTTCGGCTTCCACCACGCCCGCATCGTTGCCCACGCGGGCCGCCTTGAGCAGCGCCTGCGCACCCTCGTCGGCCGCGATGGCCTTCAGGTGGACCCACGCGTTGGCGACGAAATCGATGGCCGCCGATTCCTTGAGCAGGCGCTTGGCGGCCTCGTTGCTGAGCACCACGGCAACCGCGTCGAACACCACCGACGGCGTACCGGCCAGCTGGCCATCGGCCGCCAGGGTCTTGCCGTCGCTGAGCTTGCCGCCGCCCAACTTCGGCGCGACCAGCTTCACGCTGGCACCGGCCTTGTCGGCGGCCTTGCGCAGGTTGTTGATCAATCCGGCGTCGGAGCCTTCGTCGAACAGGATGCCGATGCAGCGGCCTTTGAGCAGGTCCTTGGTGCGGCCGATCACGCGCACTTCCGGCGCCTTGGGGAGATCCTGCGCCGGGGTGGCGGTCGGCGCGGGATCGGGCAGGGCAGGCATCGCCAGGCCCGCCGCAACGCGTTTGGCCAGCGCGTCATCAATGTTGCGCAGGTGGCTCACCGTGCGCTCGCGCACCTTCGCTGTTTCCACCTTCGACAGCTCGAACACCAGTGCCGAGGCCAGGTGGGCCTGTTCGGGCGCTTCCAGGCTGCGGAAGAACATCCGCGCCTGGCTGTAGTGATCGGCGAAGCTGGCCGCGCGCACGCGGCCCTTGACCCCGTCATCGGGCGCCGTGGCATGGCTCGGGAAGCCCTCGGGAGTTTCGCGCGGAGTGTCGTCCTGCAGCGAACTGGGGTCGTAGGCAACGCGCCCCTTGGGCACCTGCATCTGCATGTGGCCGTCGCGCTGGTGGTTGGCGAACGGGCACTTGGGCGCATTGACCGGAATCTGGTGGAAGTTCGGCCCGCCCAGGCGGCTGAGCTGGGTATCCAGGTAGGAGAACAAGCGGCCCTGCAGCAGCGGGTCGTTGCTGAAGTCGATGCCCGGCGGCACATTGGCCGGGCAGTAAGCCACCTGTTCGGTTTCGGCGAAGAAATTGTCCGGCCAGCGGTCCAGCACCATGCGCCCGATCACGGTCAGCGGCACCAGCGATTCGGGGATGATCTTGGTCGAGTCCAGATGATCGAACGGGAACGCCTCGGCGTCTTCCTCGGTAAACAGCTGCACGGCCAGTTCCCACTCGGGGAAGTCGCCGGCGGTGATCGCCTCGAACAGGTCACGGCGATGGAAGTCGTTGTCGGCGCTCTGCAGTTTCACCGCCTCGTCCCACACCGTGGACTGGATGCCCAGCTTGGGTCGCCAGTGGAATTTGACGAAGGTGGATTCGCCGGCTTCGTTGAGCAGGCGGAAGCTGTGGATGCCGAAGCCTTCGATGGTGCGCAGCGAGCGCGGGATGGTGCGGTCGCTCATCGCCCACATGATCATGTGCATCGATTCGGGCATCAGCGACACGAAGTCCCAGAAGGTGTCATGCGCACTGGCTGCCTGCGGGAAGGCGCGGTCCGGTTCCATCTTTACCGCGTGGATCAGGTCGGGGAACTTGATCGCGTCCTGGATGAAGAAGACCGGGATGTTGTTGCCGACCAGGTCCCAGTTGCCTTCGCGGGTGTAGAACTTCACCGCGAAGCCGCGGACGTCGCGCGGGGTGTCCACCGAACCGGCGCCACCGGCCACGGTGGAGAAGCGGGTGAATACCGGGGTACGCACGCCCACTTCGGTCAGCACGCGCGCGCGGGTGAATTCTTCCAGCGAACGGGTCAGCTCGAAATAGCCGTGCGCCGCGCTGCCGCGCGCATGCACGATGCGCTCGGGGATGCGCTCATGGTCGAAGTGGGTGATCTTCTCGCGCAGGATGAAGTCTTCCAGCAACGTCGGCCCGCGCGGGGTATCGCGCAGCGAGTTCTGGTTGTCGGCAACCGCAATGCCCTGGTTGGTGGTCAGCGGCGGGTGGGTGCCACCGGCGTGCTGGTGCAGTTCGTCCCCTTGGCCACGGCTGTCGGCAGGAGGGGCGGGTTTGGTGCGGGGCTTGCTGGCGGCCATGTGGCGGCTCCGGGCTGGCGGGAAGGCAACCCCCACACTGGCGTGGCCGGCGTTAATCGCGGGTGCGAAAAGCCCGGCGCGCATCCACCCGCGCTTCACATGCCGCGCCCTGGCGCTGGGTGGCGCGCAGCCGGACGGGTATCCTTGGCTCGAATCTTCCGCCACCTGTTGCCGCATGCGCGTAGAACCTGCCGACATCGAAGCCCTGTTTGATGCGATCCCCGACGTGCTGTTCTTCATGAAGGACCGCGACGGGCGCTATACGCACATCAACCAGACCATGCTGCGCCGGCTGGGCCTGAAGTCGCGCAAGGAGGTGATCGGGCGCACCGCGGCGGAGATCTATCCCACCGGGCTGGGGGCCGATTACGCCAGCCAGGACGAACAGGTGCTGGCCGGGCGGGTGATCGAGAACCTGATGGAGCTGCACCTGTTCGCCAACCGCGAGCCGGGCTGGTGCCTGACCTGCAAGCGGCCGCTGCTGGTGGACGGGCAGGTCAAGGGGCTGATTGGCATTTCGCGCGACCTCGGCCAGAAGGACAGCCTGGGCACCCAGTACGAGCAGCTGCGGCTGGCGCTGGCGCACCTGAACGCGCATTACGCCGAGAACGTGCGCATGCAGACCCTGTTGGACATCACCGGGTTTTCGCTGTCCAAGCTGGAGCGCACCTTCCGCAAGGTGTTCCAGATGACCCCGCAGCAGGTGCTCACCCGCCTGCGCATCCAGATGGCGGTGCACCTGCTGCACGGCGGCGACAGCATCGCCAGCATCGGCCAGGCCTGCGGCTTCACCGACCAGAGCGCGTTCACCCGCAAGTTCAAGGCCGAGGTGGGGGTGTCCCCGCGCGGCTACCGCGCGCAGATCGGCGAGCGCGACCGCTAGGCCGGGCTGGGCCCTGTGGCCTATGCCGCAGCCCGGCCGAACAGGTATCGTGTTGCACCTGTTGCCCGCCAAGCGATTCCGATGCCCGCATCCCCGACTCCGACGCCAGCCGCTCCCCGCCTGGGCCACGCGCTCAAGCCCCGCCAGCTGATCATGATGGGACTGGGCAGCGCGATCGGCGCGGGCCTGTTCCTGGGCTCGGGCGTGGGCGTGCAGGCGGCCGGGCCGGCGGTGCTGCTGTCCTACCTGGTCGCCGGCGCGCTGGTGATCATCGTGATGAACGCCCTGGGTGAGATGGCAGCCGCCAAGCCGACCAGTGGTGCGTTCTCGGTGTACGCGGCCGACGCCATGGGTGCCACCGCCGGGGCCACCGTGGGCTGGCTGTGGTGGGTACAGCTGGTGATCGTGATCGCCGCCGAAGCGGTGGGCGCGGCCGGGTTGCTGGCCACGGTCTGGCCGGCGGTGCCGGTGCCGATGGCCGCATTGGCCTTCATGCTGTTCTTCACCGCGATCAACCTGCTCGGGGTGAAGAACTTCGGCGAGTTCGAATTCTGGTTCGCCATCCTCAAGGTGGTGGCGATCATCGCCTTCATCCTGATCGGCGTGGCGCTGTTGATGGGCTGGCTGCCGGACGTGGCCTCGCCGGGCCTGTCCAACTTCACCGCGCACGGCGGGTTCGCGCCGAAGGGCCTGGCCGGTGTGGGCGCGGCGCTGCTGGTGGTGGTGTTCGCCTTTGGCGGCACCGAGATCGTGGCGGTGGCCGCGGCCGAAACCGAAGACCCCGAGCGCAGCATCGCGCGCGCCATCCGCACCGTGGCCTGGCGCATCCTGGTGTTCTACATCGGCTCGCTCAGCGTGATCATCGCCGTGGTGCCGTGGACCAGCGAAGCGCTGAAGTCGCCCTTCGCGGCGGTGCTGCAGGTGGCCAACATTCCCGGCGCGGCCACGGCGATTACCCTGATCGCGGTGATCGCGCTGCTGTCGGCGCTCAATGCCAACCTCTACGGCGCCTCGCGCATGATGTACTCGCTGGCCCAGCGCCAGGAGGCCCCGGCCGTGCTGGGCTGGACCGACCCGCGCCAGGTGCCGATCATCGCGGTGCTGGCCAGCGTGCTGTTCGGCTTTGCGGCCACGGTGATGGAACTGCTGTTCCCGGACAAGGTGCTGCCGGTGCTGCTCAACATCGTCGGCTCGACCTGCCTGCTGGTGTGGACGATCTCGCTGCTGTCGCAGCTGATCCTGCGCCACCGCGCCAACCGCGACGGCACCCGCCTGCCGTTCCGCATGGCCGGTTACCCGTACCTCACCGTAATCGGCCTGGGCGTGCTGGCGCTGATCTTCGGCCTGCTGCTGTCCGAGTCGCACACCCGCCTGCAGTTCCTGTCGATGGCCGCGCTGACCGCGGTGATCGCCATCAGCAGCGAAGTCGCCCGCCGCGTACGCGCCAGCCGCAGGGCGGATTGACGCTACTGCCGGCCGCTGGCCGGCACAACACACCACCGATCGAAACCCGGTAATGCCGGCCGCTGGCCGGCTCATCACCTCACCGATCGAAACCCGGTAGTGCCGGCCGCTGGCCGGCTCATCACCTCACCGATCGAAACCCGGTAGTGCCGGCCGCTGGCCGGCTGTGCACCATGCCGATCGGCATCCGTGGGAGCCGGCCAGCGGCCGGCACTACCGGGGTAAATGGCAGCTGGTCAGGGACCGGTGTTACCGGCATCACGTGCGACGGGGCATCCCGCAAACAGAAACGGCCCGCTTGCGCGGGCCGTTTCCTGTCGCGGCAGGGCCGCGCTCACCGCGGTGAGCGCCATCAGCAGCGAAGTCGCCCGCCGCGTACGCGTCAGCCGCAGGGCGGATTGACGGTAGTGCCGGCCGCTGGCGGGCACATCACACCACCGATCAAAACCCGGTAGTGCCGGCCGCTGGCCGGCTCATCACCTCACCGATCGAAACCCGGTAGTGCCGGCCGCTGGCCGGCTCTGCACCATGCCGATCGGCATCCGTGGGAGCCGGCCAGCGGCCGGCACTACCGGGGTAAATGGGAGCCGGCCAGCGGCCGGCGTTACCGGGGGAAATGGCAGCCGACCAGGGACCGGCGTTTCCAGCATCACGTGCGAAGGGGCATCCCGCAAACAGAAACGGCCCGCTTGCGCGGGCCGTTTCCTGTCGCAGCAGGGCAGGGAGGTTTACACCTCCACGCCCTCGTCTTCCTTGTAGGCATCCACCGGGATGCACGCACACATCACGTTCTTGTCGCCGTACACGTTGTCCACGCGCGCCACCGGCGGCCAGTACTTCTGCTGGCGCAGGCTGGCCAGCGGGAAGGCCGCCAGCTCACGCGGGTAGGCGTGCGCCCATTCGCTGGCCGACACCGCGGTGGCGGTGTGCGGGGCGTGCTTGAGCGGGTTGTCCTCGCGGTCCAGGCGGCCGTCTTCGATCGCGGCGATTTCCTCGCGGATCTGGATCATCGCGTTGATGAAGCGGTCCAGCTCGTGCAGCGATTCGCTTTCGGTCGGTTCCACCATCAGCGTGCCGGCGACCGGGAAGCTCAGCGTCGGGGCGTGGAAGCCGAAATCGATCAGACGCTTGGCCACGTCCTCGGCGGCGATGCCGGAGGTCTTCTCCAGCGGGCGCACGTCCAGGATGCACTCGTGTGCCACCAGCCCGTTGCGGCCGGTGTACAGGGTCTTGAAGTGCGGGGCCAGGCGGGTGGCGATGTAGTTGGCGTTGAGCAGGGCCACCTGGGTGGCCTTGCGCAGGCCGGCGGTGCCCATCAGCGTGATGTACATCCAGCTGATCGGCAGGATCGAGGCGCTGCCGAAGCTGGCCGCGCTGACCATGCCCACCGGGCCGTTGTCACCCAGCTTGCCCGGCAGGAACGGCGCCAGGTGCGACTTGACCGCGCACGGGCCCACGCCCGGGCCGCCGCCGCCGTGCGGAATGCAGAAGGTCTTGTGCAGGTTCAGGTGCGACACGTCCGAGCCCCACTTGCCGGGCTTGGCCACGCCCACCAGAGCGTTCATGTTGGCACCGTCGGTGTACACCTGGCCGCCGTGCTTGTGGATGATCTCGCAGATCTCCACCACCTCTTCCTCGAACACGCCGTGCGTGGAGGGGTAGGTCATCATGATCGCGGCCAGGCGGTCGCTGTACTTCTCGGCGTTGACGCGGATGTCGTCGACGTCGACGTTGCCGTTGGCGTCGGTCTTGGTCACCACCACCTTCATGCCGCACATCTGCGCCGACGCCGGGTTGGTACCGTGCGCCGAATCCGGGATCAGGCACACGTCACGGTGGTCGTCGCCGCGCGAGCGGTGGTAGGCGCGGATCGCCAGCAGGCCGGCGTATTCGCCCTGCGCGCCCGAGTTGGGCTGCAGGCTCACCGCGTCGTAGCCGGTGCATTCCACCAGCATCGCTTCCAGGCTCTCGATCAGTTCCTTGTAGCCGGTGGCCTGGTCGGCCGGGGCCAGCGGGTGGATATTGGCGAACTCCGCCCAGGTCACCGGAATCATCTCGGCGGTGGCGTTGAGCTTCATGGTGCAGCTGCCCAGCGGGATCATGGTGCGATCCATGGCCAGGTCCTTGTCCGCCAGCGAGCGCAGGTAACGCAGCAGTTCGTGCTCGCTGTGGTGGGTGTTGAACACCGGGTGGGTCAGGAACGCGCTGGTGCGCACCAGGCCGGCCGGCAGCGCGTCGGCGGTGCTGGCGTCCAGCGCATCCACATCCACCTTGGCGCCGAACAGCTGGCCCAGGGCCACGATGTCGTCGCGGGTGGTGGTTTCATCCAGGCTGATGCCGACCGCTTCGCTGTCGATCGCGCGCAGGTTGATGCGCGCCGCCGCGGCCTTGGCGTGGATCGCCTTGGCGTCGATGTCCTTGACGTGCAGGGTGTCGAAGAAGTGCTCGCCCACGTTGACGCCGGCAGCGCGCAGCGCATTGGCCAGGATCGCGGCCAGGCGGTGGGTGCGGCGGGCGATCCGGGTCAGGCCGTCCGGGCCATGGTACACCGCGTACATCGAGGCCATCACCGCCAGCAGCACTTGGGCGGTGCAGATGTTGGAGGTGGCCTTCTCGCGGCGGATGTGCTGCTCGCGGGTCTGCAGGGTGAGGCGGTAGGCCGCGTTGCCCTGGGCGTCGACCGACACGCCGATCAGGCGGCCCGGCATCGAGCGCTTGTAGGCGTCGCGGCAGGCCATGAACGCGGCATGCGGGCCGCCGAAACCGAACGGCACGCCGAAACGCTGCGAGTTGCCGACCACGATGTCCGCGCCCCATTCGCCGGGCGCGGCGATCAGGGTCAGCGCCAGCAGGTCGGTGGCCACGGCAACCAGGCCGCCGCGCGCGTGCACGGCATCGGCCAGCGCCTTGTAGTCACCCACATGGCCGAAGGTGTCCGGGTACTGCAGCAGCACGCCGTAGGCTTCGGCTTCCATGGCTTCTGCCGGGGTGCCCACGCGCAGCACGATGCCCATCGGCTCGGCGCGCGTGCGCAGCAGTTCCAGCGTCTGCGGGTGCACCGCGTCGTGCACGAAGAAGGTGTCGGACTTGCTCTTGGCCGAACGCTTGGCCAGGGTCATCGCTTCGGCCGCGGCGGTGGCTTCGTCCAGCAGCGAGGCGTTGGCGATTTCCATGCCGGTCAGGTCGGCGCACAGGGTCTGGAAGTTGATCAGCGCTTCCATGCGGCCCTGCGAGATCTCGGCCTGGTACGGAGTGTAGGCGGTGTACCACGCCGGGTTTTCCAGCACGTTGCGCAGGATCACGTTCGGGGTGAGCGTGCCGTAGTAGCCCTGGCCGATGAAGGTGCGGAACACCTGGTTCTTGTCGGCGATGGCGCGGATCTTGGCCAGCGCCTGCACTTCGGTCAGCGACTCGGGCAACGCCAGCGCCGCCGGCGACTTGATCCCGGCGGGCACGATCGCATCGGTGAGCGCGTCCAGCGAGGCGTGGCCGACCACGTCGAGCATCTGCGCGATTTCGGCGTCGTTGGGGCCAATGTGGCGTTCGACGAACGCGTGGCTGTGTTCAAGCTCGCGCAGGGAAGGGGTGTTCTGGGACATGGCTGGCATCTCGAAGAGTGGGCACGCACGTTCGGAAGTCTGCCGGGTCGGGGTGCATCGCAGACGCGCGCGAACCGCCGGACCTTGCGGTCTTCCTGGGTGCCCCTCTGTCCTTTTGCCTGAGAGTTTAAAAGCGCGCATCTGCGTGCTTCGTGCCCCTTCGGCGCCGGCACTGGCCGGTCTCTCCAGAGTTTTGATGCGGGTGGTATCGGGCCTGAGCGATTACGGGCGTTGCGCCTTCGGCAGCGGGTGCTTCAAAACAAAGCGCCGCTTCTCCCACCATGTAGCCCGGCGATTATAGCCCAGCGGCCTTGCCGACTGCGGCCCCACCCGGGATGAATGGGGGCCTCCAGACGCCTCCGAATGGCACCCGTTGGCATGGTGCGGGGGCCGGCAAAGGCCTATCATGGCCGGATCCTCGTATTCATCTGGCGCCGCCCGTTCCGGGCTGGCGCCCGCCGTGCATTCGCGCATGGCCCAGACGGAAGACCGCATGACGCCCGCCTCGCCCTCGACCCGCCGCCTGGCCCTGCTGCTTGCAGGCCTGGCGATGTTCGGTCCGTTCTCGATCGACACCATTTTCCCGGCCTTCCTGCTGCTGGGGGAGCGCATGCAGGTGGACCAGGTCGCGGTGCAGCAGACCATCAGCGTGTACCTGCTGTTCTACGGCCTGATGAGCCTGGCGCACGGCCCGCTGTCCGATGCGTTCGGGCGCAAGCGGGTGATCATCGGCGGGCTGGTGCTGTTCATCGGCGCCTCGATCGGCTGCGCGCTGTCACGTGACATGACCACGCTGCTGGTGTTCCGCGCGCTGCAGGGCGTCACCGCCGGGGTCGGGGTGATCGTCGGCCGCGCCGTGATCCGCGACCTGTACCACGGGGCCGACGCGCAGCGCCTGATGAGCCAGGTGTCGATGATCTTCGGCGTGGCCCCGGCGATCGCGCCGATCATCGGCGGCTGGATCCTGCTGGGCGGGGGCGACTGGCCGCTGATTTTCTGGTTCCTGGTGCTGTTCGGGGTGGTGCTGCTGCTGGCCACCGGCAAGTGGCTGCCTGAAACCCACCCGGTGGAGGCGCGCACGCCGTTGTCGATGCGCGAACTGCTGCGCAGCTACCTGCGCATGGGCTCCAACCCACGCCTGTTGCGGCTGGCGGCGGCCGGCGCGTTCAACTTCTCCGGCATCTTCCTGTACATCGCCTCGGCACCGGTGTTTGTCATGCAGCACCTCAAGCTGGGCGAGGGCGGCTTTGCGTGGCTGTTCATCCCCACCATCGGCGGCATGACGATGGGCTCGTTCCTGTCCGGGCGCATGGCCGGGCGCCTGACCGCGCAGCGCCAGATCGGCATCGGCTTCGGCCTGTGCGCGGTGTCGGCGGTGCTCAACCTGGGCTATGTGCTGGCCGTGCCGCAGATCATGCTGCCGTGGGCGGTGCTGCCGATCTTCCTGGGGGGCGTGGGCATGGCGCTGATCTTCCCGATCCTGGCGTTGGCGGTGCTGGACATGTACCCGCACCAGCGCGGGCTGGCGTCGTCGATGCAGATGTTCATCCAGCTGATGATCAACACCGTGGTGGCCGGCGTGGTCTCGCCGCTGCTCAGTGCCAAGCCGCTGCATCTTGCGCTGGGCTATGCGGGCTTCTTCGCCGTGGGCGCCAGTTTCTGGTATTGGGAACGCCACTGCGAGCAGCGCCGCGCGCTGTTGACGCCCATCGAATAAGCCGCGCGCACGCCACGGTTGCGTCGTGCGCAACCGCGGTGCCGCCGCCATTGCCAACCTGCGGTGGCGGCGTATTCTGTGTGCTCGCCAGCCAGTTCGTGCACCACGACAGCCAACACATTCCCCTGCGGGCCGTCCGTGTCCGCCGCACTCCAGGGTGATTGCATGGCTGCACAGCAGACCTACCGCCTGTTCGACGTCGCGCTCAAGCAGCGCACCGTCCTTTCCCCGTCGCTGACCCGCATGGTGTTCGCCGCGCCCGACGTGGCCAACATGAAGACCGACGGGCCGGACCAGCGCATCAAGGTGTTCTTCCCGTTGCCCGGCCAGGACGCGCCGCAGGTGCCGCAGGGCGAGGACTGGTACGCGCGCTACCGCGCCCTGCCTGAGGGCGAACGCGCCCCGATGCGGACCTACACCATCCGCGCGTTGCGCCCGGAGGCCGGCGAGGTCGACGTCGATTTCGTCCTGCACGGGGAGACCGGCCCGGCCTCACGTTGGGCCACCCATGCCCGCATCGGCGACCGCATCGGCCTGCTGGCCCCGGATGCACAGGTGGCCGACAGCAGCCAGGGATTCGAGTGGAAGCCGCCGGCCGACGTGCAGCGGGTGCTGCTGGTGGCCGATGAGACCGCGCTGCCGGCGGTGGCCGGCATCCTGGAAGACCTGGCCCGCTGGCCGCATCCGCCGCAGGTGCAGGCCTTCCTGGAAGTGGCCCACGACGCCGACGTGCTGCCGCTGGCGGCCCCGGTGGGGGCGCAGCTGTTCTGGCTGGCCCGCGAGGGCGCCGCCCACGGGCAGCTGCTGCAGCAGGCGGTGCAGGCGCGGGTCGGGCCGTTGGGGCTGCGCGCGGCCGAGCAGGACCTGGCCGAGATCGACATCGACCAGGACATCCTGTGGGAGCAGGCCAGTGCGCCGGGCGGCGGGCTGTACGCGTGGGTCGCCGGTGAAGCCGGCGCGGTGATGGCGATCCGCCGGCACCTGGTGAAGGACTGCGGGATCGACAAACGGGCCATCACCTTCATGGGGTACTGGCGCCACGGCAAGGTGCTGGACTGAGGGGTGGCGGTGGCCAGCGGCCGGCCTGGCGGGGCACGTGCGGTATCCTTGGCGCTTTGATGCAGTCCGGACGTTCTTGATGTCGACCACCTCCAAACTGCGCCGCGACATCCGCCGGCGCCGTGAAACCCAGGCCGCCAACCGTGAGCAGGCCGCCGCCCCGCCGGTCGAACCGCATGCGGAACTGCGCGACCAGCAGCGCACGCTGCTGGCTGGCGTGGTGCGTCGCGATGGCGAATGGGTGCTGGGCATGGACGGCCGTATCGCCGGCCAGACCCCCAGTGCCGCCCGCGTGCTGGCGCTGATCATGCAGGCCGCCGAACTGCACGAACGCCAAGGCACGCCGGTGCGCCTGGTGTATTCGGATGCACTGAAGGACGCCGCGCATGCCGAGGCCAAGGCCGACGGCAAGGATTTCGAGCAGTTCAAGGCCGAACTCGCCGCCAGCCTGAAGACCCCGACGCACTCCTGAGGCCGGGGGGGTAGAGCCACGCCATGCGTGGCTGCAGTCGGTTCGGATGTCATCAGATCCATCCAAAGCCACCGACAGCAAACAAGAAAAAACCGGCCTTTCGGCCGGTTTTTTTCATGTAGCAGTGGGGCCGCCCAACAGCCGGCCCCAGCGCACGGTCAGCGTGCCGCCGGTGCGGTCGCGGCCGGGGTGGCCGCGGCGGTGGCCGCCGGTGCCTTCCAGCCGCACATCTGGCCCTGGTTCTGCTGCTTGAGCCAGTCGTTGACCGGGGTGAAGTACTCGATCATCGGGCCGGCATCGAGCTTGTCGCCGCCGGTGATCTCGCGCAGCGTGGCCTGCCACGGCTGGCTGGCGCCCTTGCTCAGCATCGCCCAGAACTTCTGCCCGGCTTCCTTGTTGCCGTAGAAGCTGCACTGGTGCAGCGGGCCCTTGTAGCCGGAGGCATCGCACAGGCCCTTGTAGAACTGGAACTGCAGGATGCGCGCCAGGAAGTAGCGGGTGTACGGGGTGTTGCCCGGCACGTGGTACTTGGCGCCCGGATCGAAGAACTCCTCACCGCGCGCACCCACCGGGGCCACGCCCTGGTACTTGGCCTTCAGGTCCCACCATGCCTGGTTGTAGTGGTCCGGGGTGATGGAGCCATCGAACACGCCCCAGCGCCAGCGGTCGATCATCAGGCCGAACGGCAGGAACGACACGCCGCTGAGGGCCATGCGCATCTGCGCGTTGATGGTGGCCTCGCGGCTTTCCTGCGGCTTGTCGACCAGGCCGATGGAGTTGAGGTACTGCGGGGTCATGGCCAGCACGATGGTGTCGCCGATCGCTTCATGGAAGCCATCGTTGGCACCGCCCTGGAACAGCGGCGGCAGCGGGTTGTAGGCCAGGTCGTAATAGATGTGGCCCAGCTCGTGGTAGATGGTGGTGAAGTTTTCTTCGGTGGGCTTGATGCACATTTTGGTGCGCACGTCGCCGTCCATGTTCATGTCCCAGGCGCTGGCGTGGCAGACCACGTCGCGGTCCAGGGGCTTGATGAACTGGGTCTTGTCCCAGTACGACTTGGGCAGCGCGGGCATGCCGAGCGAGACGTAGAAGTCCTGCGCACGTTCGGTCATCTGCTTGGCGGTACGCAGTTCGGCCTCGCGCTGCGCCTTGAACTGCGCTTCGATGGTGGCGTTGTTGCCGCCGGCCTTGGCCAGCGCGCCGCTGAGGTTGGTCTGGTACTGCTTTTCCAGTGCGGCGGTGATGTCCAGGCTGCCGGCGCCGGGATACGGTTCCAGCTGGTCCCAGAGGTTGGACCAGTCCTGCTGCCACATGTTGCCGAGCAGGTGGGCGGCGATCAGGCCACCCTCGGTTTCGGCCTTGTCCTTGCCGTAGGTGTCATCCAGCTTGGTGCGGGCGTAGCAGTGGAGCTGTTCGTACATGGGCTTGACCTGTTCCCACAGGCGGTCGGTTTCCGGGCCGATCTGCTCGGGGGGCATGTCGTAGCCGCTGCGCCACATCTGGCCGGCGTCGGCGAAGCCCATTTCCTTGGCACCTTCGTTGACCAGGCCGACGAAGCGCTGGTAGTCGGCGCGCATGGGTTTGGTGGTGGCGTGCCAGCCCTGCCAGGCGTCAAGCTGCTTGTCGTAGTCGCGGCTGCGGGCCAGGACCTGTTCGAGGTCGCCAAGCTGGCGGCAGGTGGCGGGGTTGGCGTCATCGGTGCAGTACTTGCCCGAGCCGTAGGCGCCTTCCATGCGGCTGGCGATGCGGGTGAGCTCGGAGAGCTTGGCCGGGTCGCGCGGGGCGGGCATGGAGGTCATGAGTTTGAGGAGGTGGATCTGGCGCTTGGTATCCTCGCTCATGGGCTTGCCGTCGTAAGTGCCGGCCTGGGTGATCCAGCCGTTGAGGACGGTGAGCCAGCGTTCGTTGGCCTTGGCCGCCACGCGCTCGGAATCCTCGTTGATGTAGGTCGAGGAGAGCCACTGTGCCGAGGTCATTTCCGGGTACATGGCCTTGTACTCGGCGTTGACGCGGGCGATGAACTGGTCCGCGGTTTCGGTCGGGGTGGCAGCAGCCGCGGCGGGGGCATCGGCCGGGGTCGTTTCCTTCTGGCAGGCCGCCAGCGTCAGTGCGGCAGCACTGACAGCCAGGGCCAGCAGGAGCGGGCGGTGGTTCACGGGGACATCCTTGGGTGGTGACAGACCGGCGAAGGCTAGTGAAGCGTCCGTCACACCGCAAGGGGCAGGGCAGCAACGTCCGCTCCGTTCGTCCTTTAAAAGCAGTTGGCTGCGACGCTCCGGAAGCGGGTCGGCGTGGGTGGGTTGGCGGGACACGCCGTGAATCCATCCCTGGAGGCTCGTGGGCGCCATCCATGGCGCCCAACGGTCCCGCCAACCCACCCACACCGACCCGTTCACACAGGGCTGGTCCGTATGGCAACGGCAACGGCATCGACCAGCATTGCGCTTGGGTCATGGCCGACGTTGGCTGCGTGTGTCTTTGCTATCCGGCGAAGCAGAAGCGGAGAGGGGAGAGTGGCCAGCAGGAAACTAAGCCTCGCATCCTGCAAACAGATCGCGGTCGCGTTCGTAGATCGTGGTCTTGACCTGCATCAGCCCCAGGACCGACGGGAAGACGTTGTCGTGGTCGGTGTACTTGCCCGCGCGCTGGCGCACGCAGGCGAGGTTGAGCCCGCGGTTGGCGGCGAAGGATGGGGAGAACCACATCGTCATCGGTACCCGCGTCTGTTCCTGCGGTGCAATCGCGTACGGCATGCCGTGCAGGAACAGGCCCTTCTCGCCGAGTGATTCGCCGTGGTCGGAGAGGTAGATCATCGCCGTGTCGTAGTCGTCCATGCCTTTCAGGGTGCCGATCGTGCGCGACAGCAGGTGGTCGGTATACAGCAGTGCGTTGTCGTAGCTGTTGGTGATCTGCTCGCGGCTGCACTTGCCCAGGTCGGCGGTGTCGCAGGTGGGCGTGAAGTGGCGGAAGCGGGCCGGGTAGCGTTCGAAATAGCTCGGCCCGTGGTTGCCCAGCTGGTGCAGTACCACCACCCGGTCGCCGGGTTTGGCGCGTACCTGCGCGGCCAGGTCGTCGATCAGGATCTCGTCCATGCAGCGTCCGTTGGCGCACAGCTGCGGGTGCTTGGCATCGTCCAGTGCCTGCATTGGCAGCCCTTCGCAGACCCCCTTGCAGCCGGACTGGTTGTCACGCCACAGCGTGCTGATGCCGGCGCGGTCCAGCACGTGCAGCAACGACTGGTGCGCGCGGATCTTTTTTTCGTCGTAGTCATGGCGACCGTACGGCGAGAACAGGCACGGCAGCGATACTTCGGTGCTGGTGCCGCACGAATGCATGTCCGGGAAGTTGATCACCCCGGCCTGCGCCAGTTCCGGTGTGGTCTGCCTGGCATAGCCATTCAGACCCCAGTTCTGCGCGCGTGCGGTTTCGCCCATCACGATCACCAGCAAGCGCGGCCGGCTGCCTGCGGCGCGCGGCGTGGCGGTGGCGTCGGTGCCGATCGGCAGCTTGGGGGCGCGCTGGATCGGATTGTCGCCGCGCAGCGCCTTGGGCAGGCCCAGCAGGACATTGCCGGGGGTAGCCAGGTAGCGCACCTCGCGCTGGTTGCGCATCAGCGCCGACATTTCCTGGAACGACAGCATCGCCCCGCCCAGTGCCACCAGCAGCGAGAGCAGCAGGAAGCCGGCGCGCCACAGCAGCGCCTTGCCCCAGCTGCGCTTGACCAGCTGTACCCGCCACAGCACCAGCATCGGCAGCAGCGCCAGCAATACCAACGGCGCAATCAGCGCCGAGGTCATCAGCTCACGGCTTTCCTTGTGGTCGGTGGCCAGCACGTTGCGCAGCATGTCCGCATCCAGGTAGATGTGGTAACTGCCCATGTAGTGCGCGGCCATCGCGGTGCACAGCAGCAATACCCCGATCACTACCTTGGCGTTCCACCGCCACACCAGCAGGCCCATCAGCAGGCAGTGCGCACCCACCAGGAACAGCAGCAGCGAGGTGGCAAAGCGCAGGCTGCCCGGGTGGGTGGCCATGGCGCTGTGCCAGAACAGGCTATTGCAGGCCAGCGCGAAGAACACGCTGGTCAGTACGATCAGGCGCTCGGTGGACAGCTGCGGCCGCCAGTGCAGCAGCGTGGCCAGCGCGGGCAGGCGCTCACTGCGCGGCAGGGTGGCGCTCATGCGGCCTCTCCCTGTGCAGCGATGGCTGGCACGCTGTGCGTGCGGGCGTCGATGCGCTGTACCAGCAGGTACAGGCCCAGCGAGATGGCCCAGCAGGTGGCCAACGTCCACAGGTCATGCGACAGGAAGTGCGCGCCGCGCAGCTGCTGGGACAGGCCGAACACGCCGCCGGCCACCAGCCCGACCGCCAACCCGCGCCAACGCCACGCCGGGCGCACCAGCAGCGCGAAGAAGTACAGGCTGACCCAGGCGAAGCCGGCGCTGGAATGGCCGGCCGGGAAGCACACCCCGCGCGGCATGCCCGGTGGACGGCTGGCGAACACGCCCACGTATTCGCGGAGCCCGCCATAGCGGGCCAGGTCCCACGGGCAATCCATGTTGGTCACCGACTTCAGCAGCGACACCGCCGCAGTGCCCAGGGCCACCGCCAGCACCAGGTACAGCAGCGGCCAACGCCATGCCGCGGTGCGGTCGCTGCGCCAGGCGTGCGTGCACAGCAGGATCGCGACCAGCACGCCCAGCGCGCTGGCCCACTTGCCGCCCTTGTGCACCAGCTGGCTGGTGGCCCAGGCGTTCTGCAATGCCCACTGCTGGCCTTCAAGCCGATAGAACTGGTCGGCCAGCCACTGGTCGCCGCCCATGCCCATCAGCACCGCGCTGGCGGCCAGGGTGAGCAGCAGGGGCAGCCACAGGTGGCTGCGCAGGAAGCCCGGGCGGATGGCTGCGGCCAGCGGAAGCGGGCGAAACGGTACGGCAGGAACTGAGGACATGGGCAAAGCGCCGGGCGGGGTGATCCGCGGCCATGGTCATCAGCGGTGTGTCGGAGAGCGGTCGGAGCGGTGTTGCCCGCAGGTTAAGCCCCGACCGCCGATGCCGCCGGTTCAGTCTTGCTCGTCGTCCGAGGCCGCATCGGGGGCCAGGTGGGCCTGGCACCCGGCGCGCCATGCACGGCCCGGCACCAGCTGCCAGCGATTGCGGTTGCTGCTGCCAATGTCCACCACCTGGGCGGCGTCCACGCAGGGGCTCATGGCCTGGTCCAGCACCAGCAGCCAGCGTGTATCCGGCGCCTGCTGCAGCCACGGCCCGGCCTGCTGCCATTGTTCGTCCCACGGCCGCTTGAAGCCGAACTCGGTCACCGGGCGATCGGCCTGCAGCAGGTTCTGCTCGCGCCAGGCCACCAGGCCCAGCTGCGCGTCCGGCCCGATCCGCTGGCCAACCCGCTGCATCAACGCCGAGGCCGAGCTGTAGGGGTCCAGCGCCGGCATCAGGCCCCAGCCGTACACGTTCCAGAGCAGGCAGGCGCACACCACCACCAGGGCGCCGACGCGTCGCTGGCGCAGCCACACCACTGCGGCCACCAACAGCACGCCGAAGCCGAGCAGCCAGCCGCCCAGCAGTGGCAGCAGGCTGTCGGGCATGCCACGCCGGTCGAGTTGCGCATGCGCCCACGGGCTTCCGCCGAGCAATTGCACGCTGACGTACAGCGCGGCAGCGGCCAGCACGCCTACGTAGGCCAGCAGCAGCCAGCGCGGGCCGGTGCGGCGCAGCAGCCCGGGCAACACCGGTGCGGCGGCCACGGACAGCAGCGGCAGCATCGGGAAAATGTAGACCTCGCGCTTGCCCGGGCTGGCGCTGAAGAACACCAGCACCAGCACCGCCCACCCCAGCAGCAGCCAGTAGCGGCCATCCAGGCGCTTCAGCCGCCGCCACCATGCCGGCAGCAGCGCCGGCAGCAGCAGGCTGCCGGGCAGCCACAGCGTGGCCATCACCTGCAGGTAATACCAGGCCGGCTTCACGTGGTGCCACGCATTGGCGTAGCGCGTGCCGGTCTGCTTGAACAGCAGTTCACGGGCGTAGGCCTGCAGGCTCGGATCGGGGGAGTGCAGCAGGGCCAGGCCCAGCGGCGCCAGCCACACCGCGGCACCGAGCAGGAACCCGGGCACCAGCAACCACAGCGCCCGTCCACGGCCGGCGTGGCCGTCGTCGCCCTGCACCCGCCACCGCCACAGCGCCCAGGGCAGCAGCACCAGCAGCGGCAGGAAGCCCACCCCCTTGGTCACCGTGCCCAGGCCCGCGGCAAACCCGGCCACCAGCACCGCGCGCCGGTTGGGCGCCTCCAGCAGGTGCCGCAGCAGGCCCCACATGGCCAACGTGGTCAGCCCCACCAGCACCATGTCGATCTGCGCGCGCTTGGCCATCAACCCGAACTGCAGGCAACTGGCCAACGCCAGCATGGCCCACCAGGCAACACGCCTGTTCCACAGGCGACGCCCCAGGTCCCAGCACAGCCAGAGTGTCAGCAGCGCCGCCAGCAACGACGGCAGCAGGAACGCCAGATTCCAGTTGCCCAGCAGCTGGTGGCTGGCGGCCTGCATCCACATGAACACCGGCGGCTTTTCGGCATACAGGTCGCCGCCGCGATGCGGCAGCAGCCATTGCCCGCTGTCCACCATGGCGCGGGCCGCCAGTACGAAGCGCGGCTCATCCGGCGGCGAGGGCTGACGCATGCCGATCCCGGCCAGCAGCGCCAGCACGATGGCCACGCAGGCGAGCAGATGCCAATGCTGGCGGGACAAGCGGGCTTCAGGCACGTCCGGATCCTTGGGCAAAACCAGTACTGTCTCCCCGACAGCGTAGGAAAAGCGTCGAAACCGGGCCATTGCGACCGGATTCCGACATGGATGCGGCTACCATGCGCCGATCCGTTCACGAGAGTCTGCCATGCGGCTCCTGGTCATTGAAGACAACCGCCAACTGGTCGCCAACCTGTTCGACTATTTCGAGTCACGCGGGCATGTTCTGGATGTGGCGCCCGATGGCGTCACCGGCCTGCACCTGGCCGCCAGCCATGCGTACGACGCCTTGATCCTGGACTGGATGCTGCCACGCATGGAAGGCCCGGAGGTGCTGCGCCGGCTGCGCGCCGACCATGGCTCGGAAGTCCCGGTGATCATGCTCACCGCACGTGACGAACTGCCCGACAAGATCGCCGGTTTCCGCGCCGGTGCCGACGACTACCTGACCAAGCCCTTCGCGCTGCCCGAACTGGAAGTCCGGTTGGAGGCGCTGATGGTGCGTGCGCACGGTCGCAACCCGCGCAAGCTGCTGGAGGTGGCCGACCTCAAGCTGGACCTGGCCACGCTGGAGGCGCACCGCGACGGCAAGGCGCTGCACCTGTACCCGGCCTGCCGCAAGCTGCTGGAAGTGCTGATGCGAGCCAGCCCCGGCGCGGTGACCCGTCAGCAGCTGGAGTTCGCGCTGTGGGGCGATGAACCACCGGACGGGGACCTGCTGCGGTCGCACGTGTACGAACTGCGCCGCAGCGTGGATGGACCGTTCCAGCAGAAGCTGATCCACACCCTGCCACGGGTGGGCTACCGGTTGGGTGTGAGCGCTGCGGACAGTGCCGATGAAACCGCGTAAACCGGCACCCCTGCATCGGCGCCTGGTGTGGTGGCTGCTGGGCTACCTGGGGCTGATTTCGCTGGCGGTGTTCAGCGTGGGCAACTACGTGCACGAACATGCCGAGCACTCGGCCTGGCGCGCCCTGCTCAACTCCGAGCTGGACAGCATCGTCAACCACATCGAACACGAGCCGCACTACCGCTGGCAGGACTCTGACACCCTGCGCCTGTTCACCGTGGATGCCAGTGAGCGCGTGCCGCCGATCCTGCGCACGCTGCACCCGGGCCTGCACGACGGGGTGGTGATCAACGGCCGCTCCAGCGCGGTGATGGTGCGCGATACCGAGCGGCTGGGGCGGCTGGCCTTGGTGCTGGACATCAACGACTTCCACGAGCTGGAAGAGTTCGCCACGCGCTGGGTGATGCTGGCCGGCGTGGTGATGATCCTCGTGACCGTGCTGATGGCCTCCTTCGGCGTGGGCCGGCTGGTACGGCCACTGCGGTCGCTGGCCCAGCGCATCGACGGGCTCAAGCCCGGCGTCCCGGGGCAGCAGGTGCAGGTGGATCCGCGCGGCAGTTCGGAGCTGTATGTCATTGCCGATGCGGTCAACGACTACCTGGCCCGCAACGAACAGTTCGTCGAGCGTGAGCGCATCTTCGTCAGCACCGCCAGCCACGAACTGCGCACGCCGATCGCGGTGATCACCGGCGCGGCCGAACTGGCGCTGGAGCAGCCGGGCCTGCCCGAACGCGCGCGCCAGCAGATGCAGCGGGTGCATCGCACCGCGCAAGGCGTGGAGCAACTGATCCAGCTGCTGCTGGTGCTGGCCCGCGAACCGGCGCGGCTGGTTGCGCTGGGCGAGCGCATCGCGCTGGACCAGCTGGTGCCGGCCATCATTGAAGACCACCGCCACCTGATGGGCGACAAGGACCTGCGCATCGCCGTGGACGGCCTGGCCCGCATCGACATCATCGCGCCACCGGCGGTGGTGCAGGCGGCCATCGGCAACCTGCTGCGCAATGCCATCGAAAACAGCGGGCGCGGCACCATCCATGTGCACGTATCCGACCGGGCCGTGGTGACACTGCAGGATCCCGGGCACGGCATGAGCCCGGAGGAAATCGCCGCGGTGCATGCACGCCTGGCGCGTGGCGATCGCAACGAACAGAGCGGGATCGGGCTGGAACTGATTGCCAAGCTGTGCGACCACCTGGGCTGGGCCCTGCAGATAGAGCCATGCGCGCCACGCGGCACGCGGGTGATTCTGGATCTGGGTGCGTCGCTGCCGCAGGCAGCCGACGACGCGATGACGTAACCGACATCAAGAACGCTGCGCTGCAGGGTGGCGCAGCGTGAAGATGATGTTAACCTCTGGAAGGGCGCCGCTTTATGCGGCGCTTTTTTTTTCTTCGATCGACAGAGGATGGCAAGATGCCGACCGAAACCAGTACTGCCCTGATCACCAACGATATCGTCGGGCTTGGCCTGATTGCCGCCACGCTCGCCGTGATTTTCTGGGCGGCCAGTGGCCCGACGCCCCGCCTGAAAAAGATCTTCGCCTGGGTGCCGGCGTTGCTGCTGTGCTACTTCATCCCGGCCATCTACAACACCGCCGGCCTCATCGACGGCCACAACACCTCGCTCTACAACCCGGTGGCGCGCGACGTGCTGCTGCCGGCCGCGCTGGTGCTGCTGACCCTGTCGATCGACCTCAAGGGCATCCTCAAGCTGGGCCCGAAGCTGCTGGTGATGTTCTGCGCCGGTACGCTGGGGATCATCCTTGGCGCGATCGTGTCGTTCCAGGCAATGTCCTGGATCCATCCGGCAACCGTCGCAGGCGATACCTGGAAGGGCATGGCCGCACTGGCCGGCAGCTGGATCGGCGGCGGGGCCAACATGGTCGCGATGCGCGAAGTATTCGGCACCGACGCCACCACCTTCGGCCAGTTCGCCGTGGTGGATGTGGCCTGTGCCAGCCTGTGGATGGCGGTGCTGCTGTTCCTGGCCAACCGCGCCCAGCAGATCGACACGCGCAACGGGGCCGATACCTCGGCCATCGATGAAATGAAGTCGCGTATTTCCGCCTATGAAGCGCAGAACGCCCGCATTCCCAGCCTCACCGACCTGATGGTGATCGTGGGCGTGGCGCTGGGTGGGGTGGGCCTGGCGCATGCCATCGCCGCACCGCTGAGCGGGTGGTTCAAGGCCAACGTCAGCTGGGCCAGCCAGTTCAGCCTGGACAGCGCGTTCGTGTGGGTGGTGCTGTTGTCCACCGCCTTGGGCCTGGGCTTGAGCTTCACCCGCGCGCGGCGGCTGGAGTCGGCCGGTGCATCGCGCCTGGGCACGCTGTTCCTGTACTTCCTGATCGCCTGCATCGGCATGCAGATGGACCTGTTGTCACTGCTGGATCGCCCGTGGCTGTTCGCGCTGGGCGCGATCTGGATGCTCACCCACATCCTGGTGCTGTGGATTGCCGCCAAGCTGCTGCGCGCGCCGTTGTTCTTCTTTGCGATCGGTTCGCAGGGCAACATCGGCGCCGCCGCGTCGGCCCCGGTGGTGGCTGCTGCGTTCCATCCCTCGCTGGCTCCGGTGGGCGTGCTGCTGGGCACCGTGGGCTACGCCACCGGCACCGGCCTGGCCTATGTCACCGGCCTGATCCTGAAATGGATGGCCGGGGCCTGACCGGCCAACCCGGTAGTGCCGGCCGCTGGCCGGCTCCACGCAGCCCACTGGTAGTGCCGGCCGCTGGCCGGCTCCACATCAACCCATGGTGTCACCTGGAGCCGGCCAGCGGCCGGCACTACCGGGGAATTGACATTGGCCTGGAGCCGGCCAGCGGCCGGCACTACCGGGGAATTGACATTGGCCTGGAGCCGGCCAGCGGCCGGCACTACCCTTCGACGTGCAGAGTGTGGAACGGGTATCAGACGCAGCGGCGATTGCCCCGTAACGTGCGGCGTTATGCGCCACCCCGTGGCAGGGGCATCACGGGTGGGAATCTCCGCCGATGGCAATCGGCGTCCAGCCAGGACGTTGCATGAAACCGCAGGGACTGTTCCGATGCTGTGTCACCGCGCTGCTGTTGTTGGCCAGCGCCACTGCCGTTGCCCAGACTGCGCGCATCGAGCGCGCCGATGTGCAGGCCATTACCGATGCCAGTGCCCGTGATGTGGCAGCGCTGATCGCCCAGCCGGGCTTCGCCACGGCGGTGACCGGCGCCCTCGCCACGCGCCCCGACGGCGTGCCGCTGGCCCGGGTGATGGCGCGCTTCGACCCGCAGGCGCGCACCCAGGCCTCGCGCACGCTGGCTGCCCAGGATCGCCAGCTGCGCCAGCAGAAAGGGTTGCCCACCGCGGGCGCGGACCTGCTGCAACTGCGCGCCTACGTCCCCGCTGGCACCCGGCTGACCGACGTGCCCGCCGCGCAGCTGTGGGTGGCGGTGCTCCCGCGCGGTGATGACCGCCACTGGACCACGCTGACCGCCTACGACCCGCAGGGGCGTCGCCACACGCTGGACGCGCGCACGGCCCCGGCCTTCCCGGTATTGATCGTCGACGTGGATACGCGCACGGCGGTGGAAGAGGGCATGGCGGTGGTCAATGCGGGGCTGCAGGCGCGCGGCCTGCAATCGCCGGACCGCATCCGGCTGGCCACCAACGGCAGCGCCTCGCTCGACCTGACCCGGCTGGACCGCATCCGCTTGGCCGACGACCAGGAGCCGTGGGCGCTGGGCGGCGCGGAGGTATTCGCGGTGGTGTCGGGCCTGCAGATCGGCGCGGCCGAACCGGAGATGGCCACGCTCACCCTGCCGTACCTGGACCACGACACTACCGACTACGCGCCCGGCCAACCGCTGGTGATCTGGGGCAACTACCGCTTCGACGCGGCCAACGTGCAGCTGTTCGAAGATGACGGCGACACCAACTACCAGGACCTGCTGGTGGCGTTGACCGATGGCGTCAAGGCGGCATTGGGCGCGTTCGCGCCGGAGTACGCCGTGATCGCCGACATCGCCGGCGCCATCCTCAAGGCGATGCCGACCACTTGGTTCGCCAACGACACCGACTACCTGGACAGCTTCTACCTGCTGCAGCGCGGGCAGGCCTACACCGACCGCATGGGCGCGGCCAACAACGCCAAGGTCACGCTGACCCCGGTAACCCTGACCGAATAACGGGTAGTGCCGGCCGCTGGCCGGCTCCTCGCAACATCGACGCAAAGGTAATGCCGGCCGCTGGCCGGCTCCTCGCAATATCGACGCAAAGGTAGTGCCGGCCGCTGGCCGGCTCCTCGCAATATCGACGCAAAGGTAGTGCCGGCCGCTGGCCGGCTCCAGGTGAAACCGTGGGTTCATGAGGAGCCGGCCAGCGGCCGGCACTACCAGGTAAGGTTCACGGGCGCCGCCGGAACCAGGTGCGGTTCACGGGAACCGGTCGAACCGGGTGAGGTTCACGGGTGCCGACCAAACCCGGTGAGGTTCACGCGAACCAGCCGAACCGTATGTGGTTCATGCGAACCGGACGACAACCGGCTCCCGCCATGAAAAAACGGCGGCGCTTTCGCGCCGCCGTTCCGGTATTCCACCGATGTCGCCGCTCAGCAGCAGCGGCCCCCGTTCCTGCCGCCGTAGCGCGCCTCTTGGCGCTCGCGGAAGAAGGTCTTGTAGTCCATCGGCACGCGGTCGGGATGGTTGTCGAGCACGTGGCGCACGTAGTTGTCGTAGTCGGGGATGCCGCAGCACAGGCGTGCGGTCTGCACCAGGCGCCGCCACAACCGGCGGTGCGCCTGGTACTGCCCAACGGGAACCAGTTCAGTACTCATCACAGGTCCGCCATCTGGTGCGGCTGCAGCGCCACGTACGGGGTTTCCTTGTCCGTGCGCTGGGGGTTGCGGCGTGCCTGCACGATGGTCTTGATCGCATAGAACAGGATCGAGAACACCACGAACAGGAACAACACGGTCAGGCTGGTGTTGACGTAGGCGTTGACCACGATCTGGTGCATCTGGTCCAGGCTCTTGGCCGGCGCGGTGATGGTGCCGGTGGCGATCGCGTCCTGGAACTTGTGCGCCTGGGCCAGGAAGCCCTGGGCCGGGTTCTTGTCGAAGATCTTGATCAGGCCCGCGTAGGTGGTGCAGATCAGCAGCCACACCGCCGGCACGCCGGTCACCCAGGCAAAGCGCTCGCGCTTCATCTTGAACAGCACCACCGTGCCCAGCATCAGCGCAATACCGGCCAGCATCTGGTTGGAGATGCCGAACAGCGGCCACAGGGTCTGGATGCCGCCGAAGGGATCCTTCACGCCGGTGTACAGCAGGTAGCCCCACAGCGCCACGCAGCCGGCCGTGGCGATGATGTTGGCCGTCCACGATTCGGTCTTCTTCAGCGCCGGGATGAAGTTGCCCAGCAGGTCCTGGAGCATGAAGCGACCGGCACGGGTACCGGCATCCACCGCGGTCAGGATGAACAGCGCTTCGAACAGGATCGCGAAGTGGTACCAGAACGCCATCATCGCGTTGCTGCCACTGGGAATCGCCTGGTGCAGGATCTGCGCGATGCCCACCGCCAGCGTGGGTGCACCACCGGCACGGTGCAGGATGGTCGGCTCGCCGATGGCCAGTGCGGTGGCTTCCAGCTGCTCGGGGGTAATCGCAAAGCCCCAGGTCGTGCTGATGAAGTGCGCGGCCGAGGCGGCATCGGCACCGATCACCGCCGCCGGGCTGTTCATCGCGAAGTAGACGCCCGGGTCGATGATCGAGGCCGCTACCAGCGCCATCACCGCCACGAACGATTCCATCAGCATGCCGCCGTAGCCGATGTAGCGCATGTGGCGCTCATTGGCCAACAGCTTGGGCGTAGTGCCCGAGGCGATCAGCGCATGGAAACCGGACACCGCGCCGCAGGCGATGGTGATGAACAGGAACGGGAACATGCCGCCCTTCCAGACCGGGCCGTCTCCGCTGGCCGCGAACTGGGTCAGTGCCGGCATCTTCAGTTCCGGCATGACGATCAGGATGCCGATCGCCAGCGCCACGATGGTGCCGATCTTGAGGAAGGTGGACAGGTAGTCGCGCGGCGCCAGCAGCAGCCATACCGGCAGCACCGAGGCCACGAAGCCGTAGCCGATCAGCATCCAGGTGATCTCGATGCCGGTGAAGGTGAAGGCCGGGCCCCAGACGGGATCGGCGGCGACCTTGCCGCCGTACCAGATGGCCGCCAGCAGCAGGAACAGGCCAACCACCGAGATCTCCCCGATCTTGCCGGGGCGGATGTAGCGCATGTACACGCCCATCAGGATCGCGATGGGCATCGTGGCGATCACCGTGAACATGCCCCACGGGCTTTCGGCCAATGCCTTGACCACCACCATCGCCAGCACCGCCAGGATGATGATCATGATCAGGAAGGCGCCGAACAGCGCGATGGTGCCGGGCACCTGGCCCATCTCCTCGCGCACCAGGTCACCCAGCGAGCGGCCGTTGCGGCGGCTGGAGATGAACAGCACCATGAAGTCCTGCACCGCGCCGGCCAATACCACGCCGACCACCAGCCAGAGCAGGCCGGGCAGGTAGCCCATCTGCGCGGCCAGCACCGGGCCCACCAGCGGTCCCGCACCGGCGATCGCGGCGAAGTGGTGGCCGAACAGTACGTGCTTGTTGGTGGGCACGTAGTCCAGGCCGTCGTTGTTGAGCACCGCCGGGGTGGCCCGGGTCGGGTCGAGCTGCATCACCTTGTCGGCGATGAACAGGCTGTAGAAGCGGTAGGCGATCAGGTAGATCGACACTGCGGCGACGACGATCCACAGCGCATTGATGTGTTCGCCACGGCGCAGTGCGACCACGCCCAGACAGAACGCGCCGAGCAGCGCGAGCGCGGCCCAGCCCAGCTTGGAAAAACCTTTCATGAGATTGCGTCTCCCTGGAGATCGTCGTAAGAGTCTGCCTTGGCACCGATGGGGTCAATGCAAACGCAGGTGCTTGCCGCTAGTACTTTGGTCGTAGGTCGCAACGTGGCGTGCGTGCCGATGCGGACAACGGCCCGGTGGACGCACGCGCCTGCACGGGGTGCGAACGCCACCGCTGGAACAATCGGTTGCGGGCGTGGCGATTGGCGGCTGCCACCCGGGCGCCCATCTTGTTGGCTGGTTTCCTTTTGCTGGAGTCGAGATGAGCAGCCCAACCCCGGTGCGCGTACAGCGCACGATCCGTGGCATGGCCACCTCCGATGGCGCCGGCGTGCGCCTGACCCGGGTGATCGGCGGCCCCGCGCTGCCCGACCTGGACCCGTTCCTGTTGCTGGATGAATTCGGCACCGACCGCGCCGAGGACTACATCGCCGGCTTCCCCAGCCATCCGCACCGCGGCTTCGAAACCGTCACCTACATGCTCGACGGGCGCATGCGGCACAAGGACAACCACGGCAACGAAGGCCTGCTTACCCCGGGCAGCGTGCAGTGGATGACCGCCGGCCGTGGGCTGGTGCATTCGGAGATGCCCGAGCAGGAATCGGGCCAGATGCGCGGCTTCCAGCTGTGGGTGAACCTGCCCGCGCGCGACAAGATGACCGACCCGAAGTACCAGGAATTCGCGCCCGAGCGTATTCCCGTCACCGCGCCCGGCGACGGCGTGCAGGTGAAGGTGATTGCCGGCGAAGTGGGCGAGGTCACCGGCCCGATCGTGCAGCCGGCCACCGACCCGGTGTACCTGGACATCACCCTGGACGCCAACGCGCGCTGGGACTACACCTTGCCGGAACGGCACAACGCGTTCGCCTACGTGTTCGAAGGCGGGCTGACGGTGGGGCAGGGTGAGGATGCACGTCCGGTGGCGCGCCAGGAACTGGCGGTGCTGGGCGGCGGCGAACTGCTGCAGCTGCAGGCCGGCGCCGAGGGTGCACGCCTGATCCTGGTGGCAGGGCGACCGCTGCGCGAGCCGGTGATGCGCCACGGGCCGTTCGTGATGAACACCCGCCAGGAGCTGATGCAGGCCTTCGTCGATTTCCAGGAAGGCCGCTTCTGACCGGTGGTGCCGGCCAACGGTCGGCACCCCCATGACGCTGCGGAAACCCGGGCGGTGCCGGTCGCTGGCCGCCAACCGCATCACGCTGCAAAAGCACAGGTAGTGCCGGCCGCTGGCCGGCAACCGCATCACGCTGGGGGAGCACGGGTAGTGCCGGCCGCTGGCCGGCAACCGCATCACGCTGGGGGAGCACGGGTAGTGCCGGCCGCTGGCCGGCAACCCGATGGAGCCTGGAGGCAGGGGCGCAGCCGGCCAGCGGCCGGCACTACCGGGATGTGCGCCATGCACATTCCCGGCCATCTCAGCGCCCTGCGGCGACCGCCGTGGGCGTGAGGTTCATGCCCTGGGTGAGCGACTGCAACGCGCCCAGCTCCTTGGCATCGCCGGCATACAGCGCGATCTGCGCGTAGCGGTTCTTGTCGAACTTCACCACGGTGATGCGGCGCGTTTCGTAGCCCGGCGGCTGCTGGCCGCCCAGGTCGGGCTGGTACCAGTACAGCGATTCACCGGCGAACACGCCCTTTTCCTGGCGCAGCGGCCGGGTCAGCGGCAGGTTCGGGTCGCGTGCGGTCAGCATCAGGCTGAGCACTTCGCGGCCATCACCGGTGCTGGCCTTGCACAGGACGAAATCGGCCTGCGCCTGCTCCTGCCATTGCAGGCCGCTGTCGGCGGGCAGGGACGGGCACACGTTCGAGGACTGGGCCGAGACGGCCGCAGCAGACAACAACAACAGGCTCAGGCACACGGCAGCGCGCAGGATGTTCATGGCTTCCCCCAAAAGGTCGAAGTGGCCGCGCGTCGTGCTGGCAGAGGGGTTCCGGGGGCCGCAGACAACCCAGGCCGTCCGTGCGCATTTTTCCCCATGCGCGTCCCGGAGTACCTCGCCTGCCAGGTGACGGCGTGGTGATTCGGACCTTAACGGAATGTGACTGGATCTACAAATAACTGTTTCAGATGGTCCCATCTGTGGACCACGACGCCTTGAATCAGGCGGCCGGGACCGTATCGGCCCGGCCGCCCAGGCTCAGCGCGGCTCGGTGCCGATCCACTTGTAGGCGATGCCGCCGATCAGGCCGCCCAGCAGCGGGGCCAGCCAGAACAGCCACAGCTGGCCGAGCGCGCCGCTGCCGGCAAACACCGCCACCGCCGTGGAGCGCGCCGGATTCACCGAGGTATTGGTCACCGGAATGCTGATCAGGTGGATCAGGGTGAGCGCCAGCCCGATGGCGATCGGCGCAAAACCGGCCGGGGCGTTGCCGTGGGTGGACCCCATGATGACCACCAGGAAGAAGGCGGTGAGCACCACTTCGCACAGGAACGCAGCGGCCACGCTGTAGCCACCCGGCGACAGGGCGCCATAGCCATTGCTGGCAAACGCGCCCGCCTGGCTGCCGTCGATGGCGAAGCCGGGGGCGCCCGAAGCGATCTGCAGCAGGATGAAACCGGCCAGGATCCCGCCCAGCACCTGGGCCACGATGTAGGGCAGCAGGTCGCGCGCCGGGAACCGGCCGCCGGCCCACAGCCCCAGGCTGACGGCAGGATTGAAGTGCGCACCAGAGACGTGGCCGAACGCATAGGCGCCGGTGAGCACGGTCAGCCCGAAGGCCAGCGCCACGCCCACGAAACCGATGCCAAGCGGATTGCCATCACCGCCGAACTTGGCCGCCAGCACCGCGCTGCCGCAGCCCCCCAGAACCAACCAGAACGTGCCGAGAAACTCCGCGGCCAGACGTTTGCCCATGCTCATCGATCGTTCTCCACCAGACGCCCGGGACGGGCAGGCAGACCGTAGCTGAATCGCGGTTCATCGGGGTGAACGCGGCGTCAAGGCGCCGACGAACGGCATTGCCTCAGTAGGTGGGCAGCGGAATGAATTCCTTGTCGTCGCCGGGAATGGTGCCGAAACGCCCGGCGTCCCAATCGTGCTTGGCCTGCTCGATGCGCTCGGTGGAGCTGGACACGAAGTTCCACCACAGGTGGCGCGGCCCATCCAGCGGCTCGCCGCCGAGCAGCATCGCCTTGACCGGCGTCTTCGCGCGCAGGCGGCCGCGCGCATTGAGTTCCGGAATCACCAGGTGCTGCGCCGGCAGATCCACGCCGTCCAGCTGCGCCTCGCCTTCGAGGATGTACAGGGCGCGCTCCACATGGCCGGTATCCAGGTCGATTTCCGCACCCGGATCCAGATCGATCGCCACATTCAACGTGTCCGCGAACACCTTCACCGGCGACTCTTCGCCATACGCACGCCCGGCGATGACCCGCAGCCAGGCACCGTCGCGGCGCTGCTGCGGCAGGGTGGCCGCCGCGTGGTGGAAGAACCCGGGATCGGTTTCCTCGAAACTCTTCGGCAGCGCCACCCAGGTCTGCATCCCGTGGATGGGGTGATCGTGCTCGCGCTCGGGCGGCGGGGTACGTTCGGAATGCGCGATGCCACGCCCGGCGGTCATCCAGTTGACGTCGCCGGGGCGAATCACCTGGTCCGACCCCAACGTATCGCGGTGACCGATCGCACCGGACCACAGGAACGTCACGGTCGCCAAACCGATGTGTGGATGCGGACGCACATCGATGCCGGTCCCCGGCGCAAGCACCGCCGGGCCCATCTGGTCCACGAACACGAACGGACCGACGCTGCGCGCCTGCAGGGTAGGCACGGCGCGGCGCACCTGCAGACCGCCGATATCGTGGACACGGGGCGCAATGATCGTCGTCATGCGGGCTTTCTCGCTGGCGTGGACAGACCCGCAGGATCGCATGCAGACACACCCCCTGCATGCCCCATTCGGGCAACAGGGTGTTGCGCCAACAGCCCAAGTAGCGCCGGACGATGCCCGGCAGCGTTTCGTCGCGGCGACAGCAGCCGGGCAGAGCCCGGCGATACGCGTAGGCGTTTATGCCGTCACCGGCCAACTATCGAAGGCGGGGTGGGTCGGGTGGCGGGGGTGTGAGCGCCATGGATGGCGCGACCAAGCCCCCAGGGATGGGTTCACGGCGTCCCCCGCCACCTGACCCACCCCGCCAGCCCCGATCCAGTCCAGAGCCGCTTTACGCTCTCCGCTTGCGCTCTGGCCCTTGCAGTTGGACTTGCACTTGCACGTGCATCGGCAGGTGCCGGGCGGCAGCCCGGCTTACATCACCGGCTCACGCAACACCGCCGCATCCCAACCCGGGCGCGGCGCGAAGCGCTCCCCGTGCCGCTGCTGCAGCACCTTCAAACGTTCCACCAGCGCGTCCGCACCGGTCGCCCGGATGTACTGGATCGGACCGCCGCGGAACGGCGCGAACCCCGTCCCGAAAATCACCCCCGCATCCAGCAGATCCGCATCGGCCACCACCCCGTCGTGCAGGCACGCCACCGCCTCATTGAGCAGCGGCAGAATCAGACGGTCTTCCAGATCCGCAGGCACCTCTACATTGGCCGGCACGTCCGGCTTCTGCGCCCGCCCGTTTTCCCACGTGTAGATACCCTGGCCATCCTTCTTGCCGCGCTTGCCCGGTTCCACCGTCTGCAGCGCCGCCGGAATCTGCAGGCCCAGGAACGGCGCCAGCTCCTTGCCCACGCCCGCGGCCACGTCCAGCCCCACCGTATCCAGCAGTTCGATCGGGCCCATCGGCATGCCGAACTTCACCGCCGCCTTGTCGATCACCGGGCCCGGAATGCCTTCCGCATACGCCGTGGCCGCTTCCAGCATGTACGGGAACAGCACGCGGTTGACCAGGAACCCCGGCGTGCCGGCCACCGGCACCGGGAACTTGCCCAGCGCCTTGCAGAACGCCGCCAGCCGGCGCTCGGTCTCCGGCGCCATGCCGTCGTGGTGGATGATCTCCACCAGCGGCATCTGCGCCACCGGGTTGAAATAGTGCAGGCCGGCGAACTGCGCCGGGTGCTCGATGTGGTCGCGCAGCTCAAGCAACGGAATCGACGACGTGTTGGTGGTCAGCAACGCACCGGCCTTCATCTTCGGCTCCAGCGTCTGGTACAGCGAACGCTTGGCGTCGGCATCTTCGATGATCGCCTCGATCACCAGATCGGCCAGCGCCACGCCTTCACCGGCCAGATCGGCCTTCAGCCGTGCGGCCACGGCCGGGCGCTTGCTCTCGTCCTTCACCTTCTTGGCGAACAGCGCCTGCGCGCGCTCCATGGCCGGGTCGATGAAACGCTGCTCACGGTCCTGCAGCGTCACGTTGAAGCCCTTGTAGGCCGACCACGCCGCAATATCGCCGCCCATCACGCCGGCGCCCACCACGTGCACGTGGCTGATGCCATGGTCCTTGCCACCCAGCGCCTTCAGGCGTTCGGTCAGGAAGAAGATGCGGATCAGGTTGCGCGCGGTCGGGGTGCCGGCCAGCTTCACCACCGCACGGCGTTCGGCGTCCAGACGGGTCTGGATCGGGCTGCCGCCGGTGCGCGCCCAGGTATTGATCAGCGCGTACGGCGCCGGGTAGTGGTCCTTCTTGGCCTTGCGCGCCACCTGCTTGGCCATCTGCGGGGCCAGCAGCTTGCGCGCCAGCCAGGTGTTGGTGGCCCAGGCGGTCGCGCGCTGCTTGAACGGGCGGGTGGTGCCCGACAGCCCCAGTGCCACCGCGGTATCCAGCAGCACCGCCGGGGCCACGACCTTGTCCACCAGACCGATGCTGCGCGCGGCCGATGCCGACAGATTGCGACCGGTCAGCATCATGTCCATCGCCGCCGGTGCACCCACCAGCTGCGGCAGGCGCGAACTGCCGCCCCAGCCGGGGAAGATGCCCAGCTGGGTTTCCGGCAGGCCGATCCGGGTGGACGGATCATTGGAAGCCACGCGATAGCGGCAGGCCAGCGCCAGCTCGGTGCCGCCGCCCAGGCAATGGCCGTGAATGGCGGCCACGGTCGGGCAGGGCAGCTCGGCCAGCTTCTGGTAGGTGCTCTGGCCGCGGCGGATGGCGTCGTTGACGGTGCCGCGGCGGTCGAATTCCTGGAACTCCTTCAAGTCTGCGCCGGCAATGAAGCCGGCCGGCTTGATCGACTGGATCACCACCGCCTTGGGCGGGTCCATGGCGATGCGTTCGATCAGGTCGCCCAGTTCCAGCAGCACGTCCTGGGACATCGCGTTGACGCTGCTGTCGTGGCGGTCGAGGCTGAGCACCACCACACCATCATCACGGATCTGCGGGTGCCAATGTGCGAAGCGGAGCCCATCGAAGCCTGAGAGCATGGGAACGTTCCATCCGGTTGTGTATGGAGAAGGGGGCTATGATCCAGAGGTTGTTTCCTCCCCGTCAAATCCCAATAGCTGGGGGATGGGCGGGCCCGGTTCAGTGCCGTGAGCGGGAACCTTAACGGAACGGTGGTTAAAAGCTGGTGCGGCGTCGTGTGATCGGTCGCTGAACTTTTCCCGGGATTGGCAGTCTCATTGCTCGACGTTGGTCGGGCTGACAGGAGTGCGGCCCCACATGGCCGAGGTTGAAACACCACAGGAGCTGGACCTGGAGCTGGTCCGGCGCGTGCAGCGCGGCGAGAGTGCGGCGTTCGATGTCCTGGTGCGCAAGTACCAGCATCGGATCGTGGCGCTGATAGGGCGCTACATCGCCGACTGGAGTGAATGTCAGGACGTCGCACAGGACACGTTCGTCCGCGCGTACCGCGCGATCGGCAGTTTCCGGGGCGACGCCCAGTTCTATACCTGGTTGCACCGGATAGCCGTGAATACTGCCAAGAACCACCTTGCCGCCCACAACCGCCGCCCGCCCACCGATGACATCGACATCGGTGACGCCGAGCAGTTCGACAGCGGCACCCGCCTGCGCGACACCGACACCCCCGAGCGCGAGTTGATGCGCCAGGAGTTGGAGCAGACGGTGATGAAGGCGGTGGCGGCATTGCCGGAAGAACTGCGATCGGCCATCACCCTGCGCGAGGTGGACGGGCTGAGTTACGAAGATATCGCGCAGAAGATGGGGTGCCCGATCGGCACCGTGCGGTCGCGGATCTTCCGTGCCCGCGAGGCGATCGACACTGAACTTCGGCCGCTGCTGGATATCGGCAGTGCCACCCGCGAGAAGAGCCGCGTATGAGCGAACACATGCCAATCCCTGGAACCGCCGGCACCACGCCGGACAAAATCGACATCCATAACCGCCAGCAGCTGTCGGCGCTGGTCGATGGCGCACTGTCGCCCGACGAGGCGCGCTTCATGCTGCGCCGCCTGGAGCACGATGAAGCGCTGGCCGGTTGCCACGAGCGCTGGCAGGTGCTGGGCGACGTACTGCGCGGCCAGGCCTGCGCACCGGCCCCGGTGGATTTCGCCGCGCGCGTACGCAGTGCGGTCGCCGCCGAACAGGCCCCGCTGGCACCAGTGACCCCGGTCGAACGCAGTCGCGAACGTCGTACTGGCTGGCGTCGCTGGGGCGGTGGCGCCGCGCTGGCCGCCTCGGTCGCCGCCGTGGCGATGTTCATGACCCGCGAACAGCTGCCCAGCGAGACGCCGCTCGACGCGCCCGCCACCACCATCATTGCCAGCCAGGCCCAGTTGCCGCCCAGCCCTCCGGCGGTCTCGCCTGCGGCAGTGGATGCGGTCGTCGCCGTTGCCGCGGTGCCAGCTGCGGCCGTCGCTGCCGCCAGCCGTCGCCAAGACGTGGCCGCCGTGCGGCGCGCCAGTGCCACCCGTACCCAGCAGGCCGCGCGCAGCGCCGGCGAACGCAGCGTCGAGCCGCAGCGTGCCGTGGCCAGCCAGGCCGTGCCGGTGCCGGTGGTGCCGGCCGCCAATGCCCGTGCCTTGCCGTTCGGCGATGTCGCCGCGCTGCAGGCCAAGCCGTGGCCGCGCTCGACCCTGGCCCCGGCGGCTGGCGGGGCGCTGAACGCCAGCTTCTCCACGCAGGAGCCGCAGGCCGCGTTCTACCCGTTCGAGCCGCGCCTGCAGGAGGTCGACCCGGCCGCCCCCGCGCCGCGCCGGCATCGCGACTGACCCTGTCGTCGCACCCGCTCCAGCACACCCTGCGTCCGGCCTTGTGGCCGGAACGCCCCCGCTTTTCCCCACGTCCCGATCCGGAGGCTGACGTCCGATGACTCCCCGCATGCGTAGCCAGGCCATGACCCTGCTGGCCCTGACCCTGCCGTTGATGGCCTGCGCCCAGGCGCCGGCCCCTGCCGCTCCCGCCGCCCCGGCCCCCGCCGCGGCGCCCCGCGCGCCCGCCCCGCAGCTGGTCAGCGGCCTGCCGGACTTCACCAACCTGGTCGAACAGGTCGGCCCCGGCGTGGTCAACGTGGAAACCACCATCGTGCGCAGCAACCGCCAGGCCCGCGGCATGGGCCCGGGCGGCGACGATGAGATGCCCGAATTCTTCCGGCGCTTCTTCGGCCCGGACTTCCAGATGCCGGGGCAGGGCCCCGGTGGCCAGGACGACAGCCCGCGCATCCAGGGCCGCGGCATGGGCTCGGGCTTCATCATCTCCGCCGACGGCTACGTGCTGACCAACTACCACGTGGTCGCCGACGCCAGCGAAGTGAAGGTCAAGCTGGGCGACCGCCGCGAATTCACCGCCAAGGTGATCGGCAGCGACCAGCAGTACGACGTGGCCCTGCTCAAGATCGACGGCAAGAACCTGCCGACCGTGCGCGTGGGCGATTCCAACACGCTCAAGCCGGGCCAGTGGGTGGTGGCGATCGGCTCGCCGTTCGGCCTGGACCACTCGGTCACCGCCGGCGTGGTCAGCGCCGTGGGACGCAGTACCGGCGGCGCCGACCAGCGCTACGTGCCGTTCATCCAGACCGACGTCGCCATCAACCAGGGCAATTCGGGCGGCCCGCTGCTCAATACCCGCGGTGAGGTGGTCGGCATCAACTCGCAGATCTTCTCCGCCTCCGGCGGCTACATGGGCATCAGCTTCGCGATCCCGATCGACCTGGCGATGGGCGCGGTCGAGCAGATCAAGAAGACCGGCCGGGTCAGCCGCGGGCAGCTGGGCGCCGCCGTGGGGCCGATCGACGGGCTCAAGGCGCAGGGCCTGGGCCTGTCCGACAGCCGCGGCGCCCTGGTCAATGAAGTGGTGCCGGGCAGTGCCGCGCTGAAGGCCGGGGTGGAACCGGGCGACGTGATCCGCTCGGTGAATGGCAGCCCGATCAATACCTTCAGCGACCTGCCGCCGCTGATCGGCGCGCTGCCGCCGGGCAGCAAGGTCCGCCTGGGCGTGGTCCGGGACGGCAAGGAACGTGAAATCAGCGCCACCCTGACCGAGTTGGCCGACGATGCCGAACGCGGCACGACCCGGCCCACCGCCGAGGCCGCCGCGCCGCAGACCGGCTCCAACGCCCTGCTGGGGCTGGAGGTGGCCGACCTGACCGCCGCCCAGCGCAAGCAGCTGGGCCTGGGGGCGGGCGAGGGCGTGCGGGTGACCCGCGTCAATGGCGCCTCCGCGCGTGACGCCGGTGTTTCGCCCGGCATGGTGGTGCTGCAGGTCGGGCGTACCCCGGTTGGCAGCGTGGCCGGGCTGGACAAGGCGCTGGCCACCTACAAGAAGGGCGATGTGGTCATGCTGCTGGTCCGGGCCACCGGCAACAGCGCCTTCGTGGCGATCAAGGCCGGGCAGTAAAGCCCCCGCCAGCGCTACGTTTCCGGGCCCGCTTCGGCGGCCCCGGTCGTTTCTGGCGGGCCGATCACGCCAATCGCGGGCGGCCGCACGCGGGACCGGGCCGGCCATGCGATAATCCGCAGTCATCCTGACGACGCGACGCGCCGCCGCCACCTATGTCTTCTGATTCGATGCGATTCATCCGCAACTTCTCCATCATTGCCCACGTCGACCACGGCAAGTCCACGCTGGCCGATCGCATCATCCAGCTTTGCGGCGGCCTCCAGGCCCGCGAAATGGAGGCGCAGGTGCTCGACTCGAACCCGATCGAGCGCGAGCGCGGCATCACCATCAAGGCCCAGTCGGTCTCGTTGCCCTATGTGGCAAAAGACGGCCAGACCTACCACCTGAACTTCATCGACACCCCCGGACACGTCGACTTCTCCTATGAAGTCAGCCGCTCGCTGGCCGCCTGCGAAGGCGCGCTGCTGGTGGTCGATGCGGCCCAGGGCGTGGAAGCGCAGTCGGTGGCCAACTGCTACACCGCCGTCGAGCAGGGTCTGGAAGTGGTGCCGGTGATCAACAAGATCGACCTGCCCACCGCCGACATCGAGCGCGCCAAGGCCGAAATCGAGGCCGTCATCGGCATCGACGCCACCGACGCCGTGCCCGTCAGTGCCAAGACCGGCCTGAACGTGGTCGACGTGCTGGAGGCAATCGTGCATCGCATTCCGCCGCCGGTGCCGCGCGATACCGACAAGCTGCAGGCGCTGATCATCGACTCGTGGTTCGACAACTACCTGGGCGTGGTCTCGCTGGTGCGCGTGATGCAGGGCCAGATCAAGGCCGGCGACAAGCTGCAGGTGATGTCCACCGGCCGTACCCACCAGGTCGACAACGTCGGCGTGTTCACCCCCAAGCGCAAGGTGCTGCCGGCGCTGCGGGCCGGTGAAGTGGGCTGGGTCACGGCCAGCATCAAGGACGTGCACGGCGCGCCGGTTGGCGACACCCTGACCCTGGCCGCCGACCCGGCCTCCAAGCCGCTGCCGGGCTTCCAGGAAATGCAGCCGCGCGTGTTCGCCGGCCTGTTCCCGGTCGACGCCGAAGACTACCCGGACCTGCGCGAAGCGCTGGACAAGCTGCGCCTGAACGATGCCGCGCTGCGCTTCGAGCCGGAAAGCTCCGAAGCCATGGGCTTCGGCTTCCGCTGCGGCTTCCTGGGCATGCTGCACATGGAAATCGTGCAGGAGCGCCTGGAGCGCGAGTACAACCTGGACCTGATCAGCACCGCGCCGACCGTGGTCTATGAAGTGCTCAAGACCGACGGCACGATCATCAACATGGACAACCCGGCCAAGCTGCCGCCGGTGAACATGGTCGATGAGATCCGCGAGCCGATCATCCGCGCCAACGTGCTCACCCCCGAGGAGTACATCGGCAACATCATCAAGCTGTGCGAAGAAAAGCGCGGCAGCCAGATCGGCATCAACTACCTGGGCAGCCAGGTACAGATCAGCTACGAGCTGCCGATGGCCGAAGTGGTGCTGGACTTCTTCGACAAGCTCAAGTCGGTCAGCCGCGGCTATGCCTCGCTGGACTACCACTTCGTGCGGTTCGATGCCGGCCCGTTCGTCCGCGTGGACGTGCTGATCAACGGCGACAAGGTCGATGCCCTGTCGCTGATCGTGCACCGCAGCCATGCCGACCGCCGGGGCCGCGAGCTCTGCGAGAAGATGAAGGAACTGATCCCGCGCCAGCAGTTCGACGTGGCCATCCAGGCCGCCGTCGGCTCGCAGATCATCTCCCGCACCACGGTCAAGGCGATGCGCAAGAACGTGCTGGCCAAGTGCTATGGTGGCGACGTTTCGCGCAAGAAGAAGCTGTTGGAAAAGCAGAAGGAAGGCAAGAAGCGCATGAAGCAGGTTGGCCGCGTGGAAATCCCGCAGGAAGCCTTCCTGGCCGTGCTGCAGATGGACAAGTAAGGCCGGCAGGTCGCCCGGCCACCGCGCGGCACCCGCCAGGTGCCGCCGGGCGCGCAGGGATGGCCCCGTGGCCGCTGCACCCGCACCGCTGCACCCGTTGCCCAAGGACACCGCATGAAATTGTTTGAGATCCTCCTGGTCGTACTGACGCTGGCCTCGGGTTTGATCCTGCTGGCCGACAAGCTGTATTTCGCCAAGCGCCGTGCCGCGCGCGCCGGCCTGCTGGATTCCGAACCGGTTGCGGTCGACTACGCCCGGGCGTTCTTCCCGGTGCTGGCGATCGTGCTGGTGGTGCGCAGCTTCATCGCCGAGCCGTACAAGATCCCGTCCAGCTCGATGATGCCCAACCTGCTGATCGGCGATTTCATCCTGGTCAACAAGTTCTCCTACGGCCTGCGCCTGCCGCTGAACAATGCCAAGGTCGTCCCGCTGGGCGAACCCAAGCGCGGCGACGTGGTGGTGTTCCACTTCCCGGGCCATTCGGACAACGATCCGGCCAAGGGCGAGAATTTCATCAAGCGCGTGATCGGTATCCCCGGTGACCAGATCGTCTTCGAAGGTGACGGGCTGATCCTCAACGGCGAGCCGGTCAAGTACGACAACAAGGGCCTGTACGCCGGCCATCGCGGCCAGGGCGAGGGCAGCTCGCTGCTGGTCGAGAACCTGCCGGGCCGCACCCATACCGTGCTGGAAACCGACTACCCGCGTGGCGCAGGCCAGTGGACGGTACCGGCCGGCAAGTACCTGGTGATGGGCGACAACCGCGACAACAGCGATGATGGTCGCTTCTGGGGCCTGCTCCCGGAAGAGAACCTGCGCGGCAAGGCGTTCCTGATCTGGCTGAACTGCTCGGGGTGGTTCTGCAAGGACGGCTTCGAGCCGTCGCGGATCGGCTCGAGCATCAATTGATCCATCACACTCGCGTATCTGGGGAGAACGCAATGAAGACGATGAACACGCAGCGCGGCATGACCCTCACCTCGTTCCTGGCGGTACTGATCGTGGTGGCGTTCGGCCTGTATGTGGGCATGAAGCTGTTCCCGATGTACCAGGAGTACTACTCGGTGCGCTCGGCGATGAAGAGCCTGGCCAAGGAGCCGGGCGTGGGCAACATGGAGCCGGCCCGCGTGCAGGACCTTTTGTTCAAGCGACTTGACATCAGCTACTCGGAAAACGTGAAGCCGGCCAACGTCAAGTTCGATCGCATCGACGGCGGCTGGAACATGAAGGTCAACTACGAAGTGCGCCGTGAACTGATCGGCAACCTCGACGTGGTGGGCAAATTCGATTCGAACCAGGAACTGACCCTCGCCGGTGTCGACTAAGACTTTCCAACGTGGTGACCGCATCGGCCACCCCTTCGCAGATCCGGGCCTGCTCCAGCAGGCCCTGACGCATCGCAGTGCCGGTACGCCCAACAACGAGCGGCTGGAATTCCTCGGCGACAGCATCGTCAACATGATGGTGGCCCAGGCGCTGTACCAGCGCTGGCCCAAGGCCGACGAAGGCGCGCTCACCCGCGCCCGTGCCGAACTGGTGCGTGAAGGTGCGCTGGCGGTCATCGCCCGCACCCTCGAACTGGGCGACCGGCTGATCCTGGGCCCGGGCGAGATGAAGACCGGCGGCCACCGCCGCGACTCCATCCTGGCCGATGCCCTGGAGGCGGTCGTGGCCGCCATCTACCTGGATGCCGGGTTCGAGGCCTGCCGCACCGTGGTGCTGCCGTGGTTCAACGCCTCGATGGAGGCACTGCCGGCCACCGGCAAGCCCGAAAAAGATCCCAAGACCCGCCTGCAGGAATGGTTGCAGGCCCGCCAGAAGACGCTGCCGCAGTATGAGCTGGTGTCAGAAGCGGGTGACGATCACGCCAAGACCTTCCGGGTACGCTGTGGCGTAGCCGATCCCGCTGTCAGCACCGAAGGCGAAGGTGCCTCGCGACGGCTGGCCGAACAACAGGCGGCCGCGGCCGCCCTCGAGCAACTGGATTCCAAGTGAGCGAAGCAATTCCCCATCATTGCGGCAGCGTGGCCGTCATCGGCCGCCCCAACGTCGGCAAATCCACCCTGACCAACGCCCTGGTGGGCGCCAAGGTCAGCATCGTGTCCAACCGCCCGCAGACCACGCGGCACCGGTTGCTGGGCATTGCCAGCTACCCGGAAGGGCAGCTGGTGCTGGTGGACACCCCCGGCCTGCACCGCGTGCAGAAGCGCGCCATGAACCGCGTCATGAACCGCGCCGCGCGCGGTTCGCTGGAAGGCGTGGACGCCGGCATGCTGGTGATCGAAGCCGGCCGCTGGGACGAGGAAGACACCTTGGCCTTCAACGTGCTCAGCGACTCGGGCATTCCGGTGGTGCTGGTGGTCAACAAGGTCGACCGGCTCAAGGACAAGGCCGCGCTGCTGCCGTTCCTGCAGCAGGTCACCGAGGGCCGCACCTTTGCCGCCGTCCACCCGATTTCGGCGCAGAAGCGCAACGGCCTGGAAGCGCTGGTGCGCGACCTGCTCAAGCTGCTGCCGGAAGCCCCGCCGATGTTCGGCGAGGACGAAATCACCGACCGCAGCCAGCGCTTCCTGGCTGGCGAACTGGTGCGTGAGCAGCTCATGCGCCAGCTGGGTGAAGAACTGCCGTACGCCACCACGGTGGAAATCGAGCGGTTCGTCGAAGACGGCAACCTGCTGCGCATCGGCGCGGTGATCTGGGTCGAGCGCGAAGGCCAGAAGGCCATCGTGATCGGCAAGGGCGGCACCCGCCTGAAGGACATCGGCGCCAAGTCGCGCATGCAGATGGAGCGCCTGTTCGGCGCCAAGGTCTTCCTGGAGACCTGGGTACGCGTGCGTGAAGGCTGGTCCGACGACGAAGCCGCGCTGAAGGCGTTCGGCTACGAGTAAGCCGGGTCGCTGACGGCTGCGCCATGCGCATCGATGACGAACCCGCCTTCGTGCTGCATGCCCGGTCGTGGCGCGAAACCAGCCTGCTGGTGGAGGTGCTGACCGAGCAGCACGGCCGTATCGGCCTGTTGGCGCGGGGTGTCAGCAGCCCGCGCAGCCAGGCCTTGCGGGCGGCACTGCAGCCGCTGCAATGGATCCGTTTCAGTGCCGTGCAGCGCGGTGAACTGGCCCAGCTGCGCGGCGCCGAAGCCCTCGATGCCGCACCGCGGCTGGGCGGCGAGGCGATGCTGGCCGGGTTCTATATCAATGAGCTGCTGATGCGGCTGGCCCCGCGCCAGGATCCGCTGCCCGAGCTGTATGACCATTACGGCCTGGTGCGCCAACGTCTGCGCGACGGCGAGCCGTTGGCCTGGACGTTGCGCCGGTTCGAGCGCGACCTGCTGGAAGCGCTGGGGTTCGGGTTCGACCTGGCCCATGGCAGCGACGGCGAGCCGGTGGACCCGGCCGCCCGCTACGATCTGGACCCGCAGGAGGGGCCGCGCCGGCTGCTCAGCGAACGCGGCACCGACCCCCGCCGCGGCACCGCCACGGGCAGCGCCCTGCTGGCACTGGCCGACGACCGCCAGCCCGACCCCGACGACCTGGCCAGCCTGCGCCGGGCCATGCGCGCCGTGCTGCTGCACCACCTGGGCGGGCGCGGGCTGAAGTCGTGGGAAATGCTGGAAGACCTGGCCAGGCGCAGGTAGCGCCGGGCGTATCGAACCGCAGTAGAGCCGGGTTCTACCCGGCTGCTTTGGGTGCGCGACCCCATCAGTTTCCCCGCCGGCCGGGCAGAGCCCGGCGCTACGGGGGCTCAATGCAACAGGGATTCCACCGCCGCCTGGAACTGGGTGTGGGCGCCGCTGGACTCCGGGGCCTGGTGCAGCTGGCGTACCGCGCGTGCCAGCCGCGCTGCGCCGACGAAGCCGCAACTGGCCTGCAGCCGGTGCAACTGGCCCTGCAGGGCACGCACGTCCTGCTTCAGCAAGGCCTGGGCCACCGCATCGCGCACGCTCGGCAGCTCGGCCAGGAAGAGTTCGCGCAGCGCGATGAGATGGTGGCGCTGCCCGTTCAGGGCGGCCAGCGCGGTGATTTCGTCCCAGTCTTCACGCTCGCTGTCCAGGCTCGCACCCACGGCGGGCGGGGCGGTGCCGGGGCTGTTGACCAGCGCCCGGCGCACGGCCTTGAGCAGCTGTTCGCCGGTAAGCGGCTTGACCAGGGTGTCGCTGAAGCCGGCATCGCGCAGCCGCGCATGGATGCTGGTGTCGCCATCGGCGGTATGCGCCAGCGCGGGCGTGTCCGGCCGTGAACGGCGCAGCGCATGCAGCAGCTGGGTGCCATTGCCGTCGGGCAGGTTGACGTCGATCAGCCACAGGTCGTGCTGACCGCTGCGGCCGGTGTCCATGGCCGTGGCCAGCGAATCGGCGGTATCCACCTGCGCCGGCAGGGTCTCCAGCGCGGCCTTGAAAAAGCCGCGGCTGATGGTGTCGTCCTCGACGAGCAGGAATCGGGGCATTGGATCCCGAGGGGTCATCTGCATTGGGGCTGCCTCCATGTCAGCTATGCCCATATTAAACATGACAACGCGCTCTGCAAGCGTTTCCAACGGGCCCATCGGCAGCCCGACCCACGTATCTGCGACAATACGCACCCTTTTTGCCCGCAGCCTGTTGCCACGTGGCCCGATCCCGCTCCCGCCTCGACCGTACCCCTTTCCAGACCGACATCCTCGACCTCAGCCATGATGGCCGCGGCGTTGCCCGCCGTGAAGGCGAGGGTGCCAAGGTCACCTTCATCACCGGCGCACTGCCCGGCGAAGTGGTGAGCGCTGAACCGACCGCGCGCAACCGCCATTTCGACGAGGCGCGCACCCTGGAGGTGCTGCAGCCGTCGCCCCAGCGGGTCACCCCGCGCTGCCCGCATTTCGGCGTCTGCGCCGGGTGCGTGCTGCAGCATCTGGAGGAGTCGCAGCAGATCGTGGCCAAGCAACGGGTCCTTACGGACAATCTGACCCGGATCGGCCACGTCACCCCCGGCACGGTGTTGCCGCCGCTGGTGGGCGACAGCTGGGGCTACCGCCGCAAGGGCCGCTTCTCGGTGCGCCGGGTGGAAAAAAAGGACAAGACCCTGGTCGGCTTCCGCGAGCAGGACCCGCGTTTCGTGGCGGACCTGAGCCAGTGCCTGACCGTCATTCCGGAGATCGGCAGCAAGGTCGGGGCGATGGCCGCGTTCATCGAAACCCTGGACGGCAAGCGCGACATCCCGCAGATCGAGTTCATCGCCGGTGACGAGGCGATCATGCTGACCATCCGCCACATGCAGCCGCTGACCGAGGCCGACCGCGCCGCCTGGACCGCCTTCGGGCAGGAACATGGCTTTGCGATCTCGCTGCAGCCGGGCGGGGTGGAGTCGGTACAGCCGTTGTGGCCGGCCGAGGTGCCGCTGTCGTTCAAGCTGGCGCCGTGGGACGTGGAGCTGGCCTTCCGCCCGCTGGACTTCATCCAGGTCAATGCCTCGCTCAACGTGAAGATGATCGCGCTGGCGCTGGAGCTGCTGGAGGCCGGTCCGGACGAGCGCGTGCTGGACCTGTTCTGCGGGCTGGGCAACTTCACCCTGCCGCTGGCGCGTACCGTGCGTGACGTGGTGGGCGTGGAAGGCGATGCGGGCCTGGTCGCCCGGGCCAGGGAAAATGCCGAGCGCAATGGCCTGGCCAACGCGCAGTTCCATGCCGCGGATCTCACCCAGGACCAGCGCAACGCCCCGTGGATGCGCCAGGGCTTCGACAAGCTGCTGCTGGACCCGCCGCGTTCGGGCGCGATCGAAGTGCTGCAGCAGCTGCCGCTGAAGCAGTTCAAGCGCATCGTCTATGTGAGCTGCCACCCCGGGTCGCTGGCGCGCGATGCCGGCTACCTGGTCAACGAACAGGGCTTCACCCTGGTCAGTGCCGGTGCGATGGACATGTTCCCGCACACCGCGCACGTGGAAAGCATCGCGGTATTCGAGAAGCGCTGAGACCGGCGCCACCGCCCGGGAGGCCGATGCATCGCATCGGCGCCCGACCGGGGCGGCCGCTTACGGCTGCGGGGCGTTGACCCACTGGCCGTCCCGCCAGGCAAACGCCATGGTCTGCTCGCCGCGCTCGCTGCCGGCACCGGCGCGGACCGTGCACTCGATCACCGGCGCATCGTCGCCGACCGCGCAGTCGCGCACGTCCAACACCTCGGCACTGTTCATGGCCAGGGTCAGATCCGCACGCGTGCCCGCATCCTGCTCGCGGGCCAGCCGCGCAGCAAACCCCTCGCGCAGCAGTACCTGCACGCGCGCCGTGGGCGGCACCGGTGCCGGCCGCTGACGCTGCTGCTGTGTGTGCAGCAGCGCCCAGCTGCCGTCCACCTGGCTGAAGCGCAGCAGGCGGTGCACCGCGTCCCCGCCATCCTGCGCGGTGACGATGCAGTCCACGCTGGGCGGGCCCGCGTCGGTTACCGGCAGGCAGCCGGACACGGCCTGCAGGCGCGGACGGAAGGCCTCGGCCACCAGGCGGCTGCTGTCGTTGGCCGGGCGATCGGCGATGGCCTCGTCGAACAGGCGATCCATTGCGGCCTGGGCCTGCGCCAAGGTGGGATCGGAGACGGCGGCATGCGCGACAGGCAGCGCCAGCAGCAGGGCGGGCAGGGTGGACAGGAGCAGAAAACGGGTGCGACGGGTCATGGGGGAACCGGGTCCTTGGAAAGGGCGCGCAGTGTAGGCGGTGCGCGCCATAATGCGGGCATGGGCATTGAAATCGAACGCAAATACCTCGTAACCGGTGATGGCTGGCGCAGTGCCGCCCACGCGGTGATCCCGATGGCGCAGGGCTACATCAACGACTCCGCCGCACTCGACAGCGGCGCGCAGAAGGCCTCGGTGCGCGTGCGCATCCAGGGCGAGCAGGCCTTCCTCAACTTCAAATCGCGCGAGATCGGTCATACCCGGCAGGAGTTCGACTACCCGATCCCGGTCGACGACGCGCGCGCGCTGCTGGCCTTGTGCGTCGGCGGCCTGATCGACAAGCGACGTCACCTGGTGCGCCATGCCGGTCTGGTCTGGGAGGTGGACGAATTCCTGGGCGACAACGCCGGGCTGGTGGTGGCCGAGGTGGAGCTGGAGCACGCCGACCAGGCCATCGAACTGCCCGACTGGGCCGGCACCGAAGTGACCGACCAGGTGCGGTACTACAACCTGGCCCTGGCCGCGCATCCCTACGCGCGCTGGTCAGCCGCTGAACGGGGCCGGTAGGTACCCACCGTTGGTGGGTACGTAGGCGTGCCACGCAACTACGACGCCCCTTGTTTTGGCGGCCCGCGGCCCACAGTCTGGTCAGATGAAAATCGATATCTGGTCCGACGTGGTGTGCCCCTGGTGCTGGATCGGCAAGCATCGTTTCCAGCAGGGCGTGGCCTTGCTGGGCGATGACGCGCCCGAGATCGAGGTGCACTGGCATCCTTTCCTGCTCGACCCCGACGCCGGCACCACCCCGGTACCGCTGCGCGAGGCCTACGTGGCCAAGTTCGGCAGCGCCGAGCGCACCGCGCAGATCCTGTCCCAGACCCAGACCACCGCGCGTGCCGAGGGCCTGCCGATGGACTTCGACCAGGGACAGGTGCGGGTCACCACCCTGCCAGCGCACCGGCTGCTGTGGCTGGCCGGGCGTGAAGGCGTGCAGGCGGCGGTGGGCGAGGCGCTGTTCCGGGCCCATTTCGTCGAGGGCCGCAACCTGGCCGATACGCAGACCCTGATCGCCGCGGCGGCCGCCGGTGGCATCCCCGCCGAGCGGGTCACCGCGCTGCTGGCCGGCGACGAGGGGCTGCCAGAGATCCAGGCGCAGCTTTCCCAGGCCCAGGCGCTGGGCATCCAGTCGGTGCCCACCTTCGTGGTCAATGACCGCTATGCCATCCAGGGGGCCCAGCCGCCGGAGGCGTTCGCCCAGGCCCTGCGCCAGATCGCCGCGGACATGCCCGAGGCACCTGCGGCGGCGCAGGGTGGCCAGTGCGACGTGGACGGCTGCCCGTAAGAAGGCCGGCCACGGCGCAGGTCGTGGCCCAGTACACGCGGCTTCTGCGACAATGCGGCGGTGCGCCATCATGGCGCCCCGTATTGGAGATCGACCATGCTCGTGATCGGCGTTGCCGGGACCGAACTTACCGCCCAGGAACGCGACTGGCTGCAGCACGATGCGGTGGCCGGGGTCATCCTGTTCAAGCGCAACTTCGCCTCGCGCGAGCAGGTGGCCGAGCTGTCGGCGGCGATCCGCGCCGCCGCGCCGCGCCCGCAGCTGATCTGCGTGGACCAGGAGGGCGGTCGCGTCCAGCGTTTCCGTGAGGGCTACAGCGCGTTGCCGCCGTTGCAGGGCTTCGATGCCCTCTACCGGCAGGACCCGCAGGCCGCGCTGGCGCTGGCCGAACAACATGCCTGGCTGATGGCCAGCGAAGTGCGCGCCAGTGGCGTGGACCTGAGCTTTGCCCCGGTGGTGGATCTGGGCCGTGGCAACCTCGCCATCGGCGACCGTGCCTTCAGCGCCGACCCGCAGGTGGTGGCGGCCTTCACCGCGGCCTACGTGCGCGGCATGCACAGCGTGGGCATGGCCGCCACCCTCAAGCACTTCCCCGGCCACGGCACGGTGCGTGAGGACACCCATTTCAACGACGCCTCCGATCCGCGCTCGCTGGACGAACTGCGCGCGCTGGACCTGATTCCGTTCGCGGCCGGCATCGACGCCGGTGCCGATGCGGTGATGATGGCCCACGTGGTCTACCCGCAGGTGGCACCCGAGCCGGCCGGCTACTCGCCGCGCTGGATCCAGCAGATCCTGCGCGACCAGATGGGCTTCCGCGGCGTGGTGTTCTCCGACGACATCGGCATGGCCGCATCGTTCTCGGCCGGCGGGGTCAAGGCGCGCGTGGATGCGCACCTGGATGCCGGCTGCGACGTGGTGCTGGTCTGCCACCCCGAGCTGGTCGACGAATCGCTGCGTGCGGTGGAACCGCGCACCCTCAATACTGCTGCGCTGCTCGGCCTGATCGGCCGCGGCGCGCTTGGCTGGGATGGCCTGCTGGCCGATGCCCGCCATGGCACTACCCAATCCCGTTTGCTTGACACCCTTGGAAGAACTGTCTGATGCCCAACCTCACCATTTCCCAGGCCCTGGCCCAGGCCGACCTGCTGGTCGACCGTCCCACCATCGACACGGCCATCGCCACCATCGCCGACGCCATCGCGCGCGATTACAAGGGCGAAGTGCCGTTGTTCCTGTCGATCATGCACGGCGCGCTGCCGTTCGCCGGCCAGCTCGCGCTGGAACTGGGCGCACGCGGCCAGGACGTGCAGTTCGATTACCTGCATGCCACCCGCTACCGCGGCGAAACCACCGGCGGCGAGCTGGTGTGGAAGCACAAGCCGGCCACGTCGCTGTTCGGCCGCCGCGTGCTGCTGGTCGATGACATCCTCGATGAAGGCTTCACCCTGCAGGGCGTGCGCACCTGGTGCCTGGAGCAGGGCGCCACCGACGTGCGCATCGCCGCGCTGACGGTCAAGCAGCACGACCGCGCGCTGCCGGACGTCAAGGCCGACTACGCCGGTATCGATCTGCCCGACCGCTATGTGTTCGGCTTCGGCATGGACGTCAATGAAACGCTGCGCTGCGTGCCGGCCATCTACGCGATGAAGGAATGATGGAACACATCGCACTGGCCGTCATTGGCGGCACCGGCGTCTACAAACTGGCCCAGCTCGACGACGTCAGCAGCCACCAGGTGGAAACGCGCTACGGCACGCCATCCGGCCCGATCCGGGTCGGCACGCTGCTGGGCCAGCGCGTGGCCTTCCTGGCGCGGCACGGCGAGGGGCATTCGCTGCCGCCGCACAAGATCAATTACCGCGCAAACCTTGCCGCATTGCAGCAGATCGGGGCGACGCGTGTGTTGGCGCTCAATACGGTCGGCGGCATCACTGAACAGTGCGGCCCGCGCGTTCTGGCCTGCCCGGACCAGCTGATCGACTACACCTGGGGCCGTATTTCGACCCTGAGTGAAGAACCCGGCAGCGAGGTGCTGCACGTGGATTTTGGCCACCCCTACACGACGCTGCTGCGCAGCAAAGTGCTGGCGGCGGCCAAAGTCACCGGCGTGCGTGTGCACGACGGCGGCTGCTACGGCGCCACGCAGGGTCCGCGGCTGGAAACCAACGCGGAAATTGCGCGGATGCGCCGTGATGGGTGCGATCTGGTCGGCATGACCGGCATGCCCGAGGCCAGCCTCGCACGCGAGCTGGGGCTGGACTATGCCTGCCTGGCCATCGTGGCCAACTGGGCCGCCGGCTGTGGCGATGGCGATGAAATCACGATGGCCGAAGTACTGGCCAACGTGGATGCCGCATCGGCCGGATTGCCGGAACTGATCGGCGAATTGGCGCGGGGGTGATTGTCATTGCGGAGCAAGCTTTGCATACTCCGCCAGTGCGCTGGTTGAGCGTACACCACCCATTCATAGAAGAAGGTCTCGCATCACCATGCCGAACGGTACCGTCAAGTGGTTCAACGACGCCAAGGGATTTGGCTTTATCTCGCCGGAGGACGGCAGCGCCGACGTCTTCGCGCACTTCTCCGCGATCAACTCCAAGGGCTTCCGCAGTCTGCAGGAAGGCCAGAAGGTCACCTATGACGTGACCCAGGGCCCGAAGGGCGCCCAAGCCTCGAACATCGTGCCGGCTGAGTAACTCTCGCGCTGCGCATTGAAAAACCCCGCTTCGGCGGGGTTTTTTTTGGGTGCGACCCGGTTTGCCAGCGGCGCACGTCAGCACTCAGGTTCGCGCGTTCCGCGCACCACGTGATGCCCATCACGCTATAAGGACATGCATGCACCCGCAACGACGCACCATCGCCATTGTCGGTTACGGCACCGCCGGCCAGGCATTGGCCGTTCTTCTTTCACGCGACCATCACGACGTGCACGTCTTCGAACGGGCCGCTGCGCCCGGTCCGGTGGGCGCCGGTTTCCTGCTGCAGCCCACTGGCCTGGACGTGTTGTGGCAGATGGGCCTGCTGCCGGACGTGCTTGCGCACGGCGCAGCGGTACGCCGGTTGTATGGCGACACGCCCTGCGGGCGCACCGTGATGGAAATGGGCTATGCGGGTCTGGATGCACGCCTGCACGGCGTCGGCATGCAGCGCGGCGCGTTGTTCACCCTGTTGGCGCAGGCATGGGCGCATCCGGGCAACCTGCAGGCCGACACCACCATCGTGGAGGTGGACGCCGTGCAGGGGCGCGTGCGTGATGCGCGTGGCCAGTGGCATGGGCCGTACGATCTGGTGATCGCCGCCGACGGTTCCGCCTCGACGTTGCGCACCCAGGTGCAGGCCACGCAGCTGGATCGCGAATACCCGTGGGGCGCGCTGTGGTGCCTGCTGCCGCGCGGCGACTGGGCGTATCCCGATGAGCTGCGCCAGCGTTACGTGGCCGCGCGCAAGATGATCGGGTTGCTGCCGGTCGGTACGCGACCGGGCGATGCGCAGCCGCGGCTGAGCTTCTTCTGGAGCCTGCCGCGCGAGCAGTTCGCGCAATGGGAACGCGACGGTCTGCAGCGCTGGCTCGATGAGATTGCCGCGCTGTGGCCCGAAGCGCATGCGCGTCTGGACAGTGTGCGCGACAGTGCGCAGCTGGCGCGTGCGGGGTATCGCGATGCGGTGATGTCGCGCTGGAGCCGCGAGCGGCTGGTGCTGGCCGGCGATGCGGCACACGCGATGAGCCCGCAGCTGGGGCAGGGCGTGAACATGGCGCTGATGGATGCCCTGGCGCTGCGCGATGCGTTGCGCGCGCATGCCGACCGCGACGCAGTGCTGCAGGCCTATGCGGCGCAGCGGCGCGCACACGTGGCCGTCTACCACTTCTGGAGCCGCTGGCTGACGCCGCTGTTCCAATCCGAACGCGACACCTTGGCGCGTGCGCGCGACGTGCTGTTCAAGCCGATGGGGCGCATGCCCGGTGGCAACGGCCACATGCTGCGCGTGCTCAGCGGCACCCAGCGCGGCTGGATGGGCAAACTGGCGCTGAATCCCGGCTTCATCGCGGCAATGCACGCCCATGCGACCCAACCGGCATCCGCTGATAACCCCGCGTGGCGGGCTTCTGCGGGGGAGTGAAGGCAGAATTAACCTGGATTGACGATGAACTCACCCACGACCTGTCACAAGTAATTGGTTGGCCCCGCACACCCGTGCACCTGCCAACCGCTACCTGAAGGAGATGGACATGCTGTTCCCGGCCGAAATCCTGGATGCTGAAATCTGCAAATTGCGCGGACTGCTGCAGATGCTGCACGAGGATCAGCCCGACGTGATGCACGACATTTTCGAGTTCCATGTCACCAGCCTGATCACGCATACCGCACCAGAGCACCACCGCCGCATCCGCGATGCCGCACACGCGATGCTGACCGACATTCAACGGCGGCCGGTTCGACCCGATCCGCCGCGGTCGGAAATCCAGCTGATGCCGCAGGTGCTGGCGGCCGCGTAAGGCCTGCTGCCTGATGCTGGCGCGTCAACGCGCCGGCAAGGCAATGGCCTCGTCTTCCACGCAGGCCACCAGCTGTTCGCCGGTGGCAAGCACCGGCGCGATGCCCGCGGTAAACCGCGAGTAGGCCGGCAGCACCGTGAGCCGCTCACGCAGCCAGAACGCCGGCCAACGCCGCTGCATGCCGGGCAGGCGGGCCAGCGGATGCACATGCCCGCACAGCACATGCAATGACGGGTGCGGGTGCGGATCGTGGCGCAGCAGAAACGGCCCCACCTGCAGTTGCTCGCCGAGCAGCGTGAGGCCGAGATCGGCCTTGGGCAACGCCCGGTCGTGATTGCCGGCCAAGGCGCCGATCTCCAACGCGGCGTGCTGCTCGCGCCAGCCCTGCCATTGCCGATACCACGCCGCGCGATGCGCTGGGCCGTGCAGCACGTCGCCGAGAATCCACAGGGTATCCACGGCGTGCTGGTGCAGCAGCGCCGACAGGCGCTCCAGATCGTCGCCGGTACCGCCACTGGGCAGGCCGATGCCGGCGCGCCGGAACACGTCGGCCTTGCCCAGGTGCAGGTCGGCGATCAGCAGCGCCTTGCGCGCAGGCCAGTACAGCGCGCGGGCGCCCAGCAGCAGGACCTGCTCGCCGGCGAGCGTGGTGGGCAACTCAGGTGCCATGGCGGCTCTCCAATTGCGCGGCAGCGCGTTTGACGCGGGTTTTCCAGTCTTCATTGCTGAGCTGGCCGCGCAGGCGTTCGGCCCACAGCGGAAATGACAGCGGACCCAGCGTGCGCGGTGACTGCAGGCACAGCGTACGCCCCTGCAGGCGCTGCAGCGTGGCCGCCAGGCTGTCCAGGTCGAGTTGGCCGTGCAGCACCTCGCGTTCGGCCAGCCCCAGCAGGATGTGGTCCGGATCATGCTGGCGCAGCACGTCGTACAGCAGTCCGCTGGACGCCTGCAGTTGGCGCAGGCTGCGCGGGGTGCGTCCGGGCAATGCCGGTACCAGCATGCCCGACACCCGGGCAATATCGCGGAACTGGCGGCGGGCCAGTTCGGCCAGGTTGAGGCTGTCGCGCAGGTCGTGCAACAGCCCTGCAGGCTGCAGCAGGGCGCGCATGCCGGCCACGTCCAGCTCGACCGCGCGTGCCGGCGCCAGCACGAAGCCGTAGTCGTTGGCGGCGTAGCCCAGGGTGTTGGGCTGCAGGCGGGCCAGGCGCAGCGCCATCAGCGCGGCGACGCCTTCGTTGATCTGGCGCCCGGCGAACGGATACACGAACACGAACTGTCCCTCGCGACGGCGCACAACTTCCACCAGCAGCGACGACGGGCCCGGCAGCATCGAGATGCGCGATTGCAGGGTGAGCAGGGGAGCCAGCCAGCGCATCTCCGGTGAAGTCGGCGGCGCGGCGAAGACCGCTTCCATTTCCTGCCCCAGTGCTTCGGACAGCGGCAGCCGGCCGCCCTGCCAGCGCGGCACCAGCCCATCGCCGCCCTTGGCCAAGCGCACGTAGGCGGTGAGGTTTTCCAGCCGCACCAGTTCCAGCAGGCGCCCGGCGAACTGGAAGCGGTCGCCCGGGCGCAGCCGCCCCAGGAACTGCTCTTCCACCGAACCCAGCCGGCCACCGCGCAGGAACTGCACACTCACGCTGCCATCGCTGGTAATCGTGCCGATCGACAGCCGGTGGCGCAGCGCCACGCGCCGGTCATGGACCCGGTACACGCCGTCCTCGTCGCGCACCACCTTGTGGAAGTCCGGATACTGCGACAACGCGCGGCCGCCCTGCACGATGAACTCCAGCACGCCCTGCCACTGTGCGGCATCCAGTGCCGCGAACGCGTGGGTGCGGCGAACCTGCGCGAACAAGGCCTCGGCATCGAAGCCACCGCCCAGCGCACAGCTCACGCAATGCTGGGCCAGCACGTCCAGCGACAGCGTGGGCGGGGGGCGCGCTTCGATCACGCCGGCAGCCAGTGCATGCCGTGCCGCGGCATATTCGACCAGCTCCAGCGCGTGCGAGGGCACGCACACCAGCGTGCCCGATTCGCCCGGCCGGTGCCGCGCACGCCCGGCGCGCTGCAGTAGTCGCGCGATGCCCTTCGGGCTGCAGATCTGCAGCACCTGGTCCACCGCCGGGAAGTCCACGCCCAGGTCCAGGCTGGAGGTGGCCACCACGCAGCGCAGTTGGCCCTCGCGCAAGCCCTGTTCGGCGTGGCGGCGCACGGCCGGATCCAACGAGCCGTGGTGCAGCGCCAGCGTGGACGGATCTTCCGGCCACACCGCCGCCAGCGCCTGGTGCCAGAGCTCGGCCTGGGCGCGGGTATTGGTGAACAGCAGGCTGGTGCGCACCGACAGCAGCTTTTCCAGCACGCGCTGCAACTGCGACAGGCCCAGGTGGCCGGCCCACGGGAAGCGTTCGCCGTGGGCGGGCAGCAGCGTGTCCAAGTGCACCGGGCGCGGGCGGGCGCCGGCCACCAGCGGGGCATCGGGAACATCGGGCAGCAGCACCTCGCGCGCCTGCTCCAGGTTGCCCAGCGTCGCCGACAGGCCCCACACCTGCAGCGCAGGCAGCGCATCGCGCAGCCGCCGCAGGTTCAACTGCAGCAGCACGCCGCGCTTGTTGCCCAGCAGTTCGTGCCACTCGTCGACCACCACGCAGCGGAGCTGGCGCATCTTCGCCAGGCCGTCGGGATAGCTGAGCAGCAACGCCAGCGATTCGGGTGTGGTGACCAGCACATCCACGCGGCCCTCGCGCGCCAGCCGCTTGTCCCGTGCGCTGGCATCGCCGGTGCGCAGCCCCACCTGCCAGTCCAGCCCCAGCGCGGCCAGCGGTTCGCGCAGGGCGCGGGCGGTATCGGCGGCCAGCGCGCGCAACGGGGTGATCCACAGCACCTGCAGGGCCGGCACCGGCTTGCGTGCGCGACCACCCGCTGGCGCCGGTCGCGTAGCGCTCAGCGCCTGCAGCAGCGGGCCACCGAACACGGCCAGGGTCTTGCCGCTGCCGGTGGGCGTGTGCAACAGCCCGGACGCGCCCGACAGGTAATGGCGCCACACGGTCTTCTGGAAGGGCAGCGGAGCCCAGCCGCGGCTGGCAAACCACGCCACCAGCCGCGCCATCGCCTCGCGCCGCGTCACCGCGCCAGGGCCTGCAACTGGGCCAGCGTATCGGCCTCGCTGGCGGGCTTGTCGCGACGCCAGCGCAGGATGCGCGGAAAGCGCACCGCGATACCGGATTTGTGCCGGGTACTGCGGTTGACCGCTTCAAAGCCCAGTTCGAATACCTGTTCGCCGCGCACGCTGCGCACCGGCCCGAACCGCTCCACGGTGTTGGCCCGTATCCAGCGATCGAGCGCGAGGATTTCCGTGTCGTCCAACCCCGAGTACGCCTTGGCAACCGGCACCAGCGTGTCGCCGTTCCACACCCCGAAGGTGTAGTCGGTGTACAGCGTGCTGCGCCGGCCATGGCCGGCCTGCGCGTAGATCATCACCGCATCGATGGTCAGCGGATCGATCTTCCACTTCCACCAGTCGCCGCGGCGACGCCCGCTCTGGTACAGCGAATCGTGGCGCTTGAGCATCAGCCCTTCCACGCCGCGTTCGCGTGCCAGCGCACGTTGCGCGGCCGCGGCCGGCCAGTCGCTGGCCTCCAGCGTGGGCGAGAGCACGATGCGCGGATCATCCAGTGCCTGCAGCAGGGTGGCCAGGCGTGCGCGACGGGCGTGCAGCGGCTGCGTGCGCAGGTCCTCGCCGTCGATCTCCAGCAGGTCATAGGCGAGCACACGCACCGGCGTATCGCGCAGTGTCTTCGGCCCCGGCTTGCGACGCTGGATGCGCGTCTGCAGCGCGGTGAACGGCAGCGGCTGCGCCTCGCCGTCGCGCCACGCGAGCAGCTCGCCATCGATCACGCAGCCGTCGGGCAGCGCCATGGCCGCCGCCTCGATTTCCGGGAAGCGCCCGTCCAGGCGTTCTTCGCCACGCGACCACAGTGCGGCCTCGCCCTTGCGGCGCAGCAGCTGCAGGCGGATGCCATCCCACTTCCATTCCAGCACCCAGTCGGTGATCGGTCCGAGGCTCTCGACGTCGGCTTCAAGTGGCGAGGCCAGGAAAAAGGGGTAGGGCTGCTGGCGGTCTTCCGGGCGCTCCTGCGGCGACAGCAACGCCGCGAGCAGCCCGGGGGAGGGCACCCACTCGCCGAGCATGCGCTGGGCAATGCGCGCGATGTCGATGCCCGACAGCTCAGCCAGTGCCTGCTGCACCAGTCGCTGCGACACGCCCACCCGGAGCGCGCCGGTCAGCAGTTTGTTGAACACCAGGCGTTCGTTGGCGGGCAGCTGCCGCCAGCCGTCGAGTACCGCGGCGTGGCGCACCGGCTCGGGCTGGTTGGCCACCGCCAGCAGATGCGTTTCGATCCATTCGGCCAGGGGCCGGTCCGGGCTGCGGTCGGGCGGATCATCCAGCAGCAGGGTCAGGGTTTCGGCGAGGTCGCCCACCTGCGTGTAGCTGTCCTCCACCAGCCAGGGCGGCAACCCGGAGGCCTCGCTGATCCATGCGCGCAGCTCACCGCTGGCGGCAATCTTGCGCCGTGCCCCGCCGACCTTGCCGCCACTGAGCAGGTACAGCGCCCACGCGGCATCGTGCGGGCGCGCATCGCGGAAATAGGCGACCAGGGCCGCGCGTTTGTCCAGCGTGGCGGTGCTGCGGTCCAGGCGCTGGTACAGCGCGGCGAAGGCCTTCATTCCTCGCTCCCGAAATCGGTGCGGAACGCTTCGGCGGCGATGCCACGTTCGCGCAGGAAGGGAATCAGGGCATCGGTGTTGCCGTGGGTGGCGATCACCCGGCGCGCGCCGGTCTCGGTGATGGTCTGCAGCAGCGCCGGCCAATCGGCATGGTCGGACACCACGAACCCCCGGTCGTAGTTGCGTCGGCGCCGATTGCCGCGCAGCTGCATCCAGCCCGACGCGAAGCCCAGTTGATGCTTGCCGAAGCGGCGCAGCCACGGCGTGCCGGCGGCCGACGGCGGTGCCAGGATCAGCTTCCCGGCAGCGTCGGGTTGGCGGCCCTGTTCGGCCACGGTGTGGGTGTCGAGCATGGCAATACCGGCCTCCCGGTACACCGCCACGCCATTGGCAATGGCGCCGTGCAGCCAGGCGGGCTGGTCATCCAGTGGCAGCAGTTCGGCCAGCACCCGCTGCGCCTTGCCCAAGGCATAGCAGAGCAGGATGGCGGCTTCGCCGCGTGCGGCGCACTCGTGCCGCCACGCCACGATCTCGGCGGCGACCTCGGCGGTGTCCTGCCAGCGGTAGATCGGCAGGGCGAAGGTGGCCTCGGTGATGAACACATCGCAGGGCACCACCTCGAACGGCGCGCAGGTGGGGTCGGGCTGGCGCTTGTAGTCGCCCGAGGCGACCCACACCTGCTGGCCATCGTCGATGCGCACCTGCGCCGAGCCCAGCACATGCCCGGCCGAATGCAGCGACACCTCGACATTTCCCACGCGGAACGGGCGGCCGTAATCGTGCGCCTGCAGCGGCACATCGCCCAGCCGCCAGCGCAGGATCGGCACGCTGTCGGTGGCGCAGTAGTACTGGCCCATGCCACTGCGCGCATGGTCGCCGTGGCCATGGGTGATCACCGCACGCGGTACGGGCCGCCACGGGTCGATATGGAAGTCGCCGGCCGGGCAATACAGCCCTTCCGGGCGAAGTACCACCAGATCGTCATTCGTGCTGCCAGGGCTCATGGCTGCACTGTGCCGTCGCGCTCGTGCAGGAGGTGAGAATCCACCTGAACGGCGCACGACAACCGGATGCGGCAGAATCGGGTGAACCCTTGGCCAGGAGGCCGCTGCGATGTCCTCTGCACTGCCCGCATTCGACACCCATGAGGTATTCAACCAGCCGCCGCCGTTCGGTGGCCGCAACCTGTGGGCCGATGACGTGGCCCTGGCCGAGGCGGTGCAGCGCGAAGGCGGCGAGGGGTTTGCGGCGGCGCTGGCGGGCTATGGCGGGCTGGCCGGCGATGCACTGTACCGGCTGGGGTTTGACGCCAACCGCGATAAACCGCGGCTGCGCACGCACGACGCGCAGGGGCATCGCATCGATACGGTGGAGTTTCATCCCGCGTATCACCAGTTGATGGACGCGGCCAAGGCGCATGGCGTGGCGGGACTGTCCTGGCACGATGGCACTACGGGTGCGCATGTCGCGCGCGCGGCATTGAGTTACCTGCATCACCAGGCCGATGCAGGCACCAGTTGCCCGCTGACGATGACCCATGCGGCGGTGGCGGTGTTGCGTCAGGACCCGGCGCTGGCCGAGTGGGCCGACAAGGCGGCGGCGCCGCAGTACGATCCGCGCGATGTGCCGATCGCCGACAAGGGCGGCATCACGCTGGGCATGGGCATGACCGAGAAGCAGGGCGGTTCGGATGTGCGCAGCAACACCACGCGTGCCGAACCGCAGGCCGATGGCAGCTATCGCCTCGTGGGGCACAAATGGTTTTTCTCGGCGCCGATGTCCGACGGTTTCCTGGTGCTGGCGCAGGCACCGGCGGGGTTGAGCTGTTTCCTGATGCCGCGCCGTCTTGCCGATGGCAACCGCAATGCGTTCCGTTTGATGCGGTTGAAGGACAAGCTGGGCGACTGGTCCAACGCGTCCAGCGAGGTGGAGCTGTGTGGCGCGTGGGCACGCCGGGTGGGCGAGGAGGGGCGCGGGGTGGCGACGATCATCGGCATGGTGATGATGACCCGGCTCGACTGCATGCTGGGGGCGGCGGCGGAAATGCGCATGGCGCTGGCGCAGGCGTTGCACCACACGCGGCACCGGACCAGCTTCGGCAAGCGGTTGTGCGACCACGCGTTGATGGCCAACGTGCTGGCCGATCTTGCGATTGAATCCGAAGCGGCAACCGCGTTCGCGATTCGCGTGGCCGGTGCGGTCGATCGTGCGGGCTACAGCAGCGCGGAGGCGGCGTTCGCGCGCATTGCCACGGCGGTGGGCAAGTACTGGGTGTGCAAGCGCGCGGCGGTGTTCGTCAACGAGGCGCAGGAGTGCCTGGGCGGCGCGGGGTACGTGGAGGAGTCGATGCTGCCGCGGTTGTACCGGCAGGCGCCGTTGAATTCGATCTGGGAGGGCAGCGGCAACATCCAGTGCCTGGACGTGCTGCGCGCGTTGTCGCGCGAGCCGCAGGTGGTGCCGGTGCTGGACGCCGAGCTGGATGGTGTGGCGGGCCGCGATGGCATGTTCGATGCGGCGTTGCAGGCGTTGCGCAGTGCGCTGGCGGCGTCGCCGGGCGAGGCGCAGGCGCGGCGCATCACCGAGCAGTTGGCGCTGCTGTTGCAGGCGGCGGTGCTGCTGCGTGCCAACAGTCCGATCGCCAGCGCGTTCGTGCGCTCGCGACTGGGCGGCGAGCATGGCATGGCATTCGGGACGCTGCCGGCGGACCTGGACACAGCGGCGGTGCTGGCGCGGGCGCTGCCGTAGGTCACCACCGTTGGTGGTGACGCGCTTGGTGCGAACGGTTGATCGGCGGGTCGGGCGCTGGCTCCCCAGACCCTTTCCGGCGAATGTCCCCCGGCGTCGGCCTGCGGCCGCCCCCTCCTCCTTTATTTCGCCTCCAAGGGCATGGGGAGCCAGCACCCGACCCACCGATCACCGCCCAAAAGGCGTGGCGTCTACCTGCTAACCGCAAGCCGAGCCCCGTAGCAGCCGGTAGGCTCCTGGGCAAAATAAAGGAGGAGGCCGCCCTGCGGCCGGGGGACATTTGCGCCAGGGGCCTACCGGCTGCTACGGGGCCCTCACGCGCGCGACCAGCCCGATCGGAGACGCCAGCCGCGGTGCCTGCACGCCCGACCACCCGCGGGCTGTCGTGCTCACTTTACGACGGCCCTTGCAACAAGACGCCCCCCCTTCGATGGGAGAAGAACCATAAAAAAACGCCCCTTCCTGCGAAGGGGCGTCTCGGGTGCTGCGGAAACGGCAGACTCAGCGCTTGGCTTCGTCGGCGTTCTTCTTTGCTTCATCGGCCACGTCGCGTGCCTTGTCGGCCACCTTCTGCGCGGCATCGGCGGTGGCGTCGCTGGCGTGCACGCCTGCATCCTTGGCGGCCGTCTTGGCTTCGCCCGCGGCTTCGGAGGTGGCTGCCGCAGCGCGGTCGAGCGCCTGCTGGGTTTCGGCGGCGGCGCGCTCGGAGGCGGCAGCGGCATCGTCGGCGGCGTTGCGCGTGGAGGCGGCGGCCTTGTCCACCGCTTCGCGTGCGGCGGCATTGGCGCTGTCAGCGGCCTGCGCGGCGTCGTCGCGCGCCTTCTCCGCTTCCGGGCCTTTGCATGCGGCCAGGCCGAGCAGCAGGGAGGCGGCCAGCAGGGACGTGGTGAACGGACGAATCTTCATGGCGGTCTCCAGTACGGTGATCGTAGGGGAGGCCAGCCTATTCATGCCTGCGTGAAGACAGGGTCGGTGCGCAGCGGCCATGCCCCCGGCCGGATCGCGCCCAAAGAAAAAGCCGCTGGCGAACCAGCGGCTTCTTCAGACTTGCGTGAAGAAAGAAGTTATTACTTCTTGGCTTCTTCAGCAGCGTCCTTGGCCTGCTCGGCGGTGGCTTCACCGGCCTTGGCAGCGTCTGCAGCGGTGTCGGCAGCAGCGTCGGTGGCAGCAGCGCCAGCCTGAGCAGCGGCGTCAGCCGAGGTGTTGGCAGCGGTGGCAGCGGTGTCGGCAGCAGCCTGGGCAGCGTCGGCGGTCTGGGCGCCAGCAGCAGCGGCCTGGTCGGCGGCGACCTGGGCGTCAGCGGCAGCTTCGTTGGCCGAAGCAGCGGCGTCAGCAGCCTGTTCCTGCTTCGAGCAGGCGGTCAGAGCCAGGCCCAGGGCCATCGCGATCAGCAGCTTGTTGATGCTCATTTGTGTGAATCCTCGTCGTTAGATTAGGCAACGCGCTATTGCGCGCCCGGCAACATGATGACAAGCCACGTTTGGCTGTCAAGCGATCGCGCATTCATTTTTGCGAAATGCGCGTTAAGTTCAATCAAATCAATTCGATGGCAATGGCCGTGGCTTCGCCGCCGCCGATGCACAGGGTAGCGATGCCGCGCTTTCCGCCGCGCGTGCGCAATGCGTTGACCAGCGTCACCACCAGGCGCGCGCCGGAAGCGCCGATCGGATGGCCCAATGCGCAGGCACCGCCGTTGACGTTGACCTTCTCGTGCGGGATGCCCAATTCACGGATCGGCGCCATGGCCACCACCGCAAACGCCTCGTTGATTTCGAACAGATCGACCTGGTCCAGACTCCAGCCGGCTTTTTCCAGCACCTTGTGCAGGGCGCCGATGGGGGCGGTGGTGAACCATTCCGGTTCCTGGGAATGCGTGGCGTGGGCCACGATCCGCGCCAGCGGCGTCACCCCGCGTGCAGCGGCGTCTTCTTCGCCCAGCAGCACCAGCGCGGCGGCGCCGTCGGAAATGCTCGAAGAGCTGGCCGCAGTGACCGTGCCGTCCTTCTTGAAGGCCGGGCGCAGGGTCGGGATCTTGGCGATGTCCGAGCGGCCCGGCTGTTCGTCCTGGCTGAATTCAACCTCGCCCTTGCGGCCGGCCACCTTCACCGCAACGATTTCGTCGTCGAAGGCACCGGCGGCCTGCGCGGCCTGGGCGCGACGCACCGATTCGATGGCGAACGCATCCTGTTCCTCGCGGCTGAACTGGTACTTGTCCACCGTGCATTCGGCGAATTCACCCATCGCCTTGCCGTCGTAGGCATTGACCAGGCCGTCGTGGGCCATGTGGTCGACCGCCTGGAAGTTGCCGAAGCGGTTGCCGGTGCGCGAGTTGGGCAGCAGGTGCGGCGCATTGGACATCGATTCCATGCCCCCGGCCACCACGATGCTGGCCGACCCGGCCTTGATCAGGTCGTGCCCCAGCATGATGGCTTTCATGCCCGAACCACACACCTTGTTCAGCGTGGTGGCGCCGGTGGAGACCGGAATGCCCGCCGCGATCGCGGCCTGGCGCGCCGGTGCCTGGCCCAGGTTCGCCGGCAGCACGCAGCCCATGATGACTTCGGACACATCGCCCGCTGCGATACCGGACTGCTGCAGTGCCGCCGCGATGGCGCTGGCGCCCAGGGTCGGGGTGGGCACGCCGGTGAACTGGCCCAGGAAGGAACCGATGGCGGTGCGTTTGGCAGCGGCGATGACGATGTTGGACATGGGCAATCTCGTTGGTGCGTGAGCAGGTTTCAAGAGTGGGACCGCGTGCCATTGGCGGCAGCGGGTTTTCCCGGCAGACTGCGGACTACCGGCCAAGTATAGAGGCTTGGCACTGGCCGCCGGGTCAGGTCCAGGAGGACCGATCGGCGGCGATACCACCACGTCAACGGGGATGCAGGGATGAACAAGGCAGCAGTGGGGCGGTCGGTGCTGGTCACGGCCATGGCAGCGGTACTGGGCGCCTGTGGCGGTGGGGGCGGCGGTAACAATGTGCGCGTGGATCCGCCACCGGTGTCGCCCCCGCCCACTACGCCGCCGACCACGCCCCCGGTCACCCCGCCCACGCCCCAGCAGCCCGCGTTCGACGCGCACCTTGCCATCACCCAGGCCGGTGCGGCGCGCACCGCGGGCCTGGATGGCACCGGCGTGCGTATCGGCGTGGTCGATTCCGGCGTGATGCGCAACCATCCCACGCTGGCGGGCCGGGTGTTGGCCAACTACACCTACATCGATCCGCGCACCAACAACCTCAATGTCGACGACGTGGTCGGCCATGGCACGGCAGTGGCCGAACTGGCGGCCGGCAAGGCGCTCGGCAGCTGGCCCGGTGGCATCGCGCCCGGTGCACAGATCGTGTCGGCGCGCATCATCGCCGACCAGCGCCCCACCGACGACGGCTCGGGCAGCGGCAATGAAGTAAACGGCGCACTGGGCCTGGACCAGGTCCACCAGGACCTGATCAGCCAGGGCGTGAAGGTCATGAACAACTCGTGGGGCGGTCTGTACTGGACCAACCCGGCGGCCACCGCGCCCATCGCCCAGGAGTACCGCCCCTTCATCATCGCCAATGGCGGGTTGGTGGTGTTCGCCACCGGAAACGAGAGCAAGCCCAATCCCTCCAGCATGGCGGCGCTGCCCAGCCAGGCCGGTCCGGGCGGCACGCTGCCGGCGGCCGACCTGGAGCGCGGCTGGCTCAGCGTGACCGCGGTGGATTCCACCGATCCCAGCAAGCTGGCGTCCTACGCCAATGCCTGCGGTGTCGCCGCGCGGTATTGCCTGGCCGCCCCCGGCGCGGCGGTGTACGTCGACCCGGCGTCCACCAGTGCAACCCCGAACTACCTGTGGAACTACGGCACTTCCTTCGCCGCCCCGCTGGTATCCGGCGCAGCGGCACTGGTGTGGCAGAAGTACCCGTATTTCAGCAACGATCTGGTGCGCCAGACCCTGCTGGGTACGGCCACCGATCTTGGCGCGTCCGGCGTGGACAGTACCTTCGGCTACGGCCTGCTCAACATTGCCAAGGCAATCAATGGGCCGGGCCGCCTGGACTGGGGCAACACCACGGTCAACGTCAACCAGGCGGGGCTGAACTCGGTCTGGAGCAACAACATCACCGGCAGCGGCGGGCTGATCAAACAGGGTGTCGGTGCGCTGGGCCTGTCCGGTACCAACACCTACACCGGTGCCACGCGGATCGAGCAGGGCACGCTGGCGCTGCGCGATGGCGGGTCAATCACCTCCAACGTGCTGGTGGTGGCCCAGGGCGGCAGCCCGAACAACGCGGCGCTGCAGTTCATGACCGGAACCAGCCGGGTGAAGGGCGATGTCGACAACGGCGCCAGCGTCATCGTGCGCGATGCCAACAGCTCGGCCACCATCGAGGGCAACTACACCCAGCGCGCCGGCGCGCAGCTGATGATCGCGCTGGGAGCCGGCCCGCTCAATGTCACCGGCAGCGCGGCCCTGGCCGGCAATGTGCATGTGAGCAGCATCGTCAGCGGCTACGTGCCTGCCAACGGTCGCACCCAGACGGTGCTGCAGGTTGGCCAGGGCATCAGCGGGCAGTTCGATGGGGTCACCCACAGTCTGGCCCAGGCCACGTTGCTGCAGATGTCGCTGCAACAGAGCGCCACCACCGTCACGCTGACTACCGACCAGATCAACATCACCAGCGCCAGCCTCAGTGCCGGCGTGGGCGGGGCTGCGCTGGCGTCGGCGGCGCGGGTGGAAACCGCATTTGAAGTGCTCGATGGCGGCAGCATGGCCGGTAGTGCCTTCGCCAATGGTGCAGGTCAACTGCAGCAGGTGCAGGGCAACCAGGCGCTGCAGGCCAGCCTGGACAGCCTGTCGGGCAAGGCCCACGCGCTGGCCACCGCGGCCACCTTCGACAGCGTCGACCTCAACCGCCGCGCGCTGTCGGCGCGATTTGGCCAGGTGCAAGGCGCACCCCGTCTGCGCGGTGCCTGGCAGAACCAGCTCGGCGAGGTCGGGCAGGGCAGCTTCTCTGCCAGCGGCGCCGACACCCGCGGCTGGATGATGGGCCAGGACATGGCCTTTGGCAGCAACGGTGTGCTTGGCTTCGCCTTTGGCGAGACCCGCACGCACAACAGCCGCGACTGGGGCAGTGACCGTGGCCGTGACCGCCAATCGCAGGCGCAGGTGTATGCCGGCTGGGGCACGGGGCGAGCCTATGCGCTTGGCCAGCTGGGCGCCGGCCAGTTCACGCGGGAAATCGATCGCCAGCTGCTGCTCGGTGCCGGCCAGTACGGGGTCAATGCCCGTTACGGCGGCCAGTTCACGGCGGCCAGCGTGGAAACCGGCTATCGCCTCGGCGATGGCCGCGCCTCGTTGACCCCGTACCTGGGGGCCGACTACGCCCGCGTGGACAGCGACCGCTTCAGCGAACAGGGCGGGCTGGGCTTCGGCCTGCGCACCCAGGGCGGGGTGAGCACGCGCAGCCAGGCACTGGCCGGCGTGCGCGCCGAACGCCAGTGGGGCAGCTGGGCGCTGCGCGGCTATGCCGAATGGCAGCAGCTGCTGTCCAGTGATGGGCTGGTGCAGGACGCCAGCTTTGTCGGCGTGGATGCCTGGGCGCCGATGGCGGGCCTGCAGCCGGCGCGGTCGGGTGGGCTGTTCGGCCTGTCGGTGGAATCGTGGCTGACCCGCAACACGCGGGTGGCGTTCGGTTACGACCAGCGCTTCGGGCCGCGCGGTGACCTGAGCCAGGTGGCGCTGCGCTACTCGGCTGCCTTCTGAGCACCCGGCCGCTGTCGGGGCGACCAACGTAACGGTCTGAAACGCAGAAGGGCGCGATGCAATCGCGCCCTTCTTCATGGTGCGGCAGAGCGGCTCAGTTGCCGCGCAGCGTGCCCAGTCGCGGCGTGGCCCGGCCCAGCGGCATCTTCAGCTTGCCGATGGAATGGATGCGCGTTTCGGCGATCTTGTCGGCCGCCCGCTGGGGCGCGATGCCCTCCTGCTGGGACAGGGCGAAGATCCGGCCGAGGTTGTGGTAAATGCTGCGGATCAGACGCATCGCGCGTTCGCGGTTGTAGCCGTCGATTTCCAGCGAGACATTCATCACCCCGCCCGCGTTGACCGCATAGTCCGGGGCATACAGGATGCCGCGCGCATGCAGTTCATCGCCGACCTCCAGGCTGGAGAGCTGGTTGTTGGCGGTGCCGCAGACGATCTTGCACTTCAACCGCGCCAGGGTCTGCGGGTTGATCGCCCCTTCCAGCGCGCACGGGGCGAACACATCGGCGTTGACGTCGTAGATGTCGTCCGGCTTCACGGCCTCGGCGCCGTATTCGGTGACCGCACGTTCGACCCGCGCGCTGTCCAGGTCGGTGACAAACAGCTTGGCGCCCCGGTCGCGCAGCAGCTTCACCAGCTCCATGCCGATGTGGCCCAGGCCCTGCACCGCGATGCTGGTCTTGCCCACTTCTTCATGGCCCAGCTTGTGCTGCATCGAGGCCATCAGCGCCTGCAGCGCGCCATAGGCGGTGAACGGGGCCGGGTCGCCGGAGCCGCCATGGACCTGGTGTACGCCGGTGACGTACTCGCTTTCCAGGTAGATGTTCTCCATGTCGTTGACATCGGTGCCCACGTCCTCGGCGGTGATGTAGCGCCCGCCGAGCGAGTCGACGTAGCGGCCGAACGCGCGGAACAGCACCTCGCTCTTGTCCTGGCGCGGGTCGCCGATGATCACCGCCTTGCCGCCACCCACGTTCAGCCCGGCCAGGGCGTTCTTGTAGGTCATGGTGCGGCTCAGGCGCAGCGCGTCGGCCAGCGCATCATCGGTGCTGGCGTACGGGCGCATGCGCACGCCACCCAGGGCAGGGCCCAGGGTGGTGTTGTGGATGGCGATGATCGCCCTCAGGCCGGCATCGCGGTTGTGGCAGAACACCACTTGTTCGTGACCGGAAGTTTCGAGGGTTTCAAATAACATGGTGGCTCCGATGGGGCGAACGGCTGGGAACAGCGTCGAACGCACCAGCAAAAGGTGGGTTGTAAAACAAAAAAAGCGACTTCGTCGGATCGGGGGACGGGTCGCGCGGCGCCATTCTAGTGCATTCCGCCGGAGGGTGTTGTCAGGGCTTGCCCCGACCCCGCGACAGGCATCGGCCCCGGTTGCGACGGCACGGGCCATTAAAGTTGCTGAAGATGGCGCCGATGCCGTGGCAACGGTGCGCAGTACCAGCAATGCCAGGACGGACGACGTGGGTGCAGTGACAACACAGAAGCAGTGCCGCCCAAGGCGGCCGCGCGGATGGACATGAACGTGATCGTGGCGGCGGGGCTGGCGGGAGCGGTCGCGTTGGGCGTGGCGGTGACCTGGCAGCGCAGGTGGCGCGCCTCCGCGCCGGCGGGGGCCGCGCGTGCGCCCGTGACGCTACCGACTGCGCAGCCCGGCACTGTCACCGATACTGCCCCCGCCGAGGCGCTGCAGGCGGGCCTGCACGCATTGGCGCTGGTGCGGCGCAGTGGCGACACCGCCGCCGACGACCGGCACCACGATGGCGCGCTGCACGCGGCGGTGGTGGCGGCACTGGAGCAGCGCGACTGGTCGGCCCGGCAGCTGCCCCGGCGCCCGCAACTGCTGCCGCAGTTGATCCAGACGGTCAACGACAGCGACGCTTCGGCCCGCGCGATGGCCGCCATCATCGGCCAGGACCCGGTGTTGACCGGCAACCTGCTGCGCATTGCCAACAGCCCGGTGTACCGCCTGCAGTCCAAGCCGGTGGACAGCCTGCAGCGGGCGGTGACGCTGGTGGGTACCGAGGGTATCCGCCAGATCATCAGCGCGGTGCTCGTGCAGCCGGTGATGCAGGTGCACTGCGAGGCCTTCCCGCAGTTCGGCACGGTGATCTGGGAGCACGCGCTGCTTGCCTCGCGCGCGGCGGCCGATCATGCGCGGCTGGTGACCCATGAAGACGCGTTCGCCGCGCAGTGGCTGGGGCTGACCCAAGGCCTGGGCGCGGCGTTGGTGATGCGGCAGTTGCTGGACGCCTGCGCCGCGCAGGACGGGGCGCTGCCATCGCGCGCGCTGGCCATGCAGTTGCTGGATGCCTGGACCTTGCCCGTGGCCGGGCGCATCGCGGCGGCCTGGGAACTGCCGGGTGCGGTGCACGAAGCGCTGCTGCGCGACGCCGGCACGGCCGAGGGAGGATTGTCGGCCAGCCTGCGCTTCGCGCGGGCGGCGGCCGCCGCCAGCCTGCTGTGCCGGCATGGCCGGATCGGCCAGGCCCAGGCGCTGGCCATCCTGGAACAGCAGCACGGCACCCCGCCGCACGCGCTGCAGTGGATCTGGCGGCGCCTGCATGGGCGCGCGGTGGAAACCCTGGACGCCGACGAGGCGGAGGCCTGAGGGCAGGGCGGGGCGCAGACGGCGTCTGCCGCCAGCGCCGGGTTACAGCTGTGATTCCAGCGGCAGCCAGCTGATGGCGCGTGCGCTGGCCCGCAGCCAGAACGAGGTGTCCGGTTCCCGATCGAGCAGTACCGGTGGCTGGGCGGCCCGATCCAGCCAGCGCACCCGGTCCTGTGCGTCCAGCGTTACCCAGTAGCTCTGCGCCGGGTCGGCCAGGCGCAGGTACTCGGCACGCAGTTGCGCGCCCAGCACCGCATCGTCGAACAGCACGCCCATCTCGGTGTTGAGGTAGGCCGAGCGTGGGTCGAGGTTGAACGAGCCGACGAAACCGCGCCGGTCATCCAGCAGGAAGGCCTTGGTGTGCAGGCTGGCCCCGCTGCTGCCGAACAGGCCGCTGCGGTCGCCATAGCCGTGCGCCTTCAGTTCGTAAAGGTGCACGCCACTGCGCAGCAGGGGCGCCCGGTAGTGCATGTAGCCCCCGTGCACGGCGGCGACGTCGTTGGCCGCCAGCGAGTTGGTCACCACCCCGACCACGGCGCCGCGCTTGACCATGGCGCCCATGCCGTCGGTGCCTTCCTCGCCGGGCACGAAGTACGGCGAGATCATCAGCGCCTTGTGGCGGGTGGCCTGCATCTCGCTGACCAGCCGGGTGACCAGCCAGTTCGACGTGTCATCGCGGCGGTGCTTCATGGCCGGGTCGGAGACGATCTCCACGTTCGGTGACCAGTGCAGCTCGACCGCGTCGCGGTAGTACGAGCGCGCCGACTGCGATTGCTGGACACGGCGCAGGTACGGCTGGGCGACATCGCGCCTGGCTTCGTTCTCGGATTCGCGCACCAGCAGGCGCAGCTGGGCCGGGGTGTGGAAGGCCAGCGCGGCGATTGGAACGGCGGTTTCGCTGTTCCAGTACTCGTCAAAAATACGGTTGGCCTGGTCTACCGCATGACCGGCAACCAGCAGGTCCAGATCGCGGAAGTTCACATCCGACCGCGCGCTGAAATACTCTTCGCCGATGTTGCGGCCGCCGACGATGGCCACGCGACCATCGGCGATCCATGCCTTGTTGTGCATACGATGGTTGACGCTGAAAAAGCGCTGCACCATTTCCACCAGCCGCCACAGCCCGGTGCGGTTGCGGAAGGGGTTGTAGAGGCGGATTTCGATGTTGGGATGTTCATCGAGCGCCATCAGCAGGGCATCCTTGTCCTGGGCATTCATGTCATCGAGCAGCAGGCGCACCCGCACGCCGCGTTCGGCGGCCTGGTACAGGGACTGCGCCATCAGGTGGCCGATCAGGTCGTCGTGCCAGATGTAGTACTGCAGGTCCAGGCTGCGGCCGGCATGGGCGGTGATGACGGCGCGCGCGGCGTAGGCATCCAGCCCGTCGGCCAGGAAGGCGACACCGCTCTGGTCGGGGTGGCTGGCCTGCAGGCGGGTCAGTTCGCGGTCGATGACAGTCTGCGCCGGCTGGACCGGCAGTACGCTGCTGGGGGCGCCCATCGCCTTCGGGGTCAGGTGGTCGGCCAGCAGCAAGCCGCTGAGCACCAACAGCACCAGCACCGCGAGCACGATTCCCAGCCAGCGCAGCATCCGGCGCCAGAGCGGTTTTCGTTCAGTCATGTGCCGATGCTAAGCCGGGCGTGCGTGCACGGCGAGTGCCGGGCGCGCACGGCCGCATCAGAAGCGTTCGTCGGGCGCGAGGTAGCGCCACTGGCCGGGCACCAGCTTGCCCATGGCGACGCGGCCGATGCGCAGGCGGCGGACGCTGACGACGTCGAGCCCGACCTGGCGGCACATGTCGCGCAGCTGGCCGGGCTGTACGGGTTTGATGGCAAAGCGCAGGCGGGTTTCGTTCTGCCAGCTGACCTTGCATGGGGGCAGGGGCCAGTTGCGGAAGCTGAGGCCATGGGCGAGGCGCTTCATGCCATAGGGCGCCAGTTCGCCACTGACTTCGACCAGATATTCCTGTTCGAGGGTGGCGCCGCGATCCTTGAGGTGGGACACGACGCGGCCGTCCTGGCTGACGACGACCAGGCCGCTGTCTTCGTCGGCAAGGGGCATGACCAGTTGCAGGGCGTGGAAATGGCGCTGGAGGAGGGTGACGCCGGTGGCGTCCAGTTCGCTGCGGCTGTCGGGGGTGACCAGGGCGCACAGTTCGTCGGCGCGCATGCCGGCGGGTTTGTGCAGGAGCATGCTGACGGTTTCGGTGCGGGTGGCTTCGGCGTTGTCGCGCAGGACGATGGTTTCGTCGGTGACCAGGGTCTGCGGTTGTTCGACGACCGTGCCGTCCACGGTGACCCAGCCGCCTTCGATGTAGCGCTGGGCGTCGCCACGGGAGCAGCCGATGAGGCTGGTCAGGCGTTTGTCGAGTCGGATCGGGTCGGTCATGGGGCTGGCAACGAAAAGCGGGATACGGGCGGGGAGTGTACTGGGTGTGGGTGGGTGGGTGGGCCCGGCTGGGCCGGAGCCGGAGCCGGAGCTAACAGCCAAAGCCACAGCCACAGCCGGTTGGCCGGGCGGCTTGGGTTGGCCGGGGGTGGGTTGGCGGGACACGCCGTGAATCCATCCCTGGAGGCTCGTGGGCGCCATCCATGGCGCCCAACGGTCCCGCCAACCCACCCACCCCCAGCCCCGACAGTTGGCTGGTGGCCTTTTGGGGGAGGCAACGGCGGATGGCGAATGGCGGGCTTTGGGGCCGGCGGGTGAGTTGGTGGCTGGGTGCTCGACTGGAAGGCCGAAGCTGAAGTTTGATTTGAATCTAACTTTTCAAATTGAATTATTCATATGAATTCAAATTGAAATTGAAAATAGAATTCAGATAAAAATCGAATCTTGGGCTTTGGTTTTGGTTTTGGCTTTGGCTTTGGCTTTGGCTTTGGCTTTGGCTTTGGCTTAGCGCTTCGCCTGCCCTGGCTCCTGCCTCCAGCTCTTCATAGGCCACCGGCAGTCTGTCTGGGGTGGGGGTGTGTGGGTTCGCGGGACCCTGAGCCGCATGGATGCGGCGACGGAGCTTACAGGGGTGAGGGCGCATTGCTTGCGAGGCACTGCCTCGCATGCGTCCGAACGCACAGCCGCCAGCGGCTGGGCCGGGCCGCGGAGCGGGACTTGCAGCGTGTCCCGCGGGCCCGCACACCCCCACCCAATCCAGCGATCGTTGCGCCAGAAGCCGTTGCGGTTGCTTTGGCTTCGCTCTGGCTTTACGAGGAGCCGGCCAGCGGCCGGCACTACCCACAGCCGCCGGCGGGCGGCCGACACCGCCACGCGGCCAGCGGCCCGCAGCAGCGCGTCGGGTGGTCAGCGGGTGGGGCGTTCCAGGTGGGTCAGGTACAGGCGCAGATCGAATTCCAGCTGGTGGTAATCCGCTTCCATGTGCGTGCACAGCTGGTAGAACGCCTTGTTGTGGTCCGATTCCTTCAGGTGGGCCAGCTCGTGCACTACGATCATCTTCAAGAAGGGCGCTGGGGCCTCGCGGAAAACCGTCGCGATCCGGATCTCGCGGCTCGCCTTCAACCGGCTCCCCTGAACCCGTGACACCGTCGTGTGCGTGCCCAGCGCATGTTTCAGCACCTGCAGCCGGCTGTCGTAGACCACCTTGGACAACGGCGCCGACTGCCGCAGATAGCGCTCCTTCAGCCCCTGCGTGTAGTCGTACAACTGCCGATCGTTGCGCACCGTGTGCAGGTCCGCGTAGCGCTTTTCCAGCCACGGCCCCAGGCGGTCGCCCGCGATCAGCTCGCGCACCTGCTGCTGCAGGGCCTCGGGGTAACCGGCTAGGTACTTCAGGGCGGTCATGGACGACGGTTGGGGCTGGGCGGGCAGACCAGTATGATGGCCTCCGGAATCCCGCAACAACAGATGCAAGCGTATGGCGAAGGCAAATCCCCTGCAGGAGCAGCTGCTCAAGGCCGGGCTGGTCAAGAAATCCCAGGTCTCCCAGGCCGCCCGTGAACAGGTGAAAGCCCGCCACGGCAAGGCCCCGGTCGCGCCCAGCGAAAGCCAGCGCGAGGCCGAGCGCCTGCGTGCGGAAAAAGCCGAGCGTGATCGCGCGCTGGAAGCCGAGCGCAAGGCCAAGGCCCACGCGCAGGAGCTGCAAGCCCAGGTCCGCCAGATCATCGAGGCGCACAAGGTCAAGCGTGAGGGCGAGAGCGAATACCGCTTCAACGACGGCACCGTGATCCGCACCCTGCTGGTCAACAACGTGCTGCGCCGGCAGCTGGCCTCGGGCAGCCTGGTGATTGCCCGCCACGGCGAGGGCTTCGAACTGCTGCCGCGTGCGGCGGCCGAGAAGGTCCGCGAGCGCGACGCGAGCGTGATCGTGCTCGACAACAGCCAGCCCGGCAGCGAGCCGAGCACCGGCAATGCCGAGGATGATGCGTACTACGCCCAGTTCCAGGTGCCCGACGACCTGGTCTGGTAAGCGCTGCCTGAAGCATTCACCCGGCGCCGTGCGCGTTCAGCCCCACGTCGGCTGGCCGCGCCGGGCCGGGTCTATGCTGGTGGCCTGACACCGGCATGGGAGACACATCATGGCGACAGGTTGGGCAGGCGACGGCGCGGTGCAGGACCAGATCGACGCCACCGTTGACGACGCCATCCAGCGCGCCCGCGCGCAGCTCAAACAGGGCCCCGGGCTGACCCACTGCGAACACTGTGACGCGCCCATTCCCGAGGCGAGGCGCAAGGCCGTGCCCGGCGTGCGGCTGTGTGTGCGCTGCCAGGAAGAAGACGACGCGGCCCAGCACGAAAACGGCGGCTACAACCGCCGTGGCAGCAAGGACAGCCAGCTGCGTTGACGCGTGCGGGTCGTTCTCCTGTCGTGCGTCGCGGGAGGCGTGAACGGTGCTGCGCCGACCTCGATGGACGGCAGCCCTATGCGTGGTTGTGATCACCGCGACGCGCCATACTGGTGCGAGATAGCACCCTCTACCAGGCGCAGGCGGATGACCACCGGGCATGAAGACGAGCCTCTCCATCGATTGTCGTCATGGATTGGAACCGAGGACTCTAACTGGACCCACTACAGCAGCGAACTAGTCGCAAAGACAGTGCTGGTGGATTTCAGGGACCGGCAATGGGACCAGTTGCAGAGTCAGATATTGAATCAGCCTGAGTACTGGCAGCACCGTTGCGCAGTAGCGCTGGGGCAAGACAGGACGGAGCGCGCCATCGACACCATGAAGCTGCTGCTCGTTCATTCGCAGCATCGAAACGTGAGGATAGAGGCGGTATACGAACTGGACTGGGCCGAAGTAGCCATGGAAAGCGACTATGGGCCGCTGATTCGGGCTCTTATCGCATCCACCCCGCTGGATGAGATCGAGCCTGAGTTCTACAGCCTGCTGGCAAAAGCCGATGCAGCAAAGCACTGAGTGACGTCGCACAGCGGGGCAGCTCGACCCGGCGTATGCCTCCATCGCTCATGGAGGCGGCGGCTGGGCCCTGTTGGATGCCGACGAAAGTGCGACGCCCTCAACCGTCGCCTTGAATACCGCCCGGGGCCTGCGACGGATCACGCCAGCGGCGCACGGTGCGCTGGAAGAACATGTTGTTGGGAATCTGCAGCACGGTCCCCTCGTGGTGACCGTCGGTTTCCTGCAGCGTGGTGTAGATCAGGTTCACGTCGATCACGCGGCCCTTCAACCCCGGCTTCTCGCCGTTCTCCAGCAGCTCGATGTAGTCGTGCAGACGGAACGGGCGCGTGGTGAAGATCAGCAGCGTGCAGAAGATGTTGGACAACACGCTCCAGGCGGCGAAGAACGCCACCGCACCCACGGCGGCAAAGCCGGTGAAGGCGGTCCACAGCACGCTCGCCTTGACCCCGACGATGCTCAGGATCACCAGCAGGGCGGTTGTATAGACCACGAAACTGAAGGCGCGGCGCACGCCCATGATCATTTCCGGAGGCAGCGTGTAGTGCTCGCCGACGCGGCGCATCAGCCGCCGCGCGACCAGGCGCAGCAGCCAGGCGGCCAGCAGGGTCAGCAGGATCTGCAGGGCAGGAACCCCGTAATGCAGCCATTCGTGGGTCCAGGTAGGCAGATGGTCTTTCATGTGCAGCGTGGATCCTTGCAGCGATAGTGCGTCGAGCCCCTATCTTAATGCGGCTGCGCGCCGAGGGCCGCCCCGTCGTTCAAACCACGGGCTGCGATGCCAGGCGTGCGATCAGTACCGAGGCGCAGACCGGGTCATGCGCGGCATATTGCACGCACAGGTCCGGTTGCGGCGACACCGACAGGCGGACAGTCACCGGGCTCCAGGGAAGGGTGCAGCTGCTGGCCAGCGACAACAGCAGGACGAGGCAACTGGTGGACATGGCGATTCCTTGGCGATGGCACGTGGGGTACGCAGGCTTGGATGCGGGCGGCGGCCAAAAGGTTTAGAACCGGCACCGGCGAACATCGCGGCAACCGGTTTAAACCTTTTCGCTGGACCCCGCATCCAACGGATATGCTCAACGCCACCATGCCCGCATCCCGTGCCCCGACTGAGGCCGATCCCGCCGACGACCACGCCCTGGTCCGCGCCGCGGTCGCGGGCAACATGGCCGCCTACGAACAGATCTACCGACGCCATTCGCCGCGCATCTACGCCGTGCTGTGGCGGTTGTGTGGCGGCCACGCCGCACGCGCCGAGGATGCCCTGCAGGACGCGTTCCTGCAGGCATGGAAGGCGTTGCCGGGGTTCCGTTTCGACAGCAGCCTGGCTACCTGGCTGCACCGGCTGGGGGTGAACGCGGCGCTGATGGAACTGCGCGCCAGTGCGCACTGGCAGCTGACCGATGCCGGCGAGGAAGGGCATGACAGCCTGGCCACGCTGGTGGCGGTGGACCGGTGCGCGGGCACCACGCTGGACCTGGAGCGCGCGCTGGAAACCCTGCCGCCGCGCGCCCGTGCGGTGCTGGTGCTGCATGACATAGAAGGATGGAAACACCACGAGATCGCCGAGCAGCTGCAGATGGCTGTGGGCAGTTCGAAGGCGCAGTTGCACCGTGCACGCGGACTGTTGCGCGCACGCCTGGGAGAAACCGCATGAACGACATGAACCACATCGACAATTCCGATGACCTGCAGGCGCGGTTGCGCGCGCTGCCGGCCGAGCGGCTGCCGCCGGCACGGGTATGGCAGGGCATTGCCGCGCAGTTGCCGGCCATGCCGATGCCCGCGCCGGCACCGGCCGCCGTGACCGTGTTGGCCCGGCGCCGACGCTGGCCGCTGCGGGTTGGCCTGGGCATGGCCGCCGCACTGGGCCTGCTGATGGTGGTGCCGACACCGGTGCCGCAGACCCCGCCGCCGACGCTTGTGCAGCGCCAGGCCGAGGCGATGGTGGCCGAGTACCAGCAGGCGATGGCGACCCTGCCCACCGCCCAGGTGGGGGGCGAATGGCAGCCGGCGCTGCGCGAGCTGGACAGCAGTGCCGACCATATCCGCGCCGCCCTCAGTGAAAACCCCCGCTCGCGCGTTCTGCTCGGGCAACTGCAGCGCACCTACGCGCTGCGCCTTGAACTTACCCAGCAGGCCGTGATGGCCGCTGGCCTGCCATCCTGAAGGAGACACCACCATGCACCATTCATTGCGTTTGATCGCAGCCCTGGCCCTGCTGCTGCCGTTGGCGGCGCAGGCGGCCACCCGTGTCGATGAGCGCGCCCCGCTGGGAGCGGGCGGGCGCGTGGAAGTGAGCAACATCGCCGGCAAGGTCAGTGTGCGCGGCTGGGACCGCAACGAGGTCGCGCTGACCGGTTCGATGGCCGATGGGCTGACGCTCAAGCAGGACCGCAGCGCCAACCGGGTGCGATGGGAGGTGGTCTATCCGCGCGGTCGGAGCAACGGCGGCGCAACGCTGGAACTGCGGGTGCCGCGTGCGGTGGAAGTACAACTGGGGACGGTCAGCGCGGACATCGATGTGGCCGACGTGGACGTGCGGCGGTTGCAGGCCAATGCGGTGAGCGGCGGCATTTCGGCCGCCGGGCGCAGCGGGGAGACGGCGTTGACTACGGTCAGCGGTGGGATCCGTTCACAGGTGCAGACGCCGCGGCTGGACCTGCGGGCGGTCAGCGGCGGGATCCAGGCCGGCGGCGGTGCGTCGGGCGAGGTGGCGCTGGAGACGGTGTCAGGCAGCATCAAGGTGGACGCGGGCCGGGTGCAGCGGCTGTCGGCTGAAGCGGTGTCGGGCAGCGTGACGGTGGCGGCGGCCGGGTTGGCGCCGGGCGGCAAGGTGACGTTGCAGACGGTGAGCGGGTCGATCGGGCTGCAGTTGCCGCGGTCGGTATCGGCGCAGCTGAGCGTGAAGACGTTCAGTGGCGACATCCAGTCCGATTCGGGCACGGTGGAGCGGCCGCGGTACGGGCCGGGCCGGAGTCTGGATGCAAAACTGGGGGGCGGCGACGGTGACATCGCGATCAACGCCCATTCGGGCAGCGTGCGGGTGGGGCTGGGCGGGCGTTGAATGCGGCCCCCGCACCGGCACGGGGCCGGTGCGGACGGCTGCAGGTCAGCCGGTTTTCTTCAGTGCCAAGGTGTTGCCAAGCACTTCGATCTTGCCACCGCCCTTGCGGAACGCGGCCAGGTCGGCTGCGATGCTGGTGCTGTTGACGGCCGTGCTGGAACCCTGCTTACGGTCGACGCGAACGGTGTTGCCTGCCTTGGGGGAGGTCTTTGGCGTACGAGCCATGGATGCTCCTGTCATGGTTGGAACGAGGGAAAAAGCGTCGACAGATCGTGCTGTTGTCGACGGTAGTCCTGCCGCACAAGGCGGCAGTCATCGCCGCCCATGTCAAACTGGCGGCAGATGGCGGGACGCTGCGAGTAGATGGTGCAGCGCAGGTGATAGGGGTCGATGGCGGCGCACCAGCCTTCGTCGTTGCGCGCCATGACGGTGCGGCCGGCTTCATCGGTATCCAGCAGGTAGCTGGGTACGTTGTCGTCGGGCATGACGGTCACCGACATCCGGCAACAGACCGCGTCACAACGGCGGCAGTCGATGGGGTCGGGTTCGGCAGCGGTAACTGGGGCTGGTACAACCAGGCGTTCGCCCAATCGGATATCTCTTGGCGGCTCAGGGCGCTACATGCTGGGAACGAGCCGGATCACAGCGTAAAAGCGATCCCGGCGCCCGGGACATATCCAAGGCGGCAGCATCGAGAAGGACGGTGGCCTGTACTAGGCCCGGGACGACGTGCGCATTGCGCATTGACGCCGAAAGATGATAGCGCTTTTGGAGTAACGTTTTGTTAATGCTCGCGGGTGCTGGGGCGAAACCCTTGCGGGGCCTGGCTTTCCGCCTTCCTTGCCTTCCCTTTGATGGGGGTGGGAGGGGTGGAATTCAAGAGCGAAGGGCAACGTCTGGAGCCAAGTCCAGGTCCAAAGCCAGAGCCAGAGCCGAAGCTAAAGCCCTGGGCCGCGTGGTCCTGGGTGGGGCGCGTCGTGTGTGGGTTGGCAGGGCACGCTGCAAGTCCCGCTCCGCGGCCCGGCCCAGCCGCTGGCGGCTGTGCGTTCGGACGCATGCGAGGCAGTGCCTCGCAAGCAATGCGCCCTCACCCATGTAAGCTCCGCCACCGCATCCATGCGGTGGAGGGCCCTGCCAACCCACACACGACGCACCTGCACATAGGGTCGGTGCGCAAGGGAATAGCCGGAGCAACGGCTGCTACGCCAGTTGGGCTGGCGGGACGGGCACGCGGATTGATCGGCAGCACTGTCTGAGGCTGCGGCTGCGGCTTAAGTTTGGATGTGTGTGGGTGTGGCAGTGAGCAAAGGCCGCGAGAGCGGCAGCGCCTGTAGCTGCTGCTTTGGCCGTTGCTTCGGCCTTTGCAGTGGCCTTTGCAGTTGCTTCGAAAGTGCCGAGCTACGCTCGGCATCCTCCCCCCCCAAAAAAGCTGCGGTGCTTTTTGCATGCGCACCGGCCAACTGTCGGGGGGCGGGGTGGGTGAGGTTGCGGGGCCCTCCACCGCATGGATGCGGTGGCGGAGCTTACAAGGGTGAGGGCGCATTGCTTGCGAGGCACTGCCTCGCATGCGTCCGAACGCACAGCCGCCAGCGGCTGGGCCGGGCCGCGGAGCGGGACTTGCAGCGTGCCCCGTAACCTCACCCACCCCGACCCAAACCAGAAGGCCGTCAGCCCCGCTCTAGATTCACCGCAGTTACGAAGCCGCCGCCCATGCCAACCCGTGGACTACGCCGAAGGAGGGGTTGCCGCGGATCAGCGTTGCGCCCGGGAATGCTGCCGCCACCGCCTCCTGCAGATACCCCGCGCGCGACATCCCGCCGGTCAGGAACACCGCGGCCGGGTCGTGGCCGATGTCCGCGCGCACCTGCTCCAGCAGCGTCGTCAGCTCGGCCAGGTAGTTGCCCGCCGCCGCTTCCAGCCGCGCGCGTTCCACCTGCACCGCCATCCCGCGCTCGATGAAATCCAGTGCGCTCTCATGCGCCACCGCGCTGCTCAGCGCGATTTTGCACTGCTCCACCTCACGGTACAGCCGCGCCGTGTTGCCCGTGTCCTGCAGCGCCTGCAACCGCTTGCCCCACGGCGCTTCCGCATCGCGATAGGTGTGCTGGCGGAAATCGCGCTGGCGGGTCATGTCCTGCACCATCGCCGCTTCCACATAGTGGTGCGCCGGCACCCGGCTCACGCCGCGGCCGAACAACGGCATGTACGCGCCCAGGCTCAGCGCCAGATCGATATCCGTACCACCGCGCGCGATACCCCATGCGCGGTGGATCTTCGGGGCGTGCTGCCCACCCACCCGCGCATGCGCGATATCGGTCGTACCGCCGCCGATGTCCACCACGATGGCCTCGTGCTCCTGGGCGCTTTCGGCGTGGTAGTGCATCGCCGCCGCGGCCGGCTCCTCGAGGAAATCCACATCGTCAAAGCCCGCCGCGATCGCCGCGCTGTGCAGGATCTCCAGCGCCTGGTCGTTGCCCGCCGCGCCGATCGAACTGCGGAACTGCACCGGGCGCCCCAGCGTGGCCGTGCGCACCGGGCGGTCCAGCTGTCGCGAAGCGGTCAGGCGGATGTGTTCCAGGATGTGGGTGGCAATGCCGGTGATGGTCTGGCGCGCGCGCGGATGCAGGTTATAGCCCAGCATCGACTTCGGGCTCTGCACCAGGTTGCCCTCGTTCTCTTCGAAATAGGCTTCCAGCGCCTCATCGCCATACACCGCGTTCTGCAGCAGCTTGGTCGAGGTCAGCGGCGCGCGCATCTGCTCTTCCATCCACTGCCGGCGCACCACGCGCAGCGCTTCGCGGCGCAGGGCGTCGTGGGCGCGTTCCTGGCCGGCCGCGCGTGCATCGCGCGCGGCGGCGTCGATCAGCCGGGCCAGCTCGTGTTCCAGCGCCGGGGTCAGCTCGAAGTCGTTCGGGTCGCGCATCACTTCCGGGAAATACACCGTCGTGCGGAACTGCTCGGCCTGGCCGAACTGGATCGGCACGACCCTTCCGTCCACCACCGCGGCGGCGGCGGAGTTGCTGGTACCAAAGTCGATGCCGATTTTCATGCGGGGCCGGGCCGGAGGTCAGGGGGCGCGCACTGTGCGGCAAGCGGGCCAGCGGTGCAAGGGCCGGAAGGCGGGCGGTTACAATAGGGGTTGTTCAGTTTTCGAAGGCTTCACCATGTCTACCGCTCCCGCCTGCCCGCAATGCACCCTGGAAAACACCTACGCCGATGGCGCGCTGTGGATCTGCGCCGACTGCGGGCATGAGTGGACCGCCGCCGAAGCCAGCGCCGGGGGCGTGGTGGTGCGCGACAGCAACGGCAACGTGCTGGCCGGGGGCGACACCGTCACCGTGATCAAGGACCTGAAGGTGAAAGGCTCCTCCATCCCGCTCAAGCAGGGCACGGTGATCCGCAACATCCGCCTGGTCGAAGACGACGCCGAGCATATCGAAGGCAACTCGGACAAGATCAAGGGCCTGGTGTTGAAGACCTGCTTCCTCAAGAAGGCCTGAGCCGGGCTCAGTTGACCGCCGCGGTGCCTTGCCGCAGGCGGTGCAGGGTGTCCAGTTTGGCCTGGTACTGCGCCTTGAGAAAATCGGCGTTGGTCCCGGCCAGGTCGCGCGCCTTGGACATTTCCACCGAGGCGCGACGGTTGTCGCCGGCCAGGAAGTAGGTGCGGGCCAGCCCGAAATGGAACTGGTGCGCGGTGCCGTACAGGCTGATCGCGCGCCGGTAGGCACGGATCGCGTCGGCATAGTCGCGGCGCTGCTCGGCCTCGTTGCCGAGGCGGAACTGCACGAACGGATCGCTGCGCTGCACCTGCTGCAGGCGTCGGGCGAGCAGGCCGGCCTGGCGGGTGTCACCCATGCGGCGGTACAGCGCGCTGGCGTTGGTCAGGCTGGCGGCATTGCGCGGCTTGAGCCGCAGCGCGGTGCGGTAATCGCGCTCGGCTTCGGCCAGGTTGCCGCTACGCGCATCCAGCACGCCAAGGTTGTTCCAGCCCGCCACGAATGCTGGGTCCTGCGCCAGCGCGGCCTGGAAGTAGGCGCGTGCCTGCACCAGGTCGCCCTCGCTCATGCGCATGGCGCCGCGGTTGTTGTAGAAGTGCGCCAAGGCACGCGGCTGGTCGATCTGCTGCGGGCCGTAGCGGTCGTAGAGCACGTTGCGGTCCAGGTCTACCAGGGCGATGCGGCCGTCCAGGTTCACCCCGGCGTTGACGTGCCCGATGTTGTAGATGGCGCCCTGGTCTTCATACCAGGTGACCACCTGGGCCACCTCCTGCACGCGCGCATCGATGCCGGCCGCGCGCGCCAGCGTCACGAACATCAAGGTGAAGGACAGGCAGTTGGCACGCCGGTTCTGCCAGGTTTCGGTCAGGGTCTGGGTGGCATACGGGTCGTATGACAGGTGCATGGCGTCTTCGTCGAAGATCATGTGCACCAGCCGCTGTACGCGCTGCTCGCGTGAGTAGACCGGGGCGATCACCCGCTGTTTCAGCAGTGCCTGCAGCTCGGGCGGTATCGCCAGGATCTGTTCGGGCGTCGGCGGGGGGGCGGCGGTCCACGGCGCGGGCGCAGCGACCGGCGCAGCGGCGGCGGCCGGCAGCGCGGGCAGCGCCGACAGCAGGGCCAGCACACACAGCATTCTCCAGGCGGACATGTCGCTCACCTCGCGGGGACGGTCGTTGCCGACTTCAGTCTAGGCCTGCGCGAGGCGGCCGGGGTGCCGTCCGTCGGCGCGATCGCCATCCACAGCCGGTGTGGACCAGCCATGGGCAAACCTGTGGATAAGCCGGTGCACGCGCCGTGCGGCGGGCCTTCGCGATGGGTGGTCAAAAAACTGCCAGCGGTGCCTGCTTGCCAGCCGCTGGCAGGAACGCCACTGTTGGCCCATGCGCTTTGAACCGATGACCTTGCCAGCGGCCATGCAGGCCGACCTTGAAGCCGCCTACGCGATGCCGGCGCGGGCGTACCACAATTTCTCGCACGTGCAGGCGGTGCTGCAGCACTGCCGCGCGGTGGCCGACGGGCCGGGCTGGGAGCACCCGCGCGAGGTGCAGTTGGCCGCGCTGTACCACGACGCGATCTACGACGCCGGGCGCAGTGACAACGAGGCGCGCTCGGCGGTGATGGCGCGCGAGGCGATCCAGCGCTGGCTGCCTGACGCCGGCATCGACGTGGCCCGGGTGGTGCAGCTGATCGAACTGACGGCCCGCCACGGCGCGTTGGGGGCAGCCGACATCGATGCGGAGGCGGCCCTGTTCCTGGACTGCGACATGGCCATCCTGGGGGCGCCGGCTGCGGTGTTCGACGCCTATGACCAGGGCATCGCCGAGGAGTACGCCGGCCACGTGCCCGGATTCCTGTTCCGGCTCAACCGGCGCCGCTTCCTCAAGCAGCTGCTGCTCAAGCCGCGCATTTTCCTGAGTGCGTTCTTCCATGCGCGGCTGGATGCCGCCGCGCGCGCCAACCTGCGCCGCCGCATCGGATAATGGCGGGGGCGCCGGTCTGGCGCCCCGGTCTCCCTCCACCACGTCCCGCCTGCCCATGTCCCTGCCTGCCGTTTTCCCCGATCCCGACCCGCGTCCGCAGCCGCCCGAAGAGCCCGGCCCCAACGAGTGCTGTGGCAGTGGCTGCCCGCTGTGCGTGCTGGATCTGTACAGCGACGAGCTGCAGCGCTACCGGGCCGCGCTGGCGGCGTGGAGAGTGCGCCACCCCGACGCCACCGACTGAGCGGGGCCGCCGGGATGACCATTGCCCCTGCTGCACACGGTGTATCGCCCCGGCACGGCCATGCCGCGCTGCTGGCGGTGGCGGCGCTGAGCGTGTTTTCCGCCACCGCGCTGTGGCTCCAATGGGCACGCCAGGATCTGGACTGGGTGCAGGCCACGCTCAGCCTCTACCTGCACGGCCCGGGCGGGCTGGCGTTGCGCAGCGCGTACTGCGTGCTGGCGATGGCGATCATGCTGCTCGCCTGGTCGCTGCACGCCGGCAGCCGTTCGCCCCGGCGCAGCAGTGCCGCACCGCTGTTGTTCTGCGTGGCCGGGCTGGGCCTGATGGGCGTGGCGATCGGCGACAGCTGGTTGCCGGCGCTCGCCCCGCTGCTGGCGCCGCTGGTGCACGCGGTGGCGGCCAACACCGCGTTCCTGTGCGTGAGCGTGGCCATGCTGCTGCAGAGCTGGTACCTGCGCGCCGACCCGCTGTGGTCGCGCTGGGCGGCCCCGGCCTGGTGGTGGGCCTGGGGCTGCTTCGTGCTGCTGTGGCTGCACGTGCTGTGGCGCGCTCCGCCGCGCGGGGCGGGGCAGAAGCTGGTGATTGCCGCCGTGGTGGTGTGGCTGCTGGCGGTGGCGCTGCGCCAGTGGCGGCACGCGCGCCGCCGGGCCGGTTGAGCGGCGCGAAGTTGCAGCCAGTCTGTGTACATGCCGTTGCCGGGGGACCGGCGTATCGTGGCGAGGACTCTTTTGGGATGCGTAACGATGCGGCGAGCCGGGTGGGGGAAGGTTCTGGGTCTGGTGATCGGGGGCTGGGTGTCGGTGGCGGCTGCCGCGACCCCGCAACAGGTCAGCCATGGGCGGTTCCAGCAGGTGCCGGTGTACCTGCCCGACGGCCACCCGCAGCGGGTGGTGGTGTGGTTCGACGGCGGCCACGAGCGTGAGCGCAGCCGCGGGCGCATCGACGCCCTGCGCGCACAGGGCGCGCTGGTGGCCCAAGTGGACGTGGCCCGGCTGCGCCAGGTACTGGCCAAGGAAGGCAGTGGCACCTGCGCATTCGGCGCCGGTGACGTGGAGAATTTCTCGCGCTGGTTCCAGGCCTACCTGCACGTACCCGGCTACCACCTGCCGCTGATCGGCGGTGATGGCGAAGGGGCCGAGCTGGCCTACGCGGTGGCCGCGCAGGCCGATACGCAGGTATTCGCCGGCCTGCTGACCACCGGCTTCTGCCCCGACCACGCGCGCGAGCGCAAGGTCTGCGGTGCGGGCAGCAGCCATGGCCGGCTGCAACCGGCCGAGCTGAATTTTCCGTGGTTGAACGCGGCGGGCGAGCGCCATTGCACCGCCGGCAACGCGGCCGCATTCGTGCGCAAGGTGGCGATGGGGCGTGATTTCCAGCGCACCGCCGACGGTGACGACCTGCCGGGGCTGTTGGCGGCCGCGCAGGTGGTCGGGGCGCAGAAGGGCGTGAGCCTGGCGCCGCCGCCGGATGCGCTCAAGGGCCTGCCCGTGGTCGAGGTGCCTGCCAGCAAGCCTGGCGACACGTTCGCCATCTTCGTGTCCGGCGACGGTGGCTGGGCCGGACTGGACAAGGAAGTGGCGGCGGCGCTGGGCGAGGCGGGGGTGCCGGTGGTCGGCGTGGATTCGCTGCGCTACTTCTGGACGGCACGCACCCCGGAAGGCTTCGCGCGCGACCTGGAGCGCATTGCCAGCCACTACAGCCAGCAATGGCAGCGCAAGCGGGTGGTGCTGGTCGGGTTCTCGCAGGGCGCCGACGTGCTCCCCGCGGCGATCAACCAGCTGTCCCCGGCCACGCGCGCCAACGTGGCGATGATCGGCTTGATGTCGGTCGGCAAGAACGCCGACTACGAGTTCCACGTCAGCAACTGGCTGGGCGGTGGCGGCGGCGGCATCCCGATTGCGCCGGAGATCGCCAAGCTGCCGGCGGGCAAGACGCTGTGCCTGTATGGCGAAGATGACGACGACGCACTATGCCCGTCGCTGCCGGCGGGCAACGCGCAGGTGATCAAGCTGCCGGGCGACCACCATTTCAAGGGCGATTACGATCGCCTCGCGCAGACGCTGCTGGACCACCTCCCCGCCCGGTAGAGCCGACCGTTGGTCGGCTGCCGTAACGCCGTACAGGGTAGAGCCGACCGTTGGTCGGCTGCTGTAGCGCCGCGCATCAGAGCAGCCGACCAACGGTCGGCTCTACCGGCTCGGGTCCAGCGCCATCCGCCGGGGGTAGGGCGTGACGATGATCGGCTTGATGTCGGTCGGCAAGAACGCCGACGACGAATTCCACGCCGCTTGGCGCAGACGCTGCTGGAGGGTAGAGCCGACCGTTGGTCGGCTGCCGTAACGCCGTGCGGGTAGAGCCGACCGTTGGTCGGCTACCGTAACGCCGCGCGGGTAGAGCCGACCGTTGGTCGGCTGCCGTAACGCCACGCATCCAAGCAGCCGACCAATGGTCGGCTCTACCGCCGCGGGTCCAGCGAGATCAGCCGGGTGGCATCGAGCAGCGCCGCAGGCAAGTGCACGCCGCCCGGTGCGGCCAGGTAACGCGCGCGCCATTGCGGGGCGAACTTGGACTTGAAGCGGCGCAGCCCGCTGAACCCATAGAAGCGTTCCCCGTGGCGGGCCACGATGTTGGCAAAGCGGTTCCAGCGGCCGGCCAGCCGGTGTTGGGCCAGCCCGGACAGCGGCGCCATGCCCAGCGAGAAGCGGTGGAAGCCGTGTTCGCGGCCCCACAGGAACAACTCGATGAACAGGAAATCCATGGTGCCCTTGGGCGCGTCGTCGACGTGCCGCATCAGGTCCACCGACAGTTCATGCCCGGCCGGCGCCTGCCACAGATTGGCGAACGCCACGATGCGGCCTTCAGCCTCCACCAACGCGACCGGGAAGCGCACCAGGTAGTCCGGATCGAAGCTGCCCAGCGAGAAGCCCTTTTCGTCGCCGGCCTTGTCGTCCAGCCACTGTTGCGAAATGGCGGCCAGTGCCGGCAGCAGCGCCGGCACCTCTGCCGGTGCAGCCACGCGGAAGCTCAGGCCGCCGCGCTTGCCGCGGTTCCAGGCCTGGCGCAGGTCGGCGCGGTCGCGTCCTTCCAGGCCGAAATCCTGCAGCGGAACCATCGCCTCCTCGCCCAGTTTGACCAGGGTCAGCCCCAGGTCGAGGTAGGTCTGCCAGTACGCTTCGCCAACCTGGTAGAACACCGGGCGCAGGCCGAGCCGGTCGGCTTCCTCGCGGAAGCGCCAGATCAGCCCACGCGCCACGTCCGGCGGTCCCACCGGGTCGCCCATGGCAATCAGCGAACCGCCGTAGCGCTGCATCATCACAAAGCCGCGCTGGTCGGCATCACGCAGCACCGCCTTGTCGGCGGTCAGCACCAGGCAGGCCTGGGTGTCTTCGGCGGCGAGCAGGATCGGCGCAAGCGCATCCAGCGTGGGCGTGTCGGCCGGCGGCAGCGGGCTGCGGGTGCTGTGCAGCAGCCGCGCCAGGCCGAAGATGGTGAGCGCGATGGCCACCACCAGCAGCGCACGCAGGGCGCGCGGCGCATTGCCTTGCAGGGCGAACTGCCACCACAGCTCGTTCTGGTATTCCACGTGGCTGTAGACGAAGAACAACAGCCAGATCACCGCCACCAGCACCAGGCCAAGGTTGCGGATCCACGGCCATGACCAGGCTTCGTCCAGCAGCGCGCCCTGGCGGTAGAACTCGCGACGCGAGGCCCACAGCGCCATGGCCACCAGCAGCGCCGACAGCGCGATCAGCACCTGGCCGCCGCGCAGCCAGATCGGCAGCGGCGCGATCACGCAGATGCCCAGCGCCAGCATCCACGCGGCGTGGCTGCGCCGCTGCAGGCCCTGGCCGATCAGCAGCAGCGCCACGCCGGCGAGGCTGCCGAGCAGGTGCGAGGTTTCCAGGATCGGCAGCGAGGCGTTGAGCAGGTGCCGGCGCGGCGTGGGCAGGGTGCCGTCGATCACCAGCGCCGCGCCCACGCTGAACACCGCCAGCGCGATGATCTGCGGCAGCCACGGGCGCAGCGCGGTCCAGCCGGCGCGGGTGGCCCCGGCGCCGACCCGCAGCGGCTTGCGCAGGGCCGGGCCCAGCGCCAGCAGCGTGGCCAGCAGCAGCGGCAGCACGTAGTAGGTGACGCGGTAGATCAGCGCCGCGGCCAGCACGGCGGCCGGTGCCACCTGCGGCAACAGCTTGAGCAGGCTCCACTCGAACACGCCCAGACCCGCCGGCACGCTGGAGATCAGCCCGGCCAGCACCGCCACCAGGTACAGGCCGACAAAGCCGGGCAGACCGGTCGGGGTGTCCATCGGCAGCAGCACGTAGAACGCGGCGCTGGCCAGCACCAGTTCGACCACGCTCAGCGCGGTGACCCAGAGCATGGTGCGGCGGTCGGGCAGCCACAGGGCGTGGCCGCGGATGCTGAAACTGCGCCCGTCGCGGCCAACCAGCAGCAGCGTGGCGGCATAGCCGAGCAGGCCGACGATGCCGGCCACGCGCACCGCCTGCACCGATACCGGCAACGCCAGCGCGGCCGCGCCGGGTTCCAGCACGAAGGCCAGGGCGAGCAGCAGCCAGGCACCGAACACGAAGCCGAGCGTGCTCATCAGCACCACCTGGCCAATCTCGCCCAGGCTCAACCCGGCGCCGCCGTAGCCGCGCAGCCGTACCGCACCGCCGGTGAGGGCGGCAAAGCCCAGGGTCTGGCCCAGCGTGTGCGCCAGGAACGCGGTGATGCCCACGCGCGCCGGATGCAGGCGCTTGCCGCTGCGGCGCAGGCCGATGGCATCAAAACCGATCAGGCAGGCGTAGCTGGCCAGGCCCAGCACCACGGTCAGTGCAATCTGCCCCGCGCCGAGATGGCGGAAGGCTTCGCGGATGGCACGGTAGCCATGTTCGTCGAATTCGCTGGCCAGCCCGCGCAGGGCCAGCGCCAGGATCGCCAGGCTGAAGATGACGGTGGCGGCACGGCGCCAGGCGAGGCGGGCCGGTGCGGGAGCAGGGGTTGTTTCGGTCATCGGTGAAGCGTGCTCCGGGGCGGGCGATGAAAGAGTCAAGACAGGCGGCGCGGTGTGCGCGCGCATCGTGCGCCTGATGCGCACGCTTGCCAAGGGTGTGCGCTGTGCCTGCCGTGGCGGCAATGATCCAGGGCAAGGACAGGCTCACACCGCATCGGTGACAATGGCCCATCACCCAGAGGAGCCATCGCCATGTTGGAACGTTTCGACGTCGGTCCGCGCATGTCTGAAATGACCGTGCACAACAAGGTTGCCTATCTGTCCGGGCAGATCCCGGAAGACACCAGCCAGGACATCACCGGCCAGACCCGGCAGGTACTGGAAGAGATCGACAAGCTGTTGGCCCTGGTGGCCAGCGACAAGCAGCACGTGCTGCGCGCGGAAGTGTTCCTGGCCGACATCAACGATTTCGCCGGCATGAACGCCGCGTGGGACGAGTGGGTGGTGGCGGGCATGACGCCGGCGCGCGCGACGGTGGAAGCCAAGCTGGCCGACCCGAGCTGGAAGGTGGAGATCGTGATTACCGCTGCGTTGCCGTAAACAGGGGCACATAGAGCCGGGCTCTGCCGCGCCACGCGAACCGATGGGCGCCGTGATTCTCGACGCATCGCCATGCGCCCATGCGTCACCGCTCTCGCGGTGCATGTAGTAGAGCCGGGCTCTGCCGCGCCACGCGAACCGATGGGCGCCGTGATTCTCGACGCATCGCCATGCGCCCATGCGTCACCGCTCTCGCGGTGCATGTAGAGCCGGGCTCTGCCCGGCTGTCCGCCGGCCATGCAAATTCAACAGCAGCCGGGCAGAGCCCGGCGCTACGGGCGTGTGCCGCGATCAACGTTCGGCGTTGCGGGGCGTGTGCCGCGATCAACGTCCGGCGTTACCGGGCGGGTGCTGCGATCAATGCGATGCAATCCACCGGGCACGGGGGAATGCACAGCTCGCAACCGGTGCACAGATCGGGCAGGACGGTGTGCATGTACTTGGCACCGCCCACGATGGCGTCCACCGGACAGGCCTGGATGCATTTGGTGCAGCCGATACAGTCGGCTTCGACAATCAGCGCGACCTGCGCGGGTTTGTGCGCGCCGCGGCTGCGATCAAACGGCAGCGCCGGCACGCCCAGCACATGGGCCAGCGCACGGGCGCCGTCGTCACCGCCCGGTGGGCAGTGGTCGACGCCGGCCTCGCCACGGGCCATGGCCTGCGCATACGGGTAGCAGCCGTCATAGCCACACTGGCCGCATTGGGTTTGCGGCAACAGGCGGTCGAGGCGTTCGATCAAACTGGCGGTGGTACTGGGCATGCGTGGCGTCGGCTGCGCGGGACGTTATTTGAGGGGTTTGCCGCGATACCAGCGGTCGTGGGCGAGCGCCAGCATCGGCCGGTCTTCGCGGCTGTCACCGTAGGCGTGGATGCGCTGGAAGCGTGACAGGTCGTAGCGTTGGCGGATGTGTTCAACCTTGCGCGGGCCACAGTCGCCGTCGGCATAGCGCCCGGTCAGGCGGCCGTCGTGGCTTTCCAGCCGGTTGCAGATCAGGCCCAGCCCCAGCGATTCGCACCACGGCCGCAGGTACAGGTCCAGCGAGCCGGACACGATCACCACGGTGTGCCGTTGTTGCAGGTGCCAGCGGATCTGTTCGAGCATCTGCGGGCGCACCACGCCGGGCAGCACGTCGCGGGCATAGCCGGCGGCCTGGGTGGCGATGTCCTCGCTGTGGCGGTTGCTGAAGGTCAGCCGGGTAACGCGGGCGCGGATCCGTGCGGCCGAGATCAGCTTGAGCCGGTAGGCCAGCAGCCACGGACCCACTTTCCACCAGGCTTGGGCCAGTTGTTCCGGGGTGGCCACGCGGCGCAGGAAGCGGCCGTAGGTGTCGCAGGTGGTGACCGTGTGGTCGAAATCGAACAACGCCAGTTCCAAACCGCACCTCCGTCCGTGCAGGCCAGCAGGCGGGGACGGCGGCAGCGCCGCCCCCGGATGCGATCAGCGTACCGGCATGCCGGGCTGGGCGCTGCTGTCGGCGTCGAGCAGGGCCAGGTCGCCGCCGTCGAAACCGGCCGACAGGATCATGCCTTCGCTCAGGCCGAAACGCATCTTGCGCGGGGCCAGGTTGGCAATGAAGACCACGCTGCGGCCGACCAGCTTCTCCGGTTCGCCGTAGCTGGCGCGGATACCGGAGAAGATCTGGCGCTTGCCGAGGTCGCCGGCATCCAGTTCGAAGCGCAGCAGCTTGTCCGAGCCGTCCACGAATTCGCAGACCAGCACCTTGCCGATGCGCAGGTCGAGCTTGGCGAAGTCGTCGATGCCGATGTAGGCCGGGCCGTCGGCAGGTGCGGCGGGCACCGCCGGTGCCGGTGCGGCAGCCGGCTTGGCGGGCTTGGCCGGGGCAGCCGGGGCGGCAGCGGCGAGGGTGTCCTTGGAGGCGTCGGTCATGGCGTCGATCATTTTCGGGTCAATCCGGGTGAACAGCGGGGCATACACGGCAATGGTGTGCGCGGTGAGCGGGCGGGCGACGTCGGTCCAGTCCTGCACGGGGGCGGCCAGGAACGCGTCGGCCTGGGCGGCGGTGGCCGGCAGAATCGGCTTGAGCGCGGTGACCAGCACGCGGAACAGGTTCAGGCCCTGGGTGCAGACGGCCTGCAGCTGGGCGTCGGCGCCCTCCTGCTTGGCGATCACCCACGGTTTCTGGTCGTCGATGTAGCGGTTGGCTTCGTCGGCCAGGGTCATGGTCAGGCGCACGGCGGCGGCCGGGTCGTTGCGCTCGTATGCCTCCCGGATGGGGGCGAGGGCGGCGACGAAGCGGTCGTACTGGGCGGCATCGGGCAGGCTGTCGGCCAGGCGGCCGTCGAAGCGCTTGCTGATGAAGCCGGCGCAGCGGCTGGCCAGGTTGACGAACTTGCCCACCAGATCAGCGTTGACGCGCGCGGTGAAGTCGCTCAGGTTCAGATCGAGGTCTTCGACGCCGCCGCCGGACTTGGCGGCGAAGTAGTAGCGCAGGGCCTCGGCTTCCAGGCCGACGTCGAGGTAGGTGCGGGCCATGACGAAGGTGCCGCGCGACTTGGACATTTTGGCGCCGTCGACCATCAGGTAGCCGTTGACGTGCAGGCGGGTGGGCGCGCGGTGGCCGGTGCCGTGCAGGACGGCCGGCCAGAACAGGCCGTGGAAGTTGACGATGTCCTTGCCGATGAAATGGTGCAGTTCGGTGCTGGTGCCGGCGCGCAGGTGGGCGTCGAAGTCTTCGCCGTTCTTGTCGCACAGGGTCTTGAAGCTGGACAGGTAGCCGATCGGGGCATCCAGCCAGACGTAGAAATACTTGCCGGGCTGGCCGGGGATTTCAAAGCCGAAGTAGGGGGCATCGCGGGAGATGTCCCAGGCGCGCAGGCCGCCGTCGGCATTGAGCCATTCGCCGAGCTTGGCCTTGACGCCGGGCAGGGCGACGTCGCCGGCGAGCCACTCGCGCAGGAAGGCGTCGAAGTGGCCGACTTCGAAGAAGAAGTGTTCGGAGTCGCGCATTTCCGGGGTGGCCCCGGAGATGACCGAGCGCGGGTCCTTCAGTTCGGTGGGGGCGTAGGTGGCGCCGCACACTTCGCAGTTGTCGCCGTACTGGTCCGGGCTGCTGCAGACCGGGCAGATGCCCTTGATGTAGCGGTCGGGCAGGAACATGCCCTTGGCAGGATCGTAGAACTGGGCCACGGAGCGGCGCGCGATGTGGCCTTCGGCCTCAAGCTTGAGGTAGAAGGCTTCGGTGAGCGCTTTGTTGGCGGCCGAGTTGGTCGAGTCGTAATGATCGAACGCCACGCCGAACGCGGCGAAGTCGCGCTCGTGGCTGGCCTGGATGTTGGCGATGAAGGCTTCCGGGGTGACGCCGGCCTTTTCGGCGGCGAGCATGATCGGGGTGCCATGGGTGTCATCGGCGCAGACGAACCAGGTTTTGCCGCCGCTCATTCGACGCGCACGCACCCAGATGTCCGCCTGGATGTAGCCGACCAGGTGGCCCAGGTGCAGGGGGCCGTTGGCGTAGGGCAGTGCGGTGGTGACTAGAGCGGTGCGGGTCATGGTCTGCGTTGTTGCCTTGGGGACCGGGGATTATCGCATGGAGGGGGTGGGCGCCTGCGGCGGGCTTTTTTTTCGAAGCCGGAGCCAGGGCCAGAGCCGGAGCCACAGCCGCAGCCGAAGCCGAAGCCACAGCCACAGCCGAAGCCTGTTGACCGGTCTGCTGGGGGAGGGCCGGGGTGGGTGAGGCCGCGGGGCACGCTGCAAGTACGTCCGTGTAAGCTCCGCCACCGCATCCATGCGGTGGAGGGCCCCGCAACCTCACCCACCCCAGCCCTTCCACAGTTGGCTGGTGTGCATGGGAACGGCGGGGGGGGGCAGGGCAGAGGCCGGAGACTAAGCGAAGCGAACCGGGCCGATCGAACCGAACCGAACCGAACCGAAAGGAGCTTCTGCGTGCCGGAGCCGGAGCCAGAGCGGTTTGGTTCGGGGTGTGGGGGAGAGTAGAAATGCAAAAGGCCGAAGCGGCGCAGCCGCTTCGGCCTTCTTCTTCCTCCCAACCGGCGATGCACATGCCTGGAGGGCGAGGCGGGTTCAACCCCACCGGGACCGTCCACGGCATGGATGCCGTGGACGAGCCCCCAGGGATGGGTTCACGGCGTGTCCCGGTGGGGTTGAACCCGCCTCGACCACACCGCAGCAATGACTAGCTAAACCAACGCCGAAAAATTACTCCCGCACCCATGTCTGGGAGCGGCAGATGAAGGCGATGCAGCCGGAGACGTCGAGCTTGGCGCCGCCGGTCTGGAGCTTGACCTTGGACTTGTAGGTCTTGCCGTTGGCCGGGTCCAGGATGGTGCCGCCGGACCAGGCGTTGGCGCCGTCGGCCTTCAGGTTCCACAGGATGGTCATGCCCTTGACCGGCTTGTTCTTGTTGGCGCCTTCGCAGCCGTCGCAGACCGGGTTGGGGCCCTTGTCCGAATGCAGGATGTCCACGACCTTGCCGGTCAGCGCGCCGTTGGCGGCCTGGGTGATCTCCACGATCGACTTCACCTTGCCGGTCTTGTCGTCGATGGTCTTCCAGCGGCCAACCGCACCGTCGGCGGCGCTGGCCGACATCGCGGCCAGCATCAGCGGCAGCGCCAGCAACAGGGTCTTGAAAGTCTTGCGCATGTTCCCCTCCCAGGGATGTCGGTGAAGGCCGGCGCAGTGCCGGTACAGGCCGACTGTATACCCATTCGCCGGGGTATGGGCAACGGGGATCAGCCGATTTCGTACAGCTCCAGCGGCAGGTCGTCCGGATCGGCGAAGAAGGTGAAGCGGCGGCCGGTGTACTCATCGGTGCGGATCGGTTCGCACACCACGCCGGCGGCGGCCAGGCGCGCGATCATCGGTTCCAGGGCCGCTACCCGGAAGGCCAGGTGGCGCAGGCCCTGGGCCTCGGGGCGGCTGGGCCGGGGCGGGGCGCCGGGGAAGGAGAACAGTTCGAGCTGGCTGCCGTCGGGCAGGGCCAGGTCCAGCTTCCAGGAATCGCGTTCGGCGCGGTAGTTCTCGTCCAGTACCCGCAAGCCCAGTACCTGGGTGTAGAAGGCCTTGGAACGGGCGTAGTCCGCGCCGATCACGGCCACGTGGTGGATGCCGAGCAGCGGGGTGTCGGTTGGAGGCGTCATTGCAGGGTGTCCAGCCAGCGCTGGGCGATCTGCAGCGCCAGCGGATAGGGTTCGGGGCCGTCGCGGTTGGTCAGGATGATCACCGTCAGGTGCTGGCGGGGATAACGCAGGATCACGTTGCGGAAGCCGATGCTTTCCCCGCTGTGCCATTGCGCGTCGCCATTGAGCCGCCAGCCGAAGCCGTAGAACGGCACGTCCGGCTCGTTGGTGCGCGTGGCGGGGGCGAAGGCCTGGCGCAGGGAGGCGGTCGTGAGCAGGCGCTGGTCGTACAGCGCCGCGTCCCACCGGGCCAGGTCGTCGAGCGAGGAATAAATGCCGCCGTCGCCCAGCACCGCGCTGGTCGGGCTCTGGTCGGTGCGCTGCCAGCGCCCGTCGAGCGCGCTGTAGCCATAGGCGCGCCGGGCCACGTCGTCCACGCCGTCCTGGTGGGCCACGGTGTCGCGCATGCCCAGCGGCTGGAAGATCCGTGCGCGCAGGAACGTGGCGAAATCCTGGCCCGATGCCTTGGCCACCACCAGCGCCAGCAGCGCGTAACCGCTGTTGCTGTACCGGTACTGGCTGCCCGGGGCGAACAGGGTGCGGTCCTGGGCCTCCAGCAGGTGCAGCACGTCGATGTCGTGCACCTGCGCGGTGGCCGTGGCGGGCATCAGGTCTTCGTAGTCGAGCAGGCCACCGGTATGGCTGAGCAGGTGGCGCAGGGTGATCGCGTCGGCGGCGGCCGGGAGCGAGGGCAGCCAGCGTTTGAGCGGGTCGTCCAGGCGCAGCGCGCCGTCTTCGGCCAGCAGCAGGATCGCCGCGGCGGTGAACTGCTTGCTGACCGAGGCCAGGCGGAAGTTGGTCCGGGCGGTCACCGCCGTGTGGTCTTCGACCACCGCCAGCCCGTAGCCGCGCTGGAACACCGGCTGGCCATCGTGCAGGACCAGCACCGCCGCGCCCGGCACCTGGTCGTCGTAGCGCTGCAGCAGCGCGTCGATGCCAGGGTCGGGCGGCGACAGTACCGGCGCTGCCGACGTGCCGCCCGCCGCCAGCAGGCCCAGCCAGACCAGACCGCCCGCCATCAACCTGCTGCGGTAACGCCGGCGATCAGGTGGCTGCATGGCCGGCTCCGTGCATGGGTCAGGGGGTCGAGGCGGGCGCCGCTGTGCCAGCCGTCTCGGCCGCGATCCAGCGGGTCATCTTGGCGTCCAGGATATCCAGAGGCATCGAGCCGTCGCGCAGGACTTCCTCATGGAAACGGCGCAGGTCGAAGCGCGGGCCCAGCGCGGCCTTGGCGCGCTCGCGCAGCTCCACCATCTTCAGTTCGCCCAGGCCATTGGGCAAGGTCTGCCCGGGCAGGGCCATGAAACGCTCGACTTCGGCAGTGGCATCTTCGGTGGGCATGTCGGCGGTCTTGACCAGATAGTCCACGGCCTGGCGCTTGCTCCAGCCCTGCGCATGCACGCCGGTATCAGCGGCCATGCGGGCGGCGCGGGTCAACGCGGCCTGCAGGTAGCCGATGCGCTCATAGGGGTCCTGGTACACGCCCAGCTGCTCGCCCAGCGATTCGGCATACAGGCCCCAGCCCTCGATGAAGGCGATATCACCGCCGAGGCGACGGAAGCGCGGCAGCTTGTCCAGCTCCTGCTGCAGGCCCAGCTGCACGTGGTGGCCGGGAATACCTTCGTGCAGGAACTGCATCGGCGCCGACCAGCGGCGGCGGGTGGGCAGGTTGGCGGTGTTGACGTACAGGATGCCCGGGCGCATGCCATCGGGCAGGGGCGGCTGGTAGGCCACCGCCGCCGCACTGGCCGCGCGCTCGGGTTCCACCGCACGCACCTCCAGCGGGGCCTTCGGCAGGGTGCCCAGCAGGGCCGGCAGGCGGCTGCCCACCTGGGCCTGCAACTGCTTGTAGCGGGTCAGCAACGCCTCGCTGTTGGCGTACTGGAAACTGCGGTCGGTGCGCATGTTGCGCAGCACTTTCTGCTGCGACCCGCGGATCTTGTTGTCCTTGAGGGTCGCGGTGATCTGCGCCTGCAGGCTGGCCACGCGCTGTTCGGCCACGGCGTGGATCTGCTTGGCGTCCAGGGTGACGGCGGTGCTCTGCACGATGTTCTGGGTGTACCAGGCCTGGCCGTTGGGCAGTGCGCCCAGGCCATCGCTGGTGCGCGTGGCCGGCAGGTATTCGGTGGCGATGAAGCCGCGCAGGGCGCGGTAGGCCGGCATGATGCGGTACTCGATCATGCGCTTGTATTCGGCGGTGATGCGCGCCTTGTCCGCCTCGGGGAAATCCTCGGGCATGTTGCGTACCGGCGCCCAGAAGATGCTCTCCTCGGCGGTCGGCTTGATCACGGCATCCAGCTGCGGCAGCACCTTTTCCATCAGGTCGCGCGGCTGCACCACGCCGGCCTTCATGCCGTCGCGCATGTTGGCCACGGCCTGGTCGAACAGCGGTGCGATGCCCAGCGAGCGCTTGGACCAGCTGTCGTAGTCGGCCACGGTGTTGAACGGCTGCGCGCCCGAACCGGAGCCCAGGATGGCCATGATGCTGCCCAGGTTGTAGTACTGGCTGACCGGCAGCATCCAGCTGGGGTACTTCTCGGCGGCCAGCGACATGCGCGCATCGCGCACGAAGATTTCGTAGCTGAGCAGGTCCTGGCCGGTCAGGCCATCGGTGCCGATCTTTTCGACCTTGCCCAGCCATTCCACGGTGAAATCATGCGACTGCTGGCGGTAGGCGGCCGACAGGATGTTGGGCAGCTGGTCGTTGTGGCGGGCATCGCCCTGGAAGGTGGCCTGCAGCGGGTTGAGCCGCATCGAGGCATCCCAGTATTCATCGTAGATGCGGTTGAGCTGGGCGGCCTTGCTCTGCTGGCGGACCAGCGGCTGGCGCGTAGGCGCGGCGGCCGGACGTGCGCGCGGCTTGGCCTTGGGCTTGGCGGCAGCGCGGGTCTGCGCGGCAGCCGGTCGGTTGGCCTTCTTCTTGGCAGCTTCAGCCGGTGCGGCGCTGCCGAACAGCAGCAGGGCGGCGATGGCGAGCGCCAGGGCGCGGGCGGGATGGGGCATCGGCGGTATCCGTAAAACACACAGACCGGGGAGCTTGCCCGATCCGTGCGCATACGGCCAGCGCCGGCCCCTGGTCAGTTTCGTGCGGTACGGGCCTCAGTCAGCTGCGGCATCGGCCCGCAGCTGCGCGGCGCGCTCGGCCCCCAGGTAGCGGGTGATGGCGCGCCGCATCAGGTACAGCAAGGGAATCAGGGCGATGGCAAAGCCCATCTTGTAGACATAGTTGACGCTGCTGACCGCCAGGAACAGCGAGGTGGGCCACTGCTGCGGGCCCAGCACGAACGCGATCCAGATCACCACGAAGCTGTCCACCAGCTGCGACACCGCCGTGGAGCCGGTGGCGCGCAACCAGACGTGGCGTTCGCCGGTGGCCCGGCGGATGCGATGGAAAATGGAGACATCGATCAGCTGCCCGACCAGGAACGCCACCAGCGACCCGGCGATGGTCCACATGCCCTGGCCGAACACCGCCGCGAACGCGGCCTGGTAGTCGGGCACGCCATGGGCGCTCATCGAGGTGACCCACCAGCTGGCCGGCACCAGCGAGATCGCGGCGAAGGCGAACAGGAAGCCGTAGCTGATCAACACCGCCGCCAGCCACGAGATGAACTTCACCCCGCGGCGGCCAAAGAACTCGTTGATGGTGTCGGTCATGATGAACACCACCGGCCACAGCAACGTGCCGGCGGTGAAACTGAGCGAGCCGGTCTGGCCGAACAGGTTCCAGTTGAACGGCGCCACCCCGAGGGTGTCTTCGAGCGCGAAGATCTTCACCCCGATCAGTTCGGCCAGCACCGCGTTGGCGCAAAAGAACGCCGACAGCGCGATGAACAACAGCACCGCGCGGTCCTGCAGCGGCCGCGCGCTCACCTCAGCGGTCGCCGGCGCGGGTGAACGGCACGCTTTCCGGCGCGACAGCACCGCCGGAGATGATGAAGCTCATCGCCTGGTCGACGGTCCAGTCGGTGGGGGTCAGCAGTTCCACCGGCACGATTTCCAGGTAGCCGGAGGTGGGGTTGGGCGTGGTCGGCACGTACACCGCGGCCAGCTCGCGGTCGGTGCCCTGTTCGCGGATCACCCGCGTGACCAGGCCGACCGACTTCATGTCACGGTGCGGGAAGTCGATCAGCACCACGCGCTGGGTGCTGCCCGGTTCGGTCTGCAGCATGTCCAGCAGCTTCTTGGCGCTGTCGTAGATGATGCTGGCCAGCGGAATGCGCTTGATGACCGCGCCGAACCAGCGCAGCAGGCGCTGGCCGATCACCCGGCGGCTGAGCACGCCCACGCTGAGGATCACCAGCAGGGTGGCAGCCAGGCCGATCACGTTCTGCATCCACTCGACCTTGACCCAGCCCAGGTAATGCGGGAACGAGGCGGCGATCTGCTCGGACAGGGGCACCACCACCGGGCTGGAAATGCCCGACAACAGCACGAACACGAATTTGACCACCACCCAGGTCAGCCAGATCGGCAGCAGGGTCAGCAGGCCGGTCAGGAACAGGCGCTGCAGGGAGGGGCGCGGAACGAGTTGGGGGGCTTCGGGCGACATCGGCGCATTGTAGCGGTGCGGCCGCCCGGATTACCCTGCCTGCCGCTGCAGGGAGCGGCGCAGGGAGGGAATGCTGTGTTGAAGGGACTGAAGTGGGTGGGTGTGACCGTGCTGGGGTTGGGCGCGCTGGTAGGGCTGGTGCTGCTGGTGTCGTGGTTGCTGCCGGTGCCGGCCGCGGAACGCCGGGCGCTGCAGGCCATGGAGGCGGGGTTGCCCACGATGGCACCCGAACGCAATGCGTTCCCGGCGATCTGGCTGCTGGACCATGACGGCATGACACCGGCGCAGGTGCAGGCGCAGACCGCCGAGGATGCGCGCCGTTGGGCGCCTGGGCCGGCCCGCGGCGCAGCGCCGGCCGGCGATGCCGTGGCGGTCGAAACGCACGTTGCGAAGGTCACGCCGGCCACCGGCTGGTGCAGGCGCGACGTCAGCGCCTGTCTGGCCGCGGTACGTGCCGACGCCGATGCGGTGGCGCAGGCCCATGCCGGCCATGACGGGTTGCACGCCCGCATTGCCGCGCTGGGCGAGGACGATCACTACCGCTCGCTGTTCGTGCCCGACGTGGCGATGCCCTTCCCGTCGTTCCAGGTGCTGATGGAGCGCACGTCGTGGCACGCGCTGGCGCACGTGCGCGGCAACAGCACCCAGGCACTGCAGGGCACCTGCGAGGACATCCGCACCGGGCGCATGCTGATGGCCCGCAGCGACAGCCTGCTGGTGGCGATGGTGGGGTCGGCGATGGCCGAGCGCAACGCGGGCCTGTTCACCGAGATCCTGGCCGAGCTGCCGGCGGGCACCGCTGTCCCGACAACGTGCCACCAGGCGCTTGTCGCCCCCACGGTGGCTGAGCTGGACCTGTGCCTGCCGATGCGCGGCGAGTTTGCGTTCGTGCGGGCGGCGATGGCCAACCAGCCGGCGCTGGAGCAGGCGCAAGGCTGGTTGCACGACGAAGGCAAGACCCAGGCCCGCAATGCCTGGCAGATGTCGCGTACCTGCAGCACCGAGGTGCAGGCGCAGATCCGCGACGATCGCCCCGTGCAGCTGCCCGCGGCGCCGTCGATCTGGTCATTGGCCTGCGTGGCCAACGCGGCCGGTTGCATGACGCTGGCCATCAGCGAGCCGGCATACGACGGCTATTCCCTTCGCATGCAGGATGCCGGCGCCCAGCTGCGGCTGGCGGGGGCGATGCTGTGGCTGCATGGGCAGCCGCGTGGCCAGACCGACGCGCTGGCCCGCCTGGCCGCGATGCCGCAGGCGCTGCGCAGCACGCAGCGCCCGCCGCAGCTGAGCGCCGATGGGCAGCGGGTGCAGGTGCCGCGGTACGGCCGCGCGGGCGATGGCGGGCCGCCGTGGGTCAGCGCAGCGCTGCCGCAGGCGTGGCGCGCGCATTGAGCGGCGGGGTCATGGCAGCGGATTGAACGCCGCACCGTCGCCGATGCTGTCCAGCGTCCAGCGCTGCGTCGAGGCCAGTTTCTCCCAGCCCACCTGCTCGCCATCCGTTTCGATGCTGCCGCTTGCGCGGCGTATTTTCGCGGTGGAGTAGTTGATGCTCACCGATTCGGTCTGGCCCGAATTGCGCATCATCGTGTCACTGTCGTAGCCGATCAACGCGAACGCGTCGTGCTGCCATCGGAAGGTGAAGCGGGTGGACCCGGAGGCCCAGCTGCCGGCGTTGGAGAAGGCGTACAGGCCCACCTGCAGCGTGCCGCGCACGATCGACACGCCGCCCGCGCCGTCCTCGAACACGTCCGACAGGTTCGGGTACTCGTGGCGCGGAATCAGCTGGTGGTTCTGCGCGGCCAGCGCATAGCTGCCATCCGGCCGCGCCCAGGCGATGGCGAGCAGGCGCGGGTTGCTGTCCAGCGGGCTGATGCCCATGCCGTCGTGTTCAAGCACGTTGCGGGGATCCTGCTGGCGCAGCACCAGCACCAGGTCGGCACGCCGGTCGGCGTTGAGGTCGCCGTCCAGCCGCTGTTCGATGCGCCAGCCGCGCGGCACGAAGCCGTTCGCATCCGCGGCGGTGGCCGGCAGCGTCGGATAATCCACCGGCGGTATGTCCAGTGCGTGCGCAAGCACCGGCAGGCACAGCAGGGGCAGGGCGATAAGCAGGGTACGCATGATGCAGGGGCCGACGTTGGGGGCGCCGAGCATAGCAAGCACGCCGCGTGCTCAGCCCTTGCGGGCGCCGCCGTTGCGCGCGTCCGGCTTCAGCCGCAGGTACACCTGCTTGCGTACCCGCGCGACCACCTCGCCCTGTGCGTCGCGAATGTCGTTGCTGAACCAGTGCAGGTACTTTTCGCCACCGGCCGTGGCGGCACGCAGCTGGTCCAGCAGCGCGTCGTCCAGATGGAATTCCGCACGCACCGTGCCGCGACCCGGTTTGAGGAATTCGATTTCGCCGGCCCTGTCCCACACGTAATAGTCGCGGCCCAGGTTGTGCATCACGGTGAGCATCCAGAACGGATCGGTCATCGCAAACAGGCTGCCCCCGAAATGGGTGCCCACGTAGTTGCGGTTCCAGGGGCGCATGCGCAGCTCGACCTGCACGTGGCGGTAGTCGGGGCTGACTTCGGTGACATGGATGCCGGTGAACAGGAACGGCGGCCACAGGTTCATGCCGTGGCGGAACACGCTGGCTTTCATCGGGTCGACCCAGGTTGCGAACGAGGGATGAATCTTACCATTCGCAGGCGTATGGTGTGGCAATCAGTCGCCGTCGTCGGCCATGTAGCCGTCACGACCCGCGGCCTTGGCCTTGTACAGCGCCGCATCGGCGCCTTCGAAGAAGTGCCGCGGTTCGCTGCGGATGGCGGGTACCCGCGTGTACACGCCCACGGTCAGGGTGATGTGGACGCGTTGCCCGTTTGCACCGGGCACCTCCAGCAGGCGTACCCGTGCCAGCAGGTCCTCGATCACCTGCACCGCGCCGTCGGCCGCGGTGTCGGGCAGGATCAGCGCGAACTCGTCGCCGCCGAAACGCGCGGCCATGTCGCGCGGTCGCCGCGCGTGTGCGCCGATCTCGGTGGCGATCAGGCGCAGCACGTTGTCGCCGGCCTGGTGCCCATACACATCGTTATGGTGTTTGAAGTGATCCACATCGATCAGCACCAGGCTCAGCGGGCGGCCACTGCGGCGGCCGGCGTCGTGTTCCTGCTGCAGGGTCTGCTCGAAACGCAGGCGGTTGCCCAGCCCGGTCAGTGCATCGCTGTTGGCCTGGCGGCGCCACGCGCTGATCCGCCACAACACCCACGCGCAGATGACGGCCAGCATGCCGGTGAGCGCCGCAGCCGGGGCAAACCAGAGGTTGCCGGCGCGCAGCAATACGAAGCTGAGCAGAAGGGTGGACGGCAAGGCCAGCAGCGCGCTGGCCGATGCCCGGGGCAGCGACAGGCCCAGGCAGCACAGCGCCACCAGCAGGCCGCTGAGCAGGTCCCGCCACAGCGTGGGTGGCAGGGTGATGACCTTGTCGGTGAGCAGCATGGAGGCGACGTTGGCCTGGTACTCGCTGCCGCTCATCCAGCGCTCGCGCGTGGTCGGGGTGAGCAGGCGCGGAGCGATGCCGCTGGCGGTCATGCCAACCAGGACCAGCCGCCCGCGCAGCAGCGCCGGGTCGACGTCGCCGTTGAGCAGGTCGACGTAGGACACCTGCGGAAACCGTTCGGGTGGGCCTGCGTAGCGCACCCGTACGTAATGGTCGCGGCGCCATTGATAGGGCGAGGACTGTCCCGGGTCCGGATCGCGCAGGCCGGGCAGCGGGCCGCGTGCGTCAGCCAGCGCCAGCCCGAGGGCGGGCCAGTGCGGTGAGCCGATCCCGGCGGTGAGATACAGGCCGCGTGCCACCCCGTCGGCGTCCACTTCGACATCGCTGTGCCCGAGCGTGGCTGCGTTGGCGGCGATCAGCGGGATCGGCAGCAGTTCCTCGGCCATGTTCGGGCCGCTGGCCGGCGCGGCCAGCACCGGCAGCACCACGTGTCCGTTGCGACGGATCGCCGCCGCCAGGTCCGCATCCTGCGCTGCATCCTGACGGTCCGGTTCGGACAGCATCAGGTCCAGTACCACCCGAGCGCTGCCCGCCTCGGTGAGGCGGTCAAGCAGGCGTGCGTGGGTCGAGCGCGGCCAGGGCCACTGCCCGATCTGCTGCAGGCTGTTGTCGTCGATCGCCACGATCAGCAGGCGCGGGTCGGGCGGGTAGTCCCACGCCCCGACATACGCATCGTAAACCGCCTCGTCCTGCTGCCAGAACCACTGCCAGTGGCTGGCGATGGCGGCCAGGCCGCCCACCAGTGCCGACAGCGCCAGCCGCTGCGGCCACGACAGTGCCAGTGGTTTCACAGCAGCAGCCACAGCAGCAGTGCGCCGCCGCCAGCGCCGTAGCAGGTGCGGCAGGGCAGCGTGACCTGCTGTGCCGGCGAGAACGGGCCGGCATAGCCGTCGTCATCGATGTACTGCACGCGCACGTGCAGGGTGCCGTGCCAGGGACGCTTCAGCGATACCTCCGGCTGGTCGACCTCGCGGTCCAGTAACGGGTTGGCGAAATCGCCTTTGCGGTCGATCTGCACGCGGTAGCGTTGACCGGTTTCACCGGCCTGCCAGCGCAGCGTCAACTGGCCCTTGGCAGCCTGCGGTGGCTGCAGGGCGGGATCGACGGGGGCATCGGTGAGGGTAAGCGCGACCGGGTGGCCGAAGCGGCCGCGGTGGCCGTTGCCATCGCGCGAGGCAACCCGCCAGAAGTACGTGCCCGGGGCCAGGTCCGCGGCCGCGCGTGCATGCGGGCTGGTGCTCTGCTGCTCCAGCACGGGCTCAAGGAACTGGGCGTCACGCGCGATCTGCAGCACGCTCGTCGCGGCGCCGTCGACCTGGCTCCACTGGAACCGCGGCCGCGCGCTGTTGACGGTTTCCTCGTTGACCGGGCGCACCGTCAACGGGGGCGGCGGTTGATCGCGCACCTCGAAATCGTGCTCGGCGTCGAGACCTTCCACATCGTCGGCGCTGACCGCGCGGACCAGTACGCGCAGCGTGCCGGGCGCCAGGTCCGGCACGGTCAGGGTGGTGGCCGTGGTGTCCTGTGCGAACAGCAGGATCTCGGGTTGGTCGGCACGCACCACGTCCACCCGGTAGTGCGCGGCACCGTCCACCGCCGTCCACGCCAGTTGCGCGGGCAGCGGGTCCAGGCGCAGCTGCGCCGGGTCCAGCAGTGGCGCCGGCAGCAACGGCTCCAGTGGGCCCGGGCGCGTGTCCTGCGATGTGCTGCGGGTGGCCTGGCCGCGGCTGACCAGGCGTTGGCCGCGCGGGTTGCCGACCTGCACCTTGCCCTGCAGCACTTCGGTGGCCGCGCTGCGCCCGTCACCGCCGGCGCTGACCCGGAACACGGTGCCGCGTACGCTGCTGGTCGCCGTTGGCGCATCGATGATGTAGCGCGATGCCGGACCAGTTGCCGGCGTTACCCGGTTGCTGGTGCGGCCCTGTTGCAGGCGCACGCGGGTGTCGACCATGCCGGTGTGCCCGTAGCGGCTGAGCTGGTCCAGGCGCAGCCGCGAGTTTTCGCGCAGCTGCAGCCGCGAATCATCGGCAAAGACCAGGGTGACGCTGGCATCGGCCCCGGTGACCAGATGCTGGCCGATCGTGAGCAGCTCGCCTTCGATCACATCGCGCAGGCCACCGCGCGCCGCGTCGCCAACCTGCACCGGCCCACGCAGGGCCAGTACCCGGGCCGGGACAGGCTGCACCGCCAGCCACGCCACCGGGAAACGCAGCTGGCTGCCCGGCGGCAACCGGTAGGGGTCGCTCACGCGGTTGTGGGATTGCAGGTGTTGCCACGGTACCGACGGTTTCAGGTAGCGCGACCCCAGGTCCCACAGGGTGTCGCCGGGGCGTACCCGGTAGGTCCAATCCTGGGCCAGCAAGGGAAATGCGGAGAACAGCAGGGCTGCCACCATCAACAGGCGTGCGGGCAGCGAACAGGGGTGAAGCAAACGGGTCGAACTCACGGTCATCTGGGCCCTGCTGGGCGGGGCTCAGCCGTGCGGCCCCCATGGCCCAGACCTCATCCCCCCGAATGGATCGCGGCGTCGTGGACGCCGCGGTCGCATTATTGCCCGGGACCCGTGCAGAGTTTCTGAACGTGACTTCCGTCACATTCCATGTGGGCGAGGCGCATCCGTCCGTAGTAACTGAACACGTGGCGCCTCCTGCGCCGGATCAGAACAGCAGCGATGCCATCCGGCGGCGATAGCGGCCCACCAGATCCTCGTCGGCGATCACCTTGAAGGCATCGATCAGCAGCTTGCGCGGCAGGCCTTCGGCGAAGGTACGGTCGCTGCGCAGCATGGCCAGGAACTGCTCCAGCGCGGCCTCATCCTCGCCGCCCAGCAGCAACTGCACGCCTCGCAGGTGGCGCGCCTGCAGGTCATCGCCATTGGCCGCGATGCGTGCGTCCAGCGTTTCGGCCGCCGGTGCGTCCTGCAGTGCGTTGGCGAAATCCAGGCGCGCACGGGCCCGTACCGCACGGTCGTCGGTGGCCAGGTTGGCCGGCAGCGCATCGATCAACGTGCTGGCCTCGGCGGTGCCGCCGGTCTGCAGCAGGGCCAGCGCCAGGTCCAGCTTCAGCTCGTCCTTGTCCGGCTCGGCGGCGATCGCCGCGCGCAGCACGTCGACCTGGGCCTGCGGGTCCAGCGGTTCGGGCTCGGCCACCGCGTCGGCGGCCGGTTCGGCCGGGGTGACGCCGTGCTGGGCCAGGAACTCGCGCAGCTGGCCTTCCGGGATCGCACCGGGAAAACCGTCTACCAGCTGGCCGCCCTTCACCAGGAACACGGTGGGCACCGAGCGGATCTGGAACGCCGCCGCGATCTGCTGTTCGGCATCCACGTCGACCTTGGCCAGCTCGAAGGCGCCGTGGTACTCAGCGGCCAGCTTTTCCAGCATAGGCCCCAGGGTTTTGCAGGGCTCGCACCAGCTGGCCCAGAAATCGACCAGCACCGGCGTCTGCAGAGACTTCTGCAGGACCTCGGTTTCGAAGGTGGCGGTGGTGGCGTCGAAGACGTGCGGCAATTCGCTCATGGTCGGCAATCAACGATTAAAGATGTACGCAGTGTATGGGTGCGCAGGTTGCGGGACGCAACCCCGGCTCCCGGGATCGGCGCAAACCGGTGACAATGCGCGGCGTTCCCTTTGGCCCAGGCAGACCTTCATGCACATTTCGCCCCGTATCGATCGCGGCATCGGCGCGCTTGCCGCGCTTGTGTTCGTCGTGGCGGTTGTCGGCTTCGGTGCGGCGCTGCCGGGGTACCGCGCGCTGTCGCATCCGGTGGCGCTGCTGGGCGCCACCGGGGTGCCGCATGCACAGGCATTCAGTTGGCTGGGGCTGGTGCTGCCGGGGGTACTGGCGTGCGGGGTGGCGCTGCGCCTGCTGGTGCGGGTGCCGCGCACGGCGCCCTGGACGCTGCGCGTGGGCGTGCAGCTGCTGGTGCTGGCGGGGGCCGGCTTCGCCGCGATGGGGCTGCTGCCGCTGGACGCCAGCGATATTGAAAGCCCGGCCAGCCAGTTCCATGCCAGTGCGTGGATGGTGTGGGTGCTGGCGTTCGTGCCGGGCACGCTGCTGTACGGGCTGGGCGCGCTGCGCGTGCCGGGCTGGCGCGCGCAGGCGCTGCTGCACCTGGGCTGCGCGGTGGGCATGGTGCTGGCCGCGTTCGTGCTGCAGGCATGGATGCCGGCACCGCTGGCGCAGCGGCTGGCCTTTGCCGTCTGGGCGGTGTGGCTGGTCGCGGCGCTGCCATTGGCGCATCGCCTGCGCTGAGCGGAATCCGTCGTCTGGGGAAAACCCTTGGCGATTCAACGGGATGAGGGCTTTGTGGGGCAGGGTAGCTGCGCTCGATTGGAGCCCCATGCCGCACTGCGGTACCCTGTCCCGCTTTGCCGCCGCACTAGCGTTTCCATGACCAGCGTCGAACCCAACGTTTACGATCCGCAGCAGGTTGAATCCGCCGCCCAGAAGTTCTGGGATGCCACCCGTGCCTTCGAGGTGAGCGAGACTTCGGACAAACCGAAGTACTACTGCCTCTCGATGCTGCCGTACCCGTCCGGGGCGCTGCACATGGGCCACGTGCGCAACTACACGATCGGTGACGTGATCAGCCGCTACAAGCGGATGACCGGGCACAACGTGCTGCAGCCGATGGGCTGGGATGCCTTCGGCCTGCCGGCCGAGAATGCGGCGATCAAGAACAAGACCGCGCCGGCCAAGTGGACCTACGCCAACATCGAGCACATGCGGGGCCAGTTCAAGGCCATGGGCTATGCGGTGGACTGGTCGCGCGAGTTCGCCACCTGCACGCCGGAGTACTACGTGCACGAGCAGCGCATGTTCACCCGGCTGATGCGCAAGGGCCTGGCCTACCGCCGCAACGCGGTGGTGAACTGGGACCCGATCGACCAGACCGTGCTGGCCAACGAGCAGGTCATCGACGGCCGCGGCTGGCGTTCCGGCGCGCTGGTGGAAAAGCGCGAGATCCCGCAGTGGTTCCTGCGCATCACCGATTACGCCCAGGAACTGCTGGACGGCCTGGATGAACTGCCGGGCTGGCCCGATTCGGTCAAGACCATGCAGCGCAACTGGATCGGCCGCTCCGAAGGGCTGGAAATCCAGTTCGACGTGCGCGACGCTGACGGCAGCGCGCTGGATTCGCTGCGCGTGTTCACCACCCGTCCGGACACGGTGATGGGCGTGACCTTCGTGTCGATCGCCGGCGAACACCCGCTGGCCCAGCACGCGGCCAAGTCCAACCCGGCACTGGCCGCACTGCTGGCCGAGATGAAGCAGGGCGGCGTGTCTGAAGCCGAACTGGAAACCCAGGAAAAGCGCGGCATGGATACCGGCCTGCGCGCCGTGCATCCGGTCACCGGCGCCCAGGTGCCGGTGTGGGTGGCCAACTTCGTGCTGATGGGCTACGGCACCGGCGCGGTGATGGCCGTGCCGGGCCACGACCAGCGCGACTTCGAGTTCGCCACCAAGTACGGCCTGCCGATCCGCCAGGTCATCGCGCTGAAGGCGTTGCGCAAGGAAGAAAGCGCCTACGACGCCAGCCGTTGGCAGGACTGGTACGGCGACAAGACCCGCGACACCGAACTGGTCAACTCCGACGAGTTCGACGGCCTGGACTTCCAGGGCGCCTTCGAGGCGCTGGCCGAACGCTTCGAGCGCAAGGCCCAGGGCCAGCGCCGCGTGAACTACCGCCTGCGCGACTGGGGCGTGAGCCGCCAGCGCTATTGGGGCTGCCCGATCCCGGTGATCTACTGCCCCAAGTGCGGCGCGTTGCCGGTGCCGGAAGAACAGCTGCCGGTGGTACTGCCCGAGAACGTCAACTTCGTCGGCACCGGGTCGCCGATCAAGGCCGACCCGGAATGGCGCAAGACCACCTGCCCGGACTGCGGCGGCGCGGCCGAGCGCGAAACCGACACCTTCGACACCTTCATGGAGTCCAGCTGGTACTACGCGCGTTACACCTCGCCGGGTGCCCGTGATGCGGTGGACAAGCGCGGCAACTACTGGCTGCCGGTGGACCAGTACATCGGCGGCATCGAGCACGCCATCCTGCACCTGATGTACTTCCGTTTCTTCCACAAGCTGCTGCGTGATGCGCGCATGGTGGACAGCAACGAGCCGGCGCAGAACCTGCTGTGCCAGGGCATGGTGATCGCCGAGACCTACTACCGCCCGAACCCGGACGGCTCCAAGGACTGGATCAACCCGGCCGACGTGGACGTGCAGCGCGACGAGCGCGGCCGCATCACCGGCGCCACCCTGATCGCCGACGGCCAGCCGGTGGTGATCGGCGGCACCGAGAAGATGTCCAAGTCCAAGAACAATGGCGTGGACCCGCAGGTGATGGTGAGCAAGTACGGCGCCGACACGGTGCGCCTGTTCTCGATGTTCGCCGCGCCGCCGGAGCAGTCGCTGGAGTGGAACGAGGCCGGCGTGGATGGCATGGCGCGGTTCCTGCGCCGCTTGTGGACGCAGGTGCAGAAGCACGCTGCCGAAGGCCCGGCCCCGGCGCTGGACGTGGCCGCGCTGAACGCCGAGCAGAAGGTGCTGCGCCGCAAGACCCACGAAACCATCGGCAAGGTCGGCGACGACTATGGCCGCCGCCACAGCTTCAACACCGCCATTGCCGCGGTGATGGAACTGATGAACGCGCTGGCCAAGTTCGACGATGCAAGCGGGCAGGGCCGTGCGGTCCGCCAGGAAGCGTTGCAGGCCACCGTGCTGCTGCTCAACCCGATCACCCCGCATGCCAGCCATGCGCTGTGGCAGGTGCTGGGCCACGGCGAAACGCTGCTGGAAGACCAGGCGTTCCCGCAGGTCGACAGCAGTGCGCTGGTGCGCGATGCGGTCACCCTGGCGGTGCAGGTCAACGGCAAGCTGCGGGGCACCATCGAGGTGGCCGCCGATGCGCCGCGCGACCAGATCGAAGCACTGGGCCTGGCCGAGCCGAACGCGGCCAAGTTCCTGGACGGGCTGACGGTGCGCAAGATCATCATCGTGCCCGGCAAGATCGTGAACATCGTCGCTGCCTGATCCACGTAGAGCCGGGTTCTACCCGGCTACCGTAAAGCCGGGTTCCACCCGGCTGCAGCACCCCCGTAGAGCCGGGTTCTACCCGGCGCCCCCCGGAGCGGGGCAGAGCCCCGCTCTACGTTCACGCGGCATCGGGCATCTTCAGTGCCTGTTGCCGCGCCCGCCCGGCTCCCCCAGACTGTGCCCATGACCCGATTCCTGCTTGCCCTTGTCCTGACCGCGTCCCTTGCCGGCTGCGGCTTCCACCTGCGCAACAAGCTGATGCTGCCGGCCGATACCGCCGCAGTGAAGGTGGTGTCCACCGCGCCGTACAGCGAGCTGGCCAAGCTGCTGCGCCGGGGGCTGCAGTCGTCGGGGGCGCAGATCGCCGAGTCGGACGACACCGCCAAGGCGGCCCAGCTGCAGGTGCTGTCCGAGCGCTGGGGTGATCTGCCCATTGCCATCGATGCCCAGGGCCGTGCCCAGGAATACAGCTTGCGCTACGCGGTGATCTTCAAGTTCCTGCGTGAGGATGGCAGCGAGCTGGTGCCGCAGCAGGTGATCGAGCTGTCGCGCGACTACGTGTCCCCGCCCACCGACGCCACCGGTACCACCACCGAGCGCGAGATCCTCGCCGACGAACTGCGTCGTGAGATGTCGGCCTCGATCATGCGCCGCATCGACAGCGTGGTGCGCGCCGAGATGGAAGGCCGCATCCCGGTCAAGCCGGCCACCCCGGACAGCCTGCCGGTTGAACCGCCGGTGCCGCCGCCGGCGGCCCCTGCTACGCCCATCCCGGGGCACTGACCGGTCCCTCCGGACCGGCGCCAGGATGGAACTGCGACCCGAACAATTCGCCAGCCAGCCGGCTGGCCAGGCATTGGCCCCGGTCTATCTGATCGCCGGCCCGGAAACCCTGCGCGTGCTGGAAGCGGCCGACGTGGTGCGCGCCCGCGCCCGCGCCGACGGCATCGACGAGCGCGAGGTCTTCGATGCGGACGGCCGCGATTTCGATTGGCACCAGGTCGAGGCCAGCTTCAATGCGCCCAGCCTGTTCAGCCCGCGGCGTTTGATGGAACTGCGCCTGCCCAGCGGCAAGCCGGGCAAGGAAGGCGCCGAAGTGATCAGCCAGTTCTGCGCGAATCCTGCGCCGGACGTGATCCTGCTGATCACCTGCAACGAATGGAGCAAGGCCCACCAGGGCAAGTGGGCCGAGGCGGTCAATCGCGTCGGCGTGCTGTCGGTGGCCTGGGCGATCAAGCCGCACGAGTTGCCGGACTGGATCGAACGCCGCCTGCGCAGCAAGGGCCTTCGCGCCGAACCGGCCGCTGTGCAGCGCCTGGCCGAGCGGGTGGAAGGCAACCTGCTGGCCGCCGCGCAGGAGATCGACAAGCTGGCCCTGCTGGCCGCCGGGCAGACCCTGGACGTGGACACCATGGAATCGCTGGTGGCCGACGCCGCCCGCTATGACGTGTTCCGCCTGCTGGAGGCCACGTTCTCGGGGCAGCCGGTGGCGGTGCTGCGCATGCTGGCCGGGCTGCGGGGCGAAGGCGAAGCGGTGGCGGCGCTGACCCCGATGGTCATCCGCGAGCTGCTGTCCACCGCCGGGCTGGCCCGCGTGCAGGCCCGGGGCGGCAACCTGGCCGCCGAGATGAAGAGCCGCGGGATCTGGGAATCGCGGCAGGCGCCGTTCAAGCGCGCCCTGCAGCGCCATCCCGAACCCAAGCGCTGGGAGCGTTTCGTGGCCGAGGCCGGTCTGGTGGACCGCATGGCCAAGGGCCGTGCCGACGGCGACCCGTGGCTCGGGCTGGAACGCCTGCTGCTGGCCGTGGCCGAAGCCCGCGCCGTGCGCCTGCTGGCCCGCGCCTGAGCGGCATGGGCCTGCGCATTCATTACGGCGGTACCTTCGATCCTGTGCACCTGGGCCACCTGGCGATCGCGCGCGCGGCGCGCGACCAGTTGCAGGTGGCGGTGCGCCTGCTGCCCGCGGCCGACCCGCCGCACCGGGCCGCGCCGGGCGCCGATGCCGGGCAGCGGGCGCACATGCTGGCACTGGCGATCGGCGACGAGCCGGGCCTGCTGCTCGATCTGCGTGAGCTGGAACGGTCCGCGCGCCAGCCCGGGGTGCCGTCCTATACGGTGGACACCCTGCGCGAGCTGCGCGCAGAGCTGGGCCCCCATCAGCCGCTGGCGTGGCTGGTGGGCGCCGACAGCCTGCTGGGCCTGACCGGCTGGCATGACTGGGAGGCCCTGTTCGGGCTGGCCCACTTCATCGTCGCCGACCGCCCGGGCAGCCCGCTGGAGCAGGCCCTGCCGCCCGCGCTGGAGGCCGCCCTGGCCGGGCGCTGGGCCGACCACGAGCGCGCGCTGCTGGGCGCCCCGGCCGGGCGCGTGCTGCGCCTGCAGACCCCGCTGCGCGAGGAATCGGCCAGTGCCGTCCGCGCCCGGATCACCGCCGGCGAAGACTGGCGCAGCCTGCTGCCGCCTGCCGTGGCCGACTACATCGCCGACGGGGGCCTGTACGGCGCCCAGCGTGTGTGAATACGCGCGGGGCCCCGGGCCCGTATAATCGGCCCCACATTTATCGAGTTCACCCGCTTTGAGCAACCAAGCCCAGCCCCAGACCATCAAGGTCCAGATGCCGAACCCGGCACCCTCCAACGCGCAGCTGCTGGAGTGCGTGCGCAAGGCCACCGAAGAACTGAAGGCCAAGGATCTCGTCGAAATCGATGTGATCGGCAAGTCCAGCGTCGCCGATTACATGGTGATCGCCTCGGGTACCTCCAGCCGTCACGTGAAGTCGATCGCCGATGAGGTCGTCAAGTTCGCCAAGGCCCTGGGCGTGATGCCGCTGGGTGTGGAAGGCGAGCGCGAAGCCGAGTGGGTGCTGGTCGACCTGGGCGACGTGGTGGTGCACGTGATGCTGCCGCGCGTGCGCGAGTTCTACGCGCTGGAGCGCCTGTGGACGGTCGGCGACCAGCCGCCGAGCCTGCTGGACGACGACGCCGAAGAAGGCGACGAGTACGGCCACGGCGCACGCTGAAGCGGCGCGTCGCGGACACGATGACGGCGCCGATGGCGCCGTTGTCATTTCAACGGCATCGCCGCAGATGCCGGGAGACTGCAGATGAAAGCCAGGCTGATCGCCACCGGCGAACGCGCCCCCGCCTGGGTGGCGCAGGGCTTTGCCGAGTACCAGAAGCGCCTGTCGCACTGGTTGCCCTTCGAGCTGGTGGAGATCGAGCCGGGCCTGCGTGGCAAGGGCCGCGACGCGCGCCGTGCCACCGACGATGAAGGCAAGCGGGTGATTGCCGCGCTGCCGAAGAATGCCTACGTGGTGGTGCTGGATGTGCCGGGCCGCCAGCTCAGTTCGGAGCAGCTGGCGCAGCGCCTGGAACATTGGCGCGGGCAGGGCAGGGACATGGCCTTCCTGATCGGTGGGCCCGAAGGCCACTCGGCGGAAGTGTCCGCGCTGGCCGATGAAAAATGGTCGATTGGTCCGCTGACGCTGCCGCACATGCTGGTGCGACTGGTGGTGGCCGAGCAGCTGTATCGCGCGGCGGCGATGCTGGCCAACCACCCGTACCATCGCGCCTGACAACGGGCTGGAAGAAAACCTGCGAAAACGGGTTACATCCTGTGAAAAACGGGCTACAATGCGCACCCCGCCCGAATAGCTCAGCCGGTTAGAGCACTTGACTGTTAATCAGGGGGTCGTTGGTTCGAGTCCAACTTCGGGCGCCAAGTTTTGAAAAGCCTCGCAGCGATGCGAGGCTTTTTTTTGCCCGCCATCCGGGGGGCATCGCGCGCAACGCGGCAATGATCGAAACCAACGCCCACGCCGCCGCCAACAAAAAGCCCGGGCACTGCCCGGGCTTTTCGTTCCCCACATGCGTTACATCAGTTGAAGGTGTACTTGGCCCCCACGGTGAAGTAACGGCCGATTGCACCGCTGAAGTGCAGCGGGTTGTAGTTGACCGCGCCGTAGGTCGTCGGATCCAGCGGCGCAATACGGTCGAACACGTTCTGCACCGAGGCGTTCAGCTCGAAGGCTTCGGTGACGTTCCAACGGCCGGACAGGTCGAAGGTGGTGAACGAGGAGATCTTCGTCACCGGCGTCTCGTCGGCGTAGAAGGCCTGGTAGGAACCACCGCGCTTGTCGATGTTGTCCATCTTGGAGATGTAGTTGGCCACGCCGCTCACACTCCACATGCCCTGCTTCCAGGTGGTGCCGAAGTTGATACGGTCCTTCGGCGTGCCGATGCAGTTGGTCACGTCGCAGTTGCCGTGCGTGCCCGCGTAGTCATCGGTGGTGGTGCCGCTGGTGCGCTCGAACTTGAGCACATGGCTCCACTGCAGATCCATCTCCAGCTGGCCCGGGCCGATATCGAAGGTCTGGCGGATATCGGTGTCGATGCCGCGCACCCGCGACGAGGTGGCGTTGACGTAGTCGGTGTTGACCGCAAGGATCGTGCCGCTGTTGGGCACGCCATTGAGGTTGTTGCTGTCACGCAGCACATTGCCCGCGGCGATCGCATCGTCGGTGTCGCCCGGGGCGATTTCGTTGGTGCGCTTGATCTCCCATGCATCCACCGTCAGCGAGGTGGTCGAGGTGGGCTGCATCACGATGCCGACCGAGTAGCTCTTGGACTCTTCCGGCTTCAGGTCCGGGTTCGGACGGGTGATGATCGCCACCTGGCGGGCCTGGCAATCGGCGGTTGCGCCGGTGATGCCGCAGCGGACCGGATCGACCGCGTTGGAGAAGGCGGCCAGGCCACCGTCACCGTTTTCGGCCGGGTTCGGGGCGCGGAAGCCTTCGGCGTAGCTGGCACGCAGCGCCAGCCAGTCAACCGGGCTCCACTTCACGCCCAGCTTCGGCGTGGCTTTGCCTTCACCGCTTTCGTACTTGTCATAGCGCAGCGCGGCGCTCAGTTCCAACTGCTCCAGCACCGGTGCGGACAGTTCGGCGTAGCCGGCGTACACGTTCTGCGTGCCGTCATAGGCCGAGTAACCCAGGCCGATGATGTCACCCTGGTCGGTGTAGGTCTGCGGGGTCAGGCTGTTGCTGGTCTTGCGCCACTCGGTACCCAACGCCAGGCCCAGCGGGCCGCCCTTGAGGTCCATCAGGCTGCGCGACACGGTGAAGTCGAACATGTCCAGGCTGGACTTGGCGCGAGCACTGATGTCCGGCGAGATGTAGTCGTACAGCGCCTGCGAGTTCAGACCGGCATTGTCACCGATGCGCCAGACGCCACCCGGGCAGGCCGCATTGCCCAGCGCGCAACGCACGGCGCTGTAACGCAGGAAGCCGGTGCGCTTGTTGGTCAAGTCGGTACCCGAATGCAGGTACGCGGTGTCATAGCTCCACTCGCCCCAGTTGCCCTTCACGCCGACCAGGAAACGATTGAACTCGTTGGTGTTGTTGGTCACGCGCGGGCCCACGTCCCACGCCGAGTAGCGCAGGCGTGCGCCGGTGGCCGACAGTGCCGGCGGCAGGTCCGGGTGGCCCGGGCCCAGCACGGTGGCGCCAGCGCCGCTGTTGGCGTTGACCGGGCCGCCGGGATAGCCCCAACCGCCCGACACGCCCGACGGGGTGTTGGTGAAGGTGGTGTCTTTCTTGGAGTAGCCGATTTCGGTGTACACCTCGCCGCCTTCGCCGAAGGCGAAGCTGGCGCGGCCGAACACGTTCACGTACTTCTCTTCCGGGGTCAGGTCACGGTACTGCTGGTTCGGATCCCACAGGCAGCCCTGTGCCTGTGCGGTGGCATCGGTCTGGCCCGGGATGGTGGTCAGGCCGGCGCAGCCCGGCAACGCGACCAGGTGGCCGGTGGCGTCGAACACCGAGCCGTTCGGGCCCGTGCCGCCGCCGGTGCCGCCGTTGAGGAAGGCGCCGCCGAGGAACTGGGCGTCGGTAGCCGCGTAGCCCCACGGGCGGGTGTCGCCGGTGCCGATCCACTTGCGGTTCTTGCGGTCGCTGATCTTGATCGCGTCGGTCTTGCCCACGTCCAGGCTGAAGAACGCATTCCAGCCATCGCTGTTGAGGTCGCCGGTACCGGCGGTCAACGTGGCCTTCTTGGCATTGCCGTCGCCATCGCCGGAGGTGCCGTAGGAGCCACGCAGGATGGCGCCCTGGAAGTCGCTGCGCAGGATGATGTTGACCACGCCGGCGATCGCGTCCGAACCATAGATGGCCGAGGCGCCGTCCTTGAGGACGTCGATACGCTCAACCGCATCCAGCGGAATGGTGCTCAGGTCGGTGAAGACCTTCTGGCCGTCATCGGCCAGGCCATAGGTCGCCATGCGGCGGCCGTTCAACAGCACCAGCGTCGAGCCGGCGCCGAGGCCACGCAGCGAGATGCCGGCGCCGCCGCCAGCGAAGCCGTTGCCGAAGGTCTTGGGAATCGAGCCGGAGCCGTCGGCGGTCAGGGTCTGCAGGTATTCGGCGACCGTGGTCTTGCCGGTGCGGTCGATCTCCTGGCGGGTGATCACCTGGACGGGCGAGGGGGTTTCGGTGTTCGTACGCGGGATGTTGGACCCGGTGACGGTGATCCGGTCAAGGTTGGTGGCCTGTTCCTGCGCGAACGCAGAAGAGGATGCCAGCGCTCCGACCAGCAACAGGGTGCTGCTGGTGAGTACGGTGGAAATGGATTGGGCGAGGCTATTGCGGCTGCTGTTGAGCCGTTGGACCGGGTGTTTCACAGCTTCTCTCCTGACTGGGAAAACCAACAATGACGATGGATCGGCACTGAAAATGAGTGACGACGGCGACAATCTAGGTTTCCGGAGGGTGACGAAGTCGTGAAAAATTGCTTAATTCGGGTCGCCGTCTGTCGGCGACCAAAGGCGCGGGGAGGCCGTGGCCGGTCCCCCGCGCCTATTACGTCACTGCGGCCTCAGTCCGGCAGGGTGAAGCTGACCGGCACCAGGCCATCGGCCGGCACCTGCTGGCCGTCCACCATGGCCGGCACGAACCGCCACTGGCGCAGCACCTGCTGGCGGGCGGCGTTGTCCAGCGCCCGCGAGCCACTGCTGCGCTCGATCACCACGCTGGAGGCCCGGCCATCGGCCTCCACCCGCACCCGCAGCAGCACCGTGCCCTGCTCATGGTTGCGGATGGCGGCGATCGGGTAGGCCGGCGGCGGCGCGCTGCGGTACTGCAGCTGCGCCCCGGCACCACCGGCAGCCGGCCCCGGCACGCTGGGGGCCAGGACCGGGGACTGGGGTTCACTGGCCGGCAGCGGCGCCACCGCCAAGGCATCGTCGGCGTTGGCGGTCGGCGGCGGCAGCGGGGCCACCTGCGGCTTGGGCACGGTGCGCGGCTGCACCAGGGTGGGGACGTCCGGCTTGATCGGCACCGGGACCGGCGGGGTGGGCTCCGGCGGTACCACCATCCGTATCTGCATGCGTTCACGTGGCAGGGGCGCGGCCACATACGCTGCCGGGATCAGCAGCAGCATCAGCGCCAGCACATGCAGGGCCAGGGCGGTGCTCCAGCCGAGCACGCGGGAAACGTCGATCTGCAGCGGCACTACGCGGGGTTGGGTACGGACCATGCTCCACTCTCCTTGCCAGATGTGCGGGAACATCAAACGTGCGGGCGCGGCCGGTGGGGTTGCAGGACGCAGAAGGCGGGGCCGCGCAATGACAGCAATACCGGAGCGGGGCGCGGCCCGGAAGTCAGGGGGCATGTGGGTGTTTGGCTGGCGCTCAGGAACCGGGCCCGGAACGCATGACGGCGCCCGCAGGCGCCGTCACGTCATGGACCGCTGGCCGTTACCGACCCAGGTCGAACACCACGTCCAGGTTCACCGACACCGACGACTCGCCCGGCGACACCGGGGTGGACACATCGGCGGCCATCGGCGCGGCGGCCGCACGCATCATCACCGGGCGGAAGTTGCCGCCGCCGTTCTCGGAGATGCTCACGATGCGGCGCACGCGCAGGCCCAGCGACTTGGCGTAGGTCTCGGCGCGGGCTTGGGCCTTCTTCAGCGCGGCCAGGCGGGCTTCGTCATACACCGGTTCGGGCTGGTCGATCTCGAACTGCGGGCCATTGATCTGGTTGGCGCCCTGGGCGGCCAGCGCGTCCAGCACCTTGCCCAGCTTGGCGATGTCGCGCACCTTCAGGCTGACCGTGTTGCTGGCCTGGTAGCCGGTGATCTTCGGCGGCTCGTTGTCCACATAGCGGTACTGCGGGTTGAGGTTGACCCCGCTGGTCTGTACGTCACGTTCGGCAATGCCGGCGGCCTTGATCGCGGCCAGCACCTTGACCATCTGCTCGGCGTTCTGGCGCATCGCGGTATTGCCATCGACGGCCTGGGTGACCACACCGGCCGACAGCGTGGCCACGTCCGGCACGCGCTTGGCTTCGGCGTTGGCCGAGATGTTGAGCAGGGTGCTGTCGGCGGCGACGGCAACGGCGGGCGAGGTCTGGGCGTGGGCGGTCATCGAGGTTCCCAGGGCAAGGGACAGGGCGAGCAGCAGCGGGGACAGGGATGGGCGGCGCATGTACATCTCCTTGTGAAGGCGTTGAGGTTGGTGTCGGGGCGATGAACGCTCCGTGAGCTTTTCCGGGGTTGAGGGGCGATTGGGTGCGGTTGCTTTCGATTCAGACACGGGCCGCAGGTTATGCTTCCGCGATGCTTTATCTTGCCTCCCGTTCCCCCCGACGTACCCAACTGTTGACGCGCCTGGACCGACCGTTCCGTGCGCTGGACCTTGAGGTGCCTGAAGTCCGTGCCGCCGATGAGTCGGCGCTTGGCTATGTGCAGCGCGTGGCCGCCGACAAGGCGCTGGCCGGGCTGGCCCTGGTGGCCGCCGATGCCGAGGCGGTGGTGATCGGCTCGGACACCGAAGTGGTGCTGGACGGGCGGGTGTTCGGCAAGCCGGTCGACGCCGAAGACGCCGCCGCCATGCTGCGCGCCCTGTCCGGGCGCACCCACCAGGTGATGACCGCGGTGGCCGTCGTGGCCCACGGCCGCCAAGACGGTGTGCTGGTGGTGTCGGAGGTGAGCTTCATCGAGATCGACGAGGCCGCCATCGCGGCCTACGTGGCCAGCGGCGAGCCCATGGGCAAGGCCGGGGCGTACGCCATCCAGGGCGGCGCCGAACGTTACATCCGCCATCTGGCGGGAAGCTATTCGGGTGTGATGGGATTGCCCCTGCAACAGACCGAGCAGTTGCTGCAGGCGTTTGGCGTTTCGCCCGCTGCTTTCACCACGCCAACGGAGGGTGTCGCCCATGTCTGAAGAAATCCTGGTCAATGTCACCCCGCGCGAAACCCGCGTGGCCGTCATCGAGAACGGCATGCTGCAGGAACTGCACATCGAACGTGGCTGGCGCCGCGGCGTGGTGGGCAACATCTACAAGGGCAAGGTGCAGCGGGTGATGCCGGGCATGCAGGCGGCCTTCGTCGAAGTGGGCCTGGAGCGCGCCGCGTTCCTGCACGCCAACGATGTGATCCGCCCGGCCCCGGTGGCCAGCCCGGATACCGAGGGCACCACGCTGCCGCCGCCGTCGTCGGTGCCGATCGTGGAGCTGCTGCGCGACGGCCAGGACATCGTGGTGCAGGTGGTCAAGGACCCGATCGGGACCAAGGGCGCGCGCCTGACCACCCAGATCAGCATTCCCTCGCGCTACATGGTGCTGCTGCCGCAGTCCAAGGTGGTCGGGGTCTCGGCGCGGATCGAGGACGAGGCCGAGCGCGCACGCCTGAAGTCGCTGGTCACCGAACTGTCGGCCCAGCACGGGGGCTACGGCTACATCGTGCGCACCAACGCCGAAGGCCAGCCGGCCGAAGCCATCGCCGAGGACGTGGCCTACCTGTCGCGGGTCTGGAACGTGGTGGAGCGGCGCGGCCGCGATGCCGCTCCGCTCAGCGTGATCTACGAAGACCTCAGCCTGCCACTGCGCTCGGTGCGTGACCTGATCCGCAAGGACGTGGACAAGGTGAAGGTGGACTCCAAGGAAACCTTCACCCAGCTGCAGGCGTTCGTGGCCAAGTACATGCCGGTGCTGGCCGAGAAGATCGAGCTGTACAGCGGTGACCGGCCCATCTTCGACATGTTCGGGGTGGAGGACGAGATCGGCCGCGCGCTGGACAAGCAGGTGCCGCTCAAGTCCGGTGGCTACCTGGTGATCGACCAGACCGAGGCGATGACCACCATCGACGTCAACACCGGGTCGTTCCTGGGCCAGCGCAACCTGGAAGAGACGGTGTTCCGCACGAATCTGGAAGCGGCGCAGGCGGTGGCCCGCCAGCTGCGGCTGCGCAACCTGGGCGGCATCATCATCATCGACTTCATCGACATGGATGACGCCGAGCATCGGCGCCAGGTGCTGCGCACCCTGGAAAAAGCCCTGGCGCGCGACCACGCCAAGACCACCGTCTACGATTTCTCGCCGCTGGGCCTGGTCGAAATGACCCGCAAGCGCACCGTGGAAAGCCTGGAGCGGCAGCTGTCCGAGCCGTGCCCGGAGTGCAGCGGGCGCGGGTCGATCAAGACCGCCGAAACAGTCACCTATGAGATCTTCCGCGAAATCACCCGCGCGGTGCGCCAGTTCGATGCGGCCCGCCTGCTGGTGATCGCCTCGTCCAAGGTGGTGGCGCGCATCACCGATGAGGAATCCACGGCCGTGGCCGAGCTGGAGGAATTCCTTGGCAAGTCGATCCGCTTCCAGGCCGACGAGCAGTACCTGCAGGAGCAGTTCGATGTTGTGTTGCTCTGATTCCCGCCCACTGGCGCGCGTGCGCGCCGGTGCCTTCGCATTGCGATGAGCACGCCGCTCCGACTGCGACTGCGAAGGATTCGCCGCCATGCCGTGTATGCATTGGCGATCGTGTTGGTGTGCGTGGCGGTGTTGGTGGGCACCGTCAGTCAAGTGTTGCCGTTCGCCGAGCGCCACCCCGACAAGGTGGCGGCCTGGTTGAGCGCGCGTGCCGGGCAGCCGGTGCGCTTCGATCATCTGGATACGGCCTGGACCCGCCGCGGGCCCCTGCTGGAACTGAAGGGCCTGCGCATCGGCGAAGGGCAGGGCATCGCCATCGGCGAGGCCGAGGTGCTGGTGTCGATGTATGCCGGGCTGCTGCCGGGCCACTCGCTGACCGAACTGCGCCTGCGCGGCCTGGCCCTGGTGCTGCAGCGGGCCGACGATGGCCGCTGGTCGGTGCGCGGGCTACCGCAGGCCGGCAGCGGCGACCCGCTCGAGGCACTGCGTCGCCTCGGCGAGCTGCAGGTGATCGGCGGTCGGCTGCGGGTGGATGCGCCCTCGTTGAACCTGCAGGCCGAGCTGCCGCGCATCGACCTACGCCTGCGCGTGAATGGCCAACGCCTGCGCGTGGGCGCGCGCGCGTGGGCCGACCTCAACGGCCAGCCGCTGACGGCCGTGCTGGACTTCGACCGCCGCCACGGTGATGGCCAGGCCTGGTTGTCGGCCGACCCGGCCGATTTCCGCGCCTGGTCGCACCTGCTCCAGTTCGCCGGGGTATCGCTGCAGCAAGGCACCGGGGAGCTCAATGCCTGGGTCGACCTGCGCGACCACCGCCCGGTGATGGTCACCGCCGACGCCGACCTGCAGGATCTGCGGCTGCGCGGCGCCCCGCTGGCCGATGGCAAACGCCCGCAGCTGGCGCTGGATACCCTGCAGCTGCGCGCGCGCTGGCGCTGGGTGACCGGCGGCTGGCGCGCCGACGCGCCGCAGCTGCGCATCGGCCTGGCCGGCAGCAGCGAGGTGCAGCGCCTGGACGGCCTGCTGCTGGCCGGTGGCCAGCACATGGCCCTGGCCGGCGACAACATCGATGCCACCGCGCTGCTGCGCGGGCTGGCGCTCAGCGATCGCATCGAACCAGGTCTGCGTGAGTGGCTGCAGCACGCCGCGCCGCATGCGCGCATGACCCAGGTGCGGGTCGCCGCCGAACGCGGCGGCCCGGTGTCGATCCAGGGCGAACTGGCCGACGTCGGCTTTGCACCGTCCGGGCATGCGCCCGGGCTGAGTGGCGTGGGCGGGCGCTTCAGCGCCGACGCCGACGGTTTCCAACTGGACCTGCAACCGTACCGGGTGATGCACTTCGACTGGCCCACCGGCTTCGGCCAGCGCCACGACGTGCGCCTGGCCGGGCAGCTGGTGGGCTGGCGCGACGAAGCCGGCGGCTGGCGGTTCGGCACCCCGGCGCTGCGCGTGCAGGGCACCGACTACGCCGCCGACGTGCGCGGCAGTGTCTGGTTCCAGGGGGACGGCACCCGGCCGTGGCTGCAACTGGCCGCGCGCATCGACGACGTGCCGATGACCGTGGCCAAGCGCTTCTGGATCCACTCCAGGATGAGCAAGGGGGCCACCGACTGGCTGGATGCCGCGCTGGTGGCCGGGCAGGTCCGCAACGGCGTGGGCCTGGTCAGCGGCGACCTCGACGACTGGCCGTTCGATCGCAACAACGGTCGCTTCGAGGCCACCGGGCATATCAGCAACGGCACCATCCGCTTCCAGCATGACTGGCCGGCCATGGGCAAGGTGGACGCCGACATCGCCTTCATCGGGCCCGGCTTTGAACTGCACGGCGGCGGCGACCTGGCCGGCGTGGCGGTGAACCATTTCGATGCCGGTATCGTGGATTTCGGCGAAACCCCGCTGTACGTGAAGGCCACCACCCAGACCGAGACCGGTGCCCTGCTGGCGATGCTCAAGCAGAGCCCGCTGCACGCCACCTATGCCGAGACCCTGGACAATCTCACCGCCAAGGGCCCGGCCAAGGTCAGCTATGACCTGCTGCAGCCGCTGCATCCCGACCAGGGGCCGGGCCACATGCTGGGCACGGTAGACCTGCAGGGCGTGGCACTGACCGAAAAACGCTTCGCGCTGGCCTTCGACGGCATGCGGGGCCAGGCCCGCTACAGCCGCGATGGCTTCGGCGCCGAAGGGCTCAACGTGCGCCACCTGGGCCAGGACGGGCTGCTCAGCCTGCGCGCCGGGGGCTTCGTGCGCGACCCGCAGCAGGCCTTCGAATCCGAACTCACCGCGTCGCTGGATGCCGGTGCATTGCTGGACCGCGCGCCCGAGTTGAACTGGCTCAAGCCCTACATCGCCGGCAACGCGCGCTGGACGATCGGGGTGACCCTGCCCAAGGTGGCCGCCGGCGCGAAGACCGAGCCGCCGACCCTGCTGACCCTGCGGTCGGACCTGGTCGGCACCCGCCTGGACCTGCCGGCGCCGCTGGACAAGGACCCGGGCGTGCCGCTGGCAACCACGGTCAACGCCCAGCTGCCGATGGGCAGCGGCCGGGTGGACGTGGCCTTTGGCCAGCGTCTGGCCCTGGCCGCTCGCACCCACAACAACCAGACCGGCGTGCAGGTGACGCTGGGCAGCGACCGGGTCGACCGCGACCCGCCGGCCAGTGGGCTGGCGGTCAATGGCCGCAGCGGGTCGCTGGATGCCCTGGAATGGATCGGCCTGGCGCGCACGCCCGATGGCGGTGACGGCAAGGACGCCATGCCGTTGCGCCAGGTGGATGTGCAGGTCGGGCAGCTGCTGCTGGCCGGGGGCGTGTTCGCGCAGACCCGCCTGCAGCTGCGGCCTACGCCGTCCACGGTGGAAGTGCGCCTGGACGGCCCCTCGCTGGCGGGCACCCTGAGCGTGCCCAATGCCGAGGGCGGCACCATCGTCGGCAAGCTCAGCCGCGTGCATTGGCAGTCGCTGCCGACCCCGGCCAAGGTGCCCTCCGATGGCGCGCCGATCCTGCTGCCGCCCGATGCCACCCTGCCGGCCCGGGTCCAGGCCAGTGCCAACGACACCAACCCGGCGAAGATTCCGCCGCTGGCGCTGGACATCGAGGACCTGCAGTTCGGCAAGGCCAAGCTGGGCCAGGCGGTGCTGCGCACGCGCCCGTTCGGCAACGGCCTGAGCGTGGACCAACTGCAGTTCCGCGCGCCCAAGCAGGCCATCGACATCCAGGGCCGCTGGCTGGGCATGGGCGCTGCTGCGCGCACCCAGGTCAATGTCGACGTGAAAAGCGAGGACCTGGGCGGCCTGATGCAGAACCTGGACTACGGCGGCCAGCTGCGCGGCGGCCAGGGCCAGCTCAGCCTGGACGCCGGCTGGCAGGGCGGTCCGTCGGACTTCCAGCTGGGCGCGCTGCAGGGGCAGATGCAGGTCCACGCGCGCAACGGCCAGTTGCTGGAGCTGGAGCCCGGCGCCGGGCGTGTGCTGGGCCTGCTCAGCGTGACCCAGCTGCCGCGCCGGTTGATGTTCGATTTCCGTGACTTCTTCTCCAAGGGCTTTGCCTTCAACCAGGTCGAGGGCGCGCTCGAGTTCGCCAACGGCATGGCCACCACCGACAAGGTGCTGATCGAAGGCCCGGCGGCCAACATCAGCATCCGCGGCCAGACCGACCTGCGCCGCCAGCAGTTCGACCAGACCATCGACGTCAACCCGCGTGCCGGCAACCTGCTGACCGTGGTCGGCGCGGTCGCTGGCGGCCCGGTGGGCGCCGCCGTGGGTGCGGCGGCCAATGCGGTGCTGGGCAAGCCGCTGGGGGCGATCGGGGCCAAGACCTACCGGGTCACCGGCCCCTGGGCCGAACCCAAGGTCGAGGTGATCGACCGTGACGATGCCCCGCCGCCCCGTGCGGCTCCCGCTGCGTTGCCGCCCCCGGTACGCTGACCTCCTTTCCCGCGCCCGGGTTGCGAACGTGGCCCGCGCCCTCAGATAGATGACATGACCGATAACGCACTTACCCTTGCAAACGACCGCCTGCTGCTGCCCGCCGGGCTCGATGCCGGTGGACTGGAACGTACCTTCGGCACCCTGCTGGGCCCGGGCATCGATTTTGGCGATCTGTATTTCCAGCACGCCCGGCGCGAAAGCTGGAGCGTGGAGGACGGCATCGTCAAGGACGGTGCCCATTCGATCGAGCAGGGCGTCGGCGTGCGCGCCATCGCCGGCGAAAAGACCGGCTTTGCCTACTCCGACGACATCCACCGCGACGCGCTGCTGGCGGCGGCGCAGTCGGCCCGTGCGATCTCACGCGAAGGCGGGGCGCAGCAGGCGCGCTCGCTGGTGCGTGGCAACGGCCGCGCGCTGTACCCGGCGCTGGACCCGATCGACGGCATGGGCAACGAAGCCAAGGTCGAGGTGCTCAAGCGCCTGGACCGGTACCTGCGCGCCGCCGACCCGCGCGTGCAGCAGGTGATGGTGAGCCTGTCCGGCGGCGTGGACACGGTGCTGATCGCGCGCAGCGACGGCGTGCTGGCGGCCGACATCCGGCCGCTGGTGCGGCTGAACGTGCAGGTGATCGTGGAGCAGCACGGGCGCCGCGAGTCCGGCTATTCCGGCGGCGGTGGCCGTTACAGCTATGCCGAACTGTTCGCCGACGACCGCCCCGAGCGGTTTGCCCGCGAAGCGCTGCGCCAGGCGCTGGTGAACCTGGAGGCGATCCCGGCCCCGGCCGGGGTGATGGCCGTGGTGCTCGGCCCGGGCTGGCCCGGCGTGCTGCTGCACGAGGCGGTGGGCCACGGCCTGGAAGGCGACTTCAACCGCAAGGGCACCAGCGTCTATGCCGGCCGCGTGGGCGAGCGCGTGGCGGCCCCGGGCGTGACCATCGTCGATGACGGCACCCTGGACGGGCGCCGCGGTTCGCTCAACATCGACGACGAGGGCCATCCCACCCAGTGCACCACGCTGATCGAGGACGGCATCCTGGTCGGCTACATGCAGGATTCGCTCAACGCGCGCCTGATGGGCGTGGCCCCGACCGGCAACGGCCGCCGTGAATCGTTCGCGCACATGACCATGCCGCGCATGACCAACACCTACATGCGCGCCGGCCAGCACGATCCGGAAGAAATGATCCGCTCGGTGAAGAAGGGCCTGTACGCGGTCAATTTCGGCGGCGGCCAGGTCGACATCACCAGCGGTAAATACGTGTTCTCGGCCACCGAGGCCTACCTGATCGAGGACGGCAAGGTGACCGCGCCGGTGAAGGGCGCCACGCTGATCGGCAACGGGCCGGAAACCATGCAGAAGGTCCGCATGATCGGCAACGACCTGGCCCTGGACGAGGGCGTGGGGATCTGCGGCAAGGATGGCCAGAGCGTGCCGGTAGGCGTGGGCCAGCCGTCGCTGCTGATCGATGGCATCACCGTGGGCGGCACCCAGGCCTGAGCCAGGCAATGCGCCCGTGCTGCCGGTTCGAGCGCCCCGCGGGGGCCAGCCCTGGGCTGGCGCCGCCGCGTGGGCAGCCGGGCTCAGTCTTCGGCGGTGTCGTCGCCGTCCTGGTCGTGCCGGTCGTCCTGGTCATCCAGGTCGTCGGCCGAGGTCAGGTTGGCCGCATCCAGGCCCAGCGCGGCCGGCAGCAGCAGCGTCCGCAGCAGCTGGTAGATCTCGCGGTAGGCGCGCGGCGGCTTGTTCTTGGCCTTCTCGGCCTGGGCGTTGCGCACCAGCGTGCGCAGCTGCTGGCGGTCGGCATGCGGGTATTCGTCCAGCAGCGCGCCCAGCGCCTTGTCGCCGTCCTTCAACAGGCGCTCGCGCCAGTCTTCCACGCGGTGCATGGTGGCCACTTCACGGCGCGAGGTTTCGCTGTTGGCATCCAGCGCATCGCGGATGGCATCCAGCGCGGCATCGTCCTCGCGGCGCATGTGCTTGGCCAGGAACGCCAGCTGGCGCTTGTGGGCGATGTGCGCGGTGATGCGCTTGGCCTCGGCGATATGCGGCAGCAGGTCTTCGGGCACCGGCACCCGGGCCAGCTGGGCCGGGGTCAGCGCGACCAGCTTCTCGCCGAGCGCCAGCACGTCCAGGGCGTCCCGGCGGTTCTGGCTACGGCTGATGTCTAGGAATTCACCGGTATCTTCGTCGCGTCCGCGCATCGTCTTATTTCCACATCCGTAAACTGTGCCCCGCGTTGCGCCAGGCACTCACCCGTACAGGATAAAGCATTGAACGTGATCTCCCCTGAAGTCTCCCCGGCCGACGACAGCCTGCAGCGCCTGGAGCAGCTGGCCGACATCTCCCAACGCCTGCTGGAACGGGCCAAAGCCATGGGCGCCAGCCAGGCCGAGGTCAGCTGCAGCGACGAGCGCGGCCTGGACGTGAATGTGCGCCTGGGCGAGGTGGAAACGGTGGAATCCACCCGTGACCGCGGCATTGCGGTGACCGTCTACTTCGGCCAGCGCAAGGGCAGCGCCAGCACCGCCGACCTGCAGGACGCCAGCCTGGAATCGACCGTGGCCCAAGCCTGCGCCATTGCCCGGCACACCGAGGACGACGCCGCGGCCGGGCTGGCCGAGGCCGCCCTGATGGCGCGCGCGTTCCCCGATCTGGACGGCTGGCACCCCTGGGACCTGGGCGCCGACGAGGCGCTGGACCTGGCCCTGGCCTGTGAAGCGGCCGGGCGCGAGGCCGATGGCCGCATCAGCAACTCCGATGGCGCCTCGGCCGCCACCTCGCAGAGCCTGTCGGTGTACGCCAATTCACATGGTTTCATCGGCCGCGAGCGCAGCAGCCACCACTCGGTGGGCTGCGCGCTGATCGCCGGGCAGGGCGACGGCATGCAGCGCGATGGCTGGTACAGCAGCGCGCTGGCCCGTGAAGACCTGGAATCGGCCGCCGCGATCGGCCGCCGTGCCGCCGAACGCACCGTGGCCCGGCTGCAGCCGCGCTCGATGGCGACCGCGCAGATGCCGGTGCTGTATTCGCCGGAGGTGGCGCGCTCGTTGATCGGCAGCCTGCTTGGCGCGGTATCCGGCGGCGCGCTGTACCGGCGGGCCAGCTTCCTGCTCGATAGCGTCGGCACCCGCCTGTTCCCGGACTGGTTCCAGGTGGAGGAGCTGCCGTTGCTGCGCCGCGGGCTGCGTTCGTCGGCGTTCGACGGTGATGGCGTGGCCACCCGCAACGCGGCGTTGATCACCGACGGCGTGCTGCAGCGCTACATCCTGGGCAGTTACTCGGCGCGCAAGCTGGGCCTGACCACCACCGGCAATGCCGGCGGCGTGCACAACCTGAAGGTGGCGGCCAATGCCGGCGACCTGGCCTCCATCGCCCGGCAGATGGGCGAGGGCCTGCTGGTCACCGAGCTGATGGGCCAGGGCGTCAACGGGGTGACCGGCGACTACTCGCGCGGTGCCGGTGGCTTCCGCGTGGAGAACGGCGAAATCAGCTATCCGGTCGATGGCGTCACCATTGCCGGCAACCTCAAGGACATGTTCGCGAGCATCGAGGCCGTGGGCAGTGACGTGGACCGTCGCTCGCACGTGCAGGTCGGTTCGATCCTGGTCGGGCGGATGACCGTAGCAGGCAACGATTGACGTATCCTATCCCGGCTGCTCTGGCAGGCGGGGAGCCTGTCGCGCAATACCTACACACACCGAACAAGGAGTTTCACCGTGAGCGAATTCGACAACGTCACCGCCCCGCCGCCGGCCCCGACCGGCACCGCGCCGGCCGATCAGCGCACCATGGCGCTGGTGGCCCACATCCTGGGCATCTTCACCTGGTTCATCGGCCCGCTGATCATCTGGATGATCAACAAGGATGACAGCAGCAAGTCGTTCGTGACCGACCAGGCCAAGGAAGCGCTGAACTTCCAGATCACCATCACCATCGCGATGCTGATTTCGTTCGTGCTGATGATCGTGATCATCGGCGGCCTGCTGGCCCCGCTGGTCGGCATCCTGAACCTGGTCTTCTGCATCATCGCCGCGGTGAAGGCGAACAACGGCGAAGCGTACCGCTACCCGTTCACCCTGCGCCTGATCAAGTAATCAGTCCCGCAGTGGAAACAAAAAACGCCCGGCACTGCCGGGCGTTTTTTTGGGTG
>NZ_JCAXES010000019.1:0-1437 GCF_059758695.1 Stenotrophomonas sp. GQ19 | reverse complement strand
TGAACTGACCCCCGGAAGTTGGACACCCATTCAATAGCCGGGGTGTTCATGACGAAGTACGACAGGTGTTTCAAACTCAAGGTCGCCCGGGAGGGTGCCGCAGGCACCCTCCCGGTGAGGGCTGTAGCCGCGCGGCATGGGCTGGATCCATCAATGGTCCATCGGTGGATCGCTGCTTACCGCCACCATGGACAGGACAGCTTCCTGATCGATGCTGGGCGCTACACCGACCAGTTCAAGGTGTCGGTTCTGGCGCGGATGAGCCGTGATGGCCTTTCGGTACGTCAGGCCATGGCAATCTTCGGGATTGCTGGACCCGGCGTCATCCCCCGTTGGCAGCGGCAGTATGATTCGGGTGGTATCGGCGCACTGACGCCCACTCGTGATCGATTCCGAATGAGAAAAAAGCCCGCGACCTCCCAGCCTGCCAAGGATCTCACGCACGATCAGCTGCTCAAGGAGGTGGAGTATCTGCGCGCGGAGAATGCCTTCCTAAAAAAACTCGATGCCTTGATCCAGGAAGAGCAGGCGGCCAAGCGCGCATTACAGCGCAAGCCGTCCAAGGATTGAGGCAGCATCACCGACTGTCGCTTTTGCTCAAAGCGGCAGCGCTATCTCGCAGCACGTTCTATTACCAGACTCAGGCCATCTCCCGGCCTGACCATCAGGCCGGGTTGAAGCGCCGCATCAAGGCAATCTACCGTCGCCATGAAGGCCTATATGGCTACCGACGCATTGCCGATGAACTGCGCCAGGCCGGCGAGCTGATCAATCGCAAGGTCGTCCAACGTCTGATGGGGTTGATGGGCCTCAAATCGGTGGTGCGGGTGAAAAAGTACACCTCATACCGCGGCGCGGTGGGCGCGGTTGCCCCGAACACCCTTCAACGCGAATTTCATGCTTCACGTCCTAATCAAAAGTGGGTTACCGACGTCACGGAGTTCAGGGTGGGCGGGAAAAAGCTCTATCTGTCGCCGATCATGGACTTGTACAACGGCGAAATCGTGGCCTACCAGACAAACACACGCCCATTGCTGGATATGGTCACAGCCATGCTCGGCAAGGCCTTCTTGCGACTGAAGTCCGGTGAAAAGCCACTTCTTCACTCAGATCAGGGTTGGCAGTACCAGCACCGGACATACCAGCACCTGCTGAAAAAACAGGCCGTCACGCAGAGCATGTCGCGCAAGGGCAATTGCCTGGACAATGCCGCCATGGAGAGCTTCTTTGGCACCCTGAAATCGGAATTCTTCCATCTCAAGCGCTTCACCAGCATTGACCAGCTCAAACGCGGACTGGACCACTACATCCGGTACTACAATCACCAGCGCATCAAGCTCAAACTGAATGGCCAGAGCCCGGTTCAATTCCGGATCCAAGCCTTCGGTACCTAGATCCCACTGTCCAACTTTGTGGGGTCAGTTCAATGGCGTGGCT
>NZ_JCAXES010000018.1:0-5408 GCF_059758695.1 Stenotrophomonas sp. GQ19 | reverse complement strand
CTTCGGTGAAACGGCCTTGAAAAAAGGTGTTGACGAAGCAGATAAGCCGGTCTACAATGGGCGGCTCGCAACGACGGAAACGTCGGGGCAAACGGAAGAAGGCGCTGAGGCCGATTCCAAAGTTCTTTGACAGTATGCGCAGGTATCTTGTGAAGGCGCCTGCAGGAAGGATGTATGTCCATCTTGCAGACGTTTGATCAAGCAACATATCAATTGTTTTAAAGCAAGCGAAACGTTGCCAGCGGTCAAGCATCTGCAGCTTTAAATTTTTAGTCCTCGGACTATGCGTTTTTAAGTGAAGAGTTTGATCCTGGCTCAGAGTGAACGCTGGCGGTAGGCCTAACACATGCAAGTCGAACGGCAGCACAGTAAGAGCTTGCTCTTATGGGTGGCGAGTGGCGGACGGGTGAGGAATACATCGGAATCTACCTTTTCGTGGGGGATAACGTAGGGAAACTTACGCTAATACCGCATACGACCTTCGGGTGAAAGCAGGGGACCTTCGGGCCTTGCGCGGATAGATGAGCCGATGTCGGATTAGCTAGTTGGCGGGGTAAAGGCCCACCAAGGCGACGATCCGTAGCTGGTCTGAGAGGATGATCAGCCACACTGGAACTGAGACACGGTCCAGACTCCTACGGGAGGCAGCAGTGGGGAATATTGGACAATGGGCGCAAGCCTGATCCAGCCATACCGCGTGGGTGAAGAAGGCCTTCGGGTTGTAAAGCCCTTTTGTTGGGAAAGAAAAGCAGTCGATTAATACTCGGTTGTTCTGACGGTACCCAAAGAATAAGCACCGGCTAACTTCGTGCCAGCAGCCGCGGTAATACGAAGGGTGCAAGCGTTACTCGGAATTACTGGGCGTAAAGCGTGCGTAGGTGGTTGTTTAAGTCTGTTGTGAAAGCCCTGGGCTCAACCTGGGAATTGCAGTGGATACTGGGCGACTAGAGTGTGGTAGAGGGTAGTGGAATTCCCGGTGTAGCAGTGAAATGCGTAGAGATCGGGAGGAACATCCATGGCGAAGGCAGCTACCTGGACCAACACTGACACTGAGGCACGAAAGCGTGGGGAGCAAACAGGATTAGATACCCTGGTAGTCCACGCCCTAAACGATGCGAACTGGATGTTGGGTGCAATTTGGCACGCAGTATCGAAGCTAACGCGTTAAGTTCGCCGCCTGGGGAGTACGGTCGCAAGACTGAAACTCAAAGGAATTGACGGGGGCCCGCACAAGCGGTGGAGTATGTGGTTTAATTCGATGCAACGCGAAGAACCTTACCTGGTCTTGACATGTCGAGAACTTTCCAGAGATGGATTGGTGCCTTCGGGAACTCGAACACAGGTGCTGCATGGCTGTCGTCAGCTCGTGTCGTGAGATGTTGGGTTAAGTCCCGCAACGAGCGCAACCCTTGTCCTTAGTTGCCAGCACGTAATGGTGGGAACTCTAAGGAGACCGCCGGTGACAAACCGGAGGAAGGTGGGGATGACGTCAAGTCATCATGGCCCTTACGACCAGGGCTACACACGTACTACAATGGTAGGGACAGAGGGCTGCAAACCCGCGAGGGCAAGCCAATCCCAGAAACCCTATCTCAGTCCGGATTGGAGTCTGCAACTCGACTCCATGAAGTCGGAATCGCTAGTAATCGCAGATCAGCATTGCTGCGGTGAATACGTTCCCGGGCCTTGTACACACCGCCCGTCACACCATGGGAGTTTGTTGCACCAGAAGCAGGTAGCTTAACCTTCGGGAGGGCGCTTGCCACGGTGTGGCCGATGACTGGGGTGAAGTCGTAACAAGGTAGCCGTATCGGAAGGTGCGGCTGGATCACCTCCTTTTGAGCAAAGACAGCATCGTCCTGTCGGGCGTCTTCACAAGTAACCTGCATTCAGAGTTTCACGTCGGCCTGGCCGACGTGGATAGTCCCGTATATGGGGCCTTAGCTCAGCTGGGAGAGCACCTGCTTTGCAAGCAGGGGGTCGTCGGTTCGATCCCGACAGGCTCCACCACACGTCACACGTTTATCGGTGTGTTCGGCAATGAGCTAAACGGACATTGGGTCTGTAGCTCAGGTGGTTAGAGCGCACCCCTGATAAGGGTGAGGTCGGTAGTTCGAGTCTACCCAGACCCACCACTCTGAATGACTAGCGCATACAAAGAATTTATTACGCATCGGCATTGTGGCCGGTACGTGTTCTTTTAAAACTTGTGACGTAGCGAGCGTTTGAGATTCTATCTTGACGTGTCGTGAGGCTAAGGCGGAAGACTTAAATGTCTTCTTATTAATTGAGTCGTTATATTTCGTATCTGGGCTTTGTACCCCCAGGTCATATATGTAACCCAAGGCAACTTGCGGTTATATGGTCAAGCGAATAAGCGCACACGGTGGATGCCTTGGCGGTCAGAGGCGATGAAGGACGTGGCAGCCTGCGAAAAGTATCGGGGAGCTGGCAACAAGCTTTGATCCGGTAATGTCCGAATGGGGAAACCCACCCGCTTGCGGGTATCCTGCAGTGAATACATAGCTGCTGGAAGCGAACCTGGTGAACTGAAATATCTAAGTAACCAGAGGAAAAGAAATCAACCGAGATTCCCTGAGTAGCGACGAGCGAACGGGGACTAGCCCTTAAGCTGGAATGGTTCTAGAAAAACAGCCTGGAACGGCTGGCCATAGAAGGTGATAGCCCTGTATTTAAAAGGGCCACTCCAGTGAAGACGAGTAGGGCGGGGCACGTGAAACCCTGTCTGAACATGGGGGGACCATCCTCCAAGGCTAAATACTACTGACCGACCGATAGTGAACCAGTACCGTGAGGGAAAGGCGAAAAGAACCCCGGAGAGGGGAGTGAAATAGATCCTGAAACCGTGTGCGTACAAGCAGTAGGAGCTCGAAAGAGTGACTGCGTACCTTTTGTATAATGGGTCAGCGACTTACTGTTCGTGGCAAGCTTAACCGTATAGGGGAGGCGAAGGGAAACCGAGTCTGATAAGGGCGCATAGTCGCGGGCAGTAGACCCGAAACCGGGTGATCTAGTCATGGCCAGGGTGAAGGTGCCGTAACAGGTACTGGAGGCCCGAACCCACGTCTGTTGCAAAAGACGGGGATGAGCTGTGATTAGGAGTGAAAAGCTAATCGAACCCGGAGATAGCTGGTTCTCCTCGAAAGCTATTTAGGTAGCGCCTCATATGTATCCTCTCGGGGGTAGAGCACTGTTATGGCTAGGGGGTCATCGCGACTTACCAAACCATTGCAAACTCCGAATACCGAGACGGACTGTATGGGAGACACACGGCGGGTGCTAACGTCCGTCGTGAAAAGGGAAACAACCCAGACCCACAGCTAAGGTCCCAAATTCACTGCTAAGTGGAAAACCATGTGGAAAGGCACAGACAGCCAGGAGGTTGGCTTAGAAGCAGCCACCCTTTAAAGAAAGCGTAATAGCTCACTGGTCGAGTCGGTCTGCGGGGAAGATTTAACGGGGCTAAGCAGTGAACCGAAGCTTGGGGTGTGCATATTTATATGTACGCGGTAGAGGAGCGTTCCGTAAGCCGTTGAAGGTGGATTGAGAAGTCTGCTGGAGGTATCGGAAGTGCGAATGCTGACATGAGTAACGATAATGCGGGTGAAAAACCCGCACGCCGAAAGCCCAAGGTTTCCTTGCGCAACGTTAATCGGCGCAGGGTGAGTCGGCCCCTAAGGCGAGGACGAAAGTCGTAGTCGATGGGAAGCAGGTTAATATTCCTGCACCTCGCGTAAGTGCGATGGAGGGACGGAGAAGGTTAGGTGTACCCGGCGTTGGTTGTCCGGGGGAAAGGAGGTAGGTTTGAATCTTTGGCAAATCCGGGATTCTTCAAGACCGAGCACCGAGACGAGCCTTTAAGGCGAAGTCACTGATACCACGCTTCCAGGAAAAGCTCCTAAGCTTCAGCTTACGCAGACCGTACCGTAAACCGACACAGGTGGGTAGGATGAGAATTCTCAGGCGCTTGAGAGAACTCGGGTGAAGGAACTAGGCAACATGGCACCGTAACTTCGGGAGAAGGTGCGCCCTTTTTGGTGGCTCATGCGAGCTATAGCTGAAGAGGGCCGCAGAAACCAGGCCGCTGCGACTGTTTATCAAAAACACAGCACTCTGCAAACACGAAAGTGGACGTATAGGGTGTGACGCCTGCCCGGTGCTGGAAGGTTAATTGATGGGGTCAGCCGCAAGGCGAAGCTCTTGATCGAAGCCCCAGTAAACGGCGGCCGTAACTATAACGGTCCTAAGGTAGCGAAATTCCTTGTCGGGTAAGTTCCGACCTGCACGAATGGCGTAACGACAGCGGCGCTGTCTCCACCCGAGACTCAGTGAAATTGAAATCGCTGTGAAGATGCAGCGTTCCCGTGGCAAGACGGAAAGACCCCGTGAACCTTTACTATAGCTTTACACTGAACGTTGAGTTCGTCTGTGTAGGATAGGTGGGAGGCTATGAAACTGTGGCGCTAGCTGCAGTGGAGCCATCCTTGAAATACCACCCTGTCGTGCTTGACGTTCTAACCTGGGTCCATAATCTGGATCGGGGACCGTGTATGGTGGGTAGTTTGACTGGGGCGGTCTCCTCCTAAAGAGTAACGGAGGAGCTCGAAGGTACGCTCAGCGCGGTCGGACATCGCGCACTGTGTGCAAAGGCATAAGCGTGCTTGACTGCAAGATCGACGGATCAAGCAGGTAGGAAACTAGGACTTAGTGATCCGGTGGTTCTGTATGGAAGGGCCATCGCTCAACGGATAAAAGGTACTCCGGGGATAACAGGCTGATACCGCCCAAGAGTTCATATCGACGGCGGTGTTTGGCACCTCGATGTCGGCTCATCACATCCTGGGGCTGTAGTCGGTCCCAAGGGTATGGCTGTTCGCCATTTAAAGTGGTACGCGAGCTGGGTTCAGAACGTCGTGAGACAGTTCGGTCCCTATCTGCCATGGGCGTTGGAGATTTGAGAGGGGCTGCTCCTAGTACGAGAGGACCGGAGTGGACGAACCTCTGGTGTTCCGGTTGTCACGCCAGTGGCATTGCCGGGTAGCTATGTTCGGAAGCGATAACCGCTGAAAGCATCTAAGCGGGAAGCGCGCCTCAAGATGAGATCTCCCGGGGCACAAGCCCCCTGAAGGAACCATATAGACTATGTGGTTGATAGGTCAGGTGTGTAAGTACAGCAATGTATTGAGCTAACTGATACTAATGATCCGTGTGGCTTGACCATATAACCTCAAGTTGCCTTGGCCGACATGACATGTCGATAGATCCCAAGTGCACGCTACGTCACAAGACCAAACGAGAGGCAGGCGCTCAGGCGCGTCTCTTTGTAAAGCCGGCACACTCGTGCCCGCTCCCTGCAAAGACACGCTCTGCGGCGACACTCCAAAAGC
>NZ_JCAXES010000017.1:0-16562 GCF_059758695.1 Stenotrophomonas sp. GQ19 | reverse complement strand
TACCCTGATCAACCCGGTCGCCATGGACGAAGGTCTGCGCTTCGCGATTCGCGAAGGCGGCCGTACCGTCGGCGCCGGCGTGGTCTCCAAGATCCTCGCGTAATTTCGTAATACCGGCGGTTGCATAGCTCCGCCGGTCTCGCGAATGGCGGGCCGGGAACCTCGGTCCGCCTTCGCCGTCTAAGGGAAGGCAGTTTTTCAGTACGCCAGTAGCTCAATTGGCAGAGCAGCGGTCTCCAAAACCGCAGGTTGGGGGTTCGAGTCCCTCCTGGCGTGCCACTTCTCCCTTCCAGCGGCCATGCCGCCTTAGCAGCCAGAGCCGGATGAACAGCAAGATCGAGCATTCCAAAGACAACACCTCCACTGGAGGTGACATCGTCAAGTACGCCGCCGCAACCATCCTGGTGCTGGCGGGTCTTTTTGCTTGGTACTGGTTCGGCACCCCTGAGCATGCGTCCCAGAGTGCATGGGCCGGTCCGCTTCGCGGTCTGGCCGTTGTCGTTGGCCTGGTGGCCGGCGTAGGCGTGTTCCTGATGACCGGCAAAGGTCGCGACACGCGTGAATTCCTTTCCGAATCGCGTTTCGAACTGCGCAAGGTAGTCTGGCCGACCCGCCAGGAAGCCATCCGCATGACCTGGGTGGTGATCGTTGTCGTGATCATCCTCAGCCTGCTGCTGGGCGGATTTGATTTCCTGATTCAGAAAGCGACCCAGTGGTTCCTGGGTCGATAAGGAGAAACCAGTGAAGCGTTGGTACGTCGTTCACGCCTATTCGGGCTTCGAAAAGTCGGTTGCGCAGGCTCTGCGCGATCGCATCGTGCGTGACGAGATGCAGGAGCGCTTCGGTGATGTCCTGGTCCCGACCGAGGAAGTGGTCGAAATGCGTTCCGGCCAGAAGCGCCGTTCCGAGCGCAAGTTCTTCCCGGGTTACGTGCTGGTCCAGATCGAGACCCACGAAGAAAACGGCATTCCGCGCATCGACAACGAAAGCTGGCACCTGGTGAAGGATACGTCCAAGGTGATGGGCTTCATTGGCGGTACCGCTGACCGTCCGTTGCCGATCCGCGACGAAGAGGCTGCTGCCATCCTGGACCGCGTTCAGGAAGGTGTTGAAAAGCCGCGTCCGAAGGTGCTGTTCGAGCCGGGCCAGATGGTCCGCGTCACCGAAGGCCCGTTCAACGACTTCAACGGCGTGGTCGAGGAAGTCAACTACGAGAAGAGCCGTCTGCGCGTCTCGGTGCTGATTTTCGGTCGTGCCACCCCGGTCGAGCTCGAGTTCGGCCAGGTCGAAAAGGCCGTCTGACCGCGCGTGTAGAGCCGGGCTCTGCCCGGCTGAACAGGCCGCCCGGCTGAATGTGAACGTCCAGCGGGGCAGAGCCCCGCTCTACGGTCCGGTTGAACAACGTAGCGCCGGGCTCTGCCCGGCGTTGCCGCGAAGCGGGGCAGAGCCCCGCTCTACGCTGCCGCCCTGCCGTATTCAGACAGGCGCGCCAAAACCTGATATAGTGCGCGGCTTCCTGCCAGGAAGCTGGCAAAAGCAAGGGCCGCCGCGAGGTGGCCTTCTGCGTGAATTCAAAACGCGATGCCGGGACGCGTGATTCCCGGTCCGATGGGGAGCCTGTTGTCGTAAGGCGCTAGCACCCGGAGAGCATACTCATGGCAAAGAAAGTTGTCGGTTATATCAAGCTGCAGGTGAAGGCCGGTCAGGCCAACCCCTCGCCGCCGGTCGGTCCTGCGCTGGGTCAGCGCGGCCTGAACATCATGGAATTCTGCAAGGCCTTCAATGCCGCCACGCAGAAGCTGGAGCCGGGTCTGCCGGTGCCGGTCATCATCACGGCCTACTCGGACCGTACCTTCACCTTCATCACCAAGAGCACCCCGGCCGCCGTGCTGCTCAAGAAGGCTGCTGGCATCTCCTCGGGCTCCAAGCGCCCGAACACCGAAAAGGTGGGCAAGGTGACCCGTAAGCAGCTGGAAGAAATCGCCAAGACCAAGGAAGCCGACCTGACGGCCGCCGACCTGGACGCCGCGGTGCGCACGATTGCCGGTTCTGCCCGTTCCATGGGCCTCGTGGTGGAGGGTTAAGAAGATGGCACAGACCAAGCGTGAGAAGGCCATCAAGGCCGCCGTCGTCCCGGGTAAGGCATATGCCTTCGAGGACGCGATCAAGATCCTGAAGACCGCTACCAAGGCCAAGTTCGTCGAGTCCTTCGACGTTGCTGTGCGCCTGGGCGTGGACGCCAAGAAGTCCGACCAGCAGGTGCGCGGTTCCACCGTGCTGCCGTCCGGTACCGGCAAGAGCGTGCGCGTTGCCGTCTTCGCACCGGCCGGTGCCAAGGCTGACGAAGCCCTGGCCGCTGGCGCAGAAGCCGTTGGCATGGAAGACCTGGCCGAGAAGATGCAGGCCGGCGATCTGAACTATGACGTCGTCATCGCCACCCCGGACGCCATGCGCGTCGTGGGTAAGCTGGGCACCGTGCTCGGCCCGCGCGGCCTGATGCCGAACCCGAAGGTCGGCACCGTATCGGCCAACCCGGGCGAAGCCGTCAAGAATGCCAAGTCGGGTCAGGTGCGTTACCGCACCGACAAGGCCGGCATCATCCACTGCACCATCGGTAAGGCCGACTTCGCTGAAGACGCGTTGAAGCTGAACCTGCAGGCGCTGCTGATGGACCTGATCAAGGCCAAGCCGGCTACCTCGAAGGGCACCTACCTGCAGAAGGTATCGGTCAGCTCGACGATGGGCCCGGGCGTCACCGTCGACCAGTCGTCGCTGACCCTGAAGTAAGTGTTTCAAGCGGGAGCTGGGCGCATGCCCGGCTCCCGCGATATTTGAAGGCAATCGAAGTGGGGTCCGCCCCGTGACGATAGCCGTCAAAGACCGCAGGCGCGGTCAGTACATACCGGCGACGGGCAGGGATGCTCGCATTGGCAGGGAGTCGCCGCCGGCGCAGTACCGACCGCTTAATCGATTCCTTCGGGAATCACCCTGCGTAGATGGTGCCCTTCTGGAGTTTTTCTGGTTTACGCACGTCTGGGTTCTCCCAGGTTGGCCATCCAGGTCTAGAACGGCCCACCCTTGGAACATCAACCCGATGTTCCCGGCGTCCAGGACGGATGCCGCCCAGGACCGCACACGGCAGGAGCCGTAAGCGGAGTTCAATTGGAGGAGTGCAATGGCTCTCAATCTGTCCCAGAAGCAAGAAGTAGTCGCGGAGCTGGCAGAAGTCGCCGCCAAGGCTCACTCCTTGATCGCAGCCGAATACGCTGGCACCACGGTCTCCCAGATGACCGCGATGCGCAAGCAGGCACGCGAAACCGGCGTTTTCTTGAAAGTTGTCAAGAACACGCTGGCGGCACGTGCAGTGGAAGGTACCGACTACGCGTGCGCCAAAGACGCACTCGTCGGTCCGCTGCTGTACGCGTTCTCGCTCGAGGAGCCCGGCGCAGCCGGTCGCCTGATCAAGGATTTTGCCAAGACCAACGACAAGCTGCAGGCAAAGGTCGTGGCCATCGGCGGGGAACTGTTCCCGGCTGGCCATGTTGACGTGCTGGCCTCGCTGCCGACCCGTGATCAGGCCCTGGCCATGCTGGCCCGCGTCCTGACCGAGCCGGTCACGATGTTCGCCCGCGCCATCAAGGCCATCGGCGACAAGCAGGGTGGTGGCGAAGAAGCCGCTGCCGATGCTGCCGAACCGGCTGCCGAGACCGCCTGAGTCGACGTTTCCGTGGTTCCTGACGGAACCTCAACCCAGAAAATTATCCAAAGGTAATCAAAATGTCCCTTACCAACGAACAGATCGTCGACGCCATCGCCGAGAAGTCCCTGATGGAAGTGATGGAGCTGGTCAAGGCCATCGAAGAGAAGTTCGGCGTCTCCGCCGCTGCTCCGGTCGCCGCAGCTGCTGCTGCTGGCCCGGCTGCTGCCGTGGAAGAGCAGACCGAGTTCGACGTCATCCTGAAGTCGGCCGGCGAGAAGAAGGTCGAAGTGATTAAGGCTGTCCGCGCCATCACCGGCCTGGGCCTGAAGGAAGCCAAGGACCTGGCTGAAGCCGGCGGCATGATCAAGGAAGGCGCTTCGAAGGACGACGCTGCCAAGTTCAAGAAGGACCTGGAAGCTGCTGGCGCGACTGTCGAAGTCAAGTAAGCAGTTCCTTGCCTCGCCATCGAATCACGGCGATGCAGCCAAGGCTGGGGGCGTAAGCCCCCGGCCTTTGGTCGTTTCAACGCATTACCCGATGTAAAGCCCAACACGGGCTGCGGTCATACCCTGTAACAGCAGCGCCGCTGGCGCGCCGGCAGGGTAGTGGATGCAGACGAGTTGGCAGTTGGAAGTAGCAAGAGAAGGCGTGCTGGTGCCGGCAATACCAGCGACTTCCAACTGACAATTTTCATGTTCCCTTCGGGTCGCGCCTGTACGGCGGCCCGCACAGCCAAGGTGAGACCCCATGACGTCATATTCGTTCACCGAAAAGAAGCGTATCCGCAAGGATTTCGGCAAGCAGCGCTCGATCCTCGAAGTGCCTTTCCTGCTTGCCATCCAGGTGGATTCCTATCGCGAATTCCTGCAGGAAAACATTGATCCGGCCAAGCGCCGTGATCTGGGCCTGCACGCCGCCCTGAAGTCGGTCTTCCCGATCGCCAGTTACAGCGGCAACGCTGCCCTGGAATACGTCGGCTACAAGCTCGGCGACCCGGTCTTCGACGAGCGCGAATGCCGCCAGCGCGGCATGAGCTACGGCGCGCCGCTGCGCGTGACCGTGCGTCTGGTGATCTACGACCGCGAGTCGTCGACCAAGGCCATCAAGTACGTGAAGGAGCAGGAGGTCTACCTCGGCGAAATCCCGCTGATGACCGACAACGGCACCTTCATCGTCAACGGTACCGAGCGCGTCATCGTGTCGCAGCTGCACCGTTCGCCGGGCGTGTTCTTCGACCACGACCGTGGCAAGACCCACAGCTCGGGCAAGCTGCTGTACAGCGCCCGCATCATTCCGTACCGCGGCTCCTGGCTGGACTTCGAGTTCGACCCGAAGGACGCGCTGTTCACCCGTATCGATCGTCGCCGCAAGCTGCCGGTGTCGATCCTGCTGCGTGCGCTGGGCTACAGCAATGAAGAAATGCTGGCCGAGTTCTTCGAGATCAACACCTTCCACATCAACCCCGATGAAGGTGTGCAGCTCGAACTGGTGGCCGAGCGTCTGCGCGGCGAAACCCTGAACTTCGACCTGGCCGACGGCGACAAGGTCATCGTCGAAGCCGGCAAGCGCATCACCGCGCGCCACGTCAAGCAGCTGGAAGCCTCGGGCATCGCCGCCCTGGCCGTGCCGGACGATTACATCGTCGGCCGCATCCTGTCGCACGACGTGGTGGACGCCAACACCGGTGAACTGCTGGCCCAGGCCAACGACGAAATCACCGACGAACAGCTGCAGGCCTTCCGCAAGGCCGGCGTCGATGCCGTGGGCACCCTGTGGGTGAACGACCTGGATCGTGGCCCGTACCTGTCCAACACCCTGCGCATCGATCCGACCAAGACCCAGCTGGAAGCCCTGGTCGAAATCTACCGCATGATGCGTCCGGGCGAGCCGCCGACCAAGGATGCCGCGCAGAACCTGTTCCACAACCTGTTCTTCACCTTCGAGCGCTACGACCTGTCCACGGTCGGCCGCATGAAGTTCAACCGTCGTGTCGGCCGCAAGGCTGTCACCGGCGAAGCGGTGCTGTACGACCGCAAGTACTTCGGTGAGCGCAACGACGAAGAGTCCAAGCGCCTGGTCGCCGAGCACGCCGACACCTCCGACATCCTGGAAGTGATCAAGGTCCTGACTGAGATCCGCAACGGTCGCGGCGTGGTCGATGACATCGATCACCTGGGCAACCGTCGTGTGCGTTCGGTCGGTGAAATGGCCGAGAACGTGTTCCGCGTGGGCCTGGTCCGCGTCGAGCGCGCGGTCAAGGAACGCCTGTCGATGGCCGAATCCGAAGGCCTGACCCCGCAGGAGCTGATCAACGCCAAGCCGGTCGCCGCTGCCATCAAGGAATTCTTCGGTTCCTCGCAGCTGTCCCAGTTCATGGATCAGAACAACCCGCTGTCGGAAGTCACCCACAAGCGTCGCGTCTCGGCCCTGGGCCCGGGCGGCCTGACCCGTGAGCGTGCCGGCTTCGAAGTGCGCGACGTCCATCCGACCCATTACGGCCGCGTCTGCACCATCGAAACGCCGGAAGGCCCGAACATCGGCCTGATCAACTCGCTGGCCGTGTACGCCCGCACCAACCAGTACGGCTTCCTCGAGACCCCGTACCGCAAGGTTGCTGACGGCAAGGTCTCCGACGAGATCGAGTTCCTGTCGGCCATCGAAGAAAACGAGTACGTCATCGCCCAGGCCAACGCCCTGACCGATGCCAAGAGCATGCTCACCGAGCAGTTCGTGCCGTGCCGTTTCCAGGGTGAGTCGCTGCTGAAGCCGCCGGCGGAAGTCCACTTCATGGACGTCTCGCCGATGCAGACCGTGTCGATCGCGGCCGCGCTGGTTCCGTTCCTGGAACACGATGACGCAAACCGTGCACTGATGGGCGCCAACATGCAGCGCCAGGCCGTGCCGACCCTGCGTGCGCAGAAGCCGCTGGTGGGTACCGGTATCGAACGCGCCGTGGCCCGTGACTCGGGTGTGACCGTGAATGCCCGTCGTGGTGGCGAGATCGTGCAGATCGACGCCGGCCGCATCGTGGTCAAGGTCAACGAAGTGGAGATCACCGACGCGACCGACGCCGGCGTGGATATCTACAACCTGATCAAGTACACCCGCTCCAACCAGAACACCTGCATCAACCAGCGTCCGCTGGTGGAAGTGGGCAACGTGGTGGCGCGTGGCGACGTGCTGGCTGACGGTCCGTCCACCGACATCGGCGAACTGGCCCTGGGCCAGAACATGCTGATCGCCTTCATGCCGTGGAACGGCTACAACTTCGAAGACTCCATCCTGCTTTCCGAGCGCGTGGTGGAAGAGGATCGTTACACCACGATCCACATCGAAGAACTGACCTGCGTTGCGCGTGACACGAAGCTGGGGCCGGAGGAAATTTCCGCCGACATCCCGAACGTGTCCGAACAGGCGCTGAACCGTCTGGACGAGTCGGGCGTGGTGTACATCGGCGCCGAAGTGCGTGCCGGCGACATCATGGTCGGCAAGGTCACCCCGAAGGGCGAAAGCCAGCTGACCCCGGAAGAGAAGCTGCTCCGCGCGATCTTCGGCGAGAAGGCCTCGGACGTGAAGGACAGCTCGCTGCGCGTGCCGCCGGGCATGGACGGCACCGTCATCGACGTGCAGGTCTTCACCCGCGACGGCATCGAGAAGGACAAGCGCGCCCGTCAGATCGAAGAGTCTGAAATCAAGCGCGTCAAGAAGGACTTCGACGACCAGTTCCGCATCCTGGAAGGCGCCATCTACGCCCGTCTGCGTTCGCAGATCGTGGGCAAGGTGGTCAACGGTGGTGCCAACCTGAAGAAGGGCGACACCGTCACCGACGCGTACCTGGATGGCCTGAAGAAGGCCGACTGGTTCGTGCTGCGCATGAAGGACGACGACGCTTCCGAAGCCATCGAGCGCGCCCAGAAGCAGATCCAGGCGCACGAGAAGGAATTCGAGCGTCGCTTCGCCGACAAGCGCGGCAAGATCACCGCCGGTGACGACCTCGCCCCGGGCGTGCTGAAGATGGTCAAGGTGTTCCTGGCCGTGAAGCGTCGCATCCAGCCGGGTGACAAGATGGCCGGCCGCCACGGCAACAAGGGTGTGGTCTCCAACGTGGTGCCGGTCGAGGACATGCCGTACATGGCCTCGGGCGAAACCGTGGACATCGTGCTGAACCCGCTGGGCGTGCCGTCGCGTATGAACATCGGCCAGATCCTGGAAGTGCATCTGGGCTGGGCCGCCAAGGGCCTGGGTCGCAAGATCCAAGGCATGCTGGAAGCCCAGGCCGCGATCAGCGACCTGCGCACGTTCCTGGACGATGTCTACAACCACGACAAGACCCAGCACGCCAACCACGTCGACCTGACCCAGTTCAGCGACGAGGAGCTGCTGCGTCTGGCCGGCAACCTGACCGACGGCGTGCCGATGGCCACCCCGGTGTTCGACGGTGCCACCGAAGCCGAGATCAAGCACATGCTTGCCCTGGCCGACCTGCCGCTGAGCGGCCAGACCCAGCTGTATGACGGCCGCACCGGTGAGGCATTCGATCGCCACACCACCGTGGGCTACATGCACTACCTGAAGCTGAACCACCTGGTCGACGACAAGATGCACGCCCGTTCGACCGGCCCGTACTCGCTCGTTACCCAGCAGCCGCTGGGCGGCAAGGCGCAGTTCGGTGGCCAGCGCTTCGGTGAAATGGAAGTCTGGGCGCTGGAAGCCTACGGCGCGGCCTACACCCTGCAGGAAATGCTGACGGTGAAGTCCGATGACGTGCAGGGCCGCAACCAGATGTACAAGAACATCGTCGACGGTGAGCACGAGATGGTCGCGGGCATGCCGGAATCCTTCAACGTTCTCGTGAAGGAAATCCGCTCGCTGGCCATCAACATGGAACTGGAAGACAACTGATGGCGCAGGCGCGGCTGCCCCGGCAGCCGCGCCACCCGTTTGTTCGCTGACAGCCCATCGACAAGATTTCCTCCTTTCGGAGAAACACCATGAAAGACTTGCTGAACCTCTTCAACCAGCAGCGCCAGACGCTGGACTTCGACGCGATCAAGATCGCGCTGGCCTCGCCGGACCTGATCCGTTCGTGGTCCTTCGGCGAAGTGAAGAAGCCGGAAACCATCAACTACCGTACCTTCAAGCCGGAGCGTGACGGCCTGTTCTGCGCCGCCATCTTCGGGCCGGTCAAGGACTACGAGTGCCTGTGCGGCAAGTACAAGCGCATGAAGCACCGCGGCGTGGTCTGCGAAAAGTGCGGCACCGAAGTCACCCTGGCCAAGGTGCGCCGCGAGCGCATGGGCCACATCGACCTGGCCTCGCCGGTCGCGCACATCTGGTTCCTCAAGTCGCTGCCGTCGCGCATCGGCCTGATGCTGGACATGACCCTGCGTGACATCGAGCGCGTGCTGTACTTCGAAGCCTACGTGGTGACCGAGCCGGGCCTGACCGCCCTGGAGCGCCGCCAGCTGCTGACCGAAGAACAGTACCTGCAGGCCCGCCAGGAGCACGGCGACGACTTCGACGCCGCCATGGGCGCCGAGGCCGTGTACGAGCTGCTGCGCACCATCGACCTGCAGTCGGAAATGACCCGCCTGCGCGAGGAAATCTCCAGCACCGGTTCGGAAACCAAGCTCAAGCGCCTCACCAAGCGCATCAAGCTGGTCGAAGCCTTCCTCGAGTCGGGCAACCGTCCGGAGTGGATGGTCATGACCGTGCTGCCGGTGCTGCCGCCGGACCTGCGTCCGCTGGTGCCGCTGGACGGTGGCCGCTTCGCGACCTCCGACCTGAACGACCTGTACCGCCGCGTCATCAACCGCAACAACCGCCTGCGCCGCCTGCTCGAGCTGAACGCGCCTGACATCATCGTGCGCAATGAAAAGCGCATGCTGCAGGAATCGGTCGATGCGCTGCTGGACAACGGCCGTCGCGGCCGTGCCATCACCGGCACCAACAAGCGCCCGCTGAAGTCGCTGGCCGACATGATCAAGGGCAAGCAGGGTCGCTTCCGTCAGAACCTGCTGGGCAAGCGCGTCGACTACTCGGGCCGTTCGGTCATCGTGGTCGGTCCGTACCTGCGCCTGCACCAGTGCGGCCTGCCGAAGAAGATGGCGCTTGAGCTGTTCAAGCCGTTCGTGTTCGCCAAGCTGCAGCGTCGTGGCCTGGCCACCACCATCAAGGCCGCCAAGAAGCTGGTCGAGCGCGAAGAAGCCGAAGTCTGGGACATCCTGGAAGAGGTCATCCGCGAACATCCGGTGATGCTGAACCGTGCGCCGACCCTGCACCGTCTGGGCATCCAGGCGTTCGAGCCGGTGCTGATCGAAGGCAAGGCCATCCAGCTGCACCCGCTGGTCTGCACCGCGTTCAACGCCGACTTCGACGGTGACCAGATGGCCGTCCACGTGCCGCTCTCGCTGGAAGCCCAGCTGGAAGCGCGTGCGCTGATGATGTCCACCAACAACATCCTGTCGCCGGCCAACGGCGAGCCGATCATCGTGCCGTCGCAGGACGTCGTGCTGGGTCTGTACTACATGACCCGCTCGCTGGAAAACAAGAAGGGCGAGGGCATGGCCTTCGCCAACATCGCCGAAGTCAAGCGCGCCTACGACAACCGCGTGGTGGAACTGCACGCACGCGTCAAGGTCCGCATCACCGAAGTGGTGACCGACGAAGACGGCAACAAGCAGAACAAGACCTCGATCGTGGACACCACGATCGGTCGCGCCCTGCTGGCTGAAATCCTGCCGGAAGGCCTGCCGTTCGCGCTGGCCAACACCGAGCTGACCAAGAAGAACATCAGCCGCCTGATCAACTCCAGCTACCGCCAGCTGGGCTTGAAGGACACGGTCGTGTTCGCCGACAAGCTGATGTACACCGGCTTTGCCTACGCAACCCGCGCCGGCGTGTCGATCGGTATCGACGACATGCTGATCCCGGACGAGAAGAAGGGCATCCTCACCGAGGCCGAAGCCGAAGTGCTGGAAATCCAGGAGCAGTACCAGTCGGGTCTGGTCACCGCCGGCGAGCGCTACAACAAGGTGGTCGACATCTGGTCGCGCACCAATGAGCGCATCGCCAAGGCGATGATGGACACCATCGGTACCGAAAAGGTCATCAATGCCAAGGGCGAGACCATCGACCAGAAGTCGATGAACTCCCTGTACATCATGGCCGACTCCGGTGCGCGTGGTTCGCAGGCACAGATCCGCCAGCTGGCCGGTATGCGCGGCCTGATGGCGCGTCCGGATGGCTCGATCATCGAAACGCCCATCAAGGCGAACTTCCGTGAAGGCCTGAACGTACAGGAATACTTCAACTCCACCCACGGTGCCCGTAAGGGTCTGGCCGATACCGCGCTGAAGACCGCCAACTCGGGTTACCTGACCCGTCGTCTGGTGGACGTCGCGCAGGACGTGGTCATCACCGAAGTGGATTGCGGTACCACTGAAGGCCTGACCATGACCCCGATCGTGGAAGGCGGCGACGTCGTGGAGCCGTTGAAGGACCGCGTGCTGGGTCGTGTCGTGGCCGAGGACGTGTTCCTGCCGGGCAACGACGAAGATCCGATCGTGACCCGCAACACGCTGCTGGACGAAGCGTGGGTGGCCAAGCTTGAAGATGCCAGCGTGCAGTCGGTGAAGGTCCGTTCGACCATCTCCTGCGCCTCGGCCTTCGGCGTGTGCGCCCATTGCTACGGCCGCGATCTGGCCCGTGGCCACATCGTCAACATCGGCGAAGCGGTCGGCGTCATCGCCGCGCAGTCGATCGGTGAGCCGGGTACCCAGCTGACCATGCGTACGTTCCACATCGGTGGTGCGGCATCGCGTGCGGCTGCCGTGGACAACATCACGGTCAAGACCACCGGTTCGGTCAAGTTCAACAACCTCAAGTCGGTGGCCCATGCCAGCGGTTCGCTGGTTGCGGTCTCGCGCTCGGGTGAAATCTCGGTGCTCGATGCCCACGGTCGTGAGCGTGAGCGCTACAAGCTGCCCTACGGTGCCACCATCACCTCCAAGGACGCCGACTCGGTCAAGGCTGGCCAGACCGTCGCCAATTGGGACCCGCATAACCACCCGATCGTGTCCGAAGTGGCGGGTTTCATCCGCTTCATCGACTTCATCGACGGCGTCACCGTCATCGAGAAGACCGACGAACTGACCGGCCTGGCGTCGCGTGAAATCACCGACCCGAAGCGTCGTGGCTCGCAGGCCAAGGACCTCCGTCCGATCGTGCGTATCGTGGATGCCAAGGGCAATGACCTGACCATCCCGAACACCGATCTGCCGGCCCAGTACCTGCTGCCGCCGCGCTCCATCGTCAACCTGCAGGACGGCGCCGCCGTCGGCGTGGGTGACGTGGTCGCCAAGATCCCGCAGGAAGCGTCCAAGACCCGCGATATCACCGGTGGTCTGCCGCGCGTAGCCGACTTGTTCGAAGCGCGCAAGCCGAAGGATCCGGCGATCCTGGCCGAGCGTTCGGGCATCATCAGCTTCGGTAAGGACACCAAGGGCAAGCAGCGCCTGATCATCAAGGACACCGATGGTTCGGAACACGAAGAGCTGATCCCGAAGTACCGTCAGGTGATCGTGTTCGAAGGCGAACACGTGACCAAGGGCGAAACCATCGTGGACGGCGAGCCGAGCCCGCAGGACATCCTGCGTCTGCTGGGTGTCGAGCCGCTGGCGGCCTACCTGGTCAAGGAAATCCAGGACGTGTACCGCCTGCAGGGCGTGAAGATCAACGACAAGCACATTGAAGTGATCACCCGCCAGATGCTGCGCAAGGTCGAAATCACCGACCAGGGCAGCAGCAAGTTCCTGAATGGCGAGCAGGCCGAGCGCCAGCGCGTCATCGAGGAAAATGCACGCCTGACCACCCGCAACGAGCTGATTGCCCGTTTCGATCCGGTCCTGCTGGGTATCACCAAGGCGTCGCTGGCCACCGAATCGTTCATCTCGGCTGCTTCCTTCCAGGAAACCACCCGCGTGTTGACCGAGGCGGCCGTCCGCGGCACCAAGGACAACCTGCGCGGTCTGAAGGAAAACGTCATCGTCGGCCGTCTGATCCCGGCCGGTACCGGTCTGTCGTACCACGCCAACCGCCGCCGCAACGCGAGCGGGCTGACCGATTCGGAAATGCAGACCCTGGCCGGCACCCCGGTCGCGGCCGCACCGGTCGCCGTGGCTGCCCCGGAAGTGGCGGTCGAATCGACCGACGCCGAGCAGGCTGACGAGTGATGAACGGGTCCGGCCCCTGGCCGGACCAAAAGGTAGGGTCCAGCCGTTGGCTGGACCAAAAGGTAGGACCCGGCCGATGGCCGGACCAAAAGGTAGGACCCGGCCGTTGGCCGGGTCATCGAAAGGGTAGGGCCCCGGCCATTGGCCGCCGGACCCCGCCACTCGGACGCCACCGGCCACTGGCCGGATGGCTGCCGATGAGGTAGGATGCCGGCCCGGTCTCTCAAAGGACCGGGTTGACAACCTGAACGGGGGGCATGGAGAAGGCTCCCCTGTAACGGCCCGGGATCAGGGCTGGCTTGGCGCGTGCGCATTTGACTGCGTTTTCGCCAGGTTGCTACAATCGTCTGTCTCAGCAGGCCGGTTTCTTGCCTGCTCGCACATATCCGCATTCATGGCCGGTTTTTTCACTGGCCTCTCTCAGAAGAACATACTGATGGCGACGATCAATCAGCTTGTCCGCAAGCCGCGGCAGGCAACCACTTATAAGAGTGCCTCCCCGGCCCTCGATAAGTGCCCCCAGCGCCGTGGCGTCTGCACGCGCGTGTACACCACCACTCCGAAGAAGCCGAACTCGGCGCTTCGCAAGGTTGCCAAGGTTCGCCTGACCAACCAAGAAGAAGTGATTAGCTACATCGGCGGCGAAGGCCACAACCTGCAGGAACACTCCGTGGTCCTGATCCGTGGCGGTCGCGTCAAGGATCTGCCGGGTGTGCGTTACCACACCGTGCGTGGCTCGCTGGACGCCTCCGGCGTTGCCAAGCGTCGCCAGGGCCGTTCCAAGTACGGCGCCAAGCGTCCGAAGAGCTAAGGGAAAGTACACATGTCTCGTAAAGGTAATACGCCGCAGCGCTCTGTCCTGCCGGATCCGAAGCACGGAAGTGAAACCATCGCTCGTTTCATCAATATGGTGATGCTGAGCGGCAAGAAGTCGGTCGCTGAAAAGATCGTCTACGGTGCCATGGACGTGATCGGCGAAAAGAACCCGAACTCCGTCGAGCTGGTGCAGAAGGCTCTGGACAACGTGGCTCCGTCGGTCGAAGTCAAGTCCCGTCGCGTCGGTGGTGCCACCTATCAGGTGCCCGTCGAAGTGCGTTCGTCGCGCAAGATGGCCCTGGCCATGCGTTGGCTGATCGACTCGGCCCGTAAGCGTGGTGAAAACACCATGCCGAAGAAGCTGGCTGCCGAACTGCTGGACGCCTCGGAAAACCGTGGCGGCGCCATCAAGAAGCGCGAAGAAACCCACCGCATGGCCGAAGCCAACAAGGCATTCGCCCACTACCGCTGGTGAGTTTGACGGCCTTGCAAAACAGGCAGAGCGGCACTACGTATTAGTGCCGCTTCGCGGCACCTGGGGTGCCGCGCCAATCCGAAGGCCGCCGAAAGGCGGCGTTCGGCCATCCGAATTCCAAGAAATTGAGAGGCTCCCGTGGCCCGCACCACTCCCATCGAGCGTTACCGTAACTTCGGCATCATGGCTCACATCGATGCCGGCAAGACCACCACGTCCGAGCGCATCCTGTTCTACACCGGCAAGAGCCACAAGATCGGTGAAGTGCACGACGGCGCTGCCACCATGGACTGGATGGAGCAGGAGCAGGAGCGTGGCATCACGATCCAGTCCGCTGCGACCACTGCGTTCTGGAAGGGCATGGACAAGTCCCTGCCGGAGCATCGCTTCAACATCATCGACACCCCCGGACACGTCGACTTCACCATCGAAGTAGAGCGCTCGCTGCGCGTGCTCGACGGTGCGGTGTTCGTGCTGTGCGCCGTCGGTGGCGTGCAGCCGCAGTCCGAAACCGTGTGGCGCCAGGCCAACCGGTACAAGGTGCCGCGCATTGCCTTCGTCAACAAGATGGACCGCACCGGTGCCAACTTCACCAAGGTCGTTGGCCAGCTGAAGGCCAAGCTCGGCGCCACCGCCGTGCCGATGCAGCTGCCGATCGGCGCTGAAGACGGCTTCAAGGGCGTGGTCGACCTGATCAAGATGAAGGCCATCCATTGGGATGAAGCCTCGCAGGGCATGAAGTTCGAGTACCTGGAAATCCCGGCCGACATGCAGGCGGAGGCCGACGAGGCCCGCACCTACATGATCGAAGCCGCGGCTGAAGCCAGCGAAGAGCTGATGGAAAAGTACCTGGGCGGCGAAGAGCTGACCGAGGCCGAGATCGTCGAAGCCCTGCGCGTGCGCACCCTGGCGACCGACATCGTGCCGATGTACTGCGGTTCTGCGTTCAAGAACAAGGGCGTGCAGGCCATGCTGGACGGCGTGGTGCAGCTGCTGCCGTCGCCGATCGACGTGCCGGACGTGACCGGTACCGACGTCGACGATGAAACCGTTGCGCTGAGCCGCAAGTCCGACGACAAGGCCCCGTTCTCGGCCCTGGCGTTCAAGATCATCACCGACCCGTTCGTGGGCGCGCTGACCTTCTTCCGTGTCTATTCGGGCACGCTGAATGCTGGCGACCAGCTGCTGAACTCGGTGAAGGGCAAGAAGGAGCGCATCGGCCGCATCCTGCAGATGCACTCCAACGATCGTGAAGAAATCAAGGAAGTGCTGGCCGGTGACATCGCCGCGGCCGTGGGCCTGAAGGACACGACCACCGGTGACACCCTGTGCTCGCAGGACCACCCGATCATCCTGGAGCGCATGGTGTTCCCGGAGCCGGTCATCTCGATGGCCGTCGAACCGAAGACCAAGTCCGACCAGGAAAAGATGGGTCTGGCGCTGGGCCGTCTGGCTCAGGAGGATCCGTCGTTCCGCGTCAAGACCGACGAAGAATCCGGCCAGACCATCATCTCGGGCATGGGCGAGCTGCACCTGGACATCATCGTGGATCGCATGAAGCGCGAGTTCAACGTTGAAGCCAACGTCGGCAAGCCGCAGGTTGCGTACCGCGAAACCATCCAGATGGCCGACGTCAAGTCGGACTACAAGCACGCCAAGCAGTCCGGTGGTAAGGGTCAGTACGGTCACGTCGTGATCGAGCTGTCGCCGATCACCGCTGAAGACCGTGCCGATCCGAAGATCGCCCCGGCGATCAAGGATGACTTCCTGTTCATCAACGACATCACCGGTGGCGTGATTCCGAAGGAATTCATTCCGTCGATCGAAAAGGGCCTGCGCGAAACCATCACCAGCGGTCCGCTGGCGGGCTTCCCGGTCGTGGACGTCAAGGTGAAGCTGGTGTTCGGCTCGTACCATGACGTCGACTCCTCGGAAATGGCGTTCAAGCTCGCGTCCTCGATGGCCTTCAAGCAGGGCTTCCAGAAGGCCAAGCCGGTCCTGCTGGAGCCGATCATGAAGGTCGAGATCGTGACCCCGGAGGATTACCAGGGTGACGTGATGGGCGACGTCAGCCGTCGTCGTGGCGTGCTGCAGGGTTCGAGCACCACCGGTGACGGTTCGGCGAGCATCATCAACGCGATGATCCCGCTGGGCGAAATGTTCGGTTACGCCACCTCGCTGCGTTCGCAGACCCAGGGTCGCGCAACGTTCACGATGGAATTCGACCACTACGAGCCGGCGCCGAACAACATCGCCGAATCCGTGATCAAGAAGGCCTGAGCGTAAGCTCAGGTCTCAACCTCTTTCTTTCTGACATTCAAGGGCTACAACAATGGCA
>NZ_JCAXES010000016.1:0-26819 GCF_059758695.1 Stenotrophomonas sp. GQ19 | reverse complement strand
GGCCATGGCTGCTTATCTCGAAATCGTCTGAATGGTGGCACTTAGATGGTGCTCACGAAAGGAATCGAACCTTCGACCTCCTCCTTACCAAGGAGGTGCTCTACCGACTGAGCTACGTGAGCGAGTTTTGTATTATGGCACGAATTTGATTAGATTCAAACTCATTCAATGGAGCGGGAGACGGGGATCGAACCCGCACCATCAGCTTGGAAGGCTGAGGTTCTACCATTGAACTACTCCCGCATCGGAAGCCTTTGCCACAACATGAAACTGGTGGAGGGAGGTGGATTCGAACCACCGAAGGCGTAAGCCAGCAGATTTACAGTCTGCCCCCGTTGGCCGCTTGGGTATCCCTCCTTACCACCCTGTCCCGTGGCGCCGAAGCGTTTTCGGTGTGGGGTGGAAGAGCCGTGAATTTTGGGGATAAACAGGGGCTCTGTCAACACTCTTTTTCAACTTTTTCACACGAAGTGCAAAAAGCCCTGACGTAGCGGGCTATTGCCCGGGCAGCGGCAGCGATTCGTCGGCGAAGATGGCCACGTGCGGCACGCCATCGGCGCCGATCCAGCCCCGATACATGCCCTGCGTATTGAACGGCGCAGCAACGCGACCGTCTGCCGCGAGCACGATCGCGCCGCCGTCGCCACCGAGTGCGGGAATGCGCTCGTTGATCACCGCACGTCCCGCTTCCACCGGCCCCTGCTTGAGGTACTGCATGCGCGCGCAGATGTCATGCGCGGCCGCCGTGCGGATGTAGTACTCGCCCCAACCGGTCCCCGACACCGCGCAGGTGGCGTTGGCATACGTGCCGGCGCCGATGATCGGCGAATCACCGACGCGACCGTAGCGCTTGTTGGTCATGCCGCCGGTCGAGGTACCCGCGGCAAGATGGCCCTGCGCATCCAGCGCGACCGCGCCGACGGTGCCGAAGTGGCGCGCGGTTTCCAGGTCGGCGTGCGCCTGGCCGCTGGCCTCTTCCTTGAGCGCCTTCTGCAGCTGTTGCCAGCGTTTTTCAGTGCGGAAGTAAGCCGGATCGACCAGCGCGATGCCCTGGCTGGCGGCGAAGGTTTCCGCGCCCTGCCCCACCATCATCACGTGCGCGGAGTGCTGCATCACCGCCTCGGCCAGCAGGATCGGGTTGCGCACCCGCTGCACGCCGGCCACCGCGCCGGCCTTCAGCGTGGCCCCGTCCATCAGCGACGCATCCAGTTCGTTGCGGCCGTCATGGGTGAACACCGCGCCCTTGCCGGCGTTGAAGGTGGGATCGTCCTCGAGCACGGTGATCGCCGCGGTCACCGCATCCAGCGCGGGTTTGCCGGCCGCCAGCGCCTGGTGGCCGCGGAGCAGCGCCTGGCGCAACGCGGCACGCGCAGCCTTTTCTTCTGCCGGGGTCAGGTCCTTGCGCTCCACACCGGCGCCGCCGTGGATGACCAGCACCGGTGCGGCGGCGGTGGCCGCCAGCGGCATCGACAGGCACAGCGACAACAGCAACGCGGTTGAACGGGACATGGGCGGCACCGGCAGGTTGGGACGCCCATCATGGCCGCAGATGCGCGGTGCGGGTAGGCCCGCGCCCTGCCCTGTCGGCGCGCGTGCGTGGCCGGGGGATCCCACGACCAACGGTCGTGGGCTACCGGAGCTCCAGGCCGCCGTCGCGGATGTCGGCGGTGACCTGGAAGGCCGCGTCGTCCACGCGGAACCCGTCCAGGTGCAGCAGGCTGCCACTGCCCACGCCGGTGACCGGGATGGCGTGGAAGTCGAGCGGTTCGCCATCGCGGAGGCGGTCGGCGGTGTGCCGCGGCATCACCAGCCAGGCGTAGCCGCCATTCCTGCTGAGCACGCGGCCGCGCCCATCGGCTTCCACGCACAGGGCGGTGTCCTCGTCCACGCCGATGCCCACCATGTCCTCGCGCCCGGCCTGCTGCGCCGCCCGGGCCACGAACACGATCAACCGGCCGAGGCGGTCGCGCTTGCCGAAATGGGTGTCGGTGACCACGTTGGACAGGTACGGCATGGTCAGGAAGTCGCTGTCCAGGGTGACCTCGCCCCCCATCGGATCGCGCAGCGCGCGGGCCGAGGTGATGCTGCCGCCATCCATCGCGCCGTAGCTGTAACCGCCCAGGATGGCCAGGCCGGCGCTGGTGCCGGCGATCGGTCGGCCCGCACGGACGTGCGCGTTGAGCGCCTCGTTCAGCGCGGTGCCTTTCCAGAAGCGGATATAGCGGGACTGGTCGCCGCCGGCGATGAAGATCGCATCGGCCGCGGCTACCACCCGCAGCACCGCCGGATCATCGGCGCCCCGGCGGCTGTCGAAGACCACGGTCTGCACCGAGGCGGCACCGCCGATATCGCGGTACAGGCGCTCCTGCAGGTCGTCGGCGCCGGAGGCGCGCAGGATCACCACGCGCCCGTGCCCGGCGCGCTGCAGCCACCACTGGAAGGCCTCGGGAACCCATTCACCCCCGCCCATCAGCATCATGGCCGGTTCGGTGTGGGCGGCTGGCGCGGCATCGAGATCACCCACCTCGTAGTAGCGGTAGCCAGGGTCCAGGACGGACTGTGCGTGGCTGGGCAGGGCCAGACCGAGCAGCAGCCCCAACATCGGCGCGAACGGGCGGAAAGCCTTGTGCACGTTGATCTCCCTGAACAAAAACCGGGTGTAAGCGCTTTCACTCTTTGCCAGAGAAATCGGTAGTGGTCAAGCCCGTAAAAAAGGCGTTAAATGCGCGCCGTCCATTCGCGAAATGTGAATGGGGGACAGGCCTCCCTCGAGGCCGACACTTTCTTCTCGAGAATTCTCATGCGTAAACAGGCGATGGCGTGGTCGATCCAGCTGGCGTTGATGGGTGTGGCCGCAACCGCAGGCGCCCAGGCGCCGGCCGCGTCCGGGGTGCAGCAACTGGACACGGTGCAGGTCACCGGGTCGCGCATTCCGCGCGCCCAGGTCGAGGGCCCGGCCCCGGTCACGGTGATCACCGCCGAGCAGATCCAGGCCAGCGGCTTCACCAGCGTGCCGGACGTGCTGCGGTCGATGTCCCAGAACGGCGGTGAGACCCAGAGCCAGCAGTCCTCCAGCGGCGCGGACTTCTCGCCGGGTGCGCAGCAGGTCGACCTGCGCGGGCTGGGCCCGAACCACACCCTGGTGCTGGTCAATGGCCGCCGCATCGCCGACTTCCCGATGCCGTTCCAGGGCCGCAGCAACTTCACCGACGTGTCCAACATCCCGATCGGGATGATCGAGCGGATCGAAGTACTCACCGGCAGCGCCTCGGCGATCTACGGCTCGGACGCGATTGCCGGCGTGGTCAACTTCATCCTCAAGAAGCACGTGGATGGCACCACGGTGGACGTGCGGATGGGCACGGCCACCGAAGGCGGCGCCGATTCGTTCGACATCAGCCTGGCCAGCGGCTTCGATGCCGGTCGCTTCAGTGCGGTGTACAGCCTGGAACTGCAGTCGCAGACGCCGCTGTGGGCCTACGAGCGCAGCCAGCAGGATTCCACCCTGGACGCCCCCACCGAGAGCGCCCGCGCCGCGCGCCGTGCCTACCTGCGCACCGATTACAACGACGATTACCTGGACCCGGGCCAGGCCACCTGCGATGCGCTGGCCGGGCAGAACCGCGGCAGCACCCAGTATGCCGAGCGCCCGCGCTACGGCTTCTACTGCGGCAGCGACCGGTCGATCGGCTACGGCACGATCCTGAGCAAGCGCCGCGGCGTGAACGGCTACGCCTCGCTCAACTATGCCTTCGACAATGGCACCCAGTGGTTTGCCGACGTGCAGATGGGCTACCACGACATCGCGCTGATGCGCGACGTGACCCAGTGGGGCCGGATGGCCGCCGACGGCAACGAAGACGGCTACTTCTACAACCAGGCCACCGACCAGGTGGAGTTCTGGCAGCGCCAGTTCTCGCCCGAGGAAATGGGCGGCCTGCGCAACGGCATGATCCGCAGCACCCAGAAGACCTTCAGCGTGACCACCGGCTTCAAGGGCAGCCTGGGCCCGAACTGGGACTACGAGGCCTCGCTGAGCCATTCGCAGTACCAGTCGTCGATCCGCTGGCCGCAGATCATCGCGTCCAAGGCCAACGCGCTGTTCCTGGGCGAGCAGCTGGGCGAGTACACCGATGACGACGACAACGTGTTCCCGGTGTTCAACGCCGATCCGGCGCGCCTGTACCGGCCACTGAGCCGCAGCGAGTACGATTCGATCGCCGCGAAGACGACCTACACGCCGAAGTCGCGCACCGATACGGCCGCACTGACCCTGACCAACGGCGAGCTGTTCGAACTGCCGGGCGGCAAGGCCGGGTTCGCCGCCACCGCCGAGTTCGGCAACCAGTCCTACGCGCTGAACCCCGATCCGCTGGCGACCGAATACTACTACTACAGCTGGAAGGACTCGGACGGCCATGGCAGCCGCAACCGCTGGGCCACCGCGGCCGAGCTGCGCCTGCCGCTGCACGACACGCTCAACGTGAGCGTGGCCGGCCGCTACGACCAGTACCGCTATTCGGGCAACAGCATCGGCAAGGCAACCTGGAGCGGCGGTATCGAGTGGCGCCCGATCGACAGCCTGCTGGTGCGGGGTTCGTACGGCACCGCGTTCCGCGCGCCGGACCTGCACTACGTGTACGCCGGCCCGGGCAACGATGAAACCAGCAACAACGACTACTACGCCTGCCAGCTGGACGGCGCGGATGATTGCTCGGACTACGAAGAGAACCTGATCCGCACGCGCGAGGGCAACCGGAAGCTCGACCCGGAGACCAGCACGTCGTGGAGCGCCGGGTTTGTGTGGTCGCCGGCGGTGGGTCTGGACCTGTCGGTGGACTGGTTCGACATCGACATGCGCGACCAGGTGAAGGACATGGACGTGGGCACGATCCTGCGGGATGAAGCGGCCTGCCGTCTGGGCGGCGCCGATGCGAATTCGCCGACCTGTGTCGATGCGATCAGCCGCGTCACCCGCACCAGCGACGGCCGCCTGTACGGGGTGCACGTCAACCCGGTCAACATCGCGCGCGAGACCACGCAGGGCATCGACGTGGGCGTGCGTTACCGGCTGACCACGGGCATCGGCGATTTCATCCTGAGTGGCAACCACACCTGGGTGAAGACGCACGATTTCCAGCAGTTCGACGGCGATGTGGTGGAGGACAAGTTCGCGGTGAACAGCGGGTTCGACATTCCGCGCACCAAGACCAGCGCCAGCATCACGTGGGAGAACGATGCGTGGTCGGCGACGCTGTTCGGGTCGCGGCTGGGCAAGCTGCCGACCTACGACAGCTATGACGAGAGTTTCGATCCGGAGAGCGGCGACAGCCCGTGGATCGGGGCGACGTACCGGTACAACGTGTCGGTGCAGTACCGCGTGGACGACCATTCGCGCCTGTCCCTGTCGGTGGTGAACGTGGGCAACAAGATGCCCCCGAAGGACGCGACCTATACGTCCTACCCGTACTACGACGTGTCGTGGTTCGATACGGTGGGCCGTACGATCAACCTGCAGTACACGCACAAGTTCGGCGGCACGGCGCTGTAAGCGGCGCGGTTGCAGCGGATGCGGGCGAAAAGACGGAGGCAGTGCCTCCGTCTTTTTTTTGGCGATGCACTTCCCAAGCGACAAGGCACAAGCGATCACGGTGTGCTGGCGCCTGCGCGGGGCAGGTGGCCATGCAGAGACCCAAGCAGGTAGTGCCGGCCGCTGGCCGGCTCCCCACCATCCCGAATGCGTCCTTCGCGGTTCTCCACACCCGACGTGGAGAGGCGTGGGGGTTTGGTGTGGACAAGTAGGTGCAAGCCAACCACCGCAAGGCTTTCATGGCGTGGTGATTTTTTGTCCACGCGTGTAGGGGGTTTTCCACATCGCACGTGGAAAGCGATGGGGGTTTGCTGTGGACAACCCGGTGCGAGCGATGCGCTGCAAGGGTTTCCAGCGGTGGTCAGAAATTGTCCACGTTGCTTGCGGGGTGGGTGTGCGGGTTGCCGGCCAGCGGCCGGCACTACCGGGGTCGGGGTTTTCCACATGGGGCGTGGAGAGCGGTGGGTGTTTGTTGTGGACAAGTAGTGCCGAGCCATGTGCGGCAGGCGTTTTCAGCGCTGGTGTTTTTTTGTCCAGCGCAGCAATGGGGCGCGCAGGATGTCGGTTTTCTGCACACGTCATGCGGTTCTTTCCGCGCGCAGGCCCCGGCCTGGCGCCCTGGTCATGCGCTAGGCGCTACAGGTCAGCTTCCGCCAGGCCTCTCGCATGATGGCGCACACCGCCGGATCCTCGACCGCATGCTGCTGGTTCCAGACGCCCCCGGCGTCGGCCGCGTAGAACAGATGCACGGGTTGGAACGACGCCGGGTCGGCCCCCTGCAACAGGTGTCCGTCGAACCAGACAGCGCCTTCGCCGATGCACCACGGCCCCTGCACAGCAGCGCTTCCCGGCGCGCTCGGCCCCAGCCGCGTGAACGTGGCGCCGGTGACGTCGTGGAACCACAGGTGAGAGGCGTCCTGGAAGTAGCCCTGGCCCAGCCCAACGATCGAGCGAGGATCGGCGCCGTCGCAGAGGCGACCATGCAGATAGACGCCCTGCTGCCCGCGTGCCATGCCATCGCCTAGCACCTCGAAGCTCGCCGGCAACTCGGGCAGGCGGCACATGTCGTGCCAGACGTGGACTTCGTCGGCATAGTAGTCGTCGCTGGAGGCAAGCCGTTTGAACCGCACCGGATCGACATCGTCCGCGTGCAGACCACCGCCATCGCGGTGGGCAAGGTAGGCGCGGCGATCAACGATCACGGCCTGGCCGACCACGCGCGGCGCACACGCCAATGCCACGACGCGTCGCCCGTTGTAGTAGAGCTGACCGTCATCGGCCCAGAGTCGTCCTGCCAGCCGGCGGAATCTGTAGGGGTCGGCGTCCACCACGACGTTGTCGGCGTGTACGCCGCCGTAGTAGACCGTCTCGCCATCGGTAGCGTAGAGGTCGTAGTCGTCGTACAGGAGGATGTTGTCGGGCGATGCCCTGCGCACCCACGCGTTTCCCAGCCTCTGGAAACGCAGCACCAACGCGCGGAAGTACAGCGCCTTCTGGTGCCTGCGCTGCTCCGGCACCCACCCGAGCAGCGTGTCGACCCGCGGCATCAGCGCCGTCAGTGCCCCGGGCGGAAGGCATGCGGTGTCGTGCACCCTGCCGTGACCAATGCGCCAACAGGCCAGCTCATCCACGTCCCCGTAGGGATACCGGCCCGCGCAGACGTGCCCTGCTGAGGCCGTGAGCCGTGCCAGTGCATTGAACAGCGCCAGCGCCGGTGCGGCATCGTCCAGATTCCTGCCCCCGCTCTGGAAGAACAGCAGCAGCTGCTGATCCGGCAGGTACTGACAGAGGAAGGGCGCGTCGGGGTCGCGGTCTGCGTCGTCCACGAATGCGGCGAGTACGTCCAGCACGGTCTGGCCATCGGCGAGTGCGAGCTTCAGCCATGCCTGGAAGGTTTTCTGTGGAACCTGGATCTGTGCAGCCAGGGAGAAGGGTTCGCTCATCGGATGACGCTCCATCAGGGGTGGCGGCCGGTGCGCTGCCGGGGCTCCCTGATACTTACTGCTGCCCTGCCCTGCTTTCCATCCGATTAGTTGCAAATGGCTGTGCCGCCAAGCGGAACACAGGGCTTTTCCACAGCGTGCGTGGAAAGCGGTGGGTGTTTGCTGTGGATAAGTAGGCAGGAAGCAAATGCGGCAAGCGTTTCCAGGAGTGGTCAATTAATGACCGCCGATTGCAATCCAGCCGACAGCCCGTCGCAGATCGGCTCCACCGTCCGGACTATGCTGCGCTACCCGTTGTCGATGGAGAAAACAGCTTGCGCAGGAGCAATCCCCGCATCGCCGTTGTCGGTGCCGGCATCATCGGCGCCTCCGTAGCGTGGCATCTGACGCGCGCGAGTGCAGCCGTCACGGTGCTGGAGCGCAGCGCCGATGCGTCGAGCGGGGCGACCGGCAGCTCGTATGGCTGGGTGGGTACGGGCAGCATGCTGCCGGGCGATTCGCCGTCGCGCTTTGTCATGATCCGCGACGCCATGCCGGAATTTTCCCGGCTGGCGAACGCGCTGGGGCCATTACCGATCGCGGCGCGCGGTGCGCTCGTATGGGCTGGTACGGACGCTGAAACCGACGCGTTTGTAGCCCAGCAGCGAGAGGCCGGTATCGGTATCGAGCTGCTCGATCACGCAGGCATCAGGACGTTGGAGCCGCACCTGAAGGCGCCGGCACTGGCCGCATGGGTGCCCGGGGATGTCGCCCTCGAACCCGCCCTACTGACCGCGCAGCTGTTGTCCAGTGCACGGGCATCCGGCGCGCGCGTAGTCTTCAATCAGGAGGTGTCGGCCATCGAAACCCGCAACGGCCGGGTCACCGGAGTGGTGACAACGGACGGGACCCATGCCGTGGACGCCGTGGTGCTTGCCAATGCCGCCAGCGCCGTGCCCCTGGCGGCACGCCTGGATATCCACCTGCCCGTGCATGAGGCGCCTGCCGTATTGCTGGCGTTCGATGCACTGCCCGGGCGTCTCCATCACCTGCTGTGTGCCGCGGACCACGAAGTCCGCCCACGCCTCGGCGGTGGAATGCTGGTTGCGGCCGACATGCCCGTCGAGGGCGATGCCGGGCTGGACAGCCTCGCCCGTCAGTGCATGGCCGATACGCAGGCCCTGCTCGCTGCCCCTGCCGGATTGGTGTTGCGCTCGGTGAGGGCCGTGCAACGGCCGTTGACCAGCACCGGTATGCCAGTACAGGGATTCCTGCCAGGCATTGAAGGCGTTTACGCCGCCATCGCCCATCCGGGCGTGATGCTCGCGCCCTGGCTGGGCCGGCTGGCGGCGGAGGCGTTGATCGCCGCATGAGCGGCCGTGCCGGTAGACGGCCTGCTGCCCCGTGACGTGCCACTGCCCAGCATCTCGAAGCTCGCAGGCGACCCGGGCAGGCGGCGGGCCATGTAACGCGAGCCTATTCGCCACTAGCACTGATTTACCCAGGCGTCGTCCTTGAGCTCAGTACGAGCCAGCCTTGAGCAACCCCTCCTCCCTACTCCGTCCAAGCGCTGCGGCGATCACCGCTGGGCGTAGTCGCCGCACCTCACCCTTACGGGCATCGTCCTGATAGCCCAGTTTCAAAGGATGTTCGGCGAGGAACGACTCGACCTTCGCCAGCAGTGCAGGCGGTATATCCCGATCCTCGAGCAGGATTGCCTTGTTCGCCGGCCTGGCAAGCAACGCGCGTGCAAAGAAGGTATCTACGTCGCCCGCCTTGAGGGCTGCCTCCGCGGTCAGACCGGCCGCCAGCATGAGCTGGGCCTCGCTCCGGCATCGCGCCACGACTGCATCGATGCGCTCACGCGACGGCAGCGAGGGGAAAGGACCGTTTTGAGGACCAAACACATCGCTGCCGATGCGGTAGTCGCGCTCAAACCCGAAGAAAGGCACGAGCCGCACGGATAAACCTGGGCATAGGTGATGCCTCGGAACGGAGTCCGCCTCGTTGTAAGAGGTCGTCCGGCTCAGCTCGTCATATGCGAGGCGTGGTCGCTTCATGGTTTCTACCAGGGAGCGCTTGCCCCATATCGTGCTGTACTCCTGTTCCTCGCCGAACTGCCGGTGCTGAATGCCGATGGTCGGCGTGACCAGGAACGCAAGCACCGTCAGCGCCGCGGCGGCCGCCCATTGTCGGCCAGGCGCAGGGACGGGCAACCGACATTGACGCCTGCTGGTTGACACCACCCATATCGGCACGGTGATGATGAACAGCCCCAGGAACAGACCGAACAGACTGAACGTCGGCATCCCGTAGGCCCCCAGGCGATAGAACGTGCCAGCGCCGATGATCAGGTTGACCGTCATCGCCGCCAGTCCACCTATGGCAATGTAGGCCGGCCAATGCAGCCGCGACAGCCGGGAAGCCTCCCGCCAGGTGAGAGGGCGTGCGGGGGCCCGCGTCGAGTGTGCGTCCGTGCTCATGCGCATATCCTGTCTGCTGTCGAGAGGCGCCGACAATACACTGGCGCTTCACTCTGACGCGGCAGTGCATCCATACGATGATTGCAGCAGTGCTCAAAAAAACCGGGCACGTCACAGCAAAGGGCGCTGGGCCTGGTATAGCGGCCAGTGATACCCAGACAGGAATGAATGACGGGATAGACACGCGCTGCGTCCACGAGGGACCGCTGCCCGGCACACCAATGCGGTTGTCCCGGAGGAACCGAAGAACGCGGGTGATTCTTTGTCCAGTTCGGCTTCGCCTGTCTCAAACGCAAACGCCCCGCTCGGGGCGGGGCGTTTGCGCGACATCAACGTGCGATGGAATCAGACGTTGAAGCGGAAGTGCAGGATGTCGCCTTCCTGGACGCGGTATTCCTTGCCTTCCAGGCGCAGGCGACCCGCTTCCTTGGCACCGGCTTCGCCCTTGTACTTGATGAAGTCGTCATAGGCGATGGTTTCAGCGCGGATGAAGCCCTTCTCGAAGTCGGTGTGGATCACCGCGGCGGCCTGCGGGGCGGTGGCGCCCTTGCGCACGGTCCAGGCACGGACTTCCTTCACGCCTGCGGTGAAGTAGGTCTGCAGACCCAGCAGCTGGTAGGCGGCGTAGATCACGCGGTTCAAGCCCGGCTCGGACAGGCCGAGGTCGGCCAGGAACGTGTCGCGGTCTTCGTCGTCCAGCTGCGACAACTCTTCTTCGATGGCCGCCGACACCGGCACCACCTGCGCGCCTTCGGTGGCGGCGCGGGCGCGTACGGCGTCCAGGTGCGGGTTGTTCTCGAAGCCGTCTTCCAGCACGTTGGCGATGTACATGACCGGCTTGAGGGTGAGCAGGAACAGGTCACGGACCAGCGCCTTCTCTTCCTCGTCCAGGCCCGCCGAACGACCGGCCTTGCCGTCGGCCAGCGCGGCCTGCAGCTTGGCCAGCACCGGCTTGCGTGCCGCCGCTTCCTTGTCGCCACCCTTGGCGGCGCGCTCGGCGCGGTTCAGCGCCTTCTCGACGCTGTCCAGGTCGGCCAGGGCCAGCTCGGTGTCGATGGTGTCGATGTCCGACAGCGGGTCGACCTTGTTGTTGACGTGGATGACGTCGGCGTTTTCGAAGCAGCGCACCACGTGGGTGATCGCATCCACTTCGCGGATGTGGGCCAGGAACTTGTTGCCCAGGCCTTCACCGCTGGCGGCACCGGCCACCAGGCCGGCGATGTCGACGAACTCGACCGCGGTCGGGATGACCTTCTGCGGGTTGATGATCGCGGCCAGCTCGTTCAGGCGCGGATCCGGCACCGGCACGATGCCGACGTTCGGTTCAATCGTGCAGAACGGGAAGTTGGCCGCAGCGATGCCCGCCTTGGTCAGCGCATTGAACAGGGTCGACTTGCCGACGTTGGGCAGACCGACGATGCCGCATTTGATACCCATCTTTGACAACCTCTGGGGTGGTAGGTACCGACCGTTGGTCGGTACACCGTGGTTATTTCGGGGTGTGGAGGCGCTTCATCGCCTCACTGTAATCGCCGGATACCGCCAGCGGCAGCACGTCGATCGCATCTTCGATGGCACGACCAATCAGCACATCATCGTCTTTGCTGGCACGCCCCAGCACCCACGGGACCACGCGGTCCTTGTGGCCGGGATGGCCGATGCCGATGCGCAGGCGGTGGAACTTGCCGTGGCCGAGCAGGCGGATGGTGTCGCGCAGGCCATTCTGGCCGCCGTGTCCACCGTCGAACTTGAGCCGGGCCACGCCAGGCGGCAGGTCCAGTTCGTCGTGCGCCAGCAGGGTTTCTTCCGGTTCGATCTTCCAGAAGCGCTGCGCGGCGGTGACCGATTTGCCACTGAGGTTCATGAAGGTGGCGGGCTTGAGCAGCCACACCGAGTGCCCGGCGATGTCGACCTTGGCGGTCTCGCCGAACAGCTTGCTGTCCACGCTCCAGCGCGCGCCGGCCTGTTCAACCAGGGCGTCAATGAAACGAAACCCGGCATTGTGCCGGGTCTGGGCGTGCTCGGGTCCGGGATTGCCCAGACCAACGATCAATCGCAATCCTGTCATCACTCTTCTTTCGTCGGTACCGGCCCTGTGCCGGCACATACAGAAACGGCGCCTGCCCCGAAGGACAGGCGCCGCAATCACTTACTCTGCAGCCGGCGCTTCGTCGGCAGCTTCTTCCTTGCCGAGCTTGGCGGTGACGATCGCGTCGTCATGGTCCTTGCCCTGGGCCAGGGCCGGGATCTCGACGCCCTTCGGCAGCTTGATGTCCGACAGGTAGATCACATCGCCAGCCTTCAGGTCGGCCAGGTCGACGTCGATCGACTCCGGCAGGTCCTTCGGCAGGCAGGACACGGTCACTTCCTTCAGTTCGTGGGTGACCACGACGTCGGCAGCCTTGCCAGCCGGCGAGGTGTCTTCGTTGATGAAGTGCAGCGGGACGTTGGCGGTCAGCGCTTCGTTCTCGTTCACGCGCAGGAAATCCAGGTGGATGATCAGCTGCTTGAACGGGTGGCGCTGCATGTCACGCAGCAGGACCTTGGTGATCTGGCCATCCAGGTTCAGGTCCAGGATCGACGAGTAGAACCACTCGTTCTGCTGGGCAAGCCAGGTGGCGTTGTGGTCCAGGTTGATGTTGATCGGAGCGGCGTCGCCGCCGTAGACGACGGCCGGGATCACGCCGGCGTGACGCAGGCGGCGGCTCGCACCCTTGCCCTGCACGTCACGAGCGGTGACCTTGATTTCATGGGTCTTGGACATTGTATTGACTACCAGTTGGTGCCTTGCCGGATGGCTTGGCGATGAAGGGCACGTCCGCGACCAGACGTACCCGGGGCCCGCCCACCGTTGCCGGCGGGCGGAAAAAAAATCAGTCCACGTACAGCGAGCTGACCGACTCGCCGAAGGCGATGCGGCGCATCGTTTCGGCCAGCATTTCCGCCACGCTGAGCTGGCGGATCTTGCTGCACACCCGCGCCTCTTCACGCAGCGGGATGGTGTCGGTCACCACCAGCTCATCGAGCTGGGAGTTGTTGATGTTGTCCACCGCCGGGCCCGAGAGCACGGCGTGGGTGCAGTACGCGGCCACCTTGAGGGCGCCACGCGCCTTCAGCGCCGCGGCAGCCGCACACAGGGTGCCGGCGGTATCGACGATGTCATCGACCATCACGCAGGTCTTGCCTTCGACGTCACCGATGATGTTCATCACGGTGGAGACGTTGGCGCGCGGACGGCGCTTGTCGATGATCGCCAGGTCCGCATCGTCAAGCCGCTTGGCCACCGCACGTGCGCGCACCACGCCGCCCACGTCCGGGGACACCACGATCAGGTTTTCCGTGCCGTAGGCGCGCCAGATATCGGCGAGCAGCAGCGGCGAGGCATATACATTGTCGACCGGCATGTCGAAGAAGCCCTGGATCTGGTCGGCATGCAGATCCACCGTCAGCACCCGGTCGGCGCCCACGGCACTGAACATCTTGGCGGCCACCTTGGCGGTGATCGGCACGCGCGAAGAGCGCATGCGGCGATCCTGGCGCGAGTAGCCGAAATACGGCACCACCGCGGTAACGCTGTTGACCGAGGCGCGCTTGAGCGCATCGATCAGCACCAGCAGCTCCATCAGGTTCTCGGCGCTCGGCGCGCAGGTCGGCTGGATCACGAACACGTCCTGCTTGCGGACGTTTTCCTCGATCTCGACCTGGACTTCACCGTCGGAGAAGCGCGACACCAACGCCTTGCCCGGTCGCACCCCCAGTTCCTTGCAGATGCTCTGCGCAAGGCGCTTGTTGGCGTTGCCGGAAAATACCAGCAGGTTGGGGTGATCTTGCATCATGACGGTCTCGGGCGGGAGCGATTGGAGAACTCGGCCGCCGGCACCCTGGAGTGTCTGCGGTGACAACACCGCGGATCATCGGCCGTGCCCGCGCAGGCATGCGCATGGGAACGCGGCTGACATCCGCAAGTGGCAGGGGCGGGAGGATTCGAACCTCCGAATGCCAGGATCAAAACCTGGTGCCTTGGGCCTCTTGGCGACGCCCCTGCATCAAAATCAATAACGCTCGAGTACATCAAGCAGTGGCGAGCGCTCCACGCCCGCAGCCACCCATGCCCGCAGTTCTTCCGGCAACTGCGCCAGGCCCTGCTCTGCAGCAGCGCGCGTGGCGAAGGCGACGAAACAACCGCTTCCCGACCCGGTGAGTCGTGCCCGGCCGATCCTGCTCAACGCTGCAAACGCTGCCTCTACGGCAGGTTCGCGACGGCGCAGTACCGGCTCGAACGCATTCCCGAGCAAAGACCCGGAAGCGAAGTCCGCTATTTTCGCCACTGGGGCGTCGCGCGTCAAATGCGGATCTGCAAAAAGTCCGGCGGTCGGGGCGTGCACCCCCGGATCGGCGACCACATACCAGGCCGGCGCGAGGGCAATCGGGGTGAGCTGCTCGCCCACCCCGTCGGCCCAGGCGTTGTGCCCACGGACGAAAACCGGCACGTCCGCGCCCAGCTGCAGCCCCAACGCGGCCAGCGCATCGACGTCCAGGCCAGCGTTCCAGAGACGGTTCAAGCCCACCAGCACGGTGGCGGCATCGGACGACCCGCCACCGAATCCACCGCCGGCCGGAATGTGCTTTTCAACGCCGATATCCGCACCTTGGGCGACATTGGCAGCGCGTTTAAGCAACAGCGCGGCACGCACCGCCAGGTCATCGGCCTCGGCCACGCCCGCCAGCGAGGGGCCATCGCGGCGCACCTGGCCGTCTTCACGCACGCGCAGCCGGATCTCGTCGCCCCACGCCAGCAGCGCGAACACGGTCTGCAGCTGGTGGTAGCCATCGGGCCGGCGGCCGGTGATGTTCAGGAACAGATTGAGCTTGGCCGGGGCCGGCCACTGCGACCAGCCCGCGTTCAGGTCCGGAGCACTCATGGGCGGCCGAGTGTCCAGCTGTCGACGACCACGCGCACTTTGGCGTCGCCGCTGGTCGCTTCGATCCGCCGCGGCAGCACCGGGCGGTCGCCCTCGGCCGGGTACCAGTCCAGGTACTGGATCTGCCAGCCCATCTGTTCGACCCGACGCGGCCGACCGTCGCCGTCGCGCTCGACGCGCTCGGCGGCGCCGGTGTCATCGGCGACCAGGCCCCGCACCCAGTCGGGCAGCTGGTTGACCGGGATGTCCCAGCCGGTCGCCTCCAGCAGCACCTGCTGGGCGTCCTCGCCTTCACGCGGACCGCCCTCCAGGCCTTCCAGGCGCCCGCCTTCGTGGTGGCTGTCGCCGGTCAGCTTCCAGCTCTGGCGGGTGACCGGTGCACTCAGCTCCACCACGTAGCGACGCGCATCCTGCTGCCAGTCGATGCGGCCGTTGCCGCCGTTGCGCCCCTTGTTGACCGCGACGCGGCCCTGGAAGCTCCACTGCGGCTGCGCGCGGACGGCGGCCACGCGAGCCGCCTCGGCTTGCTCGGCCTCGGCCGATACGGTGGTCACCACGGTGGGCGCGGCCGGGGCCTTGCGCTCGTCCAGCGACACGCAGGCCGACAAGGATGCGGCCATTGCCAGCGCGGCGCCGGCCTTGAACAGGTTCAACGTCATACGCCGTATTTCTCGATCACGCGCTGCAGGGCGCGGTTGTCAGGGTCCAGCTTGCGTGCCTCGTCGAGGAAACGCCGTGCCTCGTCCTTGCGGCCCAGTACCCAGAGCACCTCGCCGACGTGCGCGGCGACCTCGGCGTCCTTGCTCAGGGTCCAGGCGCGGCGCAGCTGCACCAGCGCTTCTTCATTGCGGCCCAGGCGATACAGCACCCAGCCGTAGCTGTCGACGATGGCCGCGTTGTCCGGCTCGGCAACGCGGGCGCGGTCGATCAGCTCCAGCGCTTCCTGGTAGCGCTGGGTGCGGTCGGCCAGGGTGTAGCCCAGCGCATTGAGCGCGGCCACGTTCTCCGGGTCGGTCACCAGGATCTTGCGCAGGTCGGCTTCGGCGCGCGGCACATCATCGCGGCGCTCCCAGGCCAGGGCGCGGGCATACAGCAGCGCGTTCTCATCCGGGTATGCCGCCAGGCCACGGGCCAGGGCGTCCAGCTCACCGGGCAGGTCGTCGCCGCGCTGGCGCAGTTCGGCCTCCAGCAGGTAGGCATCGCGCCGGGCTTCGTCGTCGACGGTGGCGTCGGACTGGATGGCATGCACTTCGGCGAACGCCTTGTCCGGGCGGCCCGCGTCGTACTGGGCGTTGGCGGCACGCAGGCGCGCTTCCGGCAGCTCCTCGCCCCCAGGCACGCTGTGGTACCAGTCCACCGCTTCGGCCGGGCGCTTGAGGTACTCGGCGATCTTGCCCAGCAGCAGGCGCTGGGCGGGGTCGGGCTTGGCGGCCTTGGCCGACAGGTCCTTGTAGAGCAGCAGCAGGCCCGCGTCGTCCTTCTGCTTGGCCAGCAGCGAGGCACGCATGCCCCAGGTCTGCACGTCCTGCGGGCCGACGGCCAGCACGCGCGCGGCCGAACGCGGATCGCCGAGGCTGTCATAGGCGATGGCCAGCGCGTTGCGCAGTTCCGGGTCCTGGCGGCTCTTGGGCTCGACCCCGCGCAGCAGCGCCAGCGCGTCCTCCTGCTTGCCGGCCTGGGCCAGCTGGCTGGCATTCAACAGCGCCACGCGCGGTTCGTTCGGGAAGCGTTTGACCACTTCATCGACCATCCGCTTGGCCAGGTCCGGGCGCTCCATGCGCATGGCCAGGCGGCCCAGCTCCTGCCAGACCTCCAGTTGATCGGGAATCGCGTTGTCGTCCACCAGCCCGCCCAGCACCTGCGCCGGCACGGCGGGGTCGCGCCCGCCGCCGATCAGCGCGGCGATGGCGAACTTCCAGCCGCGCGGGTCCGGGTCCTTCAGCAGCGCCCCCAGTTCGGTGCGCGCGCCGGCGATGTCGGCCTGGCGCATGTCCAGCGCGGCGGCAGCGCTGCGCATGGCCAGGCTGCGCGGGGCGCGGGCCTCCCATAGCGCCAGCGCCCGGGCGGCACGCTTGTCGTCGTCGGCCAGCATGGAGATGCGGGTGGCGCGCTCGGCCAGCCCGGCGTCGTCGGTGCCGGCCTCGGCGGCCTCCAGGTACCAACGCGCGGCGTCGCCGAGCTTGCCGGCCTGCAGGGCGAACTCACCGGCCATGACCGGTGTCAACGGCGCGGTCTGGGCCGCTGTGGCCTTGGCTGCCGGGGCTGCAGCGGGGGCCGGCGGCGCCGCCGCCAGGGCGTTGGCGACGGACAAGGACAGCAACAGAACGCTGGAGATGCGAATCAATGCGGGCATCGGGGGCTTCTGGCCTTAAAATGACGACTTGAATGGCCAGCAGCTTATCGCAAGCAACTGAACAATGACCCTGTGGGTGCTCGGACTGAATCACCAGACCGCGCCAGTGGAACTGCGCGAACGCGCGTCCTTTGGCGGCGACGCCCTGCCCCAGGCATTGGCGTCGCTGCGCGATACCCCGCAGGTGGCCGAGGCCGTGCTGCTGTCCACCTGCAACCGCACCGAGCTGTACGCCGTGGCCGAGTCCGGTGACGCGCTGGCGCAGTGGCTGGAATCCCACGCCGGGCAGCTGCACGGCTATCTGTACCAGCACGCCGACGCCGACGCGGTGCGCCACCTGTTCCGCGTGGCCACCGGGCTGGACTCGATGGTGCTGGGCGAGCCGCAGATCCTGGGCCAGGTCAAGGACGCCTGGGCCATCGCACGCGACCACGGCCTGCTGGGCCAACGCCTGGACCGGCTGTTCCAGCAGACCTTCTCGGTGGCCAAGCGCGCGCGTACCGATACCCGCGTGGGCGCCAACCCGATCTCGGTGGCCTCCACCGCGGTGCGCCTGGCCCAGAACTCGTTCGCGCGGCTGGAAGATTCCACCGTGCTGCTGGTGGGCGCCGGCGAAACCATCGAACTGGCCGCCCGCCACCTGAGCGAAGGCAAGGTGCGCCGCCTGCTGGTGGCCAACCGCACGCTGGCCCACGCCCAGGAACTGGCCAGCCGGCACGGCGGCGTGGCGCTGCCGCTGACCGAACTGGAGCGTCACCTGGGCGAGGCCGACGTGGTGTTTTCGGCCACCGCCGCACGCGAGCCGGTGATTGCCCGCGCGCATGTGGCCGCCGCGCTGAAGGCCCGCAAGCACAAGCCGATGCTGCTGTTCGACCTGGCCGTGCCGCGCGATATCGAGGCGGGCGTGGGCGAGCTGCCCGATGCGTTCCTGTATACCGTGGACGATCTGGAACGGGCGGTGGAAGACAACCGCCGCAGCCGCCGCGAGGCCGCTGCCGAAGCCGAAGCGATCATCGAACTGCAGGTGGCCCGCTTCGTGGAAACCCTGCAGGCCAGCGCCCACCAGGCGCCGCTGCGGCAACTGCGCGCGTACGGCGAAGCGACCCGCGTGGAAATGCTGGAGAAGGCCCGCCAGCAGCTGGCCCACGGCAAATCACCGGACGAAGTGCTGGAACTGCTGGCCCATGGCCTGACCAACCGCCTGCTGCACCCGCCCACCGCGGCGCTGCGCGCCGCGGCGCTGAGCGGCGATACTGAGCTGACCCGCGCCGCCGAGCGCCTGTTCCCGGCCAAGCCGGGCTACCAACATCCTGCTGTGAAGACTGATGACGCCGACCCTGCGCCGTAAGCTGGAAGCGCTGGCCGAACGCCGCGAAGAACTGGAACGCCTGCTTGCCGACCCGGCCGTGGTGAACGACAACGATCGTTTCCGCGCGTTCTCGCGCGAGTTCGCGCAGCTGCAGCCCATCGCCACGGCCCTGGCCGACGAGTCCCGTGCGCTGGCCGACCTAGCCGCTGCGGAAGCCATGCGCAGCGACCCGGACCTGCGCGAGCTGGCCGAAGAAGAAATCACTGCCGCCCAGCAGCGCCTGCAGCAGCTGGACCAGGAACTGGCGCTGCTGCTGGTGCCGCGCGACCCGCGCGACGACGGCAACCTGTTCCTGGAAGTGCGGGCCGGTACCGGGGGCGATGAGGCCGCGATCTTCGCCGGCGACCTGTTCCGCATGTACGCCCGCTACGCCGAACGCCAGGGCTGGAAGGTCGAGATCGAATCGGACAGCCCCGGCGAACACGGCGGCTACAAGGAAATCGTGGCCCGCGTAGTCGGCCGCGGGGCTTATTCCAAACTGAAGTTCGAGTCCGGGACGCACCGCGTGCAGCGCGTGCCGGCCACCGAATCGCAAGGCCGCATCCACACCTCGGCGGCGACGGTGGCGATCATTCCCGAAGCCGACGAAGTGGATGACGTGGTGATCAACCCGGCTGACCTGCGCGTGGATACCTTCCGCTCGTCCGGCGCCGGTGGCCAGCACGTCAACAAGACCGAATCGGCGATTCGCATCACCCACGTGCCCTCCGGGGTGGTGGTGGAATGCCAGACCGAGCGCAGCCAGCACGCCAACCGCGACAAGGCGATGAAGCGCCTGAAGGCCCAGCTGCTGGATGCCGAACGCAGCAAGCAGGCCGCGGCCACGGCCGAAAGCCGTCGGCTGCAGGTGGGCAGCGGCGACCGCAGCCAGCGCATCCGCACCTACAGCTTCCCCCAGGGGCGCATCACCGACCACCGCGTGGAAGGGCTGACCCTGTACGACCTGCCCAACATCATCGCCGGCGAGCTGGACACGCTGGTGGAACGGCTGATCCACGAGCACCAGGCCGACGAACTGGCGCAGCTGGCGGCGGGCACCTGACCATGGACGCGGACCGGCAGCAGCTGCGCCTGGCGGTGCAACGCCAGCCGGCCGATTTCATCGCCTGGGTCATGCTGGCCGATGCCGAACTGGAGGCCGGCGATGTAGCAGCCGGCGAGCACGCCGCCACGCGTGCCCTGCAGTTGCGCGACCACCACCCCGAAGCGCTGGCCCGGCTGGGCCGTGCACGCTGGATGCAGGCGCGCCACGCCGAGGCGGCAGCGTTGCTGCGCCAGGCGTCCGACAGCGCACCCCAGCACCCCGGAATCGCCCTGTGGCTCGGCCACGCGCTGGAGGATGCCGGCCAGCCGGAGGCCGCCGCCGATGCCTACCGGCATGCGCATACGCTGCTGCCAGGTGAGCCCTACATCACCGCCCAGCTGCTCAACTGGCAGCGTCGGCTGTGCGACTGGCGCAACATCGAGCGCCTGTCGGCGCAGGTGCGCCAGGCCGTCGCGCAGGGCCAGGCTGCGGTTGAGCCGTTCGCATTCCTGAGTGAAGACGGCAGCGCCGCCGAACAACTGGCCTGCGCGCGGCAGCGCGCGGCGGCCATCCGCGCCAGCGTGACGCCGTTGCCGGCGACCGCGGTGCGCGGCCAGGGCCGCCTGCGCGTGGGCTTTCTGTCCAACGGCTTCGGCGCACATCCCACCGGGCTGCTGATCGTGGCACTGCTGGAACAGCTGGCCGCCGCCGGCCGCCTGGACCTGCACCTGTTCGCGCTGACCGGCAACGATGGCAGCGCCATCCGGGCACGCCTGCAGGCGGCCGCCACGCAGGTGCACGAGGTGGGCACACAGTCGCACCAGCAGATCGCCGCGCGCATCCGTGACACCGCCATCGACGTGCTGTTCGATCTGCGTGGCTGGGGCGGCGGCGGTACCCCGCAGGTGCTGGCGATGCGCCCTGCCCCGGTCCAGGTGAACTGGCTGGCCTATCCGGGTACCTCCGGCGCGGACTGGATCGACCATGTGCTGGCCGATGCCTTCGTGCTGCCCGCGCCGCTGGCGACCGGGTTCAGTGAACAGGTGCGGTACCTGCCGCGGGCGTTCCAACCGTCGGACAACACCCGCGTGCTCGCCGCGCCGCCGTCGCGCGAAGCGTGCGGGCTGCCGGCACAGGGCGTGGTGCTGTGCTGCTTCAACAACAGCTACAAGCTCAACCCGCGCAGCGTGCAGCGCCTGTTCGCGGTGCTGCACGGCGTGCCCGGCAGCGTGCTGTGGCTGCTGTCCGGCCCGGGCAACGCCGATGCGCGACTGCGCAGCGCGGCGCGCCAGGCGCAGCTGGATCCGGCACGCCTGGTGTTCATGCACAAGCTGCCGCACCCGGACTATCTGGCGCGCTACCAGCACGCCGATCTGTTCCTGGACACCCACCCCTACAACGCACACACCACCGCGTCCGATGCCCTGTGGGCCGGCTGCCCGGTGCTGACCTGCCCCGGGGCGACGTTTGCCTCGCGCGTGGCGGGCAGCCTCAACCATCACCTGGGGCTGGCACACATGAACGTGGCCGACGACCGCGCCTTCGTAGCCACCGCCATCGCGTTGGGCAACGACGCCCCGGCGCTGCAGGCGCTGCGCGCGGAACTGGCGCTGCGCCGCGGCGACAGCGGCCTGTTCGACATGGCCGGGTTCGCCAGTGACTTCAGCACGGTGGTGGAAGACCTGGCGCGCGAACGCGGTTGGCAGGGAGCAGCGTGACATCCGGCGCGGGATCGCCACGCGTGCTCGCGCTGCTGGAAGAGCAGCGCGCACAGGCGATCGCGGCGCTACGCGACACGGCTGGCGACCCTGCCGCGTTGGCGTGGAAGGGCGAGCTCGACCTGGCCATCGCCCGCCTGCAGTGGTGCGCACAGCACGCGATCGATGGTCGTGCCGTGGCCACGGCGCTTCCCTGGCCGGCCGACGCGTTCGGGTCGTTTGCCGTGGTCGAATGCAACGATGAGGGTGAGCCGGTGGCGGATCGCATGCTGCAGAGGGCCGGCGAACCGGTGGTCCTGCTGCCGGGCGACCTCCTCGTGCACCGGCCGCGTGCGCTACCCGGCGACGCCGACAACGGCTGAACTTTCGCTGCGCTAGGCTCGGGGTTCCCGACGATGACCGAGGCACGTGGATGGGCAAGCTCAAGCGCAAGGAATACGAGGCCCTGCTGGAACCCATGCAGCTGGAGCTGATCGCGATGGCGCGCTGGGTGCAGCACACCGGGCAACGCGTACTGGTGCTGTTCGAAGGCCGCGATACCGCCGGCAAGGGCGGTGCGATCCAGGCCATCGCCGAGCACCTCAATCCGCGCCAATGCAAGGTGGTGGCGCTGCCCAAGCCGACCGACCGCGAAAGCACCCAGTGGTATTTCCAGCGCTACATCGCACACCTGCCGGCCGGCGGCGAAATCGTGCTGATGGACCGCAGCTGGTACAACCGCGCCGGGGTCGAGCACGTGATGGGCTACTGCAGCGAACCGGAGTACAAGGCGTTCCTGGCCCAGGCGCCGGTGGTCGAGAAGCTGCTGGTGGACGATGGCATCCTGCTGTTCAAGTACTGGTTGGGCGTGGACCAGGCGCAGCAGGAAAAGCGGTTTGCCGAGCGCCACATTGACCCGCTCAAGGGCTGGAAGCTGTCGCCGGTGGACCTGGAGTCACGCAGCAAGTACAGCGCCTACACCGACGCGCGCGAAGCGATGCTGCGCGCGACCCACCGTGACGAGGCGCCGTGGACGCTGGTGGACTTCAACGACCAGAAGCGCGGCCGGCTGGCGCTGATCCGCAACCTGCTCGACCGCCTGCCCGATACCCGCGTGGACGAACCGGAACTGGCGCTGCCGCCGTTGAAGGGCAAGCTGCACAAGGAGCAGTTCGGGGTGCTGCCGCCGATCGAGGGGTTCGAGATCCCGTAACGCCGCGCCCCCACGTAGAGCCGGGCTCTGCCGTGCCGCGTGGTGACCAGGCGTCGTGAGATCAACGCATCGCCATGCATCCGGGACCTGCCGCATGGCGACGAAACGTAGTGCCGGGCTCTGCCCGGCAGCTTCACAGGAGCGCCGCGGACACCTGCTGCACGTGTACCGTCTTGGGAAGCAGCCGGGCAGAGCCCGGCTCTACGCGCGTGGTGCGGCACGTCATGGGCGCATGGCGATGCGTTCAACGTCATGGCGCGTACATACCCCGCGGCGCGGCAGAGCCCGGCTCTACGGCTCACCCTTCCTTGATGCGCGCTTCGATGTCGTGCGCGGTGACCGGGCCGAGGAACTCCTTGGCGACCTTGCCGTCGGGCGCGATCAGGTAGGTCAACGGCAGGCCGCGCGGGATGGCGAAATCCTCGGGCGGGTTGTAGGTGTCCACGATGACGATGGGATAGGTCACCGGGCGCTTTTCAAGAAACGCCTTCATCTCGGCCGGCTCGATGTCCTCGTACGCCAGGCCGACCACCTCGATCTCCGTGCGCATCGCGTGCAGCGCCGACAGCTCCGGCATCTCCTTGCGGCACGGCGCGCACCACGTGGCCCAGAAATTGACCACCACCCACTTGCCGCGATGTGCGGCCAGGTCGTAAGTGCTGCCATCCAGGGCCGGCAACCTCAGGGTGGGACGTTCGACGGTCTTGCGATCGGTCGGCGCGACCTCACCGGTCGCCGGCGTGGCCGGCTCTGCGACGGCGGCAGGAGGCGTGGCGGGGGCGGGCGCGGTGGCATCCGGTTGCGCGGGCTTGTTGCAGGCGGCCAGGGCCAGCAGGCCCACGGCCAGCAGCAGGGGCTTGGCGGTCATGGTGTATCTCCGGGGGTCGAATAGATATCGCTGACGCGGCGCTTGAGCAGTTCGCGCAGTGGCAGCCGCAAGGCATCCAGCGCCAGTACGGAGGCCTGGCCCAGACTGTCGTCGCGGTACGGCAGGTAGGCTTCGCGTACCGGAATGCGCATCTGCGTGGTCTCGTACAGGTCAGACAGGGTGAGCTTGTCCAGGTCGCGCGCCAGCAGCCATTCGCCGCGCTCGTCGCGCCGTACCACGCGGATGGCCTCCAGATCGCACAACATGGTCTGCAGCAGCGAATCGGTGAGCATGGGCTCCAGCCGCAGGATCTCGTCATCGTCCAGGCTGTGGCCTTCGGCCCGGGCCTGCTGGAACCGCCCGATCAGGCGCAGCAGGCCATAGATCTCGTAGCCGGTGGGCAGGCGCAGCTCGGCCGGCTGGTAGCGGAAGGCGGCGATCGAGGACGCCAGCGAGGCCCCCAGCAGCACCGACACCCAGCACAGGTAGATCCACAGCAGCAGGATCGGCACGAAGGCGACGGTGCCATAGAGCTTCTGGTAGGACTGGAAACTGCCCAGGTAGGCGCCCATGCCCCACTTCACCAGTTCCAGCATCACCGCCGCCAGGATCGCGCCGGGAATGGCATGCCGCCACTTCACCGTGTGGTGCGGTACCACCCGGTAGACCAGCGTGATGCAGACGAACTCGATCAGGATGGGCGCCACGGTCAGCGAGAAATTGGCCAGCCAGCGGCCTTCGCTGGTGCCGAACAGGGGCAGCGCGAACACCCGCGCCGATACCGCCAGCGAGGCGGCGGCCAGCATCGCGCCGAGGGTCAGCACGGTCCAATAGACCAGGAAGCGGGTCAGCTTGGGCCGGGTGGAGCCCACGCGCCAGATCTGGTTGAAGGTTTCTTCCACGCTGTTGAGGGTGATCAGCAGCGACACCACCAGCGCGATGAAACCGGCGGCGGTGAGCTGGCCGGCGCTGGCCGAGAACTGGCGCAAGTAGCCTTCGGCGGCGCGCGCGGCGTTGGGCACGAAGTTGGAGAACACGTAGTCGCTGAGCTGGTCGCTCCAGCGGTCGAACACCGGGAACGCCGACAGCACGCCGAATACCACGATGGCCAATGGCACCAGCGCGAACACGGTGGTGTAGGCCAGCGAGGCCGCGGCCTGGAACAGGCGGTCGTCCAGGAAGCGCCGCCAGAGGAAGCGGCCGAAGCTGGCGGCACGCTTGCGATCGCGCACGCGCTCCATCCAGAGGTTCACGGTGTCGAGGGGTTCCATCGGCGCAAGGGTACCCGAAGAGGGGTGTGCGGGACTGCATCGCATCGCCATACTGGCCGCTGGTCCGGATGAGATGACGCGCGATGGCGGAAATACTGGTGCTCTACTACAGCCGCGGTGGTTCGGTGGCCCGGCTGGCCCGCCAGATCGCACGGGGCATCGGCGAGGTGCCGGGCATGAGCGCGCGGCTACGCACGGTGCCGCCGGTGGCGGCGGTGACGCAGACTGCCCGCCCGCCGGTGCCCGAAGATGGCGCGCCCTACGTGGACATCGGCGATCTGGCCGAGTGCGACGGCCTGATCCTGGGCAGCCCGACCCGTTTCGGCAACATGGCCGCGCCGGTGAAGCATTTCCTGGATGGGCTGGGCGCCGAATGGGTCAATGGCACGCTGGTCGGCAAACCGGCCGCGGTGTTCACCTCGACGGCGTCGTTGCACGGGGGCCAGGAATCGACCCTGCTGTCGATGCAGGTGCCGCTGCTGCACCACGGCTGCCTGATCGTCGGCATTCCGTTCACCGAGCCGGCGCTGAGCCACACCACTACCGGCGGCACGCCGTACGGCGCGAGCCACGTTGCAGGGGCCGACGACAACCCGGTACCGAGCGAAGATGAGGCGATCCTGGCGCGTGCGCTGGGCCGGCGCGTGGCCGACATCGCGCGGCGGCTGGCATGAACGGCCGCGCGCAGGACGCCATCCTGGCGCTGCTGCTGGTGGCGCTGGCGGCGGTGTACGCGCTGTGGTTCGCGCAGGACCGGCACTGGCTGGCCACGCAACTGGTGTTCACCCTGCCGCCGCTGCTGCTGGCGCTGGGGGTATGGTTGCGGCGCGGGAAGGCGGCCTTCTGGGCGGGGGTGCTGGCGCTGTTCTGGTTCAGCCACGGGGTGATGAGCGCCTGGAGCCACCCGGAAACAGCCGGCTGGGCATGGGCGGAGCTGCTGCTGGCGCTGGCGGTGATCGGGGTGGGCAGTGGCCCGGGGCTGCGCCGCCGCTTCGGGAAACGCTGACCGGTTGGCGGCCTGCGGCTGCGGGGCGGCGCTGGCGGTCGTATCATCTGCATCCCGGCGCGGGCTGCCCGCACGGTTCTGACCGCTATCCAGGAAGCCTGCAATGGACGAACTACTGATCATCACCACCGGTGGCACGATCGACAAGATCTACTTCGACGACAAGTCGGACTACCAGATCGGCGATCCGCAGATCGGGATGATCCTGCGCGAGCTGGGCGTGACGTTCCGTTTCAATGTGATTCCGATCCTGCGCAAGGATTCGCTGCACATCACCGATGAGGACCGCGAGCTGATCCGCGCGACCATCGCCGCGCAGCCGACGCGCCACGTGCTGGTGACGCACGGCACCGATTCGATGGTGCAGACCGGCCAGGTGCTGCGGAGCATCGCCGACAAGACGATCGTGATGACCGGCGCACTGAGCCCGGCCCGCTTCCGTGGTTCAGACGCAGAGTTCAACATCGGCTGCGCGATCGGCGCAGTGCAGTCGCTGGCCAGCGGCGTGTACATCGCCATGAACGGCCGCATCTGGAACCCGGAGCACGTGCGCAAGAACGTCGCAGCGAACCGGTTCGAAGAAGCCTGAGAAAAAGCCTGATCGGCTTGCGCCTCTAAAAGCTGCATTCCCAGCCGCACCTGGCTGGGTGGGGGTGTGTGAGTCCGCGGGACACGCCGTAAATCCATCCCTGGAGGCTCGTGAGCGCCTTGCTCGTTTGTGCAGTCCTGCACAAACGGCAAGACCGGGGTTGGGCGTCCTGCCCAACCCGTCCGGCGCATGCGCCGGACCCATGGCGCCCAACGGTCCCGCGAACTCACACACCCCCACCCCAGATAGTCAGTCGGTGGCCTGGGCAAGGCCAAAGCAGCACAGAGCAGAGCAACACGTCTGCGCTCTAAGATGCCGCTTCTTCGTTGCGTACCAGCACACTGTCAAAGGCTGGGTACGGGTGGGTTGGCGGGACCGTTGGGCGCCATGGATGGCGCTCACGAGCCTTATCTGATCGGAATCTGGCAGTTTAGGTGTCGAGAGCCGGCGTGGGCCGCCGTGTGAGCCTGGATCTCGACGATCGCCGTGTAGCTTGGCGCCCACGCCGGAAT